>DDSC01000005.1:16147-115388 GCA_002343265.1 Micavibrio sp. UBA2400
GCGCTGACCGATGTAGCTGAACAGTCGCGCCCGCTGCTGCGGGTCAATCTGGTCGAGTGGCTGCTGTGCCACGGCGATGGCCCCACTGTCCGGGCGAATGAAGCCAAGCAGCAATTGTAAAAGCGTGCTTTTGCCACTCCCGCTCGGTCCGGTAAGCGCCAAAAATTCAGTACCATCAACGTGCAGGGAAAACTCCCTGAGGGCCGGGGCCGTGCGTCCCGGATACGTATAGCTGACCTTGAGTATATCAAGACTGGGGTGCCGGAGCGGTTCGGGCAGCTGGCGCCGACCAGCTGCCGGTTCAGCCAGCGGGGTCAGGAGCGGGGCGATGTCGGTCAGGGCCGCGCTGGCGCTGGCCCGGTCATGATAGCCCGCCGTGAAGGCGCGTAACGGCACAAAGAACTCGAGGGTGAGCAGAAGCACAGGCAGTGCTAACGACAGCGGGGCCTGCACGTGCAGCAACAGTACGACCTGCGCGATGATGGCTGCAGCCGTCAGAACATCCAGAACGCCAGCGGAAAGAAAGGCTACACGCAGCACGGCCAGAGTGCGCCTTCGGAACGCCGAGGCACTCGCCGCCAGATGATCCTGCTCGCGCACCGCCGCGCCCAGGATGCGCAGCAGCGTCAAATGACGCAACCGATCGGCAAACAAACTGCCCATGCGGGTGAGGGCAACAAACTGCCGCTCACTGGCTGTCTTGGCGAGGACGCCAAAGATGGCCAGCAGCAGCGGCATGCACACCAGCACCGCCAGCAAGATCAGGGCTGCGGGGGGGCAAAGCCAGATCATCAACAGCAGGCTGGCCGCCGGTAAAATGGTAACACCGGTTATGGCAGGTAGATAACGCGTCAGAAAGCCATCACAGGCCTCCACCCGCTCAACAAAAATGCTGGCCATGGTGCCGCTGGTGGTGGCGCTCAGCCGCACCGGCCCTTGCGCCATGAGGGCGCGGTACAAATTATGGCGCAGATCGGCACGGGTAGCGGCGCTGACCTTCGCCTGATTCCACTCAGCCACGACGCTCAGCAGCGGACGCAGGAGCAGGAGTGCCGCCAGCAGTAGCAGTGGGCGGGTAAAATCAGTGCCTTCGGATACACGCAGCAGGACCTCGGCCAGTGTGAGAGCTTGCAGCAGGCCAATCAGTCCGGCCAGTAGATGCGTACTCAGACCCACGAGCAGAGCGCGCCGGGCGCAGCGCAGGGCAAGGCGAGGCAGAGAGAGTGTTGACGGGTGAGACATACGGCGAAAAGATGGCGAAAGTGACTACAAAAACTCAAGCACTTGCAATGTGTTAGACGAGATACCATGTAAGGGCAAGCGGCAAAGGAGGCCGCCAGTATGATGGTCCTGCGCCCTGCTGCTGCCCGCGGTCAGTTTTCACTGGACTGGCTCACCAGTTATCACAGTTTTTCCTTCGGCGAGTATTACGATCCCGCGCATATGGGTTTTCGCGCCTTACGGGTCATCAATGACGATCGGATCGCTCCCGGTGGCGGCTTTCCCCTGCATGGCCATCGCGATATGGAAATTATCACGGTCGTACTGCAGGGCGCTGTCGCACATCGTGACTCCATGGGGAATGAAGCACTTATTCGCCCCGGCGAGGTGCAGCGTATGAGCGCCGGGACTGGTGTGCGGCACAGCGAATTCAATCCTTCCGCCACGGACACCTTGCATCTATTGCAAATCTGGCTGCACCCTGAGCGGCAGGGCTTGCCACCAAGTTATGAGCAGAAAAACTTTGCCCACAGCGCAACGCCGGGGGTGCATGTACTGGTGAGCCCGGATCGCGCTGACGGCTCGTTAGGCATCAATCAGGATGCACGGCTAAGCCGGGTGGTGCTGGCAGCAGGGGAGGCGCGTCCTGTCTCAGTATCGCCCGCTCGTCATGTCTGGCTGCAAGTGATCGCCGGGCCGCTGACGGTGAATGGTCAGCGGCTTGACGCAGGCGATGGGCTGGCGCTCAGCCAAACCTCAGCTCTGCACTTGCAGGCAGATGGATCTGCCGACCTGCTGTTGTTTGATCTGGCTTAGGCCCCGCTCAGGGCGGTCAGGGCGCGCAACTGCTCCACCAGCGCGGCGGTCTGGTGCCGGGTGGGTTCATCAGTCGACAGGGTGAGGAAGTTTTCGAGCGCAACCAGCGCGCGATGCTCCTGCCCAAGGCGCGCGAGGATCAGCCCATAATCGCGCCACAGTGCCGCATGATCCGGGGCGAGCAACAGCATGGCCTCCAGGATATCGGCCGCTGATTCATCCATGCCGGCCCGGATAAAGCGGATTTTGAGATTGTTCTGTAGTCGCAGCAGCACGTCACGCGTGCTGGCGGCTTCGGTATAGTCCGGGCGTAACTCAGCGGTGGGGCCTAATGTGAGCTTGACCAGCTCCCGCAGCCGCGGCACCGAGACGATCTCACCTCGGGCAAACGGATCGAGTATCAGACGGCGCCCGCCAAATTCCAGCCGCACTAGAAAATGCTCGGGAAAATTGAGCCCCACGGCGCCCCAGCCATTGGCCCGGGCTGCCGCGATGTACAGGATACCCAGTGTAACCGGCAAACCTTTGCGCCGCTCCATCACCTTGATGAGGTTGGCGTTATCCGGGCTGTCGTAGCTGAGTGTATCACCCTCATAGCGATGGCGTATGGCAATCACTTCGCGCAGGCAGGCGGCGACCTGTTCCACCCGCTGCGGGCGCAGGTCACGCGCCATCTCGGCCACCTCCGCGATCAGGCGGTCGAGATGCTCCCGATACACGGAGAGATCGCGTTCAGGCAGGCGCAAGGCGGCGAAGGCCAGTGCGGCAGCTCCAATATCGATCAGGTCGTCAGGCACCTGCGCCCAAGCCTGCAGTTCTTCCTGCGGTTGGTTTCGGGTGGGTAGACGGACAAGAACGCTCATAAAATCTCGGGCACCTGAATAAAGCTCTCAACGGCCTGAACCCCGGAAATGGTGGTCGCCAGATAGCGCACCCGCCGCTCTTCGCGTTCGTTCTGCGCTTCGCCGATTAGGTAAACCACCCCGTTCACGGTTGCAACGTCATAATTCACGGCGTTGACGTCCCGGTCAAATGTTAACGCTGACTGCAACTGCAGAGAGATGGATTTGTCGGCCAGTTCGCGCTGAAAACCAAGATCGTCACCAACCGTCAGGCGGTTGATGACAGGCCGTCGGGCCGCAGTTTCAGCCAAGGCGTGTGCGCGTATCCGCAGCTCTTCTGAAGGAACCCGCCCAATCATAACCACCCGACCGTTACTAATCATCAGGCTGGCGCGTTCATATAGGTCAAGCGAGGCTTTAAACCACGCATCGTTAATCGCAAGGCGCAGGCCATAGTCGCTGGCTGCCCCGCGCAGACCGCGTTCCTGTAAACTGGCAGTTCCAACAGCCGCACCAGTTCCCAGCAGCAGATCACGCGGGCCGCAGGCCGTTAAGCTGATCAGCAGGACGATCAGGGCGCTGGTTGAACACGAACGCGGCATGAGCTGCTGTCCTGCACAGTGGCGGTCAGGGTCGTGCGTGCGGTTCCCCAGCGTACCGTCTGGCTGGTTCCCGAGAGAATGCGGATGCTGTCCATGCCGTTGCCGGCCAGCACGCAGTAGCGGCCAGCCTTGCGACGACTGACGGCTACCAGCCGGATATCATAGTTACTGGTAACGTTTTTCTCATCACCCACTTTCAGATCGACTGTATGAGCGCCAACCATGGCCCGGTCTGGTGCCGCCTCGCCGCGTGATGGTACAGCCGACTGGGGAGCTGGCTCAATCGGAACAACCGCACTCTCGCGGTCAGGCCGGACAACTTCGGTGCGCTTGCGCTCGGGTGGAACAAGCGCCGGGCGTGGCTTGGGTGCAGCGGGGATGCCCTGTGGCCACTCGGTGGCTGGCGGGCGTGGTTCAATAAAGACTGGAGCCAAATTGTCCGGCGCAGCAGCAGGTACAGGCGGGGCCAAGGGTGCTGTGCTGACGGGCGGGGTGGGGGGTGGTGACGGTTGAGCAGTCGGGCGAGGCCGCGGTCGTGGCGGAGACGCGGTAATAGCGGTCTGGGCCTGTGCGCGATCCGCGACAGCAATTGCTGGCACAAATTGGCTGGGTGCAGCGCCCATCACTCGTGTTTGCAACTGTTTCAGATTACTTTGGCACTGACTGAGCTGGCGAGCGGTTGCAGCCTGCTGCGTCTGGCAGGTTTTCAGCTCGGTACCCGAAACAGCAACCGGAGGGACCGGAGCAGGATCCGGCTTCAGGAAAAACCAGCTCCCCAAGGCGCCGATCAGGACGCCCACGGCCAGCGCCAGCAAAAAAACCTTGGCTCCGGGGCCGGGATCCGGGCCATCAATCGGGGGCATGGAGGGGCGATACTTGTAGGACATGGTTCAAGACTCAGACCACACATTCGTAGAGTGCCGTAGCCAACCCCAGCGGTTAACCAGCAGCGCGTCGAATCGAACACTATGCTGGCTCAACTCGGGTCGCTGGGCCAGTACTATTCGCGCAGCCTGTAACAGGCGCTGACGCTGACGTAAGCTGATTGCTCCAGCCGCATCATCCAGCTCGGCGCGCTGCTTAACCTCAATGATGACCAGATAAGCCCCGCGTTGGGCCAGCAGGTCAATTTCGCCCAAGGGTGTTTTCAGCCGATGGGCCAGAATGCGGTAGCCCTTAAGCCGTAGCCATAACTTGGCCAATTCTTCGGCCCATAAGCCACGGTGATAGGCCCGCCGTCGGCTCATCGGGATTTACCGGTTTGCCCAAGTGCCACGGCACGGGCATAGACGTCGCGCTTGCTCCAGCCGCTTCGCGCGGTCACCTGTGCGGTAGCGTCCCGTACGCTGGTCGTGTCCAGCAGCGCGGCGAGCGCGGCATCAATCTGGGTTTCGCTCCAGTCGGGTTGAACGGCGGGCGGGCCGATCACCACCACGATTTCGCCGCGTGGCGGATGCGTGGTAAAATGCGCCAGCAGCGCTTCGGCTGTGCCGCGCTGAACCTCTTCAAAGTGCTTGGTCAGCTCCCGGGCCACCGCAATCGCGCGCGAACCCAGCAGAGTCTGGATATCCTGCAGCAGATCGCACAGCCGGTTCGGGCTTTCATACACAATCAGAGTTGCCGGAACAGCCGCAAGCGTGGCCAGTTCCTGCCGTCGTGCCGCCGCTTTGGGTGGCAGGAACCCGGCAAACAGAAAGCGCTCGCCCGGCAACCCGGACAGGCTGAGCGCACTCAAGGCCGCATTGGCTCCCGGAATAACGGTTATCGGCAGGTTTTGCTCGATCAGTCCGGTGACCAGCGGTGCACCAGGATCCGAGATCAGAGGCATGCCCGCATCGCTGATAAGGGCGACCACCTGCCCGGCCCCGATGGCGGTAACAATCTCCGGCAGTCGTTGCCGCTGGTTATGCTCATGGCAGCTGACGAGCTTGCCCTTGATCCCGTAGGTCTCGAGCAGAATCCGGCTGGTTCGGGTGTCCTCGCACAGGATCAGCTCGGCTGCCTGCAACACGTCAAGCGCGCGCAAGGTAATATCGCGCCGGTTGCCAATCGGCGTGGCAACCAAATAAAAGCCGGGGGCGAGTTTACAGTCGGGTCCGGCTCCGCTAGGGTGCGGTCCATCATCAGGGAAAGGGGTTGCCGGTGCGCACATGGATCCGCTCATTTGCTGTTTTACTACTGCTCAGCTTGACGGCCTGTTTGCAAACCGTCAATTCGCAAAGCACATCCAGCCGCACGACGTCAGCGACACGGCCAGCCGTGACTACGGGGCCAGCTAAAGTCGCGCTCCTGCTTCCGCTCTCCGGTCCGCAGGCTGCACTTGGTCAGAGTTTATTTAACGCCGCCCAGATGGCCCTGTTCGATGTCGGGGTGACCGACGTGACCCTGCTGCCACTTGATACCACAGGAACTCCCGCCGGGGCAACACAGGCCGCTACGCAGGCCTTACAGAGCGGTGCGCAACTCATGATCGGCCCGGTTTTCAGTGCCGAGGTCAGCGCTGTCACCCCGCTGACCCGTCAGCGCGGGCTACCGCTGCTGGCTCTCTCCAACAACAAACAGCTGGCCGGGCGCGATGTTTATATTCTCGGGCAGTCGCCGGACGCGCAGGTGGTGCGCGTACTTGACTATGCGCGGCAAAAACAGCTGCTGCGTGTCGCTGCATTGCTCCCTGCATCAGCGTTTGGTGACAGTATTGAGTCCAGTTTGCAAGAGCAGGTCCAGGCTAAGGGCATGAGTCTTGGCCCGATTGAGCGGGTTGCGCCCGGCGCTGATCCAGCTTTGGTCGCCGCCTCCTTCTCTGGCGCTTTGTCCAAAGCCGGTGGGGCTGATGTCATCCTGCTCGGTGAATCGGCAGCGCGGGCACCCCTGTTAGCGCGGGCACTGCGCGAGGCAGGGGTGAGCACACGCTTTCTGGGTACGGCGCAATGGGACTCGATCACGCCTGAACCGGCGCTGGCTGGCAGCTGGTTTGCCGCCATTCCGTCCTCACTGCGGCAGAGTTTCCAGAACCGGTATCAGCAGACCTACAGTGCCCCGCCAACACCTATCGCCTCGCTGGCCTACGATGCCACGGCGCTGGCCGCGGTTTTGTCGCGTGCCCCGGAGCGGTTTGCGCGCGCCCAGTTGCAGCGCGCCACCGGTTTTGCCGGTACTGACGGTATTTTCCGGCTCAATGCCAATGGCACTGTCTCACGCGGCCTCGCGGTGTATGAGCTGCGTCCGGAGGGCATTCGGATTATCGATCAGGCCCCGGTCCGCTTTACCGACGGGGCAAACTAGGCGCTTACCACTTGCTCTGACGGCGCCAGTTTTCGACGGTCTTGGCCAGCTCCTGCGGATTGTCTTCGCCCACCCGCCAAGCGGTGGCAAAATCAGCGGTATCCGAGCGCGGACGACGATCCGGCGGGAGGTCGTCCAGTTTCACGCGCATCGGCAACTCGACGCCTTCGCCCAGCACCACACATTCCTGCGTGCGCAAGGTAGGCAGAATCTTGAGGAAGCCGTCCGAGCCCTCCGGCATGGCGTGTTTGATGAAGGTCTGGTCTTTATCGTTGCTCATGCGCAGGGCAAACAGCGTGCCGCACTGTGAGAGGATACTTTCCGAAATTTCCGATGGGCGCTGGGTAATCAGGCCCAGTGAAATACCGTATTTACGACCTTCCTTGGCTATCGCGGCAATGGCGCGGCGGGTCGGAGCAAAGCCGATGTTTTCGTCGCGCGGAACATAGCGGTGGGCTTCTTCACACACCAGCAGCACCGGGGCCACGCGCGGGTCCGGGGCCCAGACACCGGTTGCAAAAATCGTACGGCAGACGAACGAAATTACCACATCGGCTACCTCGGCGGGCACACCGGCCATGTTCAGGATGGTGATCGGCTTGCCATCAACCGGGCGACGCAAGATCCGCTGCAGCACCGTGACCATGTTATCCGTCACCGAAATGCCGGGAAACATGAAAGCGTAACGCGTATCATTACGCAGGCCGTCAATGCGGGTAAGCAGGCGCATATAGGGCTGGGCCCCTTCCGGCTTTTCCAGCTTGCCCATGGCCTCTTCAATCATCTTGTAGCACTGCTGGATACGATACGGGGTCGGGGTATCGACATTCGGTGAGAACTTGGCGTTTTCCCCCAGATACTGTCGGCGCGATTCCGTGATGGCGTCCTTCAGGATCAGGCGCTCGGCATCGCTGGTGCTGGTGTTCTTTGAGCAGAACATCTCGCACATTTCCTCATGGTTCATGAACCAGTAGGGCATCTTCAGGGTATCTTGCCCGATCACCTCGGCCAGCGGGCCAAAAGCCGTGCTGTATTCGTCGTGCGGGTCAATCAGCACCATATGCGCTCGCGGCAGATTTTCGAGCAGTGCCGAGAGCAGCAGGACAACCGTACTCGACTTACCGGACCCGGTCGTACCGAGGACCGAGAAGTGCTTGCCCATCATGTCGTTGATCTTCACGAAGGCCGGAACCGCACTGTTCTGGTGCAGGGTTCCAATCCGCACCGAGGGGCGGTTGGGGCGGGCGTAAATCCGACCGATTTCATCCGGTGGCGCGATGGCAATAGGCGAGCCAAGCACAGGGTACACCGAGACACCGCGCTGAAAGCGCCAGTCATCCGGTGTTCGTCCGGGTAGCATTTCGCCGAGCAGATCAATGCGGGCTGCGGCCTCCCAGCCATACTCACTCGGTGTGGTATTGGCGCGTAGCTCAAGTTCGGAAATCGTGCCGTACACAATCGAGCCGGGGGTATCGATCCGGATCAGCGAGCCTTGTCGCGGCGTGTTATCGCTCACGGTATTGGGGGTCAGGCCCGCCGGGATGTACACCACACCCTCGACGATATGTCCGCTGACATGGGTAATGCTGCCAATAGGTTCGTTCACGCGCCTGCTCCGGAGCCCAGTTCGGGGAGAAGTCCCAACTGGCACTCTGGCGCAGGGGCATCACCATTTCGTTAACAGAACTGGGTAAACCGGCCCCAAAAGTTAACAATCGTTAAATATTTGACTTTTTGGTAATAATTTGCTAAGAATTGCCCGAAAGTTGCCACGCTTAACATATTTATATGTCCGGAAGTTTTGCAGGATTTCCGGCGCGGCGAAGCAGGTTAAGCTGACGCCGCACTTCGATTGAGAGGCAGGGGAACGATGGTTCACAGTTGGGTAGAAAGTCGGCGTCGCGCCCTGCCAGACCCGCTGGTGCAACTGGCGGCCCGCTCACCGGGGGCCGAGACAGCCTCTGCTCAGCCACCAGCTGCTGCCCACCCTTCAGTTCCGGTTGCTCCTGTCGTCTCGCCGGCCGTTCTGGCCCCGCGCGTGCATGCGCTGGTGAGCGTTGTACGGGGGATTGGCAGCCCCCTTCAGTCCGCTGTCAGCGAAGTTGCCGCCGGGTTGCGCGAGCGTGGCCAGAGCGTGAGCACAACCGATGAGGCCCGTGCTTATGCCCAGCTGGTCCAGCAGGTGGTTGCCATTGGCCGCAGTACCGCCATGAGTCTGGACATCGGCCGCGATGCGATTGCCCGCTGGAATGGCGAGCCGCTGCGCTGGGCGCTGATGGAAGCCATCAGCGACTGTGCCGGGGCGCATTACCGCGCTTCGGGCTTGCTCCAGCCCAGTGGCATGGTCGGACAGCTGGTCGCCGCCGTCACCCAGATCGCGATTGATGGCGCGCGGCGGGAAGATCTGATGCCCGGTCTGGGCAGTGCCACACAGGCCCGTCTGGCGCTGGATATGCTTAAGGCTGTCCCCCCGGTTATTCATGCTGTTTCGCGCTATGCCTTCGGACGTAATCCCCTGGTCCTGATGACCGAAATTGCCATGGAATTACAGCATAAGTCGGTTATGTGTACCCGCCGCCTGCTTGGCACCGGCAGTACGCTTGATGAATGGCACGCGGTCTACGGGGCGTTCCTGCTCTCGACCGGTCAGCAATATGCCGAGGCGCATTTTGCAGAGGCCGAGCGGCTCAGCCGCCTAAGCGCTGCCGAGCGGCAGGCGCTGGGCACAGGGGAGCTGCCGATGATGGCGATCTGGGAAACCTTTGATCGAAAGGTGGATCTGCTCACCAATTTTGCGGGCTATATGGCCGCTCCGCCGGTTCCTAAAGTCGCGACGGTGGGGGCAGCCACCGCTAGCGAGCCGGTGTCCTGACCTGCCCATGAGCAACACCCTTCTGGCTGCCTGCGTCCTCATTGCGGCGCAAACCTATCAGGTACCGCCGGGGGTAATGCTGGGCATCATGCAGGTTGAAGGTGGTCGTCCGGGTCAGGAAGTACGCAATACCAATGGTAGCTCGGATCTGGGCATCATGCAGATCAATACGGTCTGGCTGCAGGCGCTTGCCACCAAGTGGAAGACCGATCCTGCCACAGCGCGGCGTTGGGTGCGCGATGACTCCTGCGTTAATGTGGCCGTTGCCGGCTGGATCTTGCGTCAGCGTATTTCTTACACGGGTAGTCTATGGGGTGGTATCGCGGGGTATCACTCGCTTACACCAGGGATTGGCAGCCGTTATGCGGCGCGCGTTCAGGCGGCCATGCGCCGTTATAACCTGTCCGAGCGTATGGATTTGATAGCAGTCCGTTGAAGTGCCCGCCAATAACAGCTAGAACAGCTCATGTCTCGCGCGCACACGCTGGCAGCTGTTCTGTTTGTCCTGTTCGGGCTGCTGGCCGCCGGGCTTGGTTATGCCAACTTCGCCCGCGCTAATCTTGTCACGCACGCCTTGAGTGACGCAGAGGTTGCGCAGACCATGATCGGGGGTGACTTTCGCCTCTTCTGGGCGCAAGCGCACTTGGCAGCACGCGGACAACCCGCTCAGGCTTATGACGCCGCCGCACTGGCGGCACAGGCCCCTGTCGCCGCTCTTGCCCATCTGGTGACTGTGCGGGCGTCTCTCTATCCTCCGTCGACCCTGTTACTGCTTGAGCCGCTTGGTTACCTCTCCTTCGGTCAAGCGTGGCTGGTCTATAGCTGGGGGAGTTTGTGTGCGGTGGGCCTAGTACTGCTGATGTTGCTGTGGCGTCGGCTCGATCTCTTCTGTCTGGCGATCGGGTTTCCGGGGGTGTGGGTGGCGCTCAGTTTCGGCCAGAATAGTCTCCTGCTGGTGTCCCTCTATCTGGTGCTGCTCTGGGCGGTAGCGCGCCAGAGTCTGCTGGCTGGCACTGCCCTTGGCCTTGCGGCTTTCAAGCCGCACCTTGGGGTGCTTGCTCCGGTTGTGCTGCTGTGGCGCCAAAACTACGCGATCGTCATGGTGGCATTTTTGGTCGTGCTGGGATTGGTACTCGCCAGCATCCTTCGCTACGGGGCAGGCGTTTGGCTGACATATCTGCACCAGATCGGCGAACCTGCCGCACGGTTGCAGAACTTCGATCATATCGCCAGCCATCAACTGGTGAGTCTCTATGGTACTCTGCGCACCGCTGGGTTGGGGGCGCCACTGGCATGGGCTGGGCAGGGAGCGATAATACTGATGAGCCTGTTCTATCTGGGCCGGGTGTGTCGCCACGCCGTAAGTCCGCAGTTGCCTGTGGCGGCGTTGGTGCTCGCCGGCCTGCTGGTGATGCCGCATGTGTATCTGTATGATCTCGCCCTGCTGCTGGTCCCTTTAGTCGTTTTGTTAAGGCATATTGGCGCGTCGCACTGGCAGCCATCCGGGCTGGTACTGGCCGTGCTGCTGTACCTAGCACCGGTTATTCACGCGCCCTTGGCGGCGCAGGTCGGGGTCGCACCCACGCCGTTCATTTTATTGGCGGCTCTTGTAACTCTTGCCCGTCTGGCTGCGCATGAGGATGACCATGCAACTTAAACTTAATCACGTTGCTGCGGGCCTTGGTCTGTTATTGTGTGCCGCAGCCTTGGTGCTCTATGGTCTTGAGTTGCAGGTCCGGTCAGCGCAGAATCTCTTTCCCGGCCTGCCACCGGGTGGTGATTTTGCCCAGTTCTGGGTTAGTGCCAAACTGATCGCGCAGGGATTGCCGGATGCGCCCTATCTGGCCGCCGTTCTGACCGAAAAAGTCCGCGCACTCAGTGCACAGCCGGAAACCGTCACGCGGCTGCTCAGTCCGCTCTACTACCCGCCCGTCTATCTGTTTTTTCTGTTGCCTCTCGGTTGGTTGCCATATCTGCCCGCTCTGCTGGTCTATTTTGCCAGTACCGCCGCGCTGTATCTGGCCGGGCTCTGGTGTCTGGTGCGTCAGCGCTGGATTATCCTGTTCATGCTCGGGTTCTCGGCTATCTGGCTGAACCTCGTTACTGGGCAAAATGGCCTGCTGACGGCAGGTGTGTTTGCGTTGGCATTGGTCGCATTACCGCATCGCCCCACACTGGCCGGGCTGCTGATCGGGATACTGTGCTACAAGCCACACCTGGGGTTGCTCTGGCCCATCGTTCTGTTGGCAGGACAGCATTACCGCGCCTTCTTTTTTGCTATCATAGCTGCGCTGGGTCTTACCTTTGCATCTGTTTTGGCGTTTGGCATTCACACCTGGCTGGCCTCCACATTTGGCGCCGAGGTTGCAGTTTTTGCGCTCGAGCATAACCCGAGCCTGTGGGTGCGCATGCCCAGCCTCTATGCCACCTTGCGGCTGCAGCTGGTTGGTTTTGATAGCGCGGTGATGGCGCACGGCGCACTGTCGCTGACCGTTGCTGGTCTGGTTGGCTGGATCTGGTTTCGCTCCAGCGATTTCGTCCTGCGTGGAGCGGCGCTGGCGGTGGGGGCGTTGCTGGCGACCCCGTTTGTCTATGATTACGACTACGCACTGCTGGGTGTAGCACTGGTGCTGTTGCTGGCGCGGGCGCAAGATCAGGGCTGGCGGTGGAGTGACAAAATCCTGCTGCCGCTGGCCTATGTCTGGCCGATCCTGATTAACCGCTTTCCACACTGGACGGAGTCGGTCTTTGATCACAGATTGCAGCTTGGCTTTTTACTACCACTGGCCCTGCTGCTCCAGATTACTCACCGAGTCGCTGTTGCCCGCCGCCCGGTGTCTGCGCTACAACCAGCCGCATGAGCGCTCCTGATCTGTTCCTTGCCGATGGCAGCAAAGTTACGCCGATGATGGCCCAGTACCTAGCCGTCAAAAAGGCCAATCCCGATTGCCTGCTGTTCTATCGCATGGGCGACTTTTATGAGCTGTTCTTTGACGATGCGCTGGCCGCCAGCCGCGCGCTTGATATCGCGCTCACCAAACGCGGGCAGCATCAAGGGCAGGATATCCCCATGTGCGGGGTGCCGGTGCATTCGCACACCAGCTATGTGGCGCGGCTCATCAAGGCCGGTTTTCGGGTTGCGATCTGCGAGCAGACCGAAACGCCGGAGGAAGCCAAGAAGCGTGGCGGCAAGGCGCTGGTCGCGCGCAAGGTTATTCGTATCATAACCCCCGGCACTCTCACCGAAGAAACACTATTACCCGCTCGAGCCAATAATTTCCTGCTCGCGCTGGTCGCGCAAAGCCAGACGGAACTGGCCCTTGCCTGCTGTGATCTCTCGACCGGTCTGTTCGAGGTTGAGAGTGTGCCGCGCCGCCAGCTGGCCAATGTACTGGCGCGCATTGCCCCGCGAGAAGTGTTGTTGCCCGAAGGGCTGGCCGCAGCGGACGATGTGAAACTGGCTCTTGAAGAGAGTGGCGCCGCGCCTACGACTTTGCCGCTGTCGCGCTTTGATGGAGCGAACTGCCGTACCCGTCTGCTCGATTTTTATGGTGTTGCTACGCCGGATGTATGGGGCGCATTTACGGTTGGCGAGGTTACAGCCGCTGGTGCCTTGCTCGATTACCTGTCCCTGACCCAGCTTGACAGTCGCCCCCTGCTGCAGCCACCCCGCCGTCAGGGGCAAGGCGAAGTGCTGGAGATTGATGCCGCCACCCGCCGTAATCTTGAGCTGACCCTCACCACCAGTGGTGAGAGCCACGGCAGCCTGCTTAGTGTGATCGATTGTACGGTAACAGCGGCGGGTGCGCGGTTACTGGGAGCGCGTCTGGCAGCCCCGCTCACCAATGTGGCCGCCATTGCTGCGCGCCATGAGTCGGTCAGCTGGGCGTTGGGGGCTGCCACTATACGCGAAAGTTTGCGCACTACGCTGAAGGCCGCTCCCGATCTGGAGCGGGCACTCTCACGCCTCGCGCTGGGCCGTGGTGGTCCGCGGGATCTGGCGGCTATTCGCGATGCGCTCGATGCGGCCCAGAAGATATATATTAGCCTTGGTCAGGCGAACATGCCATCTGAGCTGGCCGCCGCCGCCACCCAGCTGCAGGGACATACCGGGCTGATTGATGAACTGCGCCGGGCGCTAGCGGATGAGCTGCCATTGCTGGCCCGCGATGGCGGCTATATCGCCAAGGATTATTCGGCTGCGCTGGAGGAGCAGCGCACGCTGCGCGATGAAGGGCGTCGCCTGATTGCCGCACTGCAGATGCGGGCGCTGCAGGAAACCGGCCTACAGACCCTTAAAGTCAAACATAACAATATCATCGGTTATCATTTTGAGGTGACGGCAGCGCAGGCCGAGCGGCTGCTCGCACCGCCGCTGAACGCTATCTACATTCATCGCCAGACCATGGCCGGGGCGGTGCGCTTTACCACTACCGAGTTGGCCGCGCTGGAGCGTGATCTGGCTCAGGCCGCTGCCCGAGCTATTGCGCTGGAGCTTGATCTGTTTGAGCAGCTACGCACCCGGTTGCTTGAGCAACAGGCCCAAATACAAGCCACGGCACACGCTCTTGCCCTGTTTGATGTAACGCTGGCCATGGCTACGCTTGCGCAGAATAACGGCTGGTGCCGCCCGGTGGTCGATGACACCACGGATTTCGCTATTGTTGGCGGCCGCCATCCGGTAGTAGAGGCGGCGCTCAAGGCCAAGGCCGGGCCGGCTTTTGTTGCCAATGATTGCGATCTTGCTCCGGCGCAGCGCTTGTGGCTGCTCACCGGCCCCAATATGGCTGGTAAGTCCACCTTCCTGCGCCAGAATGCCCTGCTGGTTATTCTGGCACAAATGGGCAGCTATGTCCCCGCCACCAGTGCGCGTATTGGTGTGGTGGACCGTCTGTTCAGCCGGGTCGGTGCGGCGGACGATCTTGCACGCGGGCGCAGTACCTTCATGGTCGAGATGGTGGAGACCGCAACCATTCTCAACCTCGCGACCTCCCGCTCGCTGGTTATTCTTGATGAAATCGGCCGTGGTACCGCCACCTATGATGGCTTGTCGATCGCTTGGGCGGTGGTCGAGCATCTCCATAATGTCAGCGCCTGCCGGGCATTATTTGCCACGCACTATCATGAGCTTACCGCGCTACAAGCGCAGCTTGCACGTCTTTATTGCGCCAGTCTGCGGGTAAAAGAGTGGCACGGCGATGTTGTCTTCCTGCATGAGGTGGTGGCTGGCGCGGCTGACCGCTCCTACGGCCTGCATGTGGCTAAGCTGGCGGGCTTGCCTGCATCGGTGCTGCAGCGGGCCGGTGATCTACTCAAGCAATTGGAAGCCAAAGCCGGAGTGGGCAAAGCAAGCGCGTTGCCCTTGTTTGCCCCTGCTCGCCCCGCCGAGCCAGTACCACCCTCAGCCGCACTAATTGAGCTCAAAACGATTGATCCCGATGCGCTAACACCCAAACAGGCGCTGGAGGCGCTTTATAAGCTCAAGTCTTTGGCCGAGTAGTGTGCCCGGCGCAGCAGCATGAGTTGCAGGGTAATGAAGAGCAGTGGATAGAGGCCAAGGCGTAACTCTTCATTGAGGGGCATCAGTAGCGGTGGTGCAATCCAACTGAAATAAAGCAGGGGCCGCTCACCTCGTAGCCAGTGGGTGGCTTCAGCCTCGCGCAGCCAGAGCAGCAGGGGTAGAATCAGAATGGCAAGATCATAGTGAAACAGGTGTGGCGTCACCATCAGGGCTCCGAGGACAAGGCTGGCCTGCTTAATGCGGGGGGCAGCTGCACTGCGCCACAGCGCAAGAACCGCCATTAAGGCAACTCCGACGCACAGCGCCTGAAACGCATAGGCTGCAGCAACAGAGGCGCCTGCCTGCCGCAGGGCACTGAAGGCTGAGGCCATCTGGTGCAGCGGGATACGCCCTTGCTCAAGATAGTTCACCGGGTTGCCCAGCGTACTGAAAAAAGCCTGCCAGGCGGTGGTGCCAAAGATGCCCCAGCTTAGCAGACACACCCCCAAAACGGCCAAGCCTGCAACAATCAGGACGCGATAGCTTTTCTGGACCAGCAGGACAACCGGGAACAGCACGCCTAGCTGCGGTTTGTAACTTAACAAACCGATCCACAGACCAGCCCGCGGATGGGGAAGCGCCAGCACGCCCAGCGCAAACAGGCTGGCGGTGATAAATGCATTTTGCCCGCTAAACACATTCAGCCATAGAGCGGGATAGGCCAAGACCAGCAGCGGTGTGCTCCAGTGCGGGCGGATGCGCCAGAGGCACAGCAGCAGGACCAATAAACCAAGCCCAATAAATACTACCAGTGCATGCACATAGTCCAAGGCCCCCAAGGGCGCGACCAGCAATAAAAAAACCGGCGGATATAACCACGGCGTAAGGGCACCGCTAGCGGGTACAGCCATCTGCTCGACCGACTGGATGGTGGCCAGATCATAGGCCCCGGCCGGATTACCGGTCAGGGCCAGCCAACCCGCGCTCCAGAAGGCGATAAAATCGGCGCCGACTGGCATGCCGTTAGGGGCAATCAGATCCGGCCCGGTCAGGGTCAGGACCAGCCCGAGATGGTGAAGAGCAAAGCCGAGCAGCACCAGCGCCGTAAACAGGGTAGCCAAAACCCAACTGATGCGGATGAGTTCAGCGGGTGAGGAGCGACTGGTGGACATGCCCGATTATCTGTATAAGCTCCCGTCATGGCCTTCAAGCGCGCTTTTTTTACTGTGGGTGGGTTTACCCTCTTGAGCCGGGCGACCGGCTTTGTGCGCGATGTTATGGCAGCGAATGTATTGGGGGCGGGAATGGCCGCCGACGCTTTCTTTATTGCGCTGCGCTTGCCCAACCTGTTTCGTCGCCTGTTTGCGGAAGGCGCTTTCGGTAACTCCTTTATTCCCCTGTTTACCAAATCCCTCAGGGAAGGTGATGCGGCGGCCCGCTCCTTTGCGCAGGAGGCCTTGGCGGTGCTGGTGCTGGCCCTGCTGGTTTTCTCCCTGCTCATGATGGCGGGCATGCCGTGGATCATGCATGTCATTACCCCCGGTTACGCCGACGAGCCGGAAAAATTTGCTTTGGCAGTAACGCTGTCACAGATTACGTTTCCCTACCTGGCACTCATCTCGGTTGCAGCGCTGCTTGGTGGCATTCTCAATTCTCTTGGGCGGTTCGGTCCGTACGCCGCCGCCCCGATTGCCTTCAATCTGGTGCAGATCGCGGCGCTGCTGCTGTGGAATGAAAACGATGTGCAGGCCGCAACGGCGCAAGCTTGGGCCGTCAGTATCTCAGGCGTGGTGCAACTGCTTTGGCTGATCTATTCCGTGCGCCGGGCGGGCTGGAGGCTGCGCCTGCAACGTCCGCAACTGACTCCCCGGGTGCGCCGCCTGCTACGCTTGATTGGCCCGGGGGCTTTGGGGGCCGGGGTCATGCAGGTCGGGCTGTTCATTGATATGATCCTAGCCTCCCAGCTGCCCCAAGGCGCGATTTCATACCTTAATTATGCCGACCGGTTATTCCAGTTGCCGGTAGGGGTCATTGGTGCGGCGATCAGCACCTCCTTGCTGCCGGCCCTCAGTCATATTCTGCGCGGTCATACACCCACCGAAGTTCTGTCCGAGCAGAATCGCGCGATTGAGTTCGGACTTTATCTCGGCCTGCCGGCGGCGGTTGGGCTGGCGCTGTTGGCCGAGCCAGTACTCGCTGTGTTGTTCGAGCGCGGGGCTTTTACGGCCGAGACCACGCGCATGGTCTCCTACGCGCTGACAGCCTACGCGTTAGCCATTCCGGCTTATATGATCAGCAAGGTGCTAACGACCGTGTTTTATGCGCGGGAAGATACTCGCACCCCCTTTACCATTGCCCTGCGGACGGTCGCGATTAATGTTATCATCAGTGCCAGTCTGCTCTATGGATTGATGGCAGCCGGATATACGGCGGTTGCTCATGCAGGGCTGGCACTGTCGACGGCGCTTACGGCATGGCTGAATGTGACCCTGCTGGCCCATCAGTTGCACCGGCGTGGTCAGTTGCAGGCCGATCCCCTGTTGTTGCAGCGTTTGCGCGCGTTGCTACTGTCCAGCAGTGTAATGGCTGTGGTCGTGCTGGCCGCCCGCAGCGCGTTGGAACCCTATTTCCGGAGCAGCACACTCGTGGAGATTCTGGCCCTGAGCGCGGTGATCGGCGGCTCCGGGCTGTGTTATCTCGGGCTCGCGCACGTGACCGGCGCGCAAAAGCTTACCGATGTCGTGCGTCTGCTGCGTCGCCGCGCGCCGAAAGGGGCACCGCCGCCTCTGGCCGAAGGTGAGTAATCCATGATAGGCTAGCAGCCGAGGTTTTGCCCGTGTTTCAGGTTTATCTCCCGATCGCCGAAATGGCCCTGTCTGCCCCGCTGCTGATTATTATCGGCGGCTGCATAGGCTTTCTGTCGGGATTTTTTGGTATTTCCGGCGGGTTTTTGCTGACGCCGCTGCTGATTTTTGTGGGGGTACCCCCAGCGATTGCCGTGGGCACACAGGCTAATCAGGCGGTGGCATCGGCCTGTGCGGGGATGCTGGGACATCGCCGCCGCCGTAATGTCGACTTTCGCCTTGCCCTCTACATGCTGGCAGGAAGCGCGGGCGGGACTCTGGTCGGAAGCTGGGTTTTTGGCTGGTTGCAGGAAATCGGACAGATCGACTTCATCATCGCTCTGCTCTATGTCACCCTGCTGGGCAGCATTGGCGGGATCATGCTGCTGGAGAGCTCGCGTCTTCTGCTGCGTCAGCGCGATAATCCGGCGGCAACGCCCCCCATCCGCCGTGTGCCTGAGCTGCTGCAAAAGCTGCCCTTCAAAATCATCTTTCCAACCTCAGGGCTGGAGATCAGTCTTCTGGTTCCGGTGCTGCTGGGATTTTTTACCGGTGTTACCACGGTTATTCTCGGGCTGGGTGGGTCCCTGCTGGTACCGGCCATGATTTATCTGCTGGCCATGCCGACTGCGCTGGTCGCGGGGACTTCGCTGTTTCAGGTAATTTTTACGTCTGGTGCCGCGACGGCGCTGCATGCCATCAACCACCAGAATGTCGATATTGTTCTGGCTCTCGCGCTCATGGTCGGGGCTGTCATCGGTGCGCAAGTGGGCGCGCGTTTTGCCGGGCGCATCCGTCCCGATCTCGCGCGCTGGCTGTTGGCGCTGATCCTGTTGGGCATTGCCGTAAAACTGTTCTTTGACCTGACGGTCCCGCCGGATATGCCGTTCAGCTGGGAGGCGGTGCCTTCATGAGCCTGCGCCTAATTGTTCTGCTTGTCCTGCTTGCCTTTGCGCCCCCGGCTATTGCGCAGGAGTCGCCCGCCTTGACGGCTGATGATATCATTGCCGATGTCTCGGATCGCCGGATTGCCATTACAGTTGGCTTTAGTGGTGCTGATACCACGCTCTTTGGGGCCTTGCCCGAGAATGGAGATGTCATCCTGACCGTGACCGGGCCTGAATCCGTAGTACGTGTGCGCCGCAAGGAGCGAACCCTTGGTGTCTGGCTCAACCAAGGGATGGTCGAGTACGATAAGGTCCCCGGTTTTTACTGGATAGCGGCCTCGCGCCCATTGGCCGACATTGCGCCCGACAGCTGGCTGACAGCGCAGCATCTGGGTGTCGATCATCTGCGCTTTATCATACGCAATGCCAGTAACTATCTGGATTTAGCCACCTTTCGTAAGGCCTTGATTGATCTACGCATTGAGGAAGGCTTGTTTTTGGCCGAGCCTGCACTGGCCAGTGTCATGGGGGGGCGGCTGTATCGTGCCGATGTTCATATCCCCGCCAATGCCCCCACCGGAGACTATACGGTAACCACCTATCTGCTTCAGGCGGGTGAGCTGGTGGGGACGCAAAAGACCAGTCTGACCCTGCGCAAAGAAGGTAGTATGGCTGATGTCAGCGTTATTGCCGAAGATTACGCTGTGGTCTATGCCATACTCGCGCTCGTTCTGGCCCTGCTGGCGGGGTGGTCGAGCGCAACCCTGCTGCAACGGAGTTAGGCCATGCCGGTTGAACCTTCGCTCAAAAAAGTTCTGGTGCTAGTCAATAACCATTTCAGCACACGCGCCGCGGTGACGTGGGCAGCGCATTGGGCCACCCGTACGGGTGATGATGTCGCCTTCCTGCACGTGATCGAGCCAGAGGGGTTGCTGAACATCGGCATGATCCAGAATGTGGTCCAGGCCGAAGAGCGGGCGCAGGCCGAGCGCCTGTTGGATACTTTCGCGCCCTTGTGTGAGAAAATTACCGGACAGGCACCGCTCCGGCTGATCCGCGAGGGTCCGCTTAAGGAAACGGTGCGCGATGTGGTAAAGCAGGAAGAAGCCAACCTCTCCATGCTGGTACTGGCGGCCAGCCATCGTGAGAAGGGGCCGGCCCCGCTCATAGGCTACCTCTCCTCGCGTATGGGCTCGCGGGTGCAGGTCCCGCTGGTGCTGGTGCCCGGTTCGCTCAGCGCCGAGCAGATTGACGCCATTATCTAAGTCAGGAGTACGCATGTTCATTCAGACCGAAGTTACGCCCAATCCCGCCACTTTGAAGTTTCTGCCCGGTCAGACGGTCGTGCCGCAGGGCAGTGTCGAGTATCGTGATCCTGCGGCCGCTGCCCGTTCGCCGCTCGCGCAGGCCTTGTTTGCCATTGACGGTGTGGTGGCCGTCTATCTGGGTCTTGATTTCATTACAATTACCAAGCGTGAGGATAAGGACTGGCTTCTGCTCAAGCCGCCGGTGCTGGGTGTAATCATGGATCACTTCACCTCGGGCCGTGCGGCGGTGGAGGGGGATGTGGATGCCGCGCATGAGCAGGGGGATGACAGTGAGGTCGTCGCCCAGATCAAGGAGCTGCTCGATACCCGTATCCGCCCGGTTGTGGCGCAAGATGGGGGCGATATTACCTTTCATCGTTTTGAAGACGGTGTGGTCTATCTCTCCATGAAGGGGGCCTGTGCGGGGTGCCCGAGCTCGACCGCGACCCTTAAATCCGGCATTGAGAACATGCTGCGCCATTATATTCCCGATGTCCAAGAAGTCCGGTCAGCCTGATGCTGACGCTGGGGATTGATAGCAGTGGCCTGCTGCTGACGGTGGCACTGTGCCGCACCGGCGAGGTGGTCGCGTCGCGCTCGGTCGAGCAACGTCGACAGCAAGGGGAGGTGCTGTTAGCGCTTGTTGATGAGTGTCTGGTGCAGGCTAAGTCCGAACTTGGCGATCTGGCGGCGCTGGCCGTCGTCACCGGTCCGGGGTCTTTTACCGGGTTGCGGCTGGGGATTGCGGCCAGCTTGGGCTTGGCGCGCTCCCTGAACTGTGCACTGACCGGCTATGATCGTTTCACCTTATTGCGCACGCCGGAAACGGCGCTGGTGTTTGAGTCTCTGCGTGCTGATGTGTTCGTGCAGATACCCGGTCACGAGCCGCAGATGCTCCTTCCGGCCGATATTCTGTCCCGGTGGCCGGGTGCTGTGGCGGGCGATGGTGTGGCCAAACTCATGGCTCTTGATCCAGCGCGTCCGGTCGCCCCGCTGCCACTGGCTGCCGAGCTCGCCGCGCAAAAAGTCTACGCAGATCTTCAGGCAAAGCGCGAGCTACCTCCGGCCACGCCCTACTATCTGCGCGCGCCGGATGTTACGTTTCCGGCCGCGTTATGATCCCCGTCGCGCTGACTTTAGCGGATGCCCCGGAACTGGCCCGGCTGCACGCAACGGGATTTGCTCCCGGTGACCGCTGGTTGGAGACCTCCTTCGTTGAGCTGATCCGCAGCGGTGCTTATGGCTGGATGCTTCCCGGCGCGTTCCTGCTCGCCCGCCGTGTGCTCGATGAGGTGGAGATATTGACTTTGGTGGTCGATCCGGCCCTGCAGCGGCAGGGCCGGGCCCGCGCACTGTTGCAGCAGCTCATCACCCACAGCGATGGTGATCGTATCTTTTTGGAAGTGTCAGAAAGCAATCAGCCAGCGTGCGCCCTCTACCATCAATTTGGCTTTACCCCATTCGGGCGTCGACCCCACTATTATGCCGACGGGTCAGCGGCGCTGACCATGGCGCTCATTGTGAAAAAGCCAATGTAATCAAAGGGGCAGGCGCGGCGCGGCAAGATTCCGCTTGCCCGCCTTGCCCGAAAGCCGCTAGAAGCAGCCCGTCATGACGTCGCTCAAGCTTGTGGCCGAAAATGGCCAAATCCGCCCGGTGGATATTCGAGCCGGCTCCATGCAGGTTCGCCTTGCCGAATCTGCCGCTGAGATTATGGCCGCGCAAAAGCTGCGCTGGCGGGTGTTTTATGACGAGATGAAGGCGCGCCCGTCCGAGGCGGCAGCGGCGGCTCAGCTCGACTTCGATCATTACGACAATGTGTGCGACCACCTGATTGTCCTAGATAATAATGAAGTGGTGGGCACCTATCGCATGCTGCGCCGCTCGGTGGCGCTTTTGCACGGCGGACACTACAGCGCACAGGAGTTCAATCTCAAGCCCGTGCTCGATTACGCAGGGGAGATTCTGGAAGTTGGTCGCTCGTGCGTGGATGCGGCCTATCGCACCCGTGGCACTATGCAGTTGCTCTGGCAGGGTATTGCGGCCTATGTCTTTCACTACGATATTACCATGCTGTTTGGGTGCGCCAGTCTGCCCGGCACCGATCCTGATGCATTGGCGCTTCCACTCGCCTATCTGCACTATCATCACCTCGCGCCCCCGGCGATTTGTGTGCGGGCGCTGCCCAGCCGCTATGTCGATATGCGCCGGATGGAGCCGGGCGAGATCGATCCGCGCCGCGGCTTTGCCAGCTTGCCGCCGCTCATCAAGGGCTATCTGCGGCTTGGCGGTTTCGTCGGTGAGGGCGCGGTGATCGACCCTGAGTTTGGCACCACCGATGTGTGCATGATCGTCAAGCGCGAGACAATCTCCGACCGCTACCTCAAGCATTATGAGCGCAAGACCGGGCAGGACGAGGTCTGATGCTGCGGGCAGCGTGGCGGCTGGGTCTGTATCTGTTCTTCACGCTGCTGTGCATGCCGGTTCAGCTTGTGTTGTTTTTCATCTGGCCGCGCGGCACCCGGCTTTTTCCCGTTTGGTATCACCGCCAATGCCTCAAGCTGTTTGGCATTACGGTTGAAGTCGTCGGCCAGCCGGCTGCACACCACCCCTGCCTGTATGTCAGCAATCACAGTTCTTATCTGGACATTCCGGTGCTCGGTTCGTTAGTGCCAGCCTGTTTTGTCGCCAAGCGCGAGGTGGCGGGATGGCCGCTGTTTGGGTTGCTGGCCAAGCTACAGAATACCTTGTTTATCGACCGGCGCGTCAGCAAAGTCGGGCAGGGGCAGGCCGCTCTGCTGGCGCGATTGAAAGCCGGTGATGATCTGGTCTTGTTTCCGGAAGGGACCAGCAGTGACGGTCTGCGCGTACTGCCGTTTCGCCGCGCACTATTTCAGGCTGTGCTTGATCAGGCGGGTGAGCTGCCGCTGGTCATTCAGCCCGTCAGTGTATTTTGCAGTGAAGTAAATGGCACCGTGGCCGACCGCCATGCCAAACAGCTTTATGCGTGGTTTGGCGATATGGAGCTGTTGCCGCATCTCTGGCAGTTTTGTCAGCTGCGCTCAGTGAAAGTGCGGGTTATCTTTGGGCGTCCGCTGAGTCCCGGCGGGTTCCACTCGCGTCACGACCTCACCCGTATGGCGCAGGCGGCCGTCGCGGACGGACAGCCGATAGGCGAGTTGATCCAGTTCAAATTGCTCAAGGGGTGATGGCCCGTCCGCCGATGGCCGGACATCGCCACCCATGACGACATCCTTGTGTAGTTTGCGCAGGCGCGGATCAAGCGTTGCTAAATTTGCCAATATATCCGCCATGGCAACACGGTGTTTGCGGTGATTATGGCGCAGCTCGGCCTGTTCACGCGTGCTGTGCTCGGTCTCCTTATGTGCGCGTCGTGTGTTCCGCCGGATAAGAAGAGCGAGTCCGCCCCATGCCAGTCCAGCCAAACCACGCAGGGCTTCACTCGGCATGGGGGCGTCAAGACTCAAGTTCGGGGTCTGTGCGGCGCTATGGAGTTGCCAGCCAGAAAAACACAGACAGGCAACCGCAAGCCCGGCGAGGGTGCGGTCAAAAGCTTTGGTAGGGCTAAGATGGGGGGGTGTCATGGTGCAAATGGCTCTCGCAATGGTGGCTACGGCAAGATATTGGGGTTCGAGGAGGACGAGCGGACGAAGGTCCCCGGCTGGATCAATTTTCCATCAGGCGCGATAATGCCATCTGTAGCTGGTGACCTAGCCGCCTCCCTCGCCTTAGGAAACGGACCAGCCTTGGCATTAAATAGATGTTCCGGTAGTCGCAGAAAAAAGTCGATCGTAAAAAAAGGGCTGTCGATCAACTCACTGTTGCTCATCGGTCTCTTGCCTTCATAATTCTCTCTGACGCGCCGAACACTGCGTGCAAACAGGGCCAGAAGACAGGCATTGCCCAGCAGCGCTGCGCCGCCGATCATATTCCATACCTTGGGGCTACCAAGTTTCCCCGGCTCAGGTGTCGGCGACATATCAGACGAGGCGACTAAGGCTTGTCCACCACCCAGAGCGCACGCAACCGAGATCGTAGCAAAAATACGCTGGAGGGTCGCAGCTCTGGCTGCCAGTACCGGCTGTGGGGTTGGCTTCGGCATCTTGCCCTCATTTTTATCAAGGCGGATTGGGCGATTGCAAGCAAATCTTGCCGTTAATACTTTTTTCCTGCTATATCCGCCCGTTATGAGCAATTCGCCCGCCCGCAAACTGCACCTCAAGACCTGGGGCTGTCAGATGAACGTGTACGATAGCCAGCGCATGGCCGATGTGCTGGCCCCGCTGGGTTATGGTCTAACGGACGAGGCAGAGGACGCTGACCTTGTCATCCTCAACACCTGTCATATCCGCGAGAAGGCCTCCGAAAAGCTTTATTCCGAACTGGGCCGCCTCAAGGAGCAGCAGCAAGACAAAGCCGCCAAGGGCGGGCGCATGATGGTGGCGGTGGCAGGCTGCGTGGCACAGGCCGAAGGGGCCGAGATCATCAAGCGTGCGCCCAATGTCGATCTGGTATTCGGTCCGCAGACCTATCATACCCTGCCCGAGATGGTGGGCCGCGCCGCGCGTGAGAGCGGGCTGGTCAATACCGACTTTCCGGTGGAGAGCAAGTTTGACCATCTGCCCGCCGAGCAGGCCATTGAGGGCAAGAGCGCGTTTTTGAGTGTGCAGGAGGGCTGCGATAAATTCTGCACCTTCTGCGTGGTGCCCTACACGCGCGGGGCTGAAGCCAGCCGCACCGTGCAGCCCATTCTGGACGAGGCGCAGCGGCTGCTGGATAAAGGAATTCTGGAAATCACTCTGCTCGGTCAGAATGTGAATGCGTTTCACGGCACCGCCGCCGATGGCAGCATATGGAGTTTGGCCCGGCTGATTGAGGAGCTGGCCAAAGACAGCCGCCTCAAGCGGCTGCGCTACACCACCAGCCACCCGCGCGACATGAGCGATGATCTGTTCGCCGCGCACCGCGATATTCCGGTACTCATGCCCTATCTGCATTTGCCTGTGCAAAGCGGCAGCAATGCTATTCTGGCCGCCATGAACCGCAAACACACGCGTGATGATTATAAGCGGATTATCGATAAGCTCCGTGCCGCCCGGCCCGATATTGCCCTCTCAGGCGACTTCATCGTCGGCTTTCCCGGTGAGCGGGAGCAGGACTTTCAGGATACACTCGATCTGGTGATGGAGGTTGGCTACGCCAGCGCCTTCAGCTTTGCCTATAGCGCCCGCCCCGGTACCCCCGCCAGCGGTCTTGGTCAGCAGGTGGAGGACGCGGTCAAGCAGGAGCGGCTGCACCGGCTGCAGGATCTTATCTGGCGGCAGCAGCAGCATTTTGGCGCCACCAAGGTAGGCCAGACCTTGCCAGTGCTGTTCGAAAAACCGGGCCGCAAACCCGGCCAGCTGATTGGTAAATCGCCTTGGCTGCAATCGGTCGTTGCCGAGGCCCCGGAAAGCCTGATTGGCCAGATCGTCAACGTCGCTATCGACAGCGCCCATCCCAATTCACTGATCGGACGGGTCGTCGGGGGGGGATTTATCCTTAATTCTCATTAATCTGTTACAATCTTTGCATTCCCTCAATAATTTTGGGTGCTATAATAAGAGCATGACACTGTCCCGCCCGGTCAGCGCATGACCAGCCATAGTCCCGATACCGATACCTCCGGCCCATTGCAGATGCATCTGCCCGATAATAAGCTGGCGCAGGAGCTGTTTGGCCCCCATCACCAGCACCTGCACGCACTTGGCGCCAAGCTGAACATTCATATCACTGCCCGCGGTAACCATGTCACCATCAAAGGTGATCGTGCCCGCGATGCCAAAGCTCTGCTCGACGTGTACTACAGCCGCTTGGTCAATGGTGGCCATTTTGATACCAGCGAGTTTGAGCGCACCGCCGATAAAATCGCCCTCGCCAGCACCGAGACCCAGCTGCGCGATTCTTTGGCGCTGGCCAGCGGCTATGCCGATTTTGCCATCAAGACGCGCAAGAAAACTATTCTGCCGCGCACCGAAAATCAGGCGGCTTATATTGCCGCCCTGCGCCGCAACGAGTTGGTGTTTGGCCTTGGCCCGGCGGGTACCGGTAAAACCTATCTGGCGGTTGCCCGTGCGGTGGAGATGCTGGTGGCGGGCGAGGTTGAGCGTCTAGTGCTCTCGCGCCCCGCGGTTGAGGCGGGCGAACGCTTGGGCTTCCTGCCCGGCGACATGAAAGAGAAAGTCGACCCCTATCTGCGCCCACTCTACGACGCGCTGCATGACACATTGGGGGCCGATCAGTTGGAGAAGCGGTTGGCGGCAGGCGAAGTTGAGATTGCCCCCTTGGCGTTCATGCGCGGCCGTACGCTGAGCCACGCCTTTGTCATCCTTGATGAGGGGCAGAACACGACTCCGGTGCAGATGAAAATGTTCCTGACCCGTTTGGGCGAGGGCAGTCGCATGGTCATTACCGGCGATCTCTCGCAGATCGACCTGCCCTCCGGGCAGCGCTCGGGCCTGTTTGATGCCTGCGAGACATTGCAGGATGTACCGGGTGTTGCCATGCTACAGTTTGACCAGAATGATGTTGTGCGCCACCGACTGGTCGGGGCGATCGTGAAAGCCTACGACCTGCGCGATGCTCGCGCGCGTGGCCGTCAGCGCTAACGGCTCATCATGGCGCTGATCCATAAAATTGATGTCACCTTGCCTGACCGCTTCTGGCCCAGTCAGTTGCATGGTGCGGCGGCAGTGGCCCGCCGAACCATCGCCTATGTGCTGGAGCGCGAGCGCTGCAAACAGGCCATGCAGGTTACGGTTTCGCTCTCCAGTGACGCCCGCGTGCGGGTACTCAACCGCAATTGGCGCGGGAAAGACAAGCCCACCAATGTACTGTCCTTTCCCATGCATCAACCCACCCCAGCGGGCTATCTGCTTGGCGACATCGTGCTGGCACGGCAGACTCTGGTGCGTGAGGCGCGGCAGCAGGGTAAAAGCCTGAAGCAGCACTATGTGCATTTGCTCATCCACGGTACCTTGCATTTGCTGGGCTACGACCACGAAAATGATCCGGATGCGGATGTCATGGAAGCCAAGGAAATCAAACTGTTGGCCGGATTGGGGATCCCCGACCCTTATCCCGCCATGCTGGGAATCGACAAAGTCCGCCAGCCCGCTAGAATGCGCAGCCGCCATGAGTGACGCCCCCGCCCCGGCCAATGAGCCGCCCCGACTGCTCTCTGCCTTTCTGACCCGCCTGAGCCACAGCCTGCGCCGCAAGCGTAGCGATGAGGATATCCGTGAGGCGATTGAGGAGCTGATCGATACGCCATCCGATAGCGCAGCGGATTCACAGGTGAATTCCGAGCGGCAGCTGCTCACCAATATCCTGCGCGTACGCGATCGCAAGGTTGGCGATATCATGCTGCCCCGTGCCGATATCATCGCCATCAGCGTGACGGCAAGCTTGCCTGATATTCTGACTCTGGTCGCGCGGGAGGGGCATAGCCGCCTGCCGGTGTACCGTGCTGATCTGGATGACATTCTGGGCATGATCCACATCAAGGATTTGTTGCCGCTGGCCGGTAAGCCAGCCGAGTTCAATGTACAGGCGATCCTGCGCGATGTTCTGATTGTGGCCCCCTCCATGCCGGTGATGGACCTGCTGGTCGAGATGCGCTCCTCGCGCCGCCATATGGCGCTGGTAGTGGATGAGTTCGGCGGGATCGATGGTCTGGTAACAATCGAAGATCTGGTGGAAGAAATTGTCGGCGAGATTGAAGACGAGCATGATGAGTCTGAAGCGCCACAAATGGCACTCAAGCCCGACGGCTCGGTCATGGCTGATGGACGCCTGCCGCTGGATGAGCTGGAAGAACATACCGGACTGCTGCTAGAGGATGACGCGCGTGAGAATGTCGATACCCTTGGCGGGCTGCTCTTTTTCATGGCCGGGCGAGTGCCGGGCCGCGGTGAGCTGATCCGTCATGACAATGGCGTTGAGTTCGAAGTGATGGAAGCGGATGCGCGTCGCGTCAAGCGGGTACGGATCCGCAAGCTGCCTGTGCGCGAAACCGCAGGCGAATAAGCGTGCTGGCGGATAAACTCACCGCTCTGGCGGGGTGGCGTCGCGCCGGTCTGGTGCTGGCCCTTGGGGGGCTGCTGGGCTGGTTTCACGCACCCTATAATTATTGGCCGCTTGGCTTTGTCTGCTTTCCGTTGTTTTTGTGGATCCTCTCTCCGCTGCGGGGCTGGGCAGCCTTTCGTGCGGGGTGGCTGTTCGGCTTTGGCTATTTTCTGTTCGGGTTGTACTGGATTGCCCACGCCCTCTTTGTCGATATCGTCCAGTTCTGGTGGGCTTTGCCGTTGGCGGTGGCGGGCCTTCCCATGGTGCTGGCGCTATATGTCGCGCTGGTTGCTGTACTGACTCAGCGCTGGGCTCGACCCGGTCTGAGGCAAGCCCTGCTGTTCGCGCTGCTGTGGAGCATTGCCGAGTGGTTGCGCGGCCACCTGTTCACCGGGTTTCCGTGGTTGCTCTACGGCTATGTCTGGAATGATGTGGCTGTCGTCCGCCAGCTCGCGGCTCTGCTTGGAGTCTATGGCCTGTCTTTCGTCGCCGTGCTGCTTGCCTGTTTGCCGGTTGCGTGGAGCATAGTATCGCAGCGCCGGGTTATGGGGGCGACAGCACTGGTGCTGGTAGCACTGGTCTGGGGCTGGGGCCTGTACTGGCAGTCGGTTCCTGCCACGCCGGGTCCCCAGCTGACGCTGCGTTTGGTTCAGCCCAATATCGAACAGACTCTCAAGCTGGATCCTGCTGCCCGCGAAGAGCAGCTTATCCGTCTGCTCACTCATACGGCTGTGCCGGGGAAGGTGGACGCCGTAATCTGGCCCGAATCGGCCGTGCCGTATCGCCTGACCACCCGCCCGGATATCCGGGCCCGCATCGCTGCCAACCTGCCTGCAGGAAGTGTGCTACTGACCGGAGTTGTGCGTGATGACGGTGACAAGTTCTATAATAGCCTTATTGCCATGGACGGGCAGGGGCAGGTCCTGGGGGCGTATGACAAAGCGCACCTAGTCCCCTTTGGTGAGTATATTCCCTTCCGGCAATGGTTGCCGTTTGATCCGATTGCCGGCGCGGGTGAGTTTAGCGCTGGTCCGGGTCCCCAAAGCCTGAGTTTTCGGAGCTTACCCAAAGTCAGTCCTCTGATCTGTTATGAAGTCATCTTTCCGGGTGCTGTGAGTGTGGTGACAGATCGTCCGGATTGGCTGCTGAATATTACTAATGACGCCTGGTATGGACTCACGCATGGTCCGTACCAGCATTTGCAGATTGCCCGTCTGCGCGCCGTTGAAGAGGGCCGTGTTCTGGTGAGATCGGCCAACAGCGGCATCTCGGCGATCATTCGGCCTGATGGACAGGTCCAGTCCTCGCTGCCACTTGGCATCGGCGGGGTACTCGACAGTGATATTCAACTTGAGCAGAAAGCAGCACCGTTCGCATCTTACGGTTCCGCCGGGGTCGTGCTGTTGTGGCTGCTCACCGGCGTAGCATTTTTCCTTGCGGGTCGTCGCTCGGAATTGACTTAACATGCCCGGGCTGTGCGTGTAGGCTAAGGTACCTGCCTTGGGGCACCCTACTCTTAGTGGATTGAGCATGATAACCCGTAACCGTACCCGTGGCGAAGAAGGTGCGCCGAACCCGACTGACCTGCATGTCGGGCAGCAGTTGCGGCAACGCCGCACGGTTCTTGGTCTCAGTCAGGAGCGGTTGAGCGAGGCGGTGGGCATCACATTCCAGCAGATCCAGAAGTATGAGCGCGGTCTCAACCGGATTGGGGCCAGTCGCCTGTATGAGCTCAGTCAGGCCCTTGGCGTGCCGGTTGGCTTTTTCTTTGAGGGGATGGCTCCCGCTGTTCCCGGTATGGCGGAGGAGGGTGCAGATTACAAGGCCGAGGCCGTGCTGCCGCGTGATGCCGCCGAGCTGATGCAGTTGTTTTCTTCCGTCTCCGACCCGAAGTTGCGCCGCCAGATCCTGACCATAGTCAAAAGCCTGATTGAATCAGCCCAGCAAAACTGAATGTGAAACAGGCGCTTGATTAGTTGGATAAACCCGCTATCACGAACAGATCACTTACCTTGCCGGAGCCCGTTATGAGCAATAGCCACAATTACATTTTCACCAGCGAATCCGTGTCCGAAGGTCACCCGGATAAGGTGTGCGATCGCATTTCCGACAGCATTGTTGATCTATATTTGAAGGCTGACCCCTATTCGCGTGTCGCGCTGGAGACACTGGCCACCACTAACACCGTTGTGCTGGCCGGTGAAGTGCGTGGGCCCGAGCATATCGGTCCGCACGATCTGGAGGCCACGGCGCGGGAAGCCATCCGCTCCATCGGCTATGCCCAAAAAGGCTTTCACTGGGGCACCGTCAAGATCGACGTGCTGGTACATGCGCAAAGTGCGGATATCGCGCAGGGTGTCGATGCCGCCGCCGACAAGGATGAAGGCGCGGGCGATCAGGGCATCATGTTCGGTTATGCCTGCAAGGAAACCCCGTGCTACATGCCGGCCCCGCTGCACTACTCGCACCGTATTCTCGAAGAGCTGGCCAAAGCCCGCCACAGCGGCGAGCAGCCCTTGCTCGGCCCGGATGCCAAGAGCCAGATTTCCCTCGTCTATGAAAATGGCAAGCCGGTGCGCGCCTCGTCCATCGTGGTCTCGACCCAGCATCACGACAAGCTCGATCAGAAAGCTGTGCGCGAGATTGTTCGTCCCTACGTCATGAAGGTTCTGCCGGAAGGATGGATGTGCCCGGAGAGTGAGTTTTACGTTAACCCGACCGGGCGCTTTGTCATCGGTGGGCCGGACGGTGATGCGGGCCTGACCGGTCGCAAGATCATTGTCGATACCTATGGCGGTGCCGCGCCCCATGGTGGCGGTGCTTTCTCTGGTAAGGACCCGACCAAGGTTGACCGTTCAGCTGCCTACGCCATGCGCTATCTGGCCAAGAATGTGGTGGCCGCTGATTTGGCCGATAAATGCACCATTCAGGTGGCCTATGCCATTGGCGTCAGCAAGCCACTGGCCCTGTATGTGAATACCCATGGCACGGGCCGGGTGGATGAGCAGAAGTTGAGCAAGACCCTGCAAGAGCTGATGAACCTGTCCCCGCGCGGTATCCGCGAGCATCTCAAGCTCAATCGCCCGATCTATGCCCGCACCTCGGCCTATGGCCATTTTGGCCGCGAGCCGGACGCCGACGGCGGCTTCAGCTGGGAAAAGCTTGATCTCGTTGAGGCACTCAAGAAGGCTGCGTAGCCGGCCTGACCGGTCGTGCCGGAGCGTGTCCGCAGGCTGGGGCTTTGACGTTCAGCCAGCTGCGGAACAGTCGCGCGGCCCAACTCAGTGGGCGCGGCGGATCGTAGCAGACTTGCGCGTGTTGCCCATGCTCGTTAAAGACCTCCACCAGCGCCGTCGCTTCAGCCCGGCGATGCAGCGGCAGACGCAGCGCCTTGTCCCGGCAGCAGGTCGTCGCGCAGTCGGTGATATAAACCAGCATGCCGGCGTGTTTCACGAATTCAGGGCGAAAGTAGCTCGGCTCCTCACCTGAGGGGCGCATACCGATGCGTCCGCTTTCGGGCTCGGCAAAGCGCGGTCGGAGGTGACCTTCGGCGCGGTCGGCGTCGGTCGGTTCCAGTTTGATGATCCAGGGCATCTCAAACCTCCCCAGCCAGTGGTCTGGCCATAAAAAAAGGCCCTATGGGCCGGAAACTGCACGGCAGTAGAGCGGTAATAAACAGCTTCAGTATATGAAACGGCTTGCGCATATTCTTCTCGCTACCTCTTGCGGCGGTTCCTCTTGGCTCTTTCTGGGCGGGGGTGTATCAGATCAGGCGTGACGAAATCAAGCTAAAGTTGGGGTCTATGACGGAAAGTCGCGAAAAATTTTATGGCCGCCGCAAAGGCAAGAAACTGCGCAGTAACCGTGTCCGTTTGGTCGAGGATGTGTTGCCGCAAATCCGCTGTCCGCGTGGTCTGCCGGAGGATGCCAGCCGATTCAAACAGATATGGCTGGAGGTAGGTTTCGGCAGTGGTGAACATCTGGCCACACAGGCGGCTGCCCACCCGGATATTCTGATGATCGGTTGCGAGCCGTTTATTAATGGCGTGGCTAAGCTTTGCCAGTATGTAGAGGAGCAGAGCCTCAAAAACGTCCGCATTTTTGACGATGATGCCCGGCTACTGCTTGATGCCCTGCCGGATGCCTGTCTCGATCGGGTGTTTGTTTTGTTTGCCGACCCGTGGCCCAAGAACCGGCATGCCGAGCGGCGCTTTATCGGCCAACCCAATCTCGACCGCTTGGCACGGTTGATGAAGCCGGGCACTGAACTGCGCTTGGCCAGCGATCATCCCGTCCTCAAACGCTGGATGATCGGGCAGATGCGAATCCGCCCCGACTTCTCATGGCGTCTAGATAAGTGCCATGAGTGGCTACACCGCCCGGCCGACTGGCCTCCCACCCGCTATGAGCAGAAAGCCCTGCATGGGCGGCCGATTTTCTTAACTTTTGTCCGCAAATAAAAACTTGCGATTGAATTTCTTTGCGTTAGCGTTGCCCCAAACAAGGGGGGCACGTTCATGTCAGAAGAACCGCAAGAAGATTTTTGGGGCAATCCCGTAACGGCAGAGAATCGTGCCGCCTGGGAGGCGGAGCAGCAGCGCAGAGCCTCGGCGCGCAGCCAGCACTGGGGCTATGTTTGGAGTGTTGATGAGTATGCGTTTCTTGGGCAGATAACGGAGCGGCGGGCGGCCATTACGGCAGCAAATGGGCAGGGGTATCAGGCGTCTGAAAGTCCTGTTTCTAAAAAATTCAGTGAGATGGGTGTTCAGCGTGGGGCGCTTGTGTTTTTTACCGGCAATCCCCTGCGCCAGTTAGCGCTGGAAATTCATGAAGTGCGGCAGCCCAAAACAGCTCGGATTATCGATTATGACATCATGCGCAGGGCTTGGGTTGCGCGTAATTTCAAGAATATGGAAAGGTTCCATTTTTGCAGCGAACGTGACTCGGCGTTTGTCAGCTCATATCAACAATGGCGAATTATCGGCGGTGAGCCGTGCCTTGGCGCCACGGTAACCTATCACACTGATGAGTATGGCGCTGCGTTTGGCGTCATGATGAATAGCGTCCCGCGCCCCGTCTTGCTCTGGCGGACGCTGGTGAACTACGCCACTCTTCCGCTGATAGTTGGCTTGTCTGCCTTCGGATTTCGGAACGCCGCTGATCGTGTGGCCTGTATTGGCGGCACCCCGATTGATGAGAAAGGTATCACGCCACGCGTCCCCCGTTCGCCGGAGCTGGCATAATGGCATGGTCACAAACCCCATCTCCGCTGGATCGCCTGAAGAATTTACAGCCGGTTGATCCTGCGGTGATGCGGCGGTTTGAGGCACTGGCCAAAGCCCGCGCCGCTACCGATCGGCAGCACCGACTGGAGCAATCACGGCTCGCGCACGACCTGCGTAAGGTTGTGCTGTTTTAGGCCGCGCTCAGCTCGGTGAGTTGGTTCATCAGCAGGCGCTTGACGGGCGGCAGGGCATTGCCAAGGTGTAGTAGGCCACGGCGCAACAGACGCGCGGGCAGGTGATCCTTGGTATAAATCTCAACCAGCCCGTTGGTGGCCAGATAGAGCGGGCGCGTGACCTTGCGGTGCTGGCGGCTATAGGCGGCCAGCAGTGGTGTGGCACCAATATCCTCGCCTGCTTCATGGGCCTTGGCAATGCGCTGGGCCAGATCCACCGCGCCGCGCAGGCCAAAATTATAGCCATGCGCTGTCACCGGATGCATGCCCACAGCGGCATCACCCACCAGTGCGAGGCGCTCGGCATAAAAACGATCGGCATAGGCCGCTACCAGCGGATAGAGCACACGCTCGCCCGTTAGCGTCATCTTGCCGACGCGGTGCTGGAATCGCTCTTCGATGTAGGCTGCAAACGCGCGCGGTGACATGGCCTGCAATTGTGCTGCCTCGTAACTGGGCAGTGTCACCACCACCGAGCAATTCTTGCCAAACAGAGGCAAAATCGCCAGTGTTTGCTCATCGATAAAACACTCATAGGCGATATCCTCATGGGATAGCTCGTGTTTCATGCGGCAGACAATTACCGAGCGGCCAAAGTCACGCATCCGTGTGGCGATGCCCACCTGACGGCGGGTTTGCGAGAAGCGGGTATCCGCCGCTACCGCCAGTTTGGCGGTAATTATCTCGCCATTTTCCAGTGTAATGGTTGCGCCTTCGCTGTCGGTGCGGGTCAGTGCCACTTTGCTATTCGCACGCAAGTTGACGTTCTTGCACGGTTTCACACACTCATAGGCCGCTTTGCGGATCAGGTAATTGGGTACCAACCAACCCAGTGTGGCATCAGGCGCATCTGGCTTTTCAAAATGCAAAAAGTACGGGGAGGTGCCGTTAATCACCCGCGCCTCGCGCAGTGGGTTAATCTCGTTCTTCGGCAATTTCTGCCACAGGCCCAACTCGGTCATCAACTGGCGCGAGAGATGGGTGAGGGCGATATCGCGGCCGTCCGGCTTGGGATTTTTCAGCTCATTCTCGCTGCTGCTCTCCAGCATCAGGATATCAAGCCCGCTCTCTTTCAGCGCGCGCGCCAGCGACAGGCCCGCCGGGCCAGCGCCAACGATAGCAATGTCACAGGAGGTAGTTTTGGGGGATTTGGCTGTTTTTGTCATGATGGTTAGTTACATACACCTACAGAGCTGAAAGACAATTGATTGAAAACAAAGTCAAAGGCCTGCTGGCAGCGTGCATTTTGCAATGATTCCATGGCGTTACATAAGTCTTGCAAAGGCTAGGTGTTATCGGTTATAACCCCATCCGTAAATCCCACAATAATTCAGCCTGTGTGCTGAGTTTACGTTAGAGAGGGTGCTGCCCCGCGCAGCGCCCCGAAGGCATTTGGAGCAGATCGCGTGGATGTGACGCAGAAGGTCGCTGAGATTATCGAACCCAGCTTGAACAGTATGGGCTTTTCGCTCGTGCGCGTTAGCTTTCAGAGCGGCACGTTACAGATCATGGCGGAGCGCGGCGAGACCAACCAGCTCAATATCGAAGAGTGCGAGCAGATCAGCCACACGGTGAGCGCGCTACTCGATGTTGCCGATCCCATTCGCAGCCGTTACATGCTTGAGGTTTCCTCGCCCGGTGTTGACCGGCCGCTGGTGCGCCTGTCTGATTTCGAGCGTTTTTCCGGACAAACGGCCCGTCTGGAGTTGGGTGTCGCAGTTGACGGTCAGAAGCGTTATAAAGGCAAGCTGCGCGGCGCCAATGGTGCCAAAGTGCGCCTTGAGGTTGACGGCGTGATCCGCGAAATCGACTTTGCCGATATTGCGCAGGCGCGTCTGGATATCGCTGACGAAGTGTTCGCCAAGGGCGAGAAAAAGAAATTCACGGGGAAGGCGAAAAAACAGCCAACCTTTGAGCGTAAGACCAAGAGTACGAAAAAGGAGAAAGCGTCATGATGATGACCGAAATGTTGCAGGTGGCCGAAGTTGTCGCTCGCGAGAAGAATATCGAACGCGAGGAAGTGCTTGATGCGATGGAGCAGGCGCTGGTCAAGCTTGGCAAGGCCAAGTATGGCAGTGAACTGGATATCCGCGCCAAGATCGACCGCAAGACCGGCAAGATGCAGGTGTTCCGCGCCACCACTGTGGTTGAAGCTGTGGAGCCGGAGCTGGCCGCGCAGCAGGTCAGCCTCAAGGATGCTCTCAAGGTCGAAAAAGAGGCCAAGCTCGGGGATGTCTGGACCGAAGAGCTGCCGCCGGTCGAGTTCGGCCGCATCGGAGCGCAGAGCGCCAAGCAGGTTATCGTGCAGAAGGTTCGCGACGCCGAGCGCGCACGCCAGTTCGAAGAGTACAAGGATCGCGTCAACGAGGTCATCAACGGCAGCGTCAAGCGCGTCGAGTATGGCAATGTGACTGTCGATCTGGGCCGGGCCGAAGGTTATCTGCGTCGCGACGAGCTGCTGCCGCGTGAGCATTACAAGGTCGGCGATCGTATCCGCGCCATCATTTACGACGTGCGTCAGGAAACCCGCGGCCCGCAGATTTTCCTCTCGCGCACCCACCCCATGTTCATGGCCAAGCTGTTCGCGCAGGAAGTTCCCGAGATTTATGACGGCATCATCGAGATCAAGGCGGTGGCGCGTGATCCGGGCAGCCGGGCCAAGATCGCCGTGCTCTCGCACGACAGCAGCATCGACCCGATCGGAGCCTGTGTCGGTATGCGCGGCAGCCGTGTGCAGGCGGTAGTGCAGGAGTTGCAGGGCGAGAAGGTCGATATCATTCCGTGGGCGGCTGATCCGGCTACCTTTGTGGTTAACGCGCTGGCTCCGGCGGAAGTAGCCAAGGTCGTGCTGGATGACGAGGCCAACCGCATGGACGTGGTGGTGCCCGATGAGCAACTTAGCCTTGCTATTGGCCGTCGCGGTCAGAATGTGCGTCTGGCCAGTATGCTGACCGGCTGGGATATCGACATCATGACCGAGGCTGAGGAGTCTGAGCGTCGGACCCGTGAGTTCAACGAGCGCACCAATCTGTTCCGCACCGCGCTGGATGTAGATGAGGTGTTGGCCCAGTTGCTGGTTTCCGAAGGCTTCACCCAGGTGGACGAGCTGGCGGCATCAAGTCTTGATGATATCGCCGGGATCGAAGGTCTGGACGAAACCATTGCGGAAGAGCTGAAGACTCGTGCTGCAAGCTGGCTCGCGGCGGAAGCGGCCAAGGCCGACGCCAAGCGCAAGGAGCTGGGTGTGACCGATGCGGTGGCTGCGTTGCCGGGTCTTAAGCTGGCGCAGGTCGTGCTGCTCGGCGAGAAAGGCATCAAGACACTGGATGATGTGGCCGATCTGGCGGGTGATGAGCTGATTGAGGCGCTGGGCACAGGTTCGCTCAGCCTTGATCAGGCCAACGCCGTGGTGATGGCGGCACGTGCGCATTGGTTCACCGACGGCGCTTCGGGCGGCAAGCCCGGCGCGGCCGCCTGAGCCATGGGCGGAGGGGCTTGTCATGATCGCTGCATCCAGCGAGTTTACCGATAAGCCAGACGGTGAGGCGCTGCGCGCTTTCGCTACCCTGCAGGATATGCCGGGATCGGCGTTGCCGACTGCGCCGGACGCTGTTCCGCTGGATGTCGTTCTGGGGCAGGAGATTGCGCGGCAGGTTGCTGCGCGCGGTGTGACTAGTCGCTTGCCCGATGCCGCGCACAGCATTGATGCGGCCATTGTTGCCCGCGAGCCGGAAGAGGTGGGCGGGCGCGGCTCCGGCCTGCGGCGGTGCATTGTCACCGGCGAGATTCATCCCCATGAGCGGATGATCCGCTTTGTGCTCGGTCCCGAACATGTTGTGACCCCGGATCTGCACGAGAGCTTACCCGGTCGTGGCTATTGGGTCTTGGCGCGCCGGAATGAGCTGATGCGCGCAATCGTGCAGAATGCATTCAGTCGGGCTGCCCAGCAGACGGCCGTTGTTCCTCCCGCCCTGATCGATCAGGTCGTGGTACTGGCGCGGCGGGCCTGCCTGAGCACACTCGGGCTGGCGCGGCGGGCGTGGGAAGTGGATCTCGGGCACGATTTTGTCAAACAGGCTCTGCAGGCGCAGCGCGCTGGTTTGGTTCTGATTGCCCGCAATGCGCCCAGTGAGGTCCAGCACAAGCTGGACCATCTGCTGGCGGCCGTTCCGGTGGTGGACCTGTTCAATACCGCCGAGCTGTCGGTGGCGCTGGGGCGGGAGAGTCTGGTGTTTGTCGGTATTCGCCAAGGCCAGTGGAGTTTGCGATTGCAGGTTGAGTGCCAGCGGTTGGCCCAACTGCTCGGATCATGATGTGTGAACAGACGGTGAAGTGAGGAAGCTATGGCAGATCAGACTAATGACAGCGGCAAGAAGGTCCTTTCCCTGTCCGCGCGCCCGACCCTGAAGGTCGAGCCCAAGGGTGCCCCGGATGGCATGGTGCGCCAGAGCTTCAGTCATGGGCGCTCCAAGGCAGTGGCCGTTGAAGTGAAAAAGAAGCGCACGCATGGTCCCGACACACCGGCCGCCGCGCCTGTGGCAACGGGGGCACCGTCGGCTGCGCGTCAGGCTACCATCCGCGCCAGCACCGCACCTCAACTCACCGATCATGAGCGTGAGGCGCGCCAGCGGGCCCTCAAAGCCTTGCAGGAAAACAGTCAGCGAACCGAAACGCCACGCCAACCCAGTATTGCCGAGCTGAACCGGCCGGTTGCTCCGCCGCCCGCCGCACCCGCGGCGGCTGAGACCGGTGCCGCCCGCCCGCTGGATCGCGATGCCTTGCGTAAAGCCGAGATGGAAGAGCTGCGCCGCATCAAGGAGCAGGAGCGCCAGGCCGCCACGCAGGCCGAGCTGAAGCGTCAGCAGGAAGAGGCCGCCAAGCGCCGTGCCGCCGCCCGCGGAGCCACTGCCAGCACAACCGAAGAACCCCGCTTTGAAGGTGGCATGGCCACACCACCGGGCTTGCGCACCGAGAGCGAAGACGACAGTCGTCGCAATGTGCGTAAGGGTCCCACCCGTACGCTGGGTCGCCCCCGTGGCGATGATCGCGTCGATATTGGCGCGGCTATTTCCGGGGAAGACGGCGTGCGCCGCCGCTCCATCGCCTCCATCCGACGCCGGGCCGAAAAGGCGCGTCAGGCTTATATGGATCAGAACAAGTCAAAGGAAAAAATCATCCGCGAAGTCATTATCCCGGAAGTCATCACCGTGGGTGAGCTGGCCGGGCGTATGGCCGAGCGCGGGGCCGATGTGGTCAAGTGCCTGATGAAGATGGGTATGCTGGTGACCATTACCCAGACTATTGATGCCGATACCGCTGAGCTGGTGGTGGGCGAGTTCGGCCACAAGTTCAAGCGTGTGGCGGCCACCGACGTGCTCGAGGGCCTGACCGGCGCTGAAGATACAGCTGAAACCATGGTGGCCCGTCCGCCGATTGTGACCATCATGGGCCATGTCGATCACGGTAAAACCTCGCTGCTTGATGCGATCCGCAAGACCCAGGTGGCAGCGGGTGAAGCGGGCGGTATTACCCAGCATATCGGTGCCTATCAGGTCAGCGTGAAGGATGGTCAGAAGATCACCTTTATCGATACCCCGGGCCATGCCGCCTTCAGCGAGATGCGCGCCCGTGGCGCCAACCTCACCGATATTGTAGTTCTGGTGGTGGCTGCCGATGACGGCATCATGCCGCAAACCATTGAGGCGCTGACCCATGCCAAGGCAGCCAAGGTGCCCATCGTACTGGCAATCAACAAGTGCGACCTGCCCGGTGCCAATCCGCAGAAGATCCGTAACGATCTGCTGCAACATGAGCTGGTGGTCGAGCAGATGGGCGGCGATGTCATGGATGTCGAAGTGTCGGCCAAAACCGGCATGAATCTCGACAAACTGCTGGAAACCATCCTGCTGCAAGCAGAGGTGATGGATCTGAAGGCGAATCCCGATCGTATGGCGCAGGGCACTGTGGTGGAGGCCCGCATGGAGAAGGGTCGCGGCAGCGTGGCGACCGTTCTGGTACAAAAGGGCACCCTCAAGGTGGGCGATATCTTTGTCGCCGGTACCGAGTGGGGTCGTGTCCGTCTGCTCGTCAATGATCGTGGCACCAATGTGAAGGATGCCGGTCCGGCCGTCCCGGTCGAAGTGCTGGGTCTCACCGGTACGCCCGAGGCGGGCGATGATCTGGTGGTGGTGGAAACCGAAGCCCGCGCCCGCGAAGTGGCCGACTTCCGCGACCGTCAGCGCCGTGAGAAAGCCGCCGTGGCAACCGCCCGTGGCAGTCTCGACCAGATGTTCGCCCAGATCAAGGCGGGCGAAATCAAGGAACTGCCGGTCGTCATCAAGGGTGATGTGCATGGGTCCATCGAAGCTATTGCCGGTGCGCTTGAAAAGCTCACGGGTGAGGGCAGCGAAGTGCGGGCCAAGGTGCTGCACGCCGCTGTCGGTCCTATCACCGAGAGCGATGTGACGCTGGCCAGCGCCAGCAAGGCTCTTATTATCGGCTTTAACGTGCGGGCCAACCCGCAGGCGCGGGATATCGCTAAGCGCGACGGCCTCGATATCCGCTACTACTCGATTATTTATGAAGTCATTGACGATGTGAAGGCGATGCTCACCGGCCTGCTCGCGCCCACCCTGCGCGAGAAGTTCATCGGTCATGCGGTCATCCGTCAGGTGTTCAACATCACCAAGTACGGCAAGGTGGCTGGCTGTATGGTCACCGACGGCATGGTCAAGCGCGGTGCGGGCGTGCGCCTGCTGCGCGACAACGTGGTTATCCACACCGGTACACTCAAGACCCTCAAGCGCTTCAAGGACGAAGTCAAAGAGGTTAAGGATGGCTTTGAGTGCGGCATGGCGTTTGAGGCTTACGACGATATCCGCGAAGGAGACATCATCGAAGCCTACGAGATGGAAGAAGTGGCGCGCGAGCTGAAGACGGCGTGAGAGAGATGAAGCCTTCCACTCGCTCTCCCCGCACCGCCAGCGCGCGCCCGCTCAAAATGGGTGCGGCCGTTCAGCACGCGCTGGCCGATATTTTCATGCGCGGCAAAGTGCATGATCCGGTGTTGGCCAAGCTCAAAGTCACGGTGACGGAAGTGCGCATGAGCCCCGATCTGGCTCACGCCACGGTGTTTGTCACTCCCTTTGGCGGCGGCGATCCACGGCCCATGCTTAAAGAGCTCAAGCGCTGTGCGCCGCAACTGCGCAGTGCGGTGGCCCATAGCGTAAAAATGCGCCACGCGCCTGAGCTGCACTTCCAGCCCGATGAGTCTTTCGATTATGCCGAGACCATCGAACGTGCGCTCAAAGACCCGGTGGTGGCGAAGGATTTGGGGAAAGCAGACTGAGAGATCTAGAAAAAATGAGCAATTATGAAACCCATAAACTCGACCGCATCGCCACGCTTGAAGCCCTTTTGGCAGGATTTGAGCCGGAGGATTTTAGTGCCGATGTTGCTGAAGGGTTGGTGTTGCGAGATGCTCCGATGAAACTGGGGAATGCCCCGCAAGGGGTTGGGCGCACTGTCTTGTTAGGGACGATTGAAGCTTTGCAGCAGACAGAGTCAGTAGAAGACTTGCGGGCGCTGGTCGCTTATACGCAGCGTTCAGATTTCCACTCTCCCATTGGCGGAGACAATTCCGATGTTAACAGGAAGGTGGCGAGCTTTATTCAGCTTGTCGCCAGCCATATTGAGATATCTTTTGCGGGCGATCCGCAGGCCGCTGCGTTTCAAGAGCATCAGGTCAGCCGCGAAGCTGGTGCCAGCGCCGCTGTGTCAGGTCTGCTGAAAAAACTTTCCCGGCCAACGGGCCCAAATTGAAACGCAAAGGCATCCCCCTCAACGGCTGGCTGGCGCTCGATAAACCAGCGGGCATGACCAGCACGCAGGCGCTCGGCGCGGCGCGGCGCATTTTGGGTGCGGCCAAAGCCGGGCATGGCGGCACACTCGATCCGCTCGCCACTGGCATATTGCCGCTGGCCTTTGGCGAGGCCACCAAGACAGTGGCCTATGTGATGGATGCCGCCAAGCGTTACCGCTTCACCATTAAATGGGGCGAGCAGACCAGCACCGATGATAGGGAAGGGCAGGTGATTGCCACCAGCCCGGTGCGTCCATCGCCCGAACATATCAAGGCGGCCTTACCCTCTTTCGTTGGTCGCATTATGCAAACGCCCCCGGCCTACTCGGCCATCAAGGTGGATGGTGAGCGTGCCTATGATCTTGCCCGCGCGGGTGAGGTGGTGGAGCTGGCGGCCCGCGAAGTCGAAATTAACGAATTCACCTTGATTCAGTTGGATGATTCCGATCACGCGACCTTTGAAGTGGCTTGCGGCAAGGGCACATATGTACGCTCGCTGGCGCGTGACCTTGCCGTTAAGCTTGGCACAGTCGGCCATCTTACCGCCTTGCGCCGCCTCAAGGTGGGTCGTTTTACGGAGGAAAACGCGATTTCGCTGGACTCCTTAACGCAAAAAGTGCAAAACACCCCCGCTGCACAGCTTCTGCTGCCGATCGAGACCGCGCTAGACGACATCCCGGCGCTTTCCCTCACGGAGCAAGAGGCACAGTGGTTGCGACTGGGACGGCGGATCAGCCTGCTCCAGTTTACCGGCCGCGAGCGGCTGCTGGCTCTGCCCGAGCCAGCGCGACACGGGCATTGCCCGGTGGTCGCGCTGTATGCGGGGAAAACGGTAGCGCTTGGCGAGGTCGTAGCCGGGGAGTTCCGCGCGGTGCGGGTACTCAACCAGTAACCTTCTAACTCATAGGAGTGAACGATGTCGATTACGGTTGCTCGCAAAGCCGAGCTGATGAAAGAATTTGCCACCAGCAAGAACGATACCGGTTCGCCGCAGGTCCAGATCGCTGTGCTCTCGCACCGCATCAAGGTGCTGACCGAGCATTTCAAGGTCAACAAGAAGGATCACCACAGCCGTCGCGGCATGCTCAAGATGGTGGCCACCCGCCGCAAGCTGCTCGACTACCTCAAGGACCGCGATACCGCCCAGTATGAGGCGATCGTCAAGAAGCTCGGTCTGCGTGGTTAATGACTCCAGCTCAGTCTGAACGTATTATTGCAGGCGCTTTCATCACCGATGGTGATGGGCGCCTGTTGCTCTTGCAGCGAGCTGCAGATGAGTTTTTGCCTTTTCATTGGGAAGTCCCTTCTGGTCATGTTGAAAGCGGCGAGTCTCTTGCAGACGCGTTGCGGCGTGAGGTGAGCGAAGAGGTCGGGGCGCAAGTTCGTGAGATTGGCCCGATGCTGGCATCTTTCAGATATCTTTCCGGGAGCGGGAAACCAACGGAGCAACTCACGTTTCACGTTTTGTGTGATACTCCTCTGGTCGTACGCCTATCGGAAGAACATATGGCCTATCGCTGGCTTACCAATACGGACGCTGTTCCCGAGCCAATGACCGACGAGACAAAGGGAATCATCCGAGAGTTTTTTCGGCTCAGGCCGAATGGAAAATTTCAGCACGGTGCTGAGACGAACGGGGCGCATAGGGTGCTCCAACCATAAATCCGGGACAGGGTGCCCGGTCGGGTGGCCATAGGGGCCGCACGCAGAAGGAAGAGAGAGACGAATGTTCAACGTGTATCGTAAGGAAATCAACTGGGGCGGGCGCAGCCTGATCCTCGAAACCGGCAAGATCGCCCGTCAGGCTGACGCGGCTGTGGTGGCTACCTATGGCGGCACCACCGTGCTCTGCACCGTTGTGGCTGCCCGCAAGGCCAAGGAAGGCATCGACTTCTTCCCGCTCACCGTGAATTATCAGGAAAAAGCCTTTGCCGCTGGCAAAATCCCCGGTGGTTACTTCAAACGCGAAGGGCGCCCGAGCGAGAAGGAAACGCTGGTCAGCCGCTTGATCGATCGTCCGATCCGTCCGCTGTTCGCCGACGGCTTCCGCAATGAAACACAGGTCATCGCCACCGTGCTGAGCGTTGATCTCGAGAATGATGCCGACATCGTGGCCATGGTTGGCTGTTCAGCCGCGCTTACCCTGTCGGGTGTGCCGTTCATGGGCCCCATTGGCGCCGCACGTGTAGGCTATATGAACGGCGCATATGTGCTCAATCCTACCAGCAGCCAGCAGGCCGATGCCGCCAACAAGCTCGATCTCGTTGTCGCTGGTACGCAAGAGGGTGTGCTGATGGTGGAATCCGAAGCGCAGGAGCTGAGCGAAGATATCATGCTCGGCGCGGTCACCTTCGGTCACCAGCAGTTCCAGCCGGTTATTCAGGCCATCATCGAACTGGCCGAGCAGGCCGCCAAGGAAGCCTGGCCGCTGCCCAATCCGGGCTATGATGCCAAGGCGCTCAAGGAGCAGATCAAGGCCAAGTATGGTGCCGAGCTGCGTGCCGCTTATGGCAACGTCCAGAAGGCCGTGCGCTATGACGCCGTTGGCGCGGTGAAGGAAAAGGTCAAGGCTGAGATGGCCAATGATACCCTGCCGCCGGAAGCGCTGGGCCTTGCTCTGCACGATGTGGAAGCCGAAATTGTGCGCTTCAATATCCTCGATACCGGCAAGCGTATCGATGGCCGCGACGGTAAGACCGTGCGCCCCATCGTCAGCGAAGTTGGTGTGCTGCCCCGTGCCCATGGCTCGGCGCTGTTCACCCGCGGCGAGACACAGGCGCTGGTGGTGGCCACGCTTGGCACCGGGCAGGATGAGCAGATCATCGACGCGCTCGAGGGCGAATACCGCGAGCACTTCATGCTGCACTACAACTTCCCGCCCTACTCGGTGGGCGAGACGGGCCGCATGGGCAGCCCCGGTCGCCGCGAAATCGGCCATGGCAAGCTGGCGTGGCGCGCCATTCATCCGCTGCTGCCGAGCAAGGAGAAATTCCCCTACACCATGCGTCTGGTCAGCGAGATCACCGAGTCCAACGGCTCAAGCTCCATGGCCACGGTGTGCGGCAGCTCGCTCGCGCTGATGGATGCCGGTGTGCCGCTGGCTCGTCCGATTGCGGGCATCGCCATGGGTCTCATCAAGGAAGGTGAGCGCTTTGCCGTGCTGTCCGACATTATGGGTGATGAAGATCATCTCGGTGATATGGACTTCAAGGTGGCGGGTACCGAAAGCGGCATCACCAGCCTGCAGATGGACCTTAAGATCACCTCGATCAATGCGCAGATCATGGAGATCGCCCTGCGCCAGGCTAAGGATGGGCGTCTGCACATTCTGGGCGAAATGGCCAAGGCTATTACCGGTGCCCGCGAAGGTGTCAACGCCAACGCACCGCGCATCACCGTCATCCAGATCCCCAAGGACAAGATCCGCGAGGTGATCGGCACGGGCGGCAAGGTGATCCGCGAAATCGTCGAGCAGACCGGCGCCAAGGTCGACATCGAGGATGATGGCACCATCAAGATCGCCGCCGTCGAGCAGAAGGCCGCCGATGCCGCCATCAACTGGATCAAGGGCATTGTGGCCGAGCCGGAAGTGGGCGTGATCTACACCGGCAAGGTGGTCAAGGTCATGGACTTCGGTGCCTTCGTCAACTTCCTCGGCGCCAAGGATGGCCTTGTGCACATCTCGGAGCTGGCCCCGCAGCGCGTAGCCAAGACCAGCGATGTGGTCAAAGAGGGCGACGTGGTGAAGGTCAAGTGCCTGGGCTTTGACGACCGTGGCAAGATCCGCCTCTCGATGAAGGTGGTGGATCAGGCTACGGGCGCTGACCTCAGCCAGCAGCCCCCCGCCGCACCGACTGCCACGGCAGGCTAAGTTGAATCAATAAGTTAGAACAAAGCGCCTTCGCGAAAGCGAGGGCGCTTTTTATTCAACCACAATTCAGTGCTTGATAGCCCGAAAGCTTATGCTCTCTCACGACTGCACAAGCGGTCTGGTGCAGTTTATGGGCGTGGGCGATATGAGCTGCATCAGGAGATTTAAGATCATTCTGCATCACACCGCCCAGCTTTGGTGCTGCAATAGCGTGGGTGATGCGGGGCTTGGCTTGTGCGTTAAACCGGTAAATCCAACTATTACCAACACCTACCGTTTGTTCAATTCGCCCAGTTTTATCGAAACTGAAGCAGCCACCGCGCTGCTGACACTCCATGGTGCTGGTCATGCGGCTGAGCCTGCCCCCGCGTTGGTCAATCAGGACCATGTCATGGGGGTTGATCAGAGCAAAGGTACCGGTTAGCCAGAGCGGTGCTCCTGCAAAGGCGATAATTCCCGCATTTATCCATCTCTCTTTAGTCATTATCTTCATCTTCCGTCCTTTCCTGTTTCGCGCGCACATTAGCCGAAAGCAGACGGAGGAAGTGTGACACTGTTGTTACAAATCACAGGGCTGGCCAAGACCCGTAGTCCTGATATTTTAAAAGCATGATTACCCTCCCCCAACTCATTGCCCATCGCGGTGATCGCCGTTACGCGCCGGAGAACACGCTGGCGGCCTTTCGGCAGGCCAAGGCCAAAGGCGCGCGTTGGGTCGAGTTTGATGCCACCCTTACGCGCGAGCTGCTGGCTCCGGCGGTGATTTTCCATGACGATACCGCCGGTCGCACCACCGATCTGGGCGATCGGCCTCTTAATACTCTGGGGTTTGAGGAGCTGCGCGCTGCGGATGCCGGTAGCTGGTTTGCCCCAGCCTTTGCCGGCGAGAAGGTGCCTACACTGGCCGAGACGATGACGCTGTGCGACGAGTTGGGCCTTGGTATGAATATCGAGATCAAGCTGAGCGCCGGGACCGATGAAGCGCTAGCGCAGCTCACCGCCCGCCGGGTGTTGGAAGATGTCGCTGCCGTGCGCAAGGGGAACTGGGATAACATACTGTTCTCCAGCTTCTCACCCTACGCCGTGCAGGTGGTGCGCGAGGCGGTACCCGAAGCGGCTTGCGGGTTTCTGTTGCATCAGCTGGCGGCTGAGGACGCGCATGATGACAGCTGGCCTGATCTGAGTGCATGGCTGCTCCAGCTCCAGCCGCATACCTTGCATCTCAATCATGAGCTGATTCCTGATCCATCCCGCTTCACGCAGTTCCGTGCTGTGATGCACCGGGCGCTCGGGCGCGAGTTGCCACTGCTGGCTTATACGGTTAATGAAGCCGCCCGCGCTAAGGAGTTGTTTGACTGGGGGATTGCGGCCCTGTTTACCGATGCACCCGGCGACCTGCGGGCCGAATTATCCCGATAAAACAGTGCGGCAAGCTGTCTAAAACTCTGGCGCGTTGGCGCAAAACTGCCTATAACAGGCCCCGTCAATTGAGGAGGTATTGCAATGCTCAAGGGTCTGCGCCCGCTCGTCATGTCCGGTCAGGAGGTTCTGCCGCTGGTCGAAGGTGGCAAGGGCATTTCCGTGTCCACCGGCGAGTGCTCGGGCGCGTGGGCCGCGGCGGGGGGCATCGGCACCTTCTCGGGCGTCAATGCCGACTATACCGACGATAACGGCAACATCGTGCCGCAGATTTACCATGGCAAAACCCGTAGCGAACGGCATGAGGAGCTGCTGGCCTTCTCCATCAAGGGTGGCATCCATCAGGCTCGCCGTGCTCATGATATTTCAGGCGGCAAAGGCCGTATCCACATGAATGTGCTGTGGGAGATGGGTGGCTGCGAGCGCGTGTTGCATGGGGTGTTGGAGGGTGCCAAAGGGCTGGTGCACGGTGTAACCTGCGGTGCGGGCATGCCCTATAAGGTGGCCGAGATTGCCTCCTCTTATGGCGCATATTACTACCCCATCGTTTCTTCTGCCCGTGCCTTCCGCGCTCTGTGGATGCGGGCATATAAGAAGTTCCCCGAGTGGCTGGGTGGCGTGGTCTATGAAGACCCGTGGCTGGCCGGTGGCCATAACGGTCTGTCCAACTCGGAAGACCCGGAAAAGCCGGAAGACCCGTACCCGCGCGTGCGCGATCTGCGCAAGCAGATGAATGAGTTCGGTCTGGACAAGATCCCCATCGTTATGGCTGGCGGTGTGTGGTGGATCAAGGAATGGACGCATTTTCTCGATAATCCCGAGATCGGCCCGGTCGCGTTCCAGTTTGGCACCCGCCCGCTCCTGACCAAGGAAAGCCCGATTTCGGACGCGTGGAAGCACAAGCTGCTCACGCTCAAGAAGGGCGATATCTATCTGCAGCGCTTCTCCCCCACGGGCTTCTACTCCTCCGCCGTCAAGAACCCGTTCCTCAAGGAGCTGACCGAGCGCTCCGAGCGGCAGATTCCGTATTCGGCCGAAGCGGTGGGCCAGCATACGGCCGAGCTGCTGGTGGGCCCGCGCAAGCGCCCGGTCTATGTGACGCCGGCCGACAAGCTGCGCGCCGAAGCATGGATCGCCCATGGCTTTACGCAAGAAATGAAAACGCCGGACAATACGCTCATTTTTGTTACGCCGGAACGCGGCGCCATGATCCTGAAAGATCAGGTTGATTGTATGGGGTGTCTGTCCGCCTGTATGTTCTCCAACTGGAGCCAGCATGAGGGCAATACCACCGGCAAGAAGGCTGATCCACGCTCCTTCTGCATCCAGAAGACCCTGCAGAACATTGCCCACAGCGACAATTGCGAGGATGAGCTGATGTTCGCCGGGCACAATGCCTATCGCTTTGCCAATGACCCGTGGTATGCCAATGGCTTTATCCCCACCGTCAAGCAATTAGTCGAGCGCATCGCGAGCGGCGAATAGATTCTTTCTAACCAACTGTTTAATAATATGTTTTTGTATTTTTGCCGGTGATTTGCCGTAAAGTTTAGGCGAAGTCTTTGGCAAAGCTTAAACTTTGTTTGCTATGTTAACCCTAGCCATTGGCGGGGGAGACAGACGTGGGCCTGAGTAAAAATTTTTCGCGTACTGCCGCCTCGCTTGGGACAGCCGGGGCGATCCATCTGGTGGCCTCGGCGGCGGGTGTTCCCCCATTTATTTCAGGGGTTGCGGCAGGTGCTGAACTCGCCCGCATGGCGCTGGGCTTTGTGTCGCCCTATGCCTTGGGAAATTTCCGCGCCTATGGTCCGGATGCGGCCGACAATGCCAGCCGCAATGGCGATCTTTCGCCCACGTCCATGGCCCGCCTGATTTCCCACCGTGATGATGGCAGTGGCCGTGCCTTGACGGCAAACGATTACCTCGCCCGCTTCATTTCGCCCGAACAGGAAAAGCGCTCGCCGGACATCATGGTGCCCGGCGGAGCTGCCAGCCTGCTCCAGAACCGCGGCACCTTTGATCGCTTTGTGGCACCGGGGCAGGAGCGTCGCGCGCTCGACAGTGCCTATGACTATGGCCGCATCCGCGCCGAGATCGATACACTGGCGGATCGGCACCGTGATTACAGCGGACTGGATAAGCCGACCGACCCTCAGGCAGGTCTGCCCCTTCAAACCATTCGCGACCGGGAAGGGCGTATTCTCATGCAGGGCGCGGCGGTATCGCCTGAAGCGCTGATCGCTCAGAAGCTGAAGGAAGCGGAGACCACCACCGATCCCACCAAGAAAGTGGTGAATCTGGCAGGGGCTGACCTTGAAGGGATGAGCTTCAAGGGCTTCAAGTTCACCAATGTCGACCTGCGCGGCGCCAACATGGCCAAGTGCGAGATCGAAGACTGCAAGTTCGAAAATGTCGATGCCGAAGGGTTGAACCTCAAAGGGGCGCGGCTACGCAACTCACATTTCGAGAACGTCAATCTCAATGGCTTTATTGGTGATGATAAAACCAAGTTCCAGAACTGCACGATGCTCAACGTACATATGGCCGGGGCCGAGGCGCCGGGCGTTAAGTTTGAAGGCATCCGCGCCGAGAATCTCAACATCGCGAATGCCGATTTTAGCGGCAGCTCTTGGACGGATATACAGGTGCATAATATGTGGGCGCGTGGAGCCAAGCTTGAGGGAGCCAAGCTGGGTGACTTCCATGTCGCTGGGCCGGATAGCAATTTTGATGATGTAAAAATGAATGGCGCGCAGGTGAATGACGCCAGTTTTGGTCGCCCCGGTCAGGGCCTGAGTATGCGCAACCTGCAAGCGGCTAACAGTACGTGGAGTAATGTTCAGTTTAATGCCGCCGATTTGAGCGGAGCCAACTTTACCAATGTGTGGTTCCGGCACGGCGTGGATATGCGTGACGTTATTACGCCACAAGGCCCGATGAATATGGATGGCGCCAATCTCACTGGCCTGATCGCCGGGCCGCAGGCCAAGATTGCTGCGGCCAGTCTGACCTATGGTGAAGGTGCCAATCAGGTCATGATGCGTACACAAGGTGGCGCACCAATGATTTTTGACGGCACCGGACAGATCGAGAATTTGTACAAGGTCGCCCGCACCAATAACCTGAGCTATATTCACATCCGCGAGGTTGATGGTATCGCGATCGACCCCGTGACAGGGAAGGAGCTGAGCGAACAAATTTCGGCTCCGGGTCTCGTGCAGCACCGTCGTGCTCCCAAGCCGACCATGGCCGGCCCGGCGCCCCCATCACCGTTTGGTCGGAAGAAAGACACCCCGTGGGGTTAGGCGGCCAGTTCGGCAAGCAGGGCGTTTAGTTTCAACCGCCCGTCTGCTGTGGCGCGTAGGTGGGTCGGTGTGAGCTCGACCAAGCCATGCTTTTGCAAGGTGGGCACTCTCTCCGCCCGCAGCAGGGTCTCTACATCCGCGCCGAAGTCGCTCCTTAGTCGCGCCCGGCTGATGCCGCTATGCGTGCGCAGACCCATCAGCAGGAATTCATCAAGTTGTTCAGCGCGAGGGATCGGGGTCTGTTCGGTCACGCCGGTGCCATCTGCAGTAACACGTTTAAGCCATTCTTCGGGCGCACGGTGGGTGCGAGTGGCCAGCTTCTGCCCGCGCACGGTAACGCGACCATGCGCACCGGGACCAATCCCGATATAGTCGCCATAATACCAGTAGGTCAGGTTATGGCGGCATTCCTGTCCGGGTCGCGCATGATTGGAGATCTCGTAGGCGGGCAGGCCCGCTTGCTCACACAGCTCTTGTGTTAGCTCATATAGCGCGGCACCGGTTTCCTCATCAGGAATGCGCAGGTCACCGCGTGCAAACAGCGTAGCAAACTGCGTCCCGGGCTCGATGGTCAGCTGATAGAGCGAGAGATGCGAGGCACCAAAACTGAGCGCCTCACTTAGTTCCTTGCGCCAGTCGGCAACCGATTGCTCGGGCCGGGCATAAATCAAGTCGAAGGAGAAACGCTCAAAATGCTGAGCGGCCAGCCCCACGGCGCGCCGGGCCTGCGTCACATCATGCTGGCGACCAAGCATCTGCAGCGCCTCGGGCCGTAGCGCCTGTATGCCCACGCTTACGCGGTTCACGCCGGCCTGCCGGAAGGCGGCAAACTTGCCGGCTTCCACCGAGGTGGGGTTAGCTTCCAGTGTCACTTCCAGCGCGTCATCCGTGCGCCAGTGGCGTCGGGCGGCTTCGATCAGTGCGGCCACTGTATCGGGCGGCATCAGGGAGGGTGTACCACCGCCAAAGAAAATCGAGGTGAGGGTGCGCCCTTGCGTCTGTTCTCCCCAATGGGTCAGTTCACGCCGTAACGCACTCTGCCAGGCCGCCGCATCAATACGTTCGCGCACATGGCTGTTAAAGTCGCAATAGGGGCACTTGGACAGGCAAAATGGCCAGTGAATATAAAGCCCGAAGCCGGGCGCGTCCGGCGTTACCATTTATGAAAGATGAACCAGGCCCCAAGGGCAATCAGGGCAAAGCCAAGCGCATGGTTCCAACCCAGCTTCTCCCCCAGCACCGTCCAGCTGAAGATGGCAAAAACGATCAGGGTGATGATTTCCTGAATGGTTTTCAACTGCGCGGCGCTATAGACGCCATGCCCCATCCGATTGGCGGGAACCGCCAAGCAATACTCGACCAGAGCAATCAGCCAGCTGACCGCAATGACTGTGAGCAGCGGTGCCGTTTTATATTTCAGGTGGCCATACCAGGCTACCGTCATGAAGATATTGGAAAAGACCAGCAGAACAACGGGCAGCCAGTGGGCCGGGGTGAGGCTCATGTCGTCAGGGTCTCCAAACGGTTCAGCAGCAGTTTAAGCGCTTTGCCACGATGGGAAACCCCTGTTTTTTCGGTCTTGGTCATTTGCGCATAGGTGCGGCTTTCTCCATCGGGCTGGAAAATCCCGTCATAGCCAAAGCCGTTCTCGCCGCGTGGCGGCCAGACAATAGTACCGCTGGTGCGCCCTTCAAAAAGCTCTTCCGCTCCATCGGGCCACACCAGCGCTAGTACACATACGCAGTGTGCCGCCCTGTCCGGGTCGTCTTTCATGGCGCTGTGCAGCTCAGCCAGGCCTGCATGGCCGTGCTTGGTCCAGTTGGCGGTATCCACCCCCGGTGCGCCGTTCAGGGCGTTGATGCACAAGCCGCTATCATCTGCGAGCGCGGGCAGGCCACTCGCGCTACAAGCGGCACGGGCTTTAATCAGGGCATTAGCGGTAAAGCTGCCGCCATCTTCCACCGGTTCGGGCAGGCCCAGCTCACCCGCGCTGGTCACAACAAAACCCAGCGGCTCAAGCAGGGCCTTGATCTCGGCCAGCTTGCCCGCGTTGTGGGTGGCGAGAAGGAGGTGAGGAGGTGAGATGTTCATAAGGTTTTCCAGCCTTTTTTAACTTAACGGCATAGCAATAACGCATCATATCCTTTAACGAGATTTCCCAGTATAGTATATCCCGCACAGGGCTATCTCGCGGAGGAAAAACGACAACTGTGTGATACTCATGCCCGTGCCACCTGCCCCAAAGATCGTCTTCATGCATTAGAGCATTCGGTGTTGCGTGAGGGATAAACCCGTGCCCAGACCGGGTTCTAAGGGAGCTTCTCGAGTCATGATAAACAAAGTGTTCCCGCGTAAAACCAGTTAATAAATGGGCGTGGGTATCCGTGCCTTCTTCCGTACAGCAGATAACAATGGCCTTCTGATCGCTCATCATTTTTTTAAGATCAGTGGGATGAAGCTGCCGTTTTAAAAGTACTCGTTTTAGGTCGATCTTACCTATTTGCCATACATTTCTGAACACACTTGTTGGTGTGGCAACGGAGCTGTATGTGCGCGTGAAGGCGGCGCTCGGTATTCCCATGGCGTTGAACATTAAGGCTGCTTCAAGAATAGTGATTCCTTGGCGATTTGACGCCTTGGCAACGCAGAGTTCTCTGGCCCGTAATGTTGTGTCCGGCTTGAACGTTTGCAGGACAGAAAGCATGGCTGACGCCATGCACTCGCCATCACGGTGTGTAGCGTTGGCAGGAAGGTTCTTGTTGAGAAAATAAGCCATGCTGGGAATTTAGAGAAATTCAGCACCCGAAAGCAAGCCGATAGCGCTGAAATTAACCAATTATCGCTTTTTGCAGTCGCGTTAACTCTGCCGTTCCGGCTTTGGCTTGGCGCAGTAGCTCAAGGAATTGTTCCTCGCTAAAGGGGGCTTCCTCGGCGGTGCCCTGCACTTCAATCAGTTTACCACTACCGGTAAAGACAAAGTTGGAATCGGCCCCGGCCTTGCTATCCTCGGCGTAATCGAGGTCGGTTACGCACTCCCCATTAAAAATGCCGCAGCTGATGGCGGCCACAGTATCGGTCAGCGGAATAGCCGGAATCACACCCAACGTTACTAGCTGCTTACAGGCCAGATGCAGGGCGATATAGCCGCCGGTAATGCTGGCGGTGCGGGTGCCGCCGTCAGCCTGAATCACATCGCAGTCCACTTTAATCTGCCGTTCGCCCAGTGCCTTGCGATCGGTCACGGCGCGCAGGGCGCGGCCAATCAGGCGCTGAATCTCCTGCGTGCGGCCGCTTTGCTTGCCCTTGGCCGCTTCACGTTCGGTGCGCTCATGGGTGGCGCGGGGCAGCATCCCATATTCAGCCGTCACCCAGCCAAGGCCGGTATTGCGCAAAAAGGGTGGGGTCTTGTCCTCAATGCTGGCGGTGCACAGCACATGGGTTTCGCCAAACTTCACCAGACACGAGCCTTCGGCGTAGCGGGAAAAACCGGGGGTGAAGCTGACGGGGCGAAGCTGGGTAGCAGTACGGCCGGACGGGCGCATGGGAGATTCTCCAAAGGACAGGCCTGCTTTATAGCGATTGCCGCGAGTAAAGCAAATCACTAGATTAAGGTCATGATTTCCGAGCTGGATGCCCGCGCCCGCAGCATTTTTGCCAATCTGGTCGAGCTGTATCTCGAAACCGGTGAGCCGGTAGGCTCACGCACACTCGCCAGCCAGCTGGATAGGGCTGGCGTAGCCAGTCTGTCGCCCGCCTCCATTCGCAATGTCATGGCGGCGCTGGAGGCGAGCGGGTTGCTGTACGCACCGCATACTTCGGCGGGGCGGGTGCCGACCGAGCTGGGTCTTAAGCTGTTCGTGGATGGTATTTTGCAACTGGGCGATCTCAGCGCGCAGGAGCGCACCGAGATTGAGGAACGCTGCCGAAGCTCAGGCAAGAGTCTTACAGCAGCCTTGGGCGAAGCGACCTCCATGCTCTCAGGCTTGTCGGCTACAGCGGCATTGCTGGCGGTACCGACGGTAGATCGCCCGCTTCGGCACATTGAGTTTGTGCCGCTGGCGGCTGGGCGGGCGCTGGTGGTGCTGGTCACCGATGACGGGCAGGTGGAAAACCGGGTGATTGATATTCCCCTTGGTGTCCCGGCGTCTACGCTGGTTATGGCCTCGAATTTTCTTGCTTCCCGGCTGGTTGGTCATACGTTGCAAGATGCGCATAAGCGTATAGAAGCTGAACTGGCGGCGCGCCGCCATGAGCTGGATGAGTTAACACAAAAAGTGATTTCTGCCGGGGTGGGGGTCTGGTCGGGAGCGGGTGGCGGCCAGTTGATCGTACGCGGGCAGGCGCAGCTACTTAATAATGTCACTGCGGTTGAAGACCTCGAGCAGCTACGCGGCCTGTTTGCTGCGCTTGAGACGGTCGAGAATATCGAGCGTCTGCTCGCCACCACCCGTACCGCCGAGGGGGTGAAGGTTTTTATTGGTGCCGAGAATGGTCTGTTTACCCATACCGGCTGTGCGCTGGTCGTTTCGCCGCTGGTGGGCAGTAATAATGCAGTGATTGGTGCCATTGGCGTCATTGGTCCCACCCGGCTGAATTATGGCCGGATTGTGCCGCTGGTTGATTATACCGCCCGTGCGCTACGTAAGGTTATCGGCGCGGATGAGTGACCACTTGCAAAATCCGGTAAAAAACGCCATCTGTTAGCCATGTTTGGACAGAAAAAAGACCCCGCATCTTCCGCTCCCGAAACCGCTGAGGCTCCAGCTGCTGATTCGGTTACCCCGCCGCCTGAGGCCCCCGCCACCGGGCCGTCGGCGCGTGAGGTCGAGCTTGAGGCACAGCTCGCCCAGTTTAAGGAAAGCACCATCCGCCAGCTGGCTGAGGCCGAAAATGCTCGCAAACGCGCCGAGCGCGAGATTGAGGATGCCCGCAAGTTTGCTGTCGCCAGTTTTGCGCGTGATCTGCTTGCGGTGGCTGATAACCTGCGCCGAGCTCTGGACGCGGTCCCGACCGAGAAGCGAGAGACTAGCCCCGAGATCAAGAATCTGCTGGTCGGGGTTGAGGCGACCGAGCGGCAGCTTATCGCCGCGTTTGAAAAATTCGGTGTGCAGGCGATTGCCGCCATGGGGCAGCCGTTTGACCCCAATTTCCACCAAGCCATGCAGGAAGTGGAGAGCAAGGACGCGCCCCCCGGTACCGTCATTCAAGTCTATCAGAGCGGCTTTACCATTGCCGACCGTTTGTTGCGGCCAGCCCTAGTAGTGGTGGCCAAAGCCCCCAGCACCGGCGCGGTTGATACGAAGGCCTGATTAATCGAGGGACGAACGTTTCTTCTCGCTGCGCCGAATTTCTGCCACACGTACCTTATGGCGCCACTGGGCCTGAGCTTCCTCAAGAGATTGCGGAAGGCCGTTCTTTTTGTAATACTCGAGTAGCGAAGCTTCGCCCTGCTCAGTCAGCGGCAGTTGGTTACGAGCAGCAAAAATACTGACTAGGCAGGCAGTTGCGACCACATCAAGGAGAACCGCCCAGATCAGCGTATGCGTCTTCTCTATCGAGCTTGCCATGCCGATCGCCGGTACGGCTAATGCCAGAGAGCCTGTCGCCGTACTCACGAGGATGGACCAGGGAAGTTTGTTGATTTCTTTTCGTTCTTCAAACAGGCCATAGCCATACTCCGCGTAGTGCTCTGGTGTAAAGCTGACCGGGGCCATAGAGCCGCAGCGGGCCAACTGGTATGCAACCTGGGCATCCTTTTGGATATCGTCGGTTAGCCCACGAATCTCGCGTTGCCAACGGCGGCGATTGCGCAGCGAACTTGCAGCCAGAGCCCCATTCAGGACCGCACCCGCCAGCAAAGGAAAAGCGCTGCTCGGGCGCTCGCCGGTTCCGGCAAAGAGCGCAAAGACACACAGCAGTCCGGCGCTGGCACCGGACAGGGCCGCACTCGCCTTGGCAATAAAACAGTTAAACGAGAGCTGACTGGCTTTGGCGTGCTCAAATACTCGTGCCGGGTGCGCCGCAAGTGGGTCAAGCAGAGGGGGTGGCGCGCTCGTGTCAGTCATGGCGCAGCCTAACAAAAGCGGACCTACAAAAACAAGACAAAACCCGACTTTAGCCGGAATCCACCCTTGCGCCGGGGGGCAATCATGCCTACATACCAGAAGTCCCACGCGGGCTGGGTGCGGATGTTTTTCCAACCCATTGATATTTAATAATAAACCGTGCCTAACGGGGCGGTTGTTTGAAGGAGCAGAGCATGAGCAAGGTTATCGGCATTGATCTGGGTACGACCAATTCCTGCGTGGCGATCATGGAAGGGGGCCAGCCCAAGGTGCTGGAGAATACCGAAGGTGCGCGCACCACGCCATCTATCGTCGCTTATGCCAAGGATGGCGAGCGTCTGGTCGGTCAGGCGGCCAAGCGTCAGGCGGTGACCAACTCCAAGAAGACTTTTTATGCCATCAAGCGTCTGATCGGTCGCCGTGCTGAGGACGCGCAGGTCGAGAAGATGAAGAAAGAGGCTCCGTACCCGATCGTGCGTGGCGATAATGGCGACGCGTGGGTTGAAGTGGACGGCAAGAAGATGAGCCCGCCCGAGGTTTCGGCGCAGGTGCTGGTCAAGATGAAGGAAACCGCCGAGAAGTATCTTGGTACCCCAGTGACTCAGGCCGTCATTACAGTTCCTGCCTATTTTAACGACGCGCAGCGCCAAGCCACCAAAGACGCTGGCCGCATCGCTGGCCTTGAGGTGCTTCGCATCATCAACGAGCCGACCGCCGCGGCGCTGGCCTATGGTCTTGAGAAGAAGAAGAGCGGCATCGTTGCCGTGTATGATCTCGGCGGTGGTACCTTCGACGTCTCCATCCTCGAGATTGGCGATGGTGTGTTTGAAGTGAAGTCGACCAACGGCGACACCTTCCTTGGCGGTGAAGATTTCGACCAGCGCATCATCGACTGGATCGCTGAGGAGTTCAAACGCGAGAACGGGATTGATCTGCGCTCGGATCCGATGACCAAGCAGCGCCTGAAGGCGGCTGCCGAAAAGGCCAAGATTGAGCTGTCGTCGTCCATGCAGACCGAGATCAATGAGCCCTTCATTACAGCAGATGCATCCGGTCCCAAACATCTCAACCTCACCATCACTCGCGCCAAGCTGGAATCGCTGGTTGATGATCTCATCAAGAAGAGCATCGGCCCGTGCGAAGCGGCGCTGAAGGATGCCGGTATTACCAAAGACCAGATTGATGAAGTGGTGATGGTCGGTGGTATGACCCGTATGCCCAAAGTGGTCGAGACGGTAGAAAAGTTCTTTGGCAAGAAGCCGCATCAGGGGGTGAACCCGGATGAAGTGGTGGCGGTGGGTGCGGCCATTCAGGGCGGCGTGCTCAAGGGCGAAGTGAAGGACGTGCTCCTGCTTGATGTGACTCCGCTGAGCCTTGGTATTGAGACGCTGGGCGGGGTGTTTACCCGCCTGATTGACCGCAACACTACTATTCCCACCAAGAAGAGTCAGGTGTTCAGCACCGCCGAGGACAACCAGAGCGCGGTTACCATTCGCGTGTTCCAAGGTGAGCGCGAAATGGCGGCCGATAACAAGCTGCTCGGCCAGTTTGACCTCGCTGGTATTCCGCCCGCCCCGCGTGGCGTACCCAAGATCGAGGTGGCGTTTGATATCGATGCCAACGGCATCGTCTCGGTCTCGGCGAAGGATACCGCCACGGGTAAGGAGCAGCAGGTGCGCATCTCGCCCAGTGGTGGTCTGTCCAAGGATGATATCGAGAAGATGGTTAAGGAAGCTGAAGCCAATAAGGCGAGCGATCAGAAACGTCGCGAGCTGATTGAGGCCCGTAACCATGCTGACAGCCTGCTGCACAGCACCGAGCAGCAGGTGCGCGAGCATGCCGACAAGATTGACGCCGGACTCAAGAGCCAGATCGATACCGCGATGAGCGATCTCAAGAGTGTGAAGGATGGCGAAGATCTGCAAGCCATCAAGGACAAGACACAGGCTCTCAGTCAGGTGGTCATGAAGGTCGGTGAGGCCATTTACAAGAGTACAGGCGGTGGCCAGACCGGTGGTGATGCGGGCGCGGCAGGAGCCGAAGATCCGGCCGCAGCAGCGGGCGGCACCAGCGGCGGCAAGAGCGGCGATGATGTGGTCGATGCTGACTTCGAAGAGGTCGACGACAGCAAAAAGCGTGCGTAAACACTGATTAAGATGGACTCAATCACTCCCTCCTCTTACAAGGAGGGAGTGTTTTCTTGAGGGACCAAAATGGATAGCAAACGACAGGTGAGTTGGGGTGAGATCATATCCGAGGATAGTCCGCTGCTGCCCCTAGCCGAGGCCTGGCAGAAAGTGGCTGCGCGCGCTTATGGCCAGCCCTACAGTTTAACTCCCACAGCGTTGCACGAGCATGTGGCCCAAGCTGCCTACGGCTTTCTGGTCACCATTTCAAAAGCCCTTGGTGATAACAATATGCCGAACTTCGATATAACCCCTAAAGATGGCCGCTCGCCGCTCGATGAGGGTTTTTTTGTCCGCGTTGGCTTTTTGTCTGAGGATTTCCCGGCTGCCGCCCGCGCTCTGCATGAGCAGATTGAACGTTGGGCTGATACAGCGCTACACATCGCTGCTTGTGGTGCCGATGTCCAGCGTCAGGAAGATCGTATTGTCTTAACTGCGTCTCCATGCAGCATCGAGAGAAAGCCTCTGACCCGGCCACGCGCACACGTCGTGAAGTTCGGGGCTGAGTGATCTGAACTAGGAGGGATGAAAGATGCAGCCCATTACCATTACTCCTGTGAATGGCCGCGCCCCCACGCTGTGTTTTGGTTTGGCATGGGATCAGGCCAAGCTCGACCCCGCGGTAGCTGCTTTGCGCCGCGGCCTTGATCCGAGCCGCATGCCGGCTATTAAAAAGCAGCCCGAATTTGCCAATGCGTTGCTGCGCACTCCCGGCGACAGTAGCGATCTTGATGCGCTGGTGTTCTATTTTGGTGACGGGGCCAAGCTCAAGGGCTATCTGGGTGGCGTCTATGATATGGCACTTGATGGTGCGCTGGCCCATAGCGGGGATGACCGTAGCGGCCATGGCGAGGGTTGGGACGAACTGGTTGTGATTAATCTCGAGATGGTGCCACCCGATGTTTCGGCACTGGCGCTGGTGGTTGATGTCAGCTCAGGTCCGCGCCTTGATAAAGTGAAAGGGTTGCGTTCTCAGTTGTTCTACGCCCAATCCGGCCAAGCACTCCTGACGTTTGAGGCGCGGCCCGAGCCGGAGAGCAGCACGCTATTGCTGGGAATCATTCGCCGCACACCGGAGGGATTTGTGGTTAGCCCGGCACAGGCATTCATGGCGACCGATACCAGTGCCGCACTGGAAACTTGGTGGAGAGAGTATCTCTAATGTCGAGCAAGCACGATTATTATAGCGTTCTGGGCGTTGCCAAATCCGCCAGCGCCGATGAGCTGAAGAAAGCCTATCGTCAGAAGGCCATGCAGTATCATCCGGATAAAAATCCGGGCGACAAGGCGGCCGAGGCGCATTTCAAAGAGGTGAATGAGGCCTATGACGTGCTGCGCGACGATCAAAAGCGCGCCGCCTACGATCGGCTGGGCCACACTGCCTTCACCCAAGGCGGGGGCAATCGCGCTGGTGGTGGCATGGGTGGTGACCCGTTCGGCTTTGGTGGGTTTGGCGGCGGTGGCATGGGCGGCTTTGCCGATATCTTTGATGAGATGTTCGGCGAATTCATGTCCGGCGGGCAGCAGCGTGGGCAGGGTGGTGGCGGTCGCGGCACTGACTTGCGCTATAATCTGGAAATTTCACTGGAAGAGGCTTTCAAGGGCAAACCGGCGCAACTGCGTATCCCCACTTCGGTCAGCTGTGAGAGCTGCAATGGCAGCGGTGCCAAGCCCGGCACTCAGCCGGTACAGTGCCCAACCTGCCATGGCCATGGCAAAATCCGCGCCCAGCAGGGTTTCTTTACCATCGAGCGCAGTTGCCCGGCGTGTGGCGGTGCTGGCCGTGTCATCAAAACCCCTTGTCCCACCTGCACCGGTACCGGTCGCACCCGCAAGGAGCGCAGCTTGAAGGTGGACATTCCACCGGGAGTGGAAGATGGCACTCGTATTCGTCTGGGGGGCGAGGGAGAGGCTGGGTTGCGCGGGTCACCGCCGGGTGATCTCTATATTTTCCTCAGTGTGAAGCCGCATCCGCTGTTCAGCCGCGAAGGCGCGGATCTGCATTGCCGGGTACCTATCCCCATGACCACCGCCGCGTTGGGCGGCGAGGTGGACATTCCGGTGGTGGATGGAACCACAACGCGGGTGAGTATCAACCCCGGCACCCAAACCGGGCAGCAATACCGTCTGCGTGGCAAGGGTATGAGCGTGATGAAGTCCAGCCATCGCGGTGATCTCTACGTGGAGACAGTGGTGGAAACGCCGCGCAACCTCACCAGAAAACAGGAAGAGCTACTGCGAGAGTTTGCCGCTGAGAGCAGCAGCAACAGTCCGGAGAGTCAGAGTTTTCTGGGCCGGGTGAAAGAGTTCTTCGACGGCCTGAAGGCCTAAACCGGGCGGAAATGTCGGGTAAGTTCGCTCAGCACGGTGCGCTCGTAAGGTGTGTAGAGATTACCATCGCTCAACAGAAAAGCTGCTGCCTTGGCGTTGATTTGTACATAGGGCTCTGAGCGGGCGTAGCTGACGACGTCTTTGCGCCACAGCTCAAGCAGGGCATCATCAAGCCCGACATAGGTATGCACAAGGGGGGATTGACGCAGGCCGGTCGGAAAGGTGGCCACAGCACGATCTGATCGTTGCAGAATGTTGAACTGCGTCACCACCGGGTGCATGGCAGCATGGTGTGCATTCCGTTCGGTCGCAAGAATCTTGTGTCCCCGCGCGGACAGGCTCAGTACGATACCCTGCCAGAAATGCTGGCGCTTGTGGTCGTGTGTGCTCATGGCTGGGGGTGGTTTGCCGTGGGGCGATAGCGCTTGGCGATTTCAATCAAAACCGATTGTTGCAGGGGTGTAAAAAGCTGCTGGAAGGCTTCCGTGGCAGGCCCGGGCAGGATATCGACTTGGCCTGGCTCCACCACGTGCGCAACGCCGCGGGCAATGAGTGTCTCTAGTGCATGATCGAAATACTCTCCCTCGTGCCGCACATAAGAAAACATGCGGCTTGGGAAGCGAATTTTCTGCTCGGCCAGCTTGAACGCTACTACTACTGGCTTAATAGCCTTATGATGGGTGTTATTCACTGTATCAATTCGGGTATAGCCGCGGACAGCCAGTGCCATAACGAGTCCGCCATACAGGCGATCATTATCCACTTCATACTGCGGGAAACCAAAGCGGCTGGCGAGGGCTTGGGAATGCGGGGATGGCTTGGGCATCTTCATGTCCGCATATAACGAAATTCCCGCCCGTAAAGTCAAACAAAAATCGCATTAATCTTTATGAAGACGAGAGAGGAGGAACAGCGCGCTGGCGCATGCCACCATCGCCGGGCCAGCCGGAATATCCCAATAAAGCGAAGCAAAAAGCCCGAGTGTGCTGGCTAGCAGGGCGCACAGACTGGCGAGAACAGCCATGACTTCAGGTGTTTTGGCATAGCGCCGGGCGGTAGCAGCGGGAATAATCAGTAGCGCCGTGAGGAGCAGAACTCCCACCAGCTGTACGCCAACTGCCACCACCAGCGCCAATAACAGCAGGAAGGCTAGTTCCAGCCGCCGTACCGGTGCGCCGCTTGCTTGGGCAACGTCTCGCGCGATTGTCAGTTGTAGTAGTCCGCCCCAGAGCAGGCGCAGTGTTAGCAAAGCTATACTCGCGCTAGCAGCCAGCGTGATGAGCTGGGTCTGGGTGATCGCCAACACATCACCAAACAGATAACTGTTGAGGTCGATGCGTACCTGCGGCAACTGACTGAGCGCAATCAGGCCCAACGCCAGCGCAGTCGGGCTGAGAATACCCAGTAAGGTGTCGTGCGCAATATCACCACGCAGACTTAAAAGGCTGAACGCCACCGCAAACAGCACCCCCAGAATCAGCACGGCAGGAAGAATGGGTAGCTCAAGCAGCAGACCCAGCGCCACCCCCAGCAGTGCCGCATGGGCCAGCGCGTCGCCAAAAAACGCCATGCGCCGCCAGACCAGTACACAGCCCAGCGGTCCGGTGAGCAGGGCCAGCAGTCCGCCCGCCAGCAGTGCGCGGAGAAAAAAATCAGGCAGGTCAGTGATGATGGTGGTCATGATCGTGATGATGGTGGTAAACGGCAAAACTGGTGTCGTGCGGGCCAAACAACGCGGCATAGGCCGGATCGCGGCTCACATCCTCGGGCTTGCCTTGGCAGCAGATATGGCCATGCAGGCAGATGACGCGGTCGGTCTTGCGCATCACGAGGGTGAGGTCATGCGAGACGAGCAGCACTGCACAGCCTGTGATGTCGCGCACCTTGGCAAGGGTGTCATACAGCTCGCGCTGTCCGGCAAGGTCGAGCGCTTGGGCTGGCTCATCCAGCACCAGTAATTGCGGCTGACCGATGAGCGCACGGGCTAGCAAGACGCGCTGTAATTCACCGCCTGATAGTTTTGCCAGCGGTGTATTCAACAAGTGTTCAGCTCCGGTACTTGCGACCGCTTGTATAAAATCGCCCCACAGGGCCAGAAAGCGGCCGGCGGTGATGGGCAGCAACGGATCAAGATTCAGTTTTTGGGGCACATAGCCAATGCGCAAATCAGCGGCGCGGGTCACGCGGCCAGCACTCAGGTCTGTCAGGCCCAGCAGCGCCCGCAGCAAAGTGGTTTTGCCAGCGCCATTAGGCCCGACAATGCTGATGATCTCTCCTGCCTGCACAGCGAGGGTAATGCCGTGCAGCACACTGCGGCCATCAAGGGTGACGGCAATGTCGGCAGCCTGAAGCAGAGGGGCGTTGGTCATGGCTCTTGCATAATGTTATATTATAACATACAGTGGGGGCGGTTTTAACACAGCGGGTGGGAGCTTGTCATGCTAAAAAATGTGATCGTGTTATTGCTGGTTTTATTAGCTTTTCCAGCTCGCGCCGAGGTACCCAAGGTGGTGGTCACCATCGCGCCGTTGGCGGGCGTTGCCGCCGCCGTGATGGATGGCATCGGCACGCCCGACCTGCTGATAAATGGTAACGCCAGCCCGCATACCTATCAGCTGAAACCGAGTGATATCAAAAAACTGGAAGAGGCTGATCTGGTGGTCTGGGTGGGTGAGGGGCTGGAGACATCATTAGCAAAAGTTTTGGAAAAACGTTCCCAGGTTTTGGAGCTAAGCGGACAAGAGGGCCTGATACATCTTGCACCTCGTGCGGGTGGTGTGTGGGAATCCGAGCTGGAACACAATCATGACCACGACCACGATCATGGTGCCGTTGATCCGCATCTCTGGCTCAGTCCACAAAACGCGGCTGCTCTCGCCGCATTGCTGGCCGAGCGACTGGCTCAGAAAGATCCGGCTCATGCCGCGCAATACAGCGCCAATGCGCAGAAATTTTCGCATCAGCTCGTTGCGCTGGATAAATCCATCCGCGCTCAGCTTTCACCACATGCACGCGTTCCCTTCATCGTTTTTCATGATGCCTACCAGTATTTTGAAAAACAGTATGGCTTGAACGGGGCCGGGGCTATTACCCTCTCGCCGGATGTCACACCATCGGCCAGGCGCATCGCGCAGTTGCGTCAGCGCATCAATGACGATGGCGTTGTCTGCGTCTTAGCCGAGCCACAATTCCGCTCCGATATCGTCGATACATTGATCGAGGGTACTGGCGCACGTAAAGGGTTGGTCAACCCCGACGCGAGCGACTTACCGATTACGCCACGCCTGTATTTTGATTACATGCAGCGATTGGCGGAGGGTTTCTCAAGCTGCCTCAAGGGTTAGCCAACGCCGTTTGCAGGCTTCACCACTACTAAAGCCGCTGATGCTACCATCGCTATGGCCAACGCGATGGCACGGCACCAGCCACGGCGCCGGATTTGCCCCTACAGCATTGCCAACAGCACGCGCGGCATTGGGTTTACCCAGTGCCTTGGCCAGATCGCCGTAGCGCACTAGGGTTCCGCGCGGGATACGCAGCAGTAAGCGCCACACACTATGCTGGAACGGCGTGCCCACCAGCAGTAGTGGCAGCGCGGCAGGCTCACGCTTGAGGGCCTGTGTCATGAGCGGCAGTTTCTTCTCGCGCAAACTGGCCCTGCCCCAGAATGCCTTGAAGGCGTGGATGGCCCGCGCCTCGCCCAGATCAGTCGGGCTGATCCAGCAGATCGCACCTTCAAACACCGCCACCAGCGCCCGGCCATTCTGGCCATCCACCACCGCCCAGTCGATGGCCAGATTGCGAATCTCCTTCGGGCTGGCAAAGCGAACATGGCTGATCGCCTGCGGGCGGCGCAGGATCTTGGCGGCATCGGCTTCACTGAGAAAATTCGGGACGAGGGTCATCTGGTGCAACTCCGGTTTGTAGGCTAAGTCTAGGCCATGACGCCTGCCAAGACTACCCAATTCTTTACTCGCCTGCGTGCGGCCAACCCGCATCCCAAAAGTGATCTGGATTACACCAACCCCTATACCTTACTGGTTGCCGTGGTGCTTTCAGCCCAGACCACCGATGCCGGTGTGAACAAGGCCACCCGCGCCTTGTTCGCCAAGGTTGATACACCACAGCAAATGCTGGTGCTGGGGGAAGAGGCCCTCAAGGAGCACATAAAGACCATTGGCCTGTTTAATACCAAGGCCAAAAACGTCATCGCTCTCTCGCGTCAACTGGTCGAGCAACATAACGGGCAGGTGCCACGCTCGCGCGACGCGCTGCAACAGCTGCCCGGCGTGGGCCGTAAGACTGCCAATGTAGTGCTTAATGTCGCGTTCGGCGAGCCGACCCTTGCTGTGGATACTCACGTGTTTCGTGTGGCCAACCGCACGGGTCTTGCCCCCGGTAAGGATGTCGATGCGGTGGAAGAAAAGCTGCTGAAGGTCATTCCTGCTGAATTTTTACAGCATGCGCATCATTGGCTCATTCTGCATGGGCGCTATGTGTGCAAGGCCCGTGCGCCGGACTGCGCGGCGTGTGTGGTACGCGATCTGTGCGCCTTCAAGGATAAGACAGCCTAATTCTCGGCGCTGACCTGCAGAGCAAACAGGCAGTCTGTCGCAAAGGCATCATCAGCGCCCGTATCTGGATCGGTATGACGCACCTCGGCATGAGTGACGCGGTCTGGTTGCTGCTCACCGTAGAGGTATACGTCAAGAACACAGGTGCCGCTGTTATATTGCCAGATCTCTGCTGGTGGTTCACGTCGGATCAGCAGCGGCGGGCCGAAGATCTGGCGGATGTCGGCAGCGCGTCGTCCCACCAGCTCCCGCGCGGTTGCAGGGGCATCGCTGACAAGGACGACCAAAGGCATGACCGCTACCGTGCGGCCGTTTGGGAAGGCTCCTGCCAGTCCCATCGCGCCCACGACCAACCCGGTCAGCACCAGCGTGGCAGCCAGAAAAAAGCGCAGGCTCGGGCGCTCCGGCCATTCCGGCCATAAAGGAACAGGCCGCAGTTCCTTGGCCAATTGGCGGGAGACTGCGGCCTGTGAATGCAGGGCGGGCATCGGCGCCAACCCGTGGTCAGATCCGCTTAGGCATTGGCACCGGCAGCAGCTTTGGCCGGGGCAGCGTCGCTGCTCTTCTGGTTGGCCGGGGCCAGAACCTTCAGCTCACCGGTCAGGCGGCCACCAGCTTCAACCTCGATCTCGCCATAGCTCAGGGTGCCTTCAATCTGGCCGGTGCTACGCAGCTTCAGGCGGCCACGTACGGTCAGGGTACCCTCAAACTTGCCAGCGATATCGGCTTCATCAACTTCGGCCGAGCCTTTGAAGTGTCCGGCTTCGGTGATCTCGAGATGGCGACCATCGCGCAGAGTGGCTTCGATATGACCTTCCACCACGAGAATGTCACACGCGGTGATGTTGCCTGACAGCGAAATCTCGCGGCCAACGATCAGCTTGCGTAGGGCGCCATTGTCGCCGCTGCCCATGGGGGCAGCTTCGCCGGAGGCGCTGACGCGGCGGGCCATCACGCCGGGAATGCCACCAAAGCGGCTGGCGGGCAGATCAGCCTTGGCCGCCGGAGCGGTCGGGGCCGGGGTACCAGCGGGGCGGGTCATCAGCGGCTGTACGGTGGCTGTCGCGGCCGGGGCGGCTGGACTTGCTGCCGGGGCGCTACGCAGCGGCAGCTCGTTGCTGCTGGTGGTTTCTTCAGTTTGCAGACCGGAGACAGGATTGTTACGACGGAACATTCAGACCCTCTTTGCTGTTAAAATGTCATCCGGCTCCCACCTTTTGGGCACCGTTGGGCTGAGTCGGTAGCACGTTTGAGGGTCCAAGAGCAAGCCTTAGGCGCAGCGGGCCGCTCGGCCCCCAAAAATAATGGGTCATAAGGGCGGTGGCCAGAACCGGAGCCAGCAAATTAAGAATTGGAGTAATATACAGTCCGGCAATTACTAACCCACGGAAAAACAAAGGCCATTTTAACTCATGGCGAAGCGGCGTCAGTGCGCCAGCCGCGATGTGCCGCAAAGCGAGAGCGTCAAAATACTCCCCAGCCAACAGCCGGGCATTAACGCTTAGGTAAATCAGGATATTCAAACCGGGGACCAGATAGAGCGGGCTGACGAGCAGATTCAGGCCGGTCGTTCGGCGCAGGGCGCTAAGCCCGGTGCGGATCTGCTCTTCTAGCCCAACCGGGCGCGCCCGCGGCAGCCCCTGATACTGCTGTTGCTCAATCCGGTCGGCTAGTTGTTCAACAAACAGTCCGGCTAGTGCGGTGCTGACTGCCGGAAACAGGAACCAGCCAAGCACCAGCAGGGCGCCCGCCCCCCCATACCCGGCCAATTGTTCAAGCCACGGAGTGTGTAGCCAGTCCTGCGCGAGAATGAGGTGATAGACGCCGATGGCCAGCCCGGCAAACAGGAGCAGGGTACCAAGCAGACAACTTGCCATCATGACAAGGCTATAGGGTAAGCGCAAGCTGCTAAAACTGCGGGCCAGATCATGGCCAAGATCGGTTGTCAGGCTCATGCGGGCAAGATATATCCAAGTTCACGGTCAGCAAGGCCTATCTCACCAAGGAGCATGCCATGAGCAGCGCAAAGACATTTGATCTCGTGTGCGTCGGAAACGCAATTGTCGACATTCTCGCCGAGGTGGAGGAGAGTTTTATTGCCAAGCACAGCCTGACCAAGGGCGCGATGCAGCTGGTCGAACCGGAGCGGGCGGCCCAGCTCTATGCGGATATGCCGCGGACGGTTGAGTGTTCGGGTGGCTCAGCAGCTAACAGTGCGGCCGTGCTGGCCTCGCTGGGTGGCAAGGCCGCTTTTATCGGCCGTGTCGCGGCCGATCAGTTTGGTACTGTGTTTGTGCATGACATGACAGCGCAGGGGATTGCGTTCGCCAGTCCTGCGCGCGACCATGCCTTGCCCACCGGCAGCTCGCTCATAGCTGTTACGCCTGATGGCCAGCGTACGATGAACACCTCGCTGGGCTGCAATGTCAATTTCGGTTCGCCGGATGTTCCGGCCGATATCATTGAACAGGCACGGGTTGTACTGCTGGAGGGGTATCTGTTTGACAAGCCGCAGAGTAAGCAGGCGTTCCGCGAGGCGCTGCGCTATGCCAAAGCAGCGGGGTCTCAGGTTGCGCTCACGCTCTCGGCCGAGTTTTGCGTCCATCAGCACCGCGCCGACTTCCTTGAACTTCTGGCCAGCGGCGTTGATATCCTGTTCGCAAACGAGGAGGAGCTGATGGCGCTTTACAAGACGGACAGCTGGGAGCTGGCCGCCAGCAAGGTTGACGAACACGTAAAAGTGGCCGTACTGACACGCGGAGCCAAGGGTGCCGTCGTGCGCGTTAAAGGCCAATCTCCGGTCGTCGTTCCTGCCGCCGCCGTGGCCAAGGTCGTTGATACCACCGGGGCCGGCGATGCCTATGCTGGTGGCTTCATCTATGGCTACACCCGCGGCCTGAGTGTGGCCGAGTGCGGACGCATTGCCGCGCTCAGCGCCGCCGAAGTCATTAGCCATCTGGGGCCGCGCCCACAGGTTGAATTGGCCAAGCTGATTGCCCAGCCGCTGGCATCGTGAGGGCGCTCGGCGAGCCTGCGGTTCTGGCCGCACTATCTTTATGTGCCGGGGCCGGAATGGCCACCCTGGTCGGCGGCATCGCAGTTCTACGCCCACGCATTCTCGGCCCGCGCCTGCTCGGGTTTGGCCTGTCATTCGCGGCAGGTGCCATGGTGTACATCGCACTGGTCGAGATTCTGGCCAAATCCACGCAAGGATTTTATGACACTTATGCGCATGCCCAGCAGGCCGCTGGGGCGGCAACGGCTGCTTTCTTTGCAGGCCTTGCCCTGATGGCATTGCTGGGGCGGATCATTCCGCATCCCGAAGATGAGGCGATGGCCGGTCTGCCGGATTCCGTACCACAGGCACAGTTGCGGCGGGTAGGGGTATTTGCGGCGATGGCCATTATCGCGCACAATATCCCCGAGGGGATGGTGACCTTTTTTGCCGCTCTGGCAGAACCGGCGCAGGGTCTGCCACTGGTGCTGGCGATTGCTTTGCACAATATCCCGGAAGGGCTGGCGATCGCCATCCCGGTCTATTTTGCCACCCATCGCCGCCGCGATGCCTTGCTGCTATGCCTGATTGCGGCGCTGGCCGAGCCGTTGGGGGCGGTTCTTGGCTATCTGATCCTGCAGCCTTGGCTCAGCCCCTTCGTTTTCGCGATCCTGTTCGGTGTGATTGCCGGTGTGATGGTTTACTTGGCCCTACTGGAACTATTGCCTGCAGCGCAGAAACTGGCCAGTCCGCGCGAGCTGGCGGGCGGCCTGATCGGCGGGATGGCTGTGATCGCCACCTCGCTGGTGCTGATGCGCCCCGCCTAGGGAGAAATCTGCCGCGCCAAAGCGTCAACAATGGCATCCATGTGGGTCGTGCTTGGTGTGCGGTAGAGCGTGACGGCCGCTTTGAGTGATGTGAGCGGCCCCAGCTGCCCGGTCTCCAGCAGGATCAGGGCGCGGGTGCAGAGGTCTTCCAGCTCTATGGATCCGAAGCTGCCACTGGCACTGGCCTGTGCGGCGCGCTGCAGGGGCAGCAGTCGATCGGCCAGCTCCGCCGGTGATGGCAATTTTTTGTTCTGCCCGCAGAACTGGATCAGCTCCGCTACCAGAGCCACCAGCAGACTGCGCGGCAGACCGATGCTGGCCAGTTTGGGAGCCGTCTGCGCCAGTGGCACCAGCTTCAGTGCTGTTGGTTTAGGGCTGTCGATCACGACTAATGCCGGACGTCGGTCACGGCGCAGGTAGCTCATCAGCAGAGCCATCAGGACAAGCGCACCTCCGGTCAGCATCACCGAGAAGCGGAGTAACGCTGTATAATCGTTCTCGGTTGTCAGCGGGGTAAAGCGTATAAAGGCAAGGCTGACCGTGCCAAAAGCCACCCAGCCCAGCCAGCGCCGCGCTGCGCCCGGTTGTGCCGGATGCAGCAGATAGGTTCGCATCAGCAGACGGATGAGACTGAGGGGCCAGAGCAGCAGTAGGGCTAGCAGACACGCCATGGCGGCCAGAACCGGCTTCGCGACCGGTGCCGACAAAACACCACCATAGATCAGCAGATATTTCAGCGAAGGGGCAATGCTGTGATACAGGAAAGTTACCAGCGGGTTAGATCCACCCAGATGGTTGAGCAGTGCTGTCAGTACACAGATACCCAGTGTCAGTAAGGCTACTGTGCGCAGCATGTGCCAGAGAATCTGGTTTGGTGTAGCTGGTTCGGTCTGCAGCAGGATCAGGCGCGGCATGCTCAGCTCGCTACCGTATGCGACAGCTTCAAGCCCAGCATCCCCGCCAGAATGAGGCCAATACATAACAGCTGCCACGGGCTCAAGCTCTCCCGAAACAGTGAATAACCAAGGATGACCACACCTATCGCACCCAGACCCAGCCACAATGTATAGGCAATACTCATCGGGATGGTGCGCATGGCCATGGCCAGCAGTCCGGCTGAGAGCAGGGCCAATGGAATAGTAGCCAGCGTGGGGCCAAGCTTGGTGTAGCCGTTGGACAGTTTAAGGGTGATTGCCCACAGCACTTCAAACATCCCAGCGGCCAGAAGAATGACCCAGGCGTTGCGGTCGACCAAAGCATAAAAGACCTGTAATTTTTCACTCATCGGTTGTTCTCCACCACCAGCTCAGTTCCGGAAAGACTCCATAGATGGGTGTGGCTGGGCGGTCGAGCCCGGTCCGTGCAGCAAGCAGATCGCGGCCCAGATAAGTGAGCGGAATAACGTAATGTCCCCACATCAGGACGCGATCCAGCGCCCAAGCGCGGGCGACCAGCCCGTCGCGCGTTGGGGCGCTGGCCAGGCTACCCGCCAGCGTATCCACCACTGGGTTCTTCACCCCGGCATAGTTCCGCGTGCCGGGGGCATCAGCACTGGCGCTGCTCCAATAAAACAGCTGCTCATTGCCCGGTGACAGGGTGGACGACCAGAAATTGATGGTCATGTCAAAGTCATAGTCGGTCACCCGGCTCTGGTATTGGGCGCTGTCCACGGTACGCACACTGGCGGTAATGCCAAGACGGGCCAGCGAGCGGGCAAATTCTAGCGCAATTTTTTCGTCATCCGCACTGGTGAGGAGGATCTGAAAGATAAATGCCTGACCGTCTTTTAGGCGTTGACCTTTTTCCAGTCTCCAGCCAGCCTCACGCAGTAGTGCATCGGCGTTTCGTAGATTTTCCCGTACCTCACCACCCGGTAAGGAAAAGGCTTGCGTAAAAAGTGCGGCCGGGAGTTGATCGCGCCAAGGCGCTAGCGCGTTCAGCTCCAGTCCCTCGGGTAAGCCGCGGAATGCCAGCTCGGAGTTGGGGAAGGTGCTGGCGGCGCGTTTGTAGATACCGCCAAACAGGGCCCGATTAACCCAGTCAAAGTCAAACGCATAGGTCAGGGCTTGGCGCACGCGGATGTCTGAAAACAGCCCGCGGCGGGTGTTGAAGATAAAGCCGCGCAGCGGTTCAGGCCGCGCGTTGGCCTCATCAATCAGGTTATAGGCTGGGCTGGCCGGATAGCCGGTGCGCCATTTGGTCGGGTCGTTTTCGCGGCGCAGGTCAACCGCGCCCGCCTTGAACGCCTCAAGCGCTACATCGTCATCCCGGAAATAATCCTGCACGATACGGTCAAAATTCCACTGCCCTTTATTGAAGGGGAGATCGCGGCCCCAGTACTGCGCATTGCGCACATAGGTAATCTTGCGGCCCGGTTCCAAGCTCTCAATTTTGTAGGGGCCGGAGGTGGGGAAGATATCCATCGTCGGCGCGGTAATATCGCGATCCTGCCACCAGGCCTTTTGTAGCACGGGCATCAGGCCCATGATCAGCGGCATCTCGCGGTCGCCCCCGCCCGTCATCTCAAACGTGAATTTAATACGATCATGGCTAAGAATTTCTGCTTTGGTGACTTTCTTGTAGTAGGTACGGTGGTTCGGGCGTCCTTTTTCGCGCAAGCGTTCAAAGCTGAACAGTACATCCTGCACGGTCAGCGGTGTGCCATCACTCCAGCGGGCCTGTGGGTTTAGTTTAAACTCCACCCAGCTACGATCTTCAGGCGTAGTCACGCTTTGCGCGATTAACCCATACAAAGTAAATGGCTCGTTCCAGCCGCGCACCATCAGGCTTTCCAATACGAGGCTGACCCCGCCCACTTGGCTCACGCCCTTGGCCACGGTGCCGCGCACGCTAAAGGGGTTCAGACTGTCAAAACTGCCTGTTTGCGATAGGCGCAGCGTACCGCCCTTGGGGGCAGCCGGGTTGACATAGTCGATATGCTCAAAGTCTGCCCCATAGCGCGGAGTGCCATGCATGGCGAGCGCATGTTGCGGCACAGGCTCCGCCTGTGCGGGGAGGGCCATCAGCAGGGCGAGGAGGAGAATGCGGACCATCTTGTGGCTATTTTCCTTTATTTTCCAATATGGTGCAAGCGACCTTGCACTCTTGCGGCATCGTGCCAACATCAAAGGTGTAACGAGAGGAGAGTTCATCATGACTGTTCATGCCCATGCCGTTGTCTGGCTCGACCATCACGAAGCCAAGATTATCCAGTTCAATGCCGATGCTCACGAGGTGAAGCACCTCAAGCATAATATCGGCAAACCTGCGCACAAGGACCGGAAGGACCCGGGGGGTGCTCATCCGGAGCGGGGCGGCACGTTCTATCACGATGTAGCCTGCGCCTTGGCGGGGGTACGCGAGATCTTGGTCTGTGGCCCCGGCGCGGCCAAGACCGAGTTTGTCAAGCATCTGCAAACCCATGACCCGGTGGTGGCCAAGGCGGTGCTGGGTGTCGAGGCGGCGGATCACCCGACCGAAGGGCAGGTCCTCGCCCATGCGCGGCAGTTCTTCAAGGCCAAGGATCGCATGATCGCCCATTAGGTTGGGGCTGGTCTGCGCCTGAAGAGCCTCCCCGCTCGGCGGGGAGGCTTTCGCAATGAGGTCAGAGTGTCGCGCCGTGTGTTTTGCTGACGTTTTTTCTTGAGCCAGATGGCCAAGTTATGATACGGCAAAATCATCGGTTCACACGGGCGGAGATTTGAAATGAACAGAGTGCTAAGTGCATTTCGGAGCTTGGCGCATCGTGTTTCAAAATCCGAATCCGCTCCGGTTTTAACGCCGGAACCCCTGTTTGGCGCCATGCTGGTACGCACACTCCATGTGGCCAATGGCTCTCCCCAGCTGGCGCTGCGCTTTGAGGCGCATGACTGCGGTGCCGGGGCCTATTATCTGGTTGAGCAAAGATTCCATCGTTCTTTTACCCTTATGCCCGCCCGGCGTGGCGGGTTGCAACTGGACGGATCGGCCATCTGGGTGGCCGATCGCAAGTTACCTCTGCGGATTACCCCCTGCACGGCGGCCGAGGCTCGGCAGTACCTTGACCGGCTGACAGCTGAAAAGCTGGGGTTAAAGACGGGGAACGGACAGTCCGTCTGGATTCGTGAGTCTGATCATGCTACGCCGATGCCTGTGCATGCCGCCACGGGCAGCATTCGCCCAGCTTAGGCGCGCTGTTAACTTTGCTTAACAGTGTTTTTTATTGAAACGGTGTTTCTCTGTGTTACTCCTGCGTCATAACCGGGAGATCACCATGAGCAACCCCATCTCTGCCTTGCGCAAACACGCTGCGCAAATGTTTACCCGCTGGGCGCAGGCACTTGACCCCACACCTGCGGCTTCAGTCGCTCCGCTGCCCGAGCCGATCATCGGTCAGATGCTTATCCGTCGCCGCCCCTTGCATGGACCATTGGGTGCAGAGCAGTTCGCTGTTCGTTTTGAAGCTCATTATGATCGTAAATCGTGTGCATTTGTTGTTCGTGGCCACAAGTATGTATCGAACTATGGTCCGCACGGGGTGGGTGGATTTGCTATGTATTGGCAAGAAGTAAGCTCCAATCCTCCTGTTTTTGCCGGAACAGGGGAACAGGTAACTGCTAAGATCTTGGAATTAGAGCAGGATATGTTGAGAGGTATAATTGGCTACCCACCATCGCGCTATAAAGTTGATACGCTCATCGGCGGATATGAAGGGAATATCCCGCATATTCGTCGTCAACAGGCGATTGTCCCGGCTGTCACCGCCCAACCGGCTTGATTTAAACCATCTGGTAACTCTTCTCTCCTAGATTGACGCTGCCGCCTTTAGGTCTACCTTAGGTGCAGTATTTACTTGGGAGAAACCGCCCTCACGCAGCGCAGCGGTAGGGCAGAAGGAGTTACAATGACCATCACCACCGGCACCGACAGCCTGAAGACCCGCCAGACCCTTGCGGTGGGTGGCGCGTCGTACGATTATTTCAGCCTCAAGGCCGCCGAAAAGACCATTGGCGATATCTCCCGCCTGCCGTTTGCCATGAAGGTGGTGCTCGAAAATCTGCTGCGCCGCGAGGATGGCCGCACGGTGACGGTTGAGGATATCAAGGCCGTTGCCCAATGGCTGAAGGATAAGAAGTCCACCCATGAGATTGCCTATCTGCCCGCGCGTGTGCTGATGCAGGACTTCACGGGCGTTCCCGCTGTGGCCGACTTGGCCGCCATGCGTGAGGCGATGCGTGCCATGGGCGGCGACCCCAAGAAAATCAACCCGCTCTGCGCGGTGGATCTGGTCATTGACCACTCGGTGATGGTCGATGAATTCGGCACGCCCAAGGCGTTTGACAAAAATGTCGAGCTGGAGTTCCAGCGCAATGGTGACCGCTACAAGTTCTTGCGTTGGGCGCAGCGTGCGTTTGACAATTTCCGCGTGGTGCCGCCGGGCACCGGCATCTGCCATCAGGTGAATGTCGAATATCTGGCCCAAACCGTGTGGCTCGATAAAGACCAGAATGGCAAGACCGTAGCTTATCCGGATACGCTGGTGGGCACCGACAGCCACACCACCATGGTCAACGGCTTGGCCGTGCTCGGCTGGGGCGTGGGTGGTATCGAGGCGGAAGCGGCCATGCTTGGTCAGCCCGTCAGTATGGTCATTCCCGAGGTGATTGGCTTCAAGCTCACGGGCAAGCTGGCTGAAGGTGCCACCGCGACCGATCTGGTCCTCACTGTCACCCAGATGCTGCGCAAGAAGGGCGTGGTTGAAAAGTTTGTCGAGTTTTATGGCCCCGGTCTTGATAACCTGACCTTGGCCGATCGTGCCACTATCGCCAACATGGCTCCCGAATATGGCGCCACCTGCGGTATCTTCCCGATTGATCAGGAAACCATCAATTACTTGCGCTTCAGCGGCCGCGATGAGGCCCGCGTCCAACTGGTGGAAGCCTACGCCAAGGCGCAGGGCATGTGGCGCGAGGCATCCTCGCCCGATCCGGTGTTTACCGATACGCTGGAGCTGGACATCAGTACCGTGCAAAGCTCGCTCGCTGGCCCCAAGCGCCCGCAGGATCGCGTTCTGCTCGCCGATATGGCCAAGACTTTCAAGGACGGCATGGGTAAGGAATTCAATGTCGCTCCTGACGCCGCCGATAAAGCTGTGCCGGTGGAAGGCGAGAACTACAAGCTCGAGCAAGGTGCGGTGGTACTGGCTGCCATTACCAGCTGCACCAATACCAGTAACCCGGCCGTGCTGATTGCGGCAGGCTTGGTAGCCCGCAAGGCCCGCGCCAAGGGCCTCACCCGCAAGCCGTGGGTCAAGACCAGTTTTGCTCCCGGCTCGCAGGTAGTAAGCGACTATATGGAAAAGGCCGGTCTGCAGGCCGATCTCGATGCTATCGGCTTTAACCTTGTCGGATATGGCTGCACCACCTGTATTGGCAACTCCGGCCCACTGCCGGAGAAGATCGCCAAGGCGGTGGAAACCGGTGATCTGGTCGTAGCCGCCGTGCTGTCGGGCAATCGTAATTTTGAAGGCCGCGTCAACCCGCACACCAAGGCCAATTACCTCGCCAGTCCGCCGCTGTGCGTGGCCTATGCGCTGGCCGGTAACGTCAAGATCGACCTCAAGACCGAGCCGCTAGGTACGGGTTCGGACGGCAAGCCGGTCTATCTCAAGGATATCTGGCCGAGCAATGCCGAGATTCAGGCGACCATCGCCCAGTGCCTCACACCCGAGATGTTCCGCAGCCGTTATGCCGACGTGTTCAAGGGCCCGGTGCAGTGGCAGCAGTTGGCCGTTCCCGAGGGCATGACTTACCAGTGGGAGGACGACAGCACCTATATCAAACTGCCGCCGCATTTCGACAGCGTGAAGGACAGCACGAGCTGGATCAGCAACGTCACCCAAGCGCGCGTGCTGGCCATCTTTGGCGATTCCATCACCACCGACCATATCAGCCCGGCCGGCAACATTAAAAAGAGCAGCCCGGCGGGTGAGTATCTCATCGCCAATAAGGTGCAGCCGACCGACTTCAACAGCTATGGCGCGCGCCGTGGCAACCACGAAGTCATGATGCGTGGCACCTTCGCCAATATCCGCATCAAGAACGAGATGCTGGGCGGGGCCGAAGGTGGCGACACGCTGTATAACGGCGAGAAGATGCCCATCTACACCGCCGCCATGAAGTATATTCAGGCTGGCACCCCGCTGGTAGTGTTCGCGGGCAAGGAGTATGGCACCGGCTCCAGCCGCGACTGGGCGGCCAAGGGCACGCGTCTGCTCGGCATCCGCGCCGTGGTGGCCGAGAGCTTCGAGCGCATCCACCGCAGCAACCTGGTGGGCATGGGTGTGTTGCCGTTGCTGTTCAAGAATGGCATGACGCGGCAATCGCTGAAACTGGACGGCTCCGAGACGGTGGACATCACCGGCCTTGAAAACGGCCTCAAGCCGCGTATGGACCTCACGCTGACCATCACCCGCAAGGACGGCAGCAAGGAGAGCGTGCCGGTGCTCTGCCGCATCGATACCCTCGATGAGGTCGAGTACTTCAAGTCCGGCGGCGTGCTGCTCTACGTGCTACGGAATCTGGCGAAGGTGGCGTAGCTATTATGATGCCCAATATTGGCCTTCTAAAACAGCGCGGATTTAATCTAATCGAGTCTGCTGTTGTTTTAGGGGTCGTCGGTCTAGTGATCGGTGGTATTTGGGGCGCTGCTTCGGCAATTTCTCTAGCCAATAAAACCAATCGTATAGTTAATGGAACGCTTGACGGAGTGAGGAATATACAAAAACTGATCAGTATTTCTGACTCCACGGCTATTGGAAATGCTGTTTATCTAGATGCTAACTTTCTCATATCTGCCTCGGTTTTTCCGGCTGATTTTTCTGTTAATGGTACAGTTGTTCATCCGGCTGGTGGTGCAATTACGGTTCGTAATTGGGCCGTTACACCACGCTCCTTTGATGTGATGGTTTCTGGACTTGAACGGTCACTTTGTATCAATATCTTGTACAAACTTCGAGGCATAATAGGTTCAGCAGATGGCTCAGATGGATGGAGAGAGTTATACGTTGGTAGTTCTACTGGGGGCGGGGGTGAAAACGCGTGGATCAGTTTAACTGCCCTTAGGGCAATGGACCCATCCTCTACCTGCGCCTATTCTCCTTCTAATCGTATTCGTATGCGTTTCGCATATCGGCAAATTAAATAGATTCAGTAAATCAAGAAAGCAAACTGTGGTGAGTAATGTGCTGCTTCCCCGCTTGCGCGGACTTGCAATGATTGACATGATGCACGGCGGGAGCCAGCGGAGGGAACATGAAAACGATCGGCATTATCGGGGCGGGGCAGATGGGGCGGGGCATTGCGCAGGTCTGCGCGGCGGCGGGCTGTGCCGTGATCCTGCAGGATATCAGTGCCGAGGCACTGACCAAAGCGGTGGCGCTGATCGATACCGGCCTTGGCAAGCTGGTGGCCAAAGGCAAGCTGGATGACGCGGGCAAGGCCGCCACGCTGGCGCGGCTGCGCACCACTACGGCGGTGGCCGATTTTGCAGCGTGCGATATGGTCATTGAAGCTGCCACCGAAAACGAAGCGCTGAAGATCAAAATTCTGCAAAGTGTCGATGCCGTGCTGCCGCCCGCCGCGCTCATCGCCAGCAATACCAGCTCCATCTCCATCACCCGTCTGGCTGCCGCCACCGCGCGGTCCGATCGCTTCATTGGTATGCATTTCATGAATCCGGTACCGGTGATGCAACTGGTCGAGGTCATTCGTGGTCTGGCCACCAGTGATCAGACCTATAATGCTACCGTGCAACTGGCCGAAAAACTCGGCAAAACCGTCGCGCTGGCACAGGACTATCCCGGCTTTATCGTTAACCGCATCCTGATGCCGATGATTAATGAGGCCATCACTGCGCTGATGGAAGGCGTGGGTACGGCGCAGGCGATTGATGCCGGTATGAAGTTGGGCACAAACCAGCCCATGGGTCCGCTGGAGCTGGCCGACTTTATTGGGCTGGATACTTGCCTCGCCATTATGCGGGTGCTGCATGAGGGCTTGGGCGACAGCAAATACCGCCCGTGCCCGCTGCTGGTGAAGTATGTCGATGCCGGCTGGCTTGGCCGCAAGTCCGGCCGCGGTTTCTACAGCTACTAGCGCATCCGCAGCGTAAGATAAGCCGGGCCAGCCGCGATGCCGCTGCCGGGGCCGCCCCGCTCGCCATACTTCTTCTTCTCACGTGCCGGGGGGCGGTAGTCATTGAAGGACTGGGTTGGTTTCCCTTGTATCGCCGGGGTCGCCGCTAAAGAGAAAATGCTGACTGGCTGTGCCGGCATCTCAAGCTGTGTCGCTGTATCCGGCACGTCCCTCGCGTCAACGCGCAGGCAGCGGGCCCCAGTACGACTCTGGCCTTCCAAGGTGCGTATGATCTCGCCCTCCTCCTCGGGATTGTCGGCGGGCGCCGCCATAACCGGCCGGGGGCGCAGGGATTCTTCAATGCGGTTGGCCAGATGCAGTAGCCTGCGGTTTTTCGTCACCACTTCGCCGCTGGGGCGGTTCCAGTCGCGCAGCTTGTCCGGGGCCAGGCGGGGAGCAAGATCGCTGGACAGCAGCTCCGGCCAGATATCGAGCAGCAGTTCGAGGTTTCGCGCGACTTTGGTGGCAATCCCGTTGATGGACTTCTTGTCGTTCCAGTTTGGAGCTTCAAGTATCTCTATTTGCGAGAGGGTGAGGTCACGCAAGCCAGCAGCCGGAAAATCTGCGCGCAGCTCGCGCGTATTGCCAACCAGAAAGTAATAGACTTCGTCGAGTTTAGTGTTGAGGTATGACAGTTTCGTCTCGCGCCGGGCGTGGTCAACCCGGTTGGCATGGTAGGTACAGGTACCGGCAAGGCTTAAATCAATGGTTTTGTAAGTCATGAGAACGCTCCTCCCGACGGAACTTAGTAAAAAAGGGTTCGCTAAGTCAATTCTCCTGTGTAAAAATGCTCTCGGTCAGCGGGATTTACCCGCCAAACGGTGTTGTTAAGGGTTTATCATGAGCAAACGCAACGATTTTGAGGACGCCCCGCACATCGGCAGTGGCCGGGTCGGGCTGGTGGTCATGCGCGCGCAGCCGTTGCATCGTGGCCATGTCGCGCTGGTTAACCTCATGCGGTCCGACTGCGATCTGGCCATTGTCGCCTTCGGCTCGACCCAGCTGTCGCGCGTGGTGCGCAACCCGTTTACCTTTGAAGAGCGGGTGGACATGCTCAAGGCCGTGTTCGGTACCGGCGTGAAGCCGCTGCCACTGGTCGATATCGACAGTGGCGTGAATACCGATGACTGGGTTAATTATGTGCTGGAGAAAATCCGTAAACTGAACCTGCCTGAGCCAACCGACTATTACTCCGGCTCGGTGCAGGATGCCAAATGGTATGTTAACCGCTTTGCCCAGCTGAGCGACCCGATGCAGGAAGTGGGTTTTGTGAAAAGCTATCAGGGGGCCACCGGCAAGCGCCTGCATATCATGGACCGCAGCATGTACCGCCTGCCGCCAGCCGAGGAAATCCGCTCGCTGATCGAGCGGCGCGACGAGGAATGGAAACAGTATATTCCGGCTCGGTTGATAGACTACGTGGAGTGGAATTATCCCGCCGAGCTGCGCGTGGCCCTGTCGGGCGAGAAGCTGCCGGCTGGTGATGCCTATCCGGTGGGCACACGCTTCTCGCTTAAAGGCAAAGATGGCCCGCAGTTGTATCGTCTGCATGATGATGGCAAGTGGCGGCTGGCGGCATAAACCGCCTGCCTCTTAGACGGCTTGTCCAACCGCCCAGCCGCTGGCCCACGCCCATTGGAAGTTATAGCCGCCCAGATGGCCGGTGACGTCCAGCACCTCGCCCGCCGCATACAGGCCGGGCACTGTGTTGCTCATCAGTGTTTTGGATGAAAAGCCGGTGGTATCGATCCCGCCTAGCGTTACCTCGGCGGTGCGGTAGCCTTCGCTACCGGCCGGGAGAACGTCCCAGGCGCAGATCTGTCTGGTGATGGTTTTCAGCTTGTCGTCGTTCAAATCAGCCATGCGGCCATCATAGCCACTCTTGAGCGCCAGCCGCTCGGCCAGCCGCTCGGGTAACCACTGGGCCAGCACGGTACGCAGCTGCTTTTTGGCATCATTCTGGCGCGCCTGTTTCAGGGCGGCCAGCAGGTCGAGATCCGGCAGCAGATTGAGGGTAATCGCTTGCCCCTCGCGCCAGTAGGACGAGATCTGCAGGATCGCCGGACCCGACAGGCCGCGATGGGTGAACAGCAGCGCCTCGCGAAAGCAAGTGCCATCTTCGCTCTTTACCTCCACCGGGTCGAGCGCAACGCCCGCCAGATCGGCGGTTTCTTCCAGCGTACGGCCGGTAAAGGTGAGCGGTACCAGCGCCGCACGAGTGGGGATGATGCTGTGGCCGAACTGCCGGGCTAACTCATAGCCAAAGCTGGTCGCCCCCATCTTGGGGATGGAGAGGCCGCCGCTGGCAATCACCAGAGCGCTGGTTTCCAATGGGCCTGCCAAGGTGGACACCCGAAAACCGCTCTCCGCCTTCTCGACAGCCGTGACGCTGCAGCCAGTGGCGAGCTGTACACCAGCGGCCTGACATTCCGCCAGCAGCATGTTGACGATCTGCACGGCCGAGCCATCGCAAAAAAGCTGACCCAAGGTTTTTTCATGCCAGCTGATATGATAGCGGTTCACCAGCGCGATGATGTCCTGCGGCGTGTAGCGCCCAAGCGCCGATTTGCAGAAATGCGGATTATGCGACAGGTAGTTGGCGGGCGTGGTGCGGCTGTTGGTGAAGTTACAGCGCCCGCCACCCGAGATGCGGATTTTTTCGCCCGGCTTGTCGGTATGCTCGATCAGCACCACGCGCTTGCCGCGCTGCCCGGCGGTGAGGGCCGCCATCAGCCCGGCCGCGCCCGCGCCGAGTATCAGGACATCACGGGTGGCAACTATCATCAGGGATCAACAAAACAGAGCAGGCGGAGCTGTCGGTCGCAACTGCGCTGGTAGCCGGCCGCCCCTTTACTCCATCGACCGACATACACTTCATTCGGATCGCCCCAGATCCCCGTTAACGCCGAGCTGTTGCTGGTAAACTGAACGCCGCCACTCGCGCATCCATCGCCACCAAAGGTGCCGACCCCATCATCCAGATAGACCCAAGCCCGGTTCGTCCAGTAGGGGGCGGCTGTATTAAAATAGTTCAGCCCCGACCATGTCCGGTTGGTGAGAGGCCAGCTGCCAGCGCTATCTGTTTTGTTAACGGCACCACCAGCTGTCGTATCGCCGGAGGTGGCAAACGTATAATTAGTTAATGGCAGCCCGTTTGTGCAAAAATCAGTCCCGGCACAGAGAAACGCCCGCACCTTGCTTTCCACCAGCAGGCTGCGCGCTACGGCATCGGCTTTGCCGTTCCAGTTATTGGCAGTGAGGTCGGCCAGACATTTGGCATGGGCGCCATCCAGCCCGCCGAGGTTACCGTCCCAACTGCCTGCAGTCATGACAAAATAGCCACCAGTTGCCGGGCCAACCGGATAGGCTGCGCCGCTTGGGGCAGTTTGGGGCTGGAGCCAGGTGGTGTTGGCGCATAAATCCATCGTAGCATCAGTTGTGTTGAGGCGGATTGAACCGGAGCGAACTGAGGCACAGGTCGGCCGCTGGGCGGTGGTGCCAACGGCAATACGCACCGAGTTGGTTTGTGAGCTAACGTCAAAGGAAATTCCACCCGCAAGAGCCGCCGGTGGGCCGATTTGTAGACGGGCACCTACCCCCATTATACCCACAGTGCCGGATAGTAGATCACCGATGTTGAAAAAATTTGAGGCCGAACCTAACAAGGAATTCGCATTGGCTCCGATCAAGATGCTACCACTCATCGATGTGGCGTCATACCCAGCGCGATAGCCAATCGCCACATTAAGCATGCTGATAGTACTCACATTATATAACGCCTCAGCGCCAATAGCGGTTTGACTAGAACCAATCCCGTTAAAGGCCCCACCAATACTAGCCCCAACCAGTGTGTTGCGCTGCTGGCAGTAGTAAGCCGAGGTTTGGTAGCCTATATTCACGCTCTCCACGTTACCCCAGTCAGTCCCGACGCTATTAATGCAGGCCCCGGCCTGCGAGCCGATGGCGACAATCTTGCTGCCGGTGGCATGTTTTCCCGCTTCATAGCCGATATATGTGTTCCACTCCCCGGTCTGGTTGATGTAGCCGGCGCGGGTGCCAATGGCCGTATTGCCACGCCCGGTGGAATTGTCGACCAGCGCTTGGGTACCCACGGCGGTGTTGCTGGTACCGGTATTGTTAATATGGGTCGAACTGCTTAGCAGGGCCTGATAGCCAATCGCCGTATTGTGGGAATAGGTCGTGACCGGGTTGGAGCGCCCGAGCGCCTGATAGCCAATGCCGGTCATCGCACCCCCGGCTGTGCTGGTCGCTCCGGCATCCTGCCCCAGAAAAACATTATAGAGCGTGGCGTAGTTGGTTTTGCCATCGCTTAGTCCGTCAATATCCGTCGCACCCGCACCGCCACTGCCAATGCCACCACCACCACTCGCATTAACGGGCGTGAGGTTAACCAGCATTGCCAGCCGCCCGGCTGTAGCCTGGGCACCAATCCCGGCCCAGCCCGTGCTGGTTAGGTCGATCTGCCAAGCGCCGTTGGCCCCTTGGGCTGTTGTCGCCGCGGTTGGGGCCGCGGGGTTGCTGTCGGCGTACAAAAAGCCACCTGCTGGTGCCAGCAGAGAAGCGACACGCGCCCCCGTTGTATCACTGATGAGGACTCCACCCGCGGTAATCAGAAGCCCGACCAGCTTGTCATCATCGTCCGGACTGCCCAAGGTGCCGCCATCCTCGCGCCGGACGTAGAGCTGATAAGCCTGGCCATAGCCATTACGGTTGGCAAAGGCCTCGGGTAAATAGCCCGCGCCCTGCACGCTGTCCGTGGTATCGCCCGTGTCGCTGTCCTGAATTTTTACGCGTACCACGCTGTTAAGGGTGGCTAGGCCACCCAGCGCCAGCAGGCTGCTGCGCTGCATATTAATATATTGCTGGCTGGCCGCGCTAACGGCCAGCGCCTGACTGGCCATGGTGGCGGCGTCCCGGTTCTGACTGGCGGTACCCAGCATCTGCCACACGCCGGCCATCAGCGTACCGGCGACACCCAGTGTGATGGCCATTTCGAGCAGGGAAAAACCACGCTGGCGGGATGGGCGAGGCAGAGTGTGCATCATGGCGGGCCGAATCCTCATGGGTCAACAAAGCAGACAAGGGCCTGCGCAGTGTTGCAGGTTGCGCTGCCGCCCCCGGTGCAACCGAAGCGCGATGCATTGGTGCTGTTGGGATTGCCCAGCCAACCCGAGATGGCACCACTATTGCTGGTGAAGTTGCTGCAATTCCCGCCGCCACAGTAGAACTTTGCTTCGTTTAGTGACCAAGTCGTGCTGCTGGATCCGTAGCGGTTGGCCCAGTAAGTCTGGCTGGTGTTAAAGTAAGTTGCGCCTGACCAGTTATTGACATCTTCATTCGGCCCGGCTCCGGCTGAATCGGTTGTAAAGGTTGCGCCACCGGCTGCTAGGTCGCCAGAGCGGGCAAAGGCATAAGTTGTCAGGGTTCGCCCCTGACTGCAGGTGTCTCCTACTCCCATAGCGGATTCTCCACAGATAAAGGCCCGCACCTTATCCGCCACCAGAAGGTTGCGCGAGACCGCGTCGGCCTTGCCGTTCCAGTCATTCGCGGTCAAATCACTTAAGCATTTGTCATCGGCGCCCTGAAAGCCCCCCAGATTGCCATCCCACGTGCCAGCCGTCAGGACAAAATAACCGGTGGTCGATGGTGCAGATGGGGCCGGAGCCGAACTGGCGGATACCGTGGTCGCCTGTACCCAGGCGCTTCCGTTACAAAATTCCAACAAATGGAGCGAGCTGTTCATGCGCATGGCACCGAGGCGATCGACCTCACAGGTGGGGCGCTGTGCCGTGGTGCCAACCGCTACCTGGAAGGCGTTGTTGAAGGAGCCGACATCAAAGGCAATGCCCGGCACCAATGTGCTGTTGGCCAGCCGCACCTGCTTGGTGCTGGTGTTGCCGTAGATAAAGTTGCCGATATTCAGCTGATTGCTTCCGGTCGCCGATGGCGCATCGACATCGCGGCCGATGATGATGTTGTTGCTGCCAGTGGTAATATTATCGCCAGCACGATAGCCTATGGCGACGTTGTAGTTGCCGCCTACGCCGACGTTCCTGAGAGCTTCGTAGCCAACAGCGACGTTATAATCGCCCATCCCAGCTGGGTTCAGAGTTGCGCGTGCGCCAATGGAAGTGTTGTAGCGACCTGGATACATTCCTGTTGAGTTGCCGATATATGTTGAATATGAGCCATCTAGTGCTGAGACAGCAGCTCCATCACCTATAGCTGTTAGGCCTGGACTATTATTGCTACTCCCTGTTCCGGATCCAATGGTGACCCTGTCCGATGCTGTTGTAGTTTGCTGACTGTTAACAAATCCTATTGCAACATTGCGCGCCCCCGAAGTTAGATTAAGTAGCGCCTCACTACCTAAGGCAATATTATCATGCCCTGTATTGCTTGCCGGAGTTGCGCTACCGCGCAGGGCCAGATAACCAACAGCGACGTTGTTGCCAGTTCCGGCCCCCGGCATCATGTTTTTCATGGCCTCATAGCCGACCGCGATATTCTTTTCGCCATCGACATTCTCGGCCCCGGCGTCCTGACCTAAAAAGAGATTATACAGAGTGTTATAGTCGGCAGCGGCATCGTTCAGCCCGTCAATATTGGATGAGCCGCCGCCCCCGCCTGCGTTTCCGCCCACGCCGCCGCTACCGCTGGTGTTTTTGGGGGTAAGATTCGTCAGCAGGGCCAGATGCCCGGCGGTAGCTGTTGCACCGATGGTGGACCAGCCCGCTGCGGTCAGGTCAATGGTCCAGCCGCCCCCCGCGCCGCGAATGCTGGTGGCTGCGGTGGGCGGGGCGGGGTTGTCCTCACGATAGAGAAACCCGCCCGGTGCACCGATGATTGACACCACGCGGGTACCAGTCGTGTCGGCAATCGTGGCGCCGCCCGTGCTAATTACAAGCCCAACCAGACGATCGTTTGCATCCGCGCTGCCCAGCGTCCCGCCATCCTCGCGCCGGACATACAGGTGATAGGTCTGGCCATAACTGTTCTGATTGACATAGGCGAGGGGGAGATACCCCGCACCTTGAACACTGGTGGCGGTAGCCCCGGTGTCACTATCAAGAATCTTGATGCGCACCACGTCGTTCAGGTTTGCAAGGCCGCCCAGTGCCAGCAGTGTGGTACGTTGGGCTGTAATATACTGCTGGCTGGCCGCGCTGAGAGCCAAGGCCTGACTGGCTAAACCCGCGGCCTCCCGCACCTGATTGCCGGTGCCTAGCAACTGCCACACGCCCGCCAGAACCGTCCCGGCAACGCCGAGAGTCACCACCATTTCGAGGAGCGAAAACCCACGCCGACACTGTCGGGAATGATGCTGAGTGCAAGATAATTCCATGCTTGGATTGTCCGATTTTCCGCCTCTCGGGTCAAGGCATTAACAGTGCTTTTAACTGTGCGTAAACCCTAACAGTTGTTCAGACTGTGCAGAGGTCGGGTCGCCAGCACATAGGGCTGCCCTTTCAGCCAGAGGGTTTCTGTGAGATAACCACGCTGTCGTGAGTCACAGACAAAAAATCCTGGTCATCAAACTTGGCGCGTTTGGTGATGTACTGCAAGCCGATGGCGCCCTGCGGGATCTGCGTGCGGCCCACCCGCACGATCACCTGACGGTGCTGACCACGCCGCCATTTCGCAAGATTTTTGAGCGGGCGCCCTATGTGGATGCCGTGCTCACCGAGCCGCGTGCGCCGCGCTGGCGGCTCGACAAAATGCTGGCCCTGCGCCATCAGCTGCGCGCGCAGTCCTTTGATCGTGTGTATGATCTGCAGAACTCATCCCGCACCGGTTTTTACTGGCGCTGGTTTTTACGCGAGGTCTGGTGGTCCGGCGCGGTGCCCGGGTGCGCAGCCTGCTATAACCCACCCAACCGCAAGCAGATTCCCGCTCTTGAGCGGCTTGCCGTGCAATTGCAAGCCGCCGGTATCGCGCCTACGCAGACGCGTCAGCCGGATCTGGGGTGGATGGCAGATGATGTCCGTGCAGATTTGGCGGCTGCGGGAATCACACGTGACTATATCGTGCTCATTCCCGGCTGCTCGGCTCGCCATCCGCACAAGCGCTGGCCCTATTATCGCGAATTGGCCGAGCGGTTGATTGAGCAAGGCGTAGCCGTTGTCACGGTGCCGGGTCCGGATGAGCTGGCAACGGCGCACGAGATCCCCGGTGTTGTGTTGACAGGTAAAAACGCCTTTATGAACTGGTTTGAACTGGCGGGTGTACTGAAAGGCGCGCGGTTCGTGGTTGGCAATGACACCGGCCCCAGTCATCTGGCGGCGCATCTGGGCGTACCCGGTCTGGCCCTGTTTGGTCCCCACACCAGCGCGGCCCGCACCAGTATTGAACGCGAGCGGTTCAAAGCGTTGGAAGTGCCGGACTTGGCGGCGCTAACCGTTGACCGGGTGCTCGAAGAGCTGCAGGTGCAGGGGGCCGCGTAATCATTAAGACATTGCTTTAACCACGATGGTTATTGATTTTAACCATACGCCTTTGCTACAAAAAACCATGACAATTTCAAATCTCATTGCCGCCCATCGCCTCACTACGCTTGCGGGTCAGGCGTCGCTCTCCCTGTCTGATCAGGTCGACATGATGACACTTGTAGCCGATCACGCCACCCAGATGGCCAGAGGCTATCATCGGCAGCGCGCCCAAATCGAGGTAGCCAAGGCAGAGAACGAGCAGAAGCTGCGGCTTCAGGTGCAGGAGCTGGCTCCTCAGCTCAGTTTATGGGCCGCGCTGGAGCTGGTGAATCATGTGCGGGTGCAGGAGGGGCCAAACGCCGAGCTGAACGAGCTGCAACGCCAGCTTGCAGCCCAGAAGCGCTTGGGGCAGGCGCGCCAGCAGATCCCTGATATCGATGAGCAGGCGCAGGAGCAGGCCCAAGCGCGAGCACACTTGGCGGAGCTCACTGCGCAAGCCCAGCAGCATGACACCGCCCTGCACCGGCGCTTCTCGGGCAGCGCGGCTGAAGCCCTCTTCCGCGCCTTTCCGGTCGAGTTCATGCGCAATGCCGAGCGCCGCAAGCCTTATTCGCCCGGTCTTGGCGCGCATCTCTTCCATAAACTGATGCCTAGCCGCCTCCAGCAGCCATTTCAGCTTGAGTATGACCGCCAGCGCAATGGCAGCCCAACCTTTAACGGTGAAGTGCTCGAGTATGCCGCTGGCCTCAAGGCATCGCAGGCGCTCCACCAGCAGATTGCAGACCTGACGACCCGTACTACCGCCGCCGACCCGCTGTTGGATACTTACGCGCAGGATCTGACGGTGGCCCGCCCGGTGGATCAACTCCTGCCGCAGTTAACCCGGCTTATGATGAGTTATCCGGTATCGGCGGCCCGGGCTGCCGAGGTTATGGGCTATCAAAGCGAGGCACAGTCCTTTCTGGCGCGCGCGGCCGAGGCGGATTACCTCACCACAGCCGATGCGCTTGCGCGCGATCGCATCGAAGCCTATGGCAAACCCGGAAAAATCAGGCAGCTGTTGGATCGTCTGCACCGGGCCGGAGATCAGACGCCGCTGGTCCGCCCTGCGCCGCGCGATGCCCAGCTGGTCAAGCTCTGGATGGATGAGCAGAGTGCCGCGCTCGCGCAGTTTCAGGTGCGCGTGGCACGGCACGCCCCGCTTGGCCCAGAGCCGGTAGCCTATCTTGGTGATCTGCGGGAGGTAACGGCAGGGGGCAGTCTTGCTGCTACCAAAGACAGCCTGTTCGGTCCGCTGTTGCAGCGGGTGGGTGGGGTCGAGCGAGTGCATGAACACACCATGAGCCACGGTCATTGGCGAGATCGCGATCGCGGTATGGAGCTCTCCCGCTAAGCAAAAAGCTTGACTTAATCCCGGAATTCTCTAGGCTTTTCAGGTCTTTTCTGAAAGGTCTGTTCCGTGTCCCAAGCGCAAGCCGTTGCTCATCACATCGCCCTCACGCTGCCCGATGGCAAGGTCAAGAAGTTTGACACCACCCCCACCGGGGCAGATCTGGCGGCGGCAATTGGCCCCAGTCTGGCCAAAGCGGCAGTGGCAGTTAGGGTCGATGGCGAGTACCGGGATCTGCTGCGCCCGATTGAGCAGGATGCCAAGGTCGAGATTGTGACCCGCACCAGTGAGTATGGCCTTGAGATGATCCGGCATGACTGCGCTCACGTTATGGCCGAGGCGGTGCAGGAGCTGTTCCCGGGAACGCAGGTCACGCTTGGCCCCAATATCGACAACGGTTTTTATTACGATTTCTACCGCGAGCAGCCTTTTACGCCGGATGATCTGAGCAAGATTGAAGCCAAAATGCGCGAGATCATTGCGCGCGATGCCAAGCTGACCCGCGAGGTGTGGACGCGCGATGCTGCCATCAGCTTCTTCAAGGCGCGTGGCGAAACCTTCAAGGTCGAGATCATCAAGGACCTGCCCGAGGGCGAGACCATCACCATTTACCGTCAGGGGCAGTGGCTTGATCTGTGTCGTGGCCCGCATATGCCCTCGGTCGGCAAGGTCGGCACCGCCTTCAAGCTGATGAAGGTGGCCGGGGCCTATTGGCGCGGTGATGCCAAAAACCCCATGCTGCAGCGCATTTACGGCACTGCTTGGCGGGATCAGAAAGAGCTCGACCTCTACCTGCATCAATTGGAAGAAGCCGAGAAGCGTGATCACCGCAAACTCGGCCGCGAGATGCACCTGTTCCACCAGCAGGACGAAGCGGCGGGCAGCGTGTTCTGGCACCCGCGCGGGTGGACGCTTTACCGTACACTTGAGGGCTTTGTGCGTTCGCGTATCGAGAATGACGGCTATGTCGAGGTTAAAACTCCGCAGCTCTATGACAGCTCGCTGTTCAAGGCTTCGGGTCACTGGGACCTGTATGGCGATAATATGTTCAAGGTGCAGGCTGATAATGGTGAGAAGTGGCTGGGCATCAAGCCGATGAACTGCCCCGCCCATGTGCAGATTTTCAAGCAGGGCCTCAAGAGCTATCGTGACCTGCCCATCCGCATGGCTGAGTTTGGTGCCTGCCACCGCAACGAACCATCGGGCGCGCTGCACGGGATCATGCGCGTGCGGGCTTTCACACAGGACGATGCGCATATTTTCTGCCGCGCCGACCAGATCACCGAGGAGAGCCTGCGTTACTTCAAGCTGCAACTCGGCGTTTATGAGGACCTCGGTTTCAAGCGCGAAAGTATCAAGGTCAAGCTGGCCCTGCGCCCCGGCCCGGAGAAGCGGGTGGGTGATGATGCGCTATGGGACCGCGCCGAAGAGGGGTTGCGCCAAAGCCTGCGTACCGCCGGACTGGAGTTTGAAGAACTGCCGGAAGAAGGCGCTTTTTATGGCCCCAAGGTTGAGTTCCACCTGATCGATGCCATTGGTCGCAGCTGGCAGTGCGGTACTTTGCAACTCGACTTCAACCTGCCCGAGCGGCTGGATGCCGATTATGTGGGCGAGGACAGTGCCCGCCATCGCCCGGTCATGTTGCACCGGGCTATCTTGGGCTCGCTTGAGCGATTCATCGCCATTTTGATCGAGCATCATGCGGGCAAGTTCCCGCTCTGGCTGGCGCCTGTGCAGGTGGTCGTGGTGGGCGTCACCAACGAGGCCGATGGCTATGTGGTCGAGGTTGCTGCCACACTGAAGGTCGCAGGCCTGCGCGTTGAGACCGACACCCGCAACGAAAAGATCGGCTACAAGATCCGCGAGCATAGCTTGCAGAAGATTCCGGTGCTGGCGGTGGTGGGCATGCGCGATGCTGAGGGTAAGACTGTTGTCTTGCGCCGCCTCGGCAGCGAAGAGCAGCAAACGCTATCGCTAACCGATGCCGCCAAAATGCTGGCCGAGGAAGCTAAACGGCCTTAGTTGTTACGAAACATCGGTGGACGCGGCATGGTAACCGGGCGCACCAGCCTGTTGCACAGGCTGTTGTAAAATCCTGAGATAGGACCGGGGCCTTTGGCGAACTTCTCGCCTGTCTGAGCTACGGCATTCAATGCAGCTGTAGGCATCGGTAGCCCCATCTTGATGCAGTGGCGAATAACACCCGGAGCAAGGTCGTAACCCGTAGGCTTAAGGCCTGTCAACTCACTGGCGATTCTTTCGGCCTCATTTTCGGAGCGTATAGGCGGAATGAAGGGAAGCCCTACCATATAGCCGATTTTCTTGAGTCCATGCGCGCAGGCCGGTAAAGCTGCGAGCATGCCACCTAACATCGTCAGTACCATCACAGGGGTTGAAACAGGTAGCGCAAAGGCAGTGGCCAGACCCAGAGCGTAGCCGTAGGTTTTAAAAAAGAACAGACCGGCTCTCTTATGGCGTGAATCTCGTATATCGCCCCTTATGTGGTGAGCGGTCTCGTGAGCGGCTACTATAAGTGCTTCACGTGGACTGCTTTCCACCTCAACAGCAATATTGGATTCTACCGTCTTGCTGCTGTAGTTGAGCCCTTTTATACTGCTAATACCGAAGTACTTTTGTCCTTCACGATTGAGAAAGAGCCGAGGCGGATCGACATTGGCCATGGCGCACCAGCTTTGGATAGCACGCCGAATGATGTGTGCAGTCCGGCCGTGGGACTGTCGTTCAGGCGCTGTGTGGCCGCGTGTTACCAGCGACATGAGATGCTTAACGGTTTTATCAATACCAATCGTCATACCAACAGCTGTAACTGCAATGATGGGGTTGACCGCAGAAAGCGCGCCGACCCCCAATAGAATACCGCCCCAGATCAGGCTGTTTTCGGCAGCCCGCTGTATTCGTTCACGCGGGCTGAGGATCAGGATGTGATTGTCCGGGATCGGCAATGTCATACCGGTAGCTTGCCGGATCAATCTGGTTAAATGCAATGAGTGTTAGCTGAGTTAACCTTAACGCCGTGTACGATGTTGAGGCGCTTGCCTTGAATTCCATGTATAGGAAAGTCAATCAGTGGCCCCGTGTTTTGGATGGGTCATAAAAATTTTATAAGCAAAAACAATAGGATACTTAACAATCAGCCATAATTTATAGTATTTCAATGCACAGAAACAGAACTGGTGTCTCATTTTTGCTTCTCTTTATCTGCCAGGGTTTACCGAGACCATTGAGACTTTTGGTTAATGTTGCTAGATTGCGCGCCTGTTGTTGCAACCTTGTATGGAGATTAGCTATACCCCCTCGTCCTGAACTGCCCACCCGGCCCGAGCGGCCCGAGCGTGATGGCCCGCGTATCAATAACGAAATTCGTGCCCGCACTGTGCGACTGGTGGGCGCTGACGGCGAGATGGTCGGTGTCGTTGGTCTGTTTGAAGCACTGCGTCTAGCTGACGAGGCCGATCTCGATCTGGTCGAGGTCTCTCCCAACGCTGAGCCGCCTGTGTGCAAAATTCTTGATGCCGGCAAGTACAAGTACGAGCTGCAAAAGAAGGCCAATGAAGCCCGCAAGAAGCAGAAGGTCATCGAGATCAAGGAAATCAAACTGCGCCCCAACATCGGCGATCACGACTATCAGATCAAGATGAAGCAGGTGAAAGAGTTTCTGGGTGAGGGTGACAAGGTCAAGTTCACCCTGCGCTTCCGGGGCCGCGAAATGGCGCATCAGGACATTGGCTACCAGCTCATGCAGCGGGTGCAGGCCGATATCGCCGAACTGGCCAAAGTCGAGCAGCATCCCAAGCTGGAAGGTAAGCAGATGGTGATGATGGTGTCGGCCAAGTAAGGATTCGGTAACAATTCGACACAATTTTGAGACAGAGTAGGCATAACGTGCCGGACTGCGACGTGCTGACTGTTGCGCCTCTTCCTTGTTACGTTTAGTGTTAGTCTAACAGGAGACTGATTTATGGTCCGCATCCTCTCGCTCATTGTGACAGCTCTGGTATCAATGGCCCCTGTGGCGCAGGCACAGCTGGTGGTCTGCAACAAGACATCGGCTCCGCTGGAGCTGGCGGTTGCCCGTGAAACCGATGAAGACGTGGTCTCGCAGGGTTGGTGGACCATTGATCCCACTAAATGCGAGACGGCCGTGACCGGTGAGCTGGATCGCCGTTATTACTATCATTATGCCCGCTCCAAGGCTCTGAATGTCGAGTGGGGCAGCACATTCAATTTCTGCGTCAAGGACGACCCCCAGTTCCGTATTGTCGGCTCCACTGAGTGCGAGCAGCGCGGTATGCGGTCTATCGGCTTTCGCCAAACCGACGTTATAGGTAACAAGCTTTATGTGCTGGATATTACAATGGGTCCGGCTCCTCAAGCACAGGTCACAGAGACCCCGGCGACTACCGCCGCCACAGTGATTGATGACGTCCGCTCCAATGGATTTGAGTCGGCGCCCCCTGTTGATGGTCGCGTCACCACTGGTGAGGTTTCGGCTGTCTCTGGTAGTGCTGCCCGTAGTTCTTCGGCTGCAGCCTCTCCACCTCCCGCTGAGACACTTCCCGCTGAGACACCGCCAGCAACAGCCCCCTAGAGCCTGTCCCGGTCAGCGTTTTTTTCTTGGCCCCAGTCCTCCTCCAAGCGTGGGCTGTGTTGTAGGAGTAGCGCACACGTTAGCGCGTGGTTTTTTCGGGTTGGTCTGGTCCGGGGTCTTGCTTAATTTCACCGCCGGCGCTGCTGGCAAATCAATGCTGGGTGGTGGGAGGCCAAATTGTCCGGTGGGTGTGGGTAGGGCTGTTGGAGTCCAGCGGACACTGCTGGGCCGCTTGCGGTGCGGGGAAGTATCGCCTTCAAAAACCTGCGGCTGAATGAACTGTTTGACCAGATGCGGCCGGACGCGGAAGGCGGCAAAGGCCGGATTGGGGTTATAGTACAGGCTGCGTGGGTTGCGCAGATTGAGCGGATGCTCGGGGTGCAGTGGCGACAGCGGGCAGCTTTCATCCAGCAGGGCACCGGGATCCAGATATGACCAGAGCAATTCATTGAGTGAAACAGAAGGGCCGATGCTATGGGCTTTGGTCCGGTCGGCCGTCCACCGCCAGTCGGGGCGGGTTGTCAGGCGCGGATCAATGCTTTCGATATAAGTAATACAGGCGTGGCTCTCACTGGTAATAACGCCACCGATGGTGCCACTAGCCGGATTGACCGCCAGACAGCCCGGATCGGCTGTGCGGTCATTGGCGCTGGCTTTGCACCACCCCCGGCTCCCCGCTGTGTTCGGGTTCAGAGGGGGCGGGGAGAGCAGAGCGTAGGCTTCACGCTGGGCATCCTCAAGGCGCGCATTGGCATTGGTATAGCGCTCAATGCTCAGCAGGGCTGCGGCTTCATTTTTAGCACTCGACCAGTGGCGGCAGCTGGCACAGCGGCCTAAGCGTGGATTGCGGGACAGATCGGCAGGAGGAACGCTCATGGCCTTGTGGGGACGTGGTTGGTGGTTCAGGCAGCCATAGCCCTGCCGGGTGATGAGCCGCGCTGGCTCACCGGTGGTCGGGTTCACGGCCAGCATATCCGTCACGCTCCCGCGTCCAGATTCGGCTGCCAGACACCAGCCACGCTGGTCGGCGGTCCGGATGTCCAGATACTCAAAGCTCAGTTCATCCCGTACGCTCTGGCGGGCGCGTTCCAGTTGAGCGGCCGAGGGCGTCGGACCGGCGCGTTCGGTGACCAGCTCCTGTGCCGATTTCCAGTGGCGGCAGCTGCCGCAGCGCCCAAGGCGGCTGTTTTCGGCTTTCATCAGTGCAGCGCCCCGGGCGCCCAAAACTGGAAAACAAGTAAAATCATGGTGTTACCGTTGTAACCTACCCTTAAATCGGGGGAATTCAAGCGGTTAGTAACGATCAGGCAAGGAATTTAATGGCAAACTGGCCAGGGGGAAACCTTGAGGTACCTACCAGTTTCAGGCCGGGAGCCATTCGTCATGCGGGCAATCACCTACAGTCCTGTTCTTATGCTATGTCTGGCGCTCGGGCTGGCTGTCGTCACCGTGGCCGCCGGGGCGCAAACCCCCGCACCGCAGGCACCTGCACCACAGGCCGGACGCCCAGCGCTGCCGGGACAGGCGCCGCCGATCCCGCTACCAGACCCCGGTGTCATGGCGCTAGCCCCGGCAAATGGAGTGCCGTCGTCGAGCCCTGGGCCGTCTGGTGCAGCTACCCCGTCCGTGCCCGCTCTACCGGAGCGCAAGGATACGTTGACGTTAGCTGATGTGCAGGACAAGCTGATGGTCACCCCGGATGATTATTGGCAGCAACAGATGCAGTTGCGTAATGCCAGCCTGCTCAAAACTTATGAGGAGCGGATCAGTAAACTTGCGATGGCTGCCCCGTAGACTCCGGAGCCAAAACAGCGCACACTAGGATCGTACGGGAGCAAGTGTCGGCGTGTCGGCAGTCCAACAGATTTTTGATGATTATGTAGCGCCATCCGAGGTGTATGAGGGGCGCAACTGGATTACCTCGCGCCTGATCATGGCGCGGGCCTTCCATGCCCTCGACCTGATTGAAGACAGTTGCAGCTTTCTCGATGATGAAAGCCCGGAAAAGTTGCGCTTTCGCTTGCGTGAGATGTATGAGCTGGCCTGTAAGGCTGATGTGATTATCGGTGAGGCCTTCATGCAGGTGGCACCGCATCTGTTTGTTCAGGGCGGTAATGAGTCGGCTGGCGAGCATATCAAGAGCTGTCTGCAGGAGATCCGTGATCGCGGCAACCTGAATGGCCGCGAAAGCGCGATTAATCTGCAATTGCGCCTGCAATGGGTGCTCTCTCTAGTGTCGCACCTTAAATACCATCTCGCCGGTATTGACCAGTAAGCTCCGTGACAACCGCTGTTTTTCATCACCCCAGCAGCCTGCAGCATGACACCGGTATTGGCCATCCTGAGCGGGTGGAGCGGGTTCAGGTTGTCTGGCGGGCTCTCCGATCCATTGAGGGTTTGGAGTGGCGCGAGGCCCCGTCAGCAACGCCCGAGCAGATTATGCGCGTACATACGTCCGCGCTCTACGACATGATTTCGGTGTTTGGTGAGGGGGCATTGGATGCCGATACCGTGCTGAGCGAGCCGAGCTTTACTGCAGCGCTGCATGCGGCGGGTGCAGTGTGTGCGGCGGTAGAGGCTGTTCATGCCGGACAGATCAAGAATGCCTTTTGTGCCGTGCGTCCGCCCGGCCATCATGCCGAGCCGGATCAGGCCATGGGGTTTTGTCTGTTCAATAACATAGCGGTTGGCGCCCGTCAGGCACAGGCGTTGGGCTACCCTCGCGTGGCTGTGCTGGATTTTGATGTGCATCATGGTAATGGTACGCAGACCGCTGCGTGGAATGATGCAAATTTCTTTTTCGCCTCCTCACACCAATGGCCGCACTATCCGGGCACTGGCGCACACAGCGAGCGTGGTGCTTACGGACAGATCCACAATGCACCGTTGCCAGAGGGCTGTGGCAGTGGACCGTTTCGTGCAGTTTGGCAAAATGAGCTGCTCCCGGCACTCGAAGGCTTTGCGCCCGACTTTATTTTCATGTCTGCCGGGTTTGATGCGCATTTGGCTGACCCGCTGGGTGGTCTCGGCCTCACGACAGCAGATTTTAGCTGGTTAACAGCCCAAATTAGTCAAATTGCGGCGAAAAGCTGTGCCGGACGGGTGGTTTCCAGCCTTGAAGGCGGCTATAATCTCGCCGCGTTAGCCGATTCGACCGTAGCCCATGTCCGGGCCTTGCTGGAATGCCCATAAAAGCTTAAATTCCCCGCCCATGAGCGCCGCCAAGTCCCTTTCTGCCGAGATTGCCGCCCTGAGCTTTGAGGACGCAATGGCACAGCTTGAAGGCATCGTCCGTCAGCTCGAGTCCGGGCAGGGCAAGCTTGATGACGCGATTGCCGCCTATGAGCGGGGGGCCTTGCTCCGCGCTCACTGCGAAGCCAAGCTGGGGGAAGCGCAAGCCAAGATCGAAAAAATTACCCCGCAGCCCGATGGCCGCCTCACCACCACCCCGTTGGAGTAAGTCATGCCCAGTTTGCACCCCCAGCTCAAAGATGCGATGGGCGAAATTGCCAAGGAAGTTCACAACGAGCTGGATGGATTCATCCCGCTGACGGGTAACCCGGAAGATCGCCTGTATGAGGCGATGCGCTATTCCGCGCTCAGTGGCGGTAAGCGTCTGCGCCCGTTTCTGTGCATCAGCGCAGCCAACATGTTCGGGGTTGATCCCTCGCGCTCGCGCCGCGTCGCCGCCGCGATCGAGATGGTGCATTGCTACTCGCTGGTGCATGACGATCTGCCGGCGATGGATAATAGCGATACCCGCCGCGGCAAGCCTACGGTGCACAAGGCGTTTGATGAAGCCACCGCCATTCTGGCCGGTGACGCGCTACTGACGTACGCCTTTGAAGTGCTGTCCAACAATGCCACCCATGATGATCCCCATGTGCGCGCACAGTTGGTACTGGGTCTGGCCCGCGCCATTGGTGGCAATGGTATGGTGGGCGGCCAGATGATGGACATGCTGGCGCAAACCACCGAGTTTGATATCGGCCAGACCACCCGGCTGCAGCGCATGAAAACCGGTGAGCTGATTGCGTTTTCCTGCGAAGCCGGGGCTATTCTGGGTAAGGCAACCGAACAGCAGCGTCTGGCTCTGCGCAAGTACGCGCATGATCTGGGTCTGGCGTTCCAGATGATTGATGACCTGCTCGATGTGGAGGGCACCCCCGAGGAGATGGGCAAGCCCGTGCGCAAGGATCATGCTGCCAAGAAGGCCACCTTTGTCACCATCCTTGGTCCCGAGCGCACCCGCGCCCAAGCCGAAATGCTGGCCGCTCAAGCCCGCCGCCACCTCGAGATTTTCGAGAGCCGCGCCCAGCTGCTGCGCGATGTGGCGCAGTTTGTGGTTGAGCGCCGCAGCTAAGACAGACCACTATGACCGAAGACGAACTGCTCGACGAGGTCGATGATGCCGACACCGTGATCGGTACCATCTGGCGTTCGGAGACGATGCGCCGGGGCAGCTTCCGCAATTTCCGCGTCATTAACGCGTTCATCCGTAATGAAAAAGGCGAATTGTGGGTTCCGCGGCGCGGGCCGCATAAACGTATTTTCCCGAATGCGCTCGATGTAAGCGTGGGAGGCCATGTCGGCGCGGGTGAAGCTTATGAACTGGCGTTTGAACGTGAGACAGCAGAGGAAGTCGGTATCCGTCTGGCCGATGTGGTGTGGCGGGTGGTGGCCAAACTCACTCCGCCGCAGCATGATGTCTCGGCCTTTATGACAGTGTATGAAATCCGCTCGGACGCCACGCCCGACTATAATCGCGATGACTTTACCGAGAGCTGGTGGCTGACACCTACACAATTGCGCACTCGCCTCGCGGCGGGTGAAGCGGCCAAGGAATATCTGATCAAGATCTTGAATCAGGTATATCCAGCGTAAGTCAGGCTTACTCCACCTGTGGCCCGGTATAGACCAGTGCCCCCATGCTGTTCAGCGCGGGCAGCTGCAGCCAGCTGTTCAGTTGTGACAGCGAGAACGGGGCAGCGCTGCTGAGCAGGTGCTGCAGGATGATCAGCACACGTTTGAATGGACTTTCGGATTCCGGCAGCATCCGCACGCTCAGCCGATCGTCCGCCGTGTAACCCAGATGCGTCTTGATGGCGGTAAACGCTTCACGTAGGCCGCCAAGCTCATCGACCAAGCCGGCCTCTTTAGCGCTGGCGCCTGTCCACACCCGGCCGCGGGCCACCTTGTCAATCTGCGCCGGGCTAAGGTTACGGGCTGTGGCGACCCGTGCAGCAAAGGCGGCGTAGATGCTGTCGAGTGACGCATTAATACGGGCCGACGCAGCGGGCGAGAAAGGTTTAACTGGTGAGAACATGTCACTGTTCGCGCCTGTGCCCAACTCGGCCATGGTGATGCCCAGCTTGCGGGCCAACTCCCCAAATACGATCTTGCCGCCCACCACGCCAATCGAGCCGGTGATGGTGCTCGGGCTGGCGAACACCGTGTCGGCGGCGGTGGCTATCCAATAGCCACCCGATGCCGCGATCTCGCCCATGGAGACGACGACATATTTACCGTTGGCTTTAGCAAGCTCCAGAGCGCGGTGGATGGATTCCGAGGCCGCCACTGACCCTCCCGGGCTGTTGATGCGCAAAAGAATGGCTTTGATCTCCTCATCGCCTGCGGCCTGCGTAATGGCCTCCACCAGCTCTTGCGCGCTGACCGCCTGATCTTCGCCCATCGGTCCGCGCTCTCCCGCCAGTCGGGTAATCGCACCTTCTACATAAATCAGGGCAACGCTGGCTTTCGGCTCCGGGTCGGTTTGTGGTTTGGCAAACAGATAGCTGAACACATTCATCTCCGGCGCTTCGGTCCACTCGCTGTCCTCCTGACCCTCCCGTGCAGCCCGACTTGCCGCACTCCGTGCTTCATCGGCATAACCGAGGGCATCAATCAGCCTGGCGTCAAGCGCTTCACGATCCAGCAGCGGAGCCTGATCGACCAGCTGGCGCAGCGTTTTTTGTTCGATCCCGCGCGCTGTGCCAATGTCGGCCAGCATGGTAGTGTGCAGGTCATTGAGCAGACGCGTATAGTTTTCGCGTAAGGGTGCCGGCAGGGTTGTCTGGGTGAACATCTCGGCTGCACCCTTATATTCATGGCGCTGGCGCATGTCGGCTTTGATACCCACCTTGTCGAGCAGGTCCTTGGCAAACGGCAGGCTCATCGCACTCCCCGTCAACCCAACTGTACCCAGTGGTTGCAGCCAGATTTTGTCAAAAGCACTGGCCAGCCAGTAGGCGCGGTTGCCGGGGCCGAGTTCGCCAAAACTGTCAGCATAGGCGTAGGCAAACTTTCCGGCGGCGCGAAAGCGCAAAAGCCGTTTTTGCTTGAGGGTTTCGACCTGTCGCATAGACAAAGGCTAACGCCAATTCGGCTAACAAGTGGTGAACAGAGCGACAACAAATTTGCTTGACTTG
>DDSC01000005.1:115473-116243 GCA_002343265.1 Micavibrio sp. UBA2400
TCCGGCGGCGCGAAAGCGCAAAAGGGCGGCGCGAATTTCTTCAATCTGGGCCGGGGCGAGGGTGACGTTGCTGAGGTCGGCCAGCAGGCCCTTGATGCGGCTGTCCGAGCTGGCACGGTCGAGGGCCTGAATGAGCGAAAGCAGAGAGAAGCTGTCTTCGTCCAGAGCGAGATCCAGCAGGGTCGGCGCGCCTGCCTCATAGATGGGCACGCTGAAATCGAGTCGCAGGACTGTCCGTTCCGCCACGTCTGGCGCGCTGGGCGTGAACCAGGCACTGAACAGGAGGCTGAGTACGAAGGACAGCACCACCATCACACCAATGGCAGCAAAGATTCTGGTCAGAATTTTCATGGATTTCAGGCCCCGGTCATTTCGGTATGTTTTTATCAGGGGGCGCGGCGGCTGGCTATGGGCGAGTCATACCCGGGCGTGGCGTTTTGGGCACAATTGCGGCGGGTGGTACTTCAGACGTAGACGGGCGGCGCATTTCAGGCGAATATGCCGGGCAAGTCAGAGAGATAGCCCCAGATGCTCGTAACCTGCCCGCGCTGTTTTGCCACTTACAACGTGCCGGAGTCCGCCTTGAGCGGAACCGGGCGCAAGGTCCGTTGCAGTGCCTGCCATTTTGAGTGGACCGAGGCGCTGCCGCCGCGTGATGCGATTGCCGGGTTTGCGCCTGCGCCGCCGGAGCCTGTTCCGGCTGTCGCCGCACCGCCTTCCGAGTTTGCAAGCCTACTCAGTGAACCCGCGCCAGCACCAAAGCACAGGCG
>DDSC01000041.1:0-47403 GCA_002343265.1 Micavibrio sp. UBA2400
CACCCCCCGCGCGACAGGCACGGTAGGCGCTGCCGCAGCAGCGGCGAATGTCACCGTTTGCCCGGGAGTGGTTGCGGATCAGCGGCGCATCGAGGAAGGTGGGTCGCTGCCCATCATCGCCACCGCGCTGATCGATACCGGTAGCCGCATGGACGAAGTGATCTTTGAAGAGTTCAAGGGCACCGGCAATAGCGAAATCGTGCTCGACCGCAAGATTGCGGACAAGCGCACCTTCCCGGCCATTGATATCGGCAAGAGCGGCACCCGCAAGGAAGAGCTGCTGGTCGATAAGGCTACCCTCACCAAGATGTGGGTGCTGCGTCGTATCCTCATGCCGATGGGTCCGACTGACGCCATCGACTTCCTGCTCGACAAGCTCAAGCACACCAAGAGCAACAGCGACTTCTTCGACAGCATGAACAACTAATAAAAACGGCCCCATTACGGGGCCGTTTCCTTGAGCAAAGAGCGGGTGCTTACGCGTTGCCGGCGACCTTCTGCGTTGCCGCCTTCTGGCTGTCGATATGGCGGCGGTAGAGATCGGCAAAGTCGATCGGGTTGAGCATCAGCGGGGCGAAGCCACCGTCGCGTGTGGTATCGGCCAGAATGTTGCGCGCGAAGGGGAACAGCAGGCGCGGGATCTCGATCAGCAGAATGGGCTGCAGATACTCAGCCGGAATATCCTTCAGGGTGGCGATACCGGCGTAGGCCAGCTCAATCAGGAAGGCCCGAGAGCCGCCCACTTTGGCATCGGCCTTGATGTGCAAGGTCACCTCATAACTGCTATCCGGCCCGGTGCGGGTCTGCACGTCAATTTGCACATCAAGCTGTGGCTGCTCCTTGCTGGGCAGCAGGCTCTGCGGCGCGTTGGGGTTCTCGAAGGACAGATCCTTAATGTATTGCGCATTGATGGTGAGCGGAATGGGCTGCGCGGCAGGGGGCGGGGTCTCGGTCATGCTAATCATCCTTGCAGGTGACGAAGGGTTAAGTTTTCTCGGGCTTTCCTAGCACGTCTGGCCGGGGTAAACCAGCAGCGTGACGATGCCCGGCCTCCTGATTACCCGCCCGCATGCGCAGGCGCAAGAGACCGCCGCGCGGCTGAGTGCCGCTGGGTGGCGCTGCTTATTTGCCCCGCTGCTGACCATTGAGGCCCTGGACTGGACACTGCCGCCTGCACCACCTCAAGCGGTGCTGTTAACCAGCGGCAATGCGGTTGAGGCGCTGGCTGCCAGTGGGCTAGCTCGCGCTCTTCCGGTCTATGCCGTGGGGGCGCGTACAGCCGCACGGGTGCGCGAGCAGGGATTTGCCCATGTTTACAGCGCGGAGGGCGATGCTGCGGCTTTGGTTGCGCTGGTCACCCAACAGTGTGCGCCCGGCCTTGGGGCCCTGTTGCACTTAAGCGGGGATGTTGTGGCTGGCCAGCTTGCAGCCCGGCTGAGCGCGGTCGGCTTTTGGGTTGAGCAGCGCATCGTCTATCGCGCTTTGCCGCAAAAGACCTTGCCTGAGGAGGTACATCGGGCTTTGGTCGCAGGTGAGGTAGTGGGGGTGTTACTTTATTCGCCGCGCAGCGCCGCCATTCTGGCACGACTGCTCGTCCAGCCTTCGGCACGGGCGGCTCTCTCGCTGTATTGTCTAAGCCCCGCCATTGCGGCGGCGGCGGGGCCGGGGTGGCGATCGGTGCTAAGTGCACCCCATCCTGATGAAAACAGCCTCTTGGAAATTCTGCCCACGGTGTAGATTGATCTCATGACAGAGACTTCCCCCACGCCCGAACCAGCCCCCACCAAGCCGGTTATGCCCGCGCGTCCGGCGCTACTTCCAGTGATGATCGCCGTATTGGCGCTGGGCGTCGCACTTGGCCAGCCTTGGTGGGTGGGATATGTAAAGCCGGCTCCCGCCGTTGGGACTATTCAGCCTGCGATGGCCCCGGCCCCGGTGGTTGATCTTGACCCCGTCCTGGCCCGTCTGGATGCGCTTGAAAGTCGCCCGGTGCCGGTGGCATCGGTTGAAAAAGCCGATACCAGCAAGCTGGAATCCGAGCTGGCCGCACTCAGAGATGCCCAGATTGTTCTGCAAAAGAACAGTGAGGATATGCGTGATGAGCTAAGTCAGCTACGCAATAAGGTCAAAGCGGGTCCGGAAGCTACGGCACACAAGTTTCTCCTTGCGGCCAGTTTGCAGCTGATGGCGGCTTGGCAACAAGGGACCCCGTTTAAGGCCCAGTGGCAGGCGGTACTTGCTACTGCTATGCCGGATACTGATTTGCTCCGCGCACTCGAGGATGCGGCTCCGGCACTGGTGCCGTGGCTCGAGAAAGGGGTGCCCACGCTGCTGACTCTGGCGCAGGATTTTCCCACTGCCGCGCGGGCCGAATTGCTGGCTGCTCGCCCGGATGGAGCCAGCTTTGGCGAGAAGGTCAGCCGTCAGCTGCAAGGGCTGGTGGTGATCCGCCGTCAAGGCGAGACCCTTTCAGCCGCAAACGCCGACTTGGACGCGCAGCTGAATGTCGCCGAAACAGCCCTTAAATCCGGTGATTTGGCAAGGGCATTAAGTGTCCTTTCATCCCCGGCGCAAAGCGCCGAGCTCAAGAGTTGGCTAACAGCAGCCAAGGCCCGTGCGCAGGTTGAGGGGCTGGCACAGATGCTCACAGCACAGGCGGGCCACTATCTGGAACCCGCCACTGACGAAAGCGTGGCACCGTGATCCGGCTGACTATCTATCTGCTCAAGCTGATTGCGCTGGTCGCCATAGCGGTGTGGTTGGCCAACCGCCCCGGCCTCGTGGTGATCAACTGGCTGGGCTATGAGATCAGTACCAGTGTGGGGGTGCTGATTGTAATCCTGCTGGCGCTCACCGTGGTCGTGGTGGCAAGCTACAATTTCTGGCGGGCGGTGATCGGTTTGCCGCGCGCACTGACACTTGGCAGCGTCTCGCGCCGCCAGCGCAAGGGCTATCTCGCTTTGACCGAGGGTTTTGTCGCTATCGGCGCCGGCGATGCCCGTGCGGCTCGCAAACTGGCCTATAAAGCTGACAAGCTTTTGAACCAGCCCTCCCTGACGCTGATGTTACAGGCTCAGGCCGCGCAGATGAACGGCGATGAGCAAGCTGCCAGTAACTATTACAATAAGATGCTGCAACGCCCCGAGCTGTCGGTGCTCGGCTTGCGCGGCCTGATCGCACAAGCCCAGCAGCGCGGGGATCTGGCTCAGGCTCTGCAGCTAGCCCGGCGGGCGCAAGTGGTGCAGCCCAAGGCGGGCTGGGTCCTGCTGGCCCTGCTTGAGCTGGAAGCGCGTGCCGAAAACTGGAAAGCGGCGCAGGAGGCCCTGCACCGTGCCTTGCGGCAAGGGGCGCTGGGGCCGGAGCGCGGTAAAACACTCAAGGCCACTTTCGCGCTGATGCAAAGCGCCAGTGCCGAGGCACGCAAATTGCCAGACGATGCCTTGAGTTATGCGCGACAGGCGCATGAACAGAACATCGGCTTTATTCCGGCAGCGCGGGAGTATGCGCGGCTGCTGATTGCCTCGGGCCGGGGTAAGCTCGCCGCCAAGGTGATTGAGCGCAGCTGGCGACTGGCTCCACACCCGCAGCTGGCCGAGCTGTATGTGCTCAGCGAAGAGGGGCTTACTCCCGCCGGGCGGGTGAGCAAACTGCATCAATTGGCCAAGAATAATCCCGCCGCGCCCGAGAGCCATCTGGCGGTGGCGCGCGCGGCGCTGGATGCGCAGCTGTGGGGCATTGCTAAAGAGCGGTTGTCGGGTCAGACCAGCGCTGCGGCGTGTGCGCTTCAGGCCGAGCTGGCGGAAAAAGAAAGCCACGATCCGCGTGCCGGGCAGGCGTGGCTGGCCAAAATGGCGCAAGCGCCTGCCGGGCCGGGCTGGAGCTGCACCAGCTGCCATATGGGCACGCCCGACTGGCAGGCGGTGTGCCCGCACTGTGCGGCACTGGCGACGGTCAACTGGCAGGTTCCGCCGAAAGCCACTTTGCCACCAGCGTTAAGTGCCGAAAATAGCGGCCTTAAGATATTACCGCCCGGAAAAGATTAACCTTTTGCAGTTTTTGCGATTCAATGCTTGATTTGCCCGCGTGGCTGGGTATATTCCGCCCCACAAACGGAGTGCGGGCGTAGCTCAGGGGTAGAGCATAACCTTGCCAAGGTTAGGGTCGAGGGTTCGAATCCCTTCGCCCGCTCCAATTAAGACAGTGAATACAAGATGTTACGAAGGGCCGCCCACAAGGCGGCCTTTTCGTTTTGTGTTCAGGTAACATATAGGTAACAGATGGGTGAAAAAGTGGGCACCCCCGTTATGGCTATAAAATAACGATACATCCTGTATCAGAACCATAAAAACTGGCCTGCTTGACCTTGGAAGCTTTATTCGACTACCATGAAAGCACATCAAGAGTTGGGCCGACGCCCACGCCAACCTGCCGACCCGGCAAGGTGGTATGCGAAAGCAGATGTGGTCAGCATGGTGCTGGCAACCTCGGGTAGCGTCGGCCCTCCAATGCGGAGGGCTTTTTCATGTCGCTAGACCAAGACTTAATTGATTTCTACCAGAACGCCGAACTAACTATCCTAACGCCCGTGGGGCCAGTCTGTTCGCGCTATTTTTACCAATCCTTTGCCCTCTACCAATTTCATCAGGCGGCGGGCTGGAAAAGCGGCATGTTTCTCGCGGCCCCAAGCCTGTTCGTTCACCCGAGTGATAATCCGATTATCAGCGAGGCTCGCTATCGGCCAAGGTTTGCTGCTGAGCTGCGCAGCAAGAAAGAACCAGAAAAAACTATTAGAGGTATTTATATACTCAACAGCTCCCAGCGAGAGGCCGTGGCTTTAATAAGGGCGGTTGGTATCGAGTTGGCCCTCTTTGCAGCAAACACAAAAAGAGACGGCAATGGCAGTTACCTGCGTATTCTAGTCAGTGATACGCGCAACATTCCTCTGGTGAGGTCGCCCATGTCCAAGGTTATGGATAAAATGACCCACGACTGGCGGCAAAAAGGCATTAGAGTTATCAAGAAAAAGCGGCGGCCCAAGAATGCTCCGCCTGCGCCGTTGATTGCCACGTTTCATTCTGTCCTGCCGCCACGGCGACCGACAACCGAATAAAATAAATAGGTTGTCAAAACTGAGCAGGTTATAAAACATAGGAGAGCTAACATGAGACACGCAAGCAACCCACTTCCTCAGCCCAAGCCATGGCTATGCGAGTACATTCACTCGGCCTGCGAAAAAGAATGGTGCGTTAGCCTTAGCTGTACCACCTGTGGCGCACGAGATTTCAGGCAAGGCCTAGCAGCTACAATCAATGCGAATACCACCCAGCAGGGCCGCACTGAGCAAATTGCTGAGCAGCTTAAATTGATTGGCCCAGAGGAGTGCACCACCCAGCGCTTTGCCGATGCGTTGGAGATGGTTTATTCCGAGTTTAGCCTGCCTCTGCTCTCGGGCGGCTACCCCGGATTATCCGCGCATCTCACGGGAAGCTGGATAGGTGAGCAACTTAATATATTCCGGCAGCGCCAGCAGGAAAGCGTCGAGCGCTGGGCCTCTTTTAATGAATACAATTCCGATAGTGCCAGAGCCGCCCGCCAGAAGGCGCGTGACGATGCCAAGCAGCAGCGCATCGCTGAGCAGGCCAGCAAGAATAAAGGTGGTAGGCAACGCCGCCCTGAGCGCTTCGCGGCTTGGCTAGCTACAAGGGGCTATGTTCCTGATAATACCGCCGCCCCCATCACGCCTGAGCTAGCCCGCAGCTTTGCCACAGCCCATTTTGAGGTTGCGGGCCTTGTTCTGGTGCCGGGTACAGAAAATCCAAAGCTGGCCGAGCTGTTGGCGGCGCGGGGCGCAACCGAGGCGGTATTCATTACTGCATACAACCCACGCGGGCGGCAAGTGCCCGATTTTGCTAACCGCCAGTTGCAACGCGCAATGACCGAAACAGTTCTTGGGCGGTGGGCCTACTGCCGTGGGTGGGGCGGCAGCGCAGACGGTAACTGGCCACCCGAACCAAGCCTACTGTTATGTGGGGCCACGCTGGCCGATGGGCAGCAACTCGCGCAGCAGTATGGCCAAGCCGCTTTCCTGCATATTCATCAAGGCCATGTGGCTTTGGTTGCTACCGATGCCAGCGAACAAGAGCTGCTTATACAGGCCTGCGCCAAGCTATAAAGCGGCTACCCACAAAAGCGTTAACCCCGTTCCCCTGTTGTAATCCACCCCTGCGCCGCTATGATGCGCCCAGTTTCGCCTAAGTCGGCGGAGCCGGGGCGTAAGAACCTCTCGCAGCGGGAAATTGCATCAGCCCGTTAATCCGATGCGCCTCTCGACCTTTGCGGTCGGGGTGGCGGCGGAATACAATAGCGCTTGCGTGAATACGCTGCGCCGTCTGCGACGGTTCTTAACACCCCGGTCACCAGAGAAATCTGGTGGCCGTCTTTCTTGCTGCATTCCGAGGGGTGGTTATGCCGACGTTAGATTTTAAGGGTAAGCAGTTTGTGTACGCCCACCATTTGGGTGTTCCCTTCAAGCAACTTGATATTGATGCCAAAAAGTCAGCCCCTGCCAAGGGCAGCAAGCCCAGCCTTGATGACAACCTCATCATTCATGGCGATAACCTGCACGCGCTCAAGGCGCTGCTGCCGAAGTACGCAGGCAAGATTAAGTGCATTTATATTGACCCACCCTACAACACTGGCAACGAAGGGTGGTGCTACAACGATAATGTCAATGCACCGCTTATGAAAGAGTGGCTCAAAAAAGAGGGCAACCCTGTCGATAAAGAAGACATGGAACGCCATGATAAATGGCTATGCATGATGTGGCCACGTTTACAGCTACTCCGAGAGCTACTAGCCGATGATGGTGTGATATTCGTCAGTATCGACGATAATGAAGTCGCCTCACTACAAATGCTCATGAATGAGATTTTTGGGGAGCGTAACTTAATATCCAAATTCGTTTGGCATAACTCCTCTCGCTCCTCCGACCTAGTTGCGGTTGAACATGAATACATTTTACTTTTTGCAAAAAATATATCGCAAATCAAAGGCAAGTGGAGAAACATAAGGCCTGAGGCAGAGCGTCTAATGGACATTGTGACAAAAGCTCAGAATAATAAAAAGAGTATTGAGGATGCTTTGGTTCTAGTTAAAGATGCCGTCAGTCAGCTCCAAAACGAAGACAAGCAAAAAAATACTAAGAAGTATTCGTGGCTCACCAATTATCAAAATTTGGACGAAAACTGGCGTCTGTATTATCCGGTTGACCTTTCCGGTGAAGGAGATGGGCCGCCAAGAAAATTCGGTGATAAAGAAATCCCCGCACCTGCTGGCAGGCACTGGATGAGCCAAGATTACATCGATGAGCTTTATGAAGATGATAGAATAGTATGGAGAGGAGAGCGCGCCTATCGAAAATTATATATTGAGGAGACCGCTCAAACATTGAAGGGGTTAATCCAAATCCCAACGCGTAAGGGCAGTAAACAGATTAAAGGCTTATTTCAAAAAACAATTTTTGATAAGGCAAAACCGTATGACCTTATCAAGGAGCTGATTTCATTTATTGGTGATAAAAATTCTATATTCTTAGATAGCTTCGCTGGGTCGGGCACCACTGCACATGCTGTTTTGGCTCTAAATCAAGAGGACGGGGGTAATAGAAAGTTTATTCTCGTACAAATGGATGAAGATGTTGCCCATGATAAGCCAGCGTATTCTATGGGATTTAAGAAGGTTATCGAGATAACCGCCGAGCGTGTGCGCCGTGTAATTAAAGGTGTGCCCACTGCCAAAGATGATACCCTCAAAAAAGGCTTGGGTGGCTCGTTCACCTACTGCGAGCTTGGGCAAGAAATCAACATCGATAATCTACTCAAGGGCGGTAAGCTGCCTGATTATGATGAGCTGGCCCGCTATGCCTTCTATACCGCTACAGGCCAGACGCTTGATAAAGTAAAGAAGGGTGCTGATTATTTTGTTGGCGAGACCGACCAGTACCGCGTGCATGTTATTTATCAGGCTGATAGCGCCTTCTTGCGCTCAGGCAATTCGGCACTGAATGCCGAGCTGGCGCAGAGTATTGCAAAGACGCGCAATAACAAAACAGCTTTGGTGTTTGCCACACATAAGTTCATGAGCCAGAAAGAGCTAACTGAGCTGGGCATTACCTACTGCCAGTTGCCCTACGCTATTCACCGTGTGATGGGGGATTAGTGCTGTGGAACTGAAAGACTATCAGCGCCGTGTGCTTGAGCGGTTTGACACATACCTGAAAACCCTTCACGCCGAGCGGCATAAGGCAGAGGCTGCTATCCAAGCCCTGCTTGCAGCTGGCCTTGAGCTTCCCGATGGTATGGCCGACTGGCCTAAGGCCGCATGGAAAAAGATTGAAACCCTTCTGCCACGCGTAAAAACACCCGCTGGCGCGATTATCCCTGCCCACATGCCGCGCCATGATGCGCGTGACCGCTCTATTCCCCATGTCTGCCTTAAAGTACCCACGGGCGGTGGGAAAACGCTATTAGCTGCCGAGTGTGTGGGCCGCCTGCAAACGGACTTCTTCAAGCGCCAAACCGGGCTTGTATTATGGGTTGTCCCTACCGTGCAGATTTATACACAAACCCGCAAAGCATTATTTAACCGCCTGCACCCGTACCGCCAGACGCTAGAGCGGGCGTCAGGTGGCCGTGTTAAGGTGCTTGAAAAGGATGACCCCCTTACCAAAGCCCATGTCGAAAACTACCTCTGTATTATGTTGGTGCAGTTAGCCGCTACTGGTAACGCAAATAATAACCAGTTTTACCGTATATTTAAGGATGCTGGACGCTATGCCAGCTTTTTCCCTGAGACTGACGACCTGCTGGCCAATAAAGCTCTGCTCGAAATATATAAAGACCTTGAAATAAACGACCTTGGTGATGTCGGGGACGCTATGGGCGTTTCGATAAAGCAGAGCCTTGTAAACGTCCTCAAAATGCAGCGGCCCGTTGTGGTGATAGATGAGGGTCAAAAGGCATATTCAGAAATTAGGCGCAACAGTCTGAATGGTTTTAATCCGAGCTTTATTCTTGAGCTAACCGCCACCCCTAACATTAAAAAGCATGTCAGCAATGTTTTGGTCGATGTGTCAGGCGTTGATTTGAAGGATGAGCAGATGATTAAGCTGCCCATCAATATAGTTAATACCAGAAACGGCGATTGGAAGAACACCTTGACCATGGCGCATGGTAGGTTGGCCGAGCTGGCAGAAAAATCAGTCATGCTGCAAACGCAAGATGGCCGCTACATTCGCCCCATTATGGTTATTCGGGTTGAGCGCATTGGCAATGACCAGCGCGATGGCCAGAAAATACACGCGCTCGATGTGCGCGAGTATTTAACCGAGCGGCTATCGGTGCGTGATGATGAAATCCGTATCAAATCATCAGAAAAAGATGAACTGGGCGATACTGACCTGTTCGACCCCCTCTGCCCCGTGCGCTACATCATTACCAAGCAGGCATTGCAAGAGGGCTGGGACTGCTCATTCGCTTATGTGCTGACGCTACTGGACGTAACCACCGCGCAAACCGCCATGACGCAAATGATTGGCCGGGTGCTGCGCCAGCCCGATGCCCGCTCAACCAGCATTGACGCACTCAACGAGTGTTATGTGTATTGCTACAATCAAGAAGTTAAAGAGGCAGTCGAGAATATTAAAAAGGGGCTGCAAGAAGAGGGTATGGATGGACTGGGTGAGTTTGTTCGTGCCGAGACCGGGCAGGCTGGCCCCGCGCCCGATAGTGTTGAGGTGCAGAAAATTAAGCGTAAGCAGCAGTTTACTGGCCTTAAAATCTTTCTACCCAAGGTATTACATCGGCAGGGCAACCACTGGCGCGATATAAGCTATGAGCGGGATATTCTGGCCCATTTGCCGTGGGACACGTTAACCTACGATGCCAGCGGCACACTGGATGCCAGAAACGCACCAAGCGTTACTGAGGTAGCAATCGATGTGGCCAATCGGGAGGATTTAACGGGTGAGCCAGCCGAACTGGAACTTGTGACCAGAACCCAACAGCAGGACGTATGGGTTGAGAAAAAACTGGATATTGGTTTTCTCACCCGTCCGCTGCTCGATATTGTGCCCAATCCGTGGCAGGCCAGCCGGATTTGGCTTCATGCCATAGACACCTTGCGTCAGGCGGGGCGCGATGATGATTTTATATACAATAACCGCCTTTATATTCTTGAGAATATGAAGCGCAGCCTGAAAGAGCAAGTTCATAAGCTTTCGGAGGAGCTGTTCCAGCGCAAGCTCAAGCAGGGTGAAATTACATTCAAGCTGCTGACCAATGGTAATGAGCACCTCAATTATCAGCTCGCGCATGAGCTGCAAGTGCTGGCCGCCCGTGGTGACCGTAAGCTGATTGAAAATAATAGCTTGTTTGAGTTTCTCTATGAAAAGGATTTCAACAGCCTTGAGAAAGATTTTGCCCTGTACCTGTCTGCACAAGAGGCGGTGCAGTGGTGGCACCGCATGGTAGCGCGGCAGGATTATGGTTTGCAGGGCTGGCAGCGCAACAAGGTTTACCCTGACTTTATCGCGTGCCTCAACAATAACCGTGTTCTGGTGCTTGAAACCAAAGGCCTACAGCTCAAGGGCAACGATGACACAGAATACAAAACAGCTTTGTTTGGCCTGCTGAGCGGCTATCAGGCCGCAATCCGGGCGGGCACGGTTGAGCTGAGCGACCCAGCCAGCGCAAATGTATCCCTGCACATGTTGATGCAAGATGCTTGGGAAGAAGAGGCAACCAGCCTGCTACACATAGCAGCATAACTCATAATATGCAGAACTCTAGCAAACGCCGATAGCTTGCGTTAATGTGGCTCGGCCATACTCAGAAAGCGCAATAAATGTCCATAAGCGTAATTTTGGGCGACATCACGCAATGTACCACTGATGCCATCGTCAACGCTGCCAATGCAAATCTGCTAGCGGGAGGTGGTGTTTGTGGTGCCATTCACCGTGCGGCAGGGCCGCAGTTGCTACAAGCTTGCCGTACGCTGGGTGGTTGCCAAACTGGCTCAGCTGTCATCACGCCGGGGTTTGATTTACCCGCTGCCCACGTCATCCACGCTGTTGGCCCGCGTTGGTGGGATGGTAGCCGAGGAGAGGCTGAGTTACTGAGGAGCTGCTATAACAGCATTTTTGAACTGGTCGTGCAGCATGGTATTGTCAGTGTCGCCATTCCAGCCATCAGCACGGGCATCTACGGCTATCCTCTTGAACAGGCCACGCGCATCGCGGTGGGCGCTGCTAATGCGTTTCTTGCCCGTCACAGCCATGTGGTCATAAATTTTATCTGTTTCGATGAAACCACATATGCGGCATACCTCGGAGCTGTTAGCCAACAAACCGAGCAAGTAAGCTAGAGTATGTATCAGGTTATGAGCACTCTTGCCTTTTTAGGTAAAGAACCCACCAGCGTTGCTGCCACTTGGTTCTCGATGCAACTGAGATGTATAAAATTTTTACCAAAAGACCAACTCGATACTTCTCACGCGAAATCTGACGCTGCCTCTTTTTTATATCCTCTGCACTTTCAGGCGGTGGCCCAGTATTATCTACAAGCCTTAATGCTGGTTCGGGTTTTTGATATTCTGACGCATTACGCAAGCCTTCATCCAAAGCGCGGATACGCGCAACTAGCGCAGCGGTGTCGGGAAAATAAGTTGTTGTGGCCTGTGTGCGGTAATACTCACATACCTTCACAATGGCATACTCACTCATACCCTCAAGGTCGCGGCAGAGGTCGCTTATAATAACCCGCCAAGCTTCTGGGCCTCTAGCATACGGTTTGTGACACGACAGCCTGAACAAATGCTTGCCAATCGTCGCCTGATTACATGGCCGCAGCAGGCTTTCAGCAAGCTTGGGGTCAATGCCATTTGCCCGTAAGTTTACGGTGGGGAGCGTATACACGTTAGCTGGCCTTTGAACTGGGTCGCCGTACTCATCTTTAACCCATATAAGGTCGTAAAACTCCCTCTCGGAGAAGCTGATAACATTGCTGGCCAGCTCGTCTAACCTGCTGAAATCAGCCTCTGTAAGGGCCGTAGGGCGGTGGGCTGCAACGTTGTTCATTTTACACCTTCCTTCATATTCAGGGCATCACTAACTGCGCGTGCAGTAGCTTCCATCATTTTCAGCCCGTAAGACTTCTTTTCAGGCGCAGTAGCCCAAGTGGGTTTGGGTAATTTTACCTTTGGTGCAAACACCCCAAGCCAGCAGTTCGAAATGCTCTGGTTTAGAACCTGAGCAATATCGTGTCCCTCCCGTCGCAATTCATCCAACTCGGTTATAAGCAGGTGACGCGCATGGGCCGTTTTGATTGGCCTTTTTTGGGACTGCCGAAACTCAAGAAACGCATCGAATTCACGCTGTGGCACCCACTCTGGTAGAGTATTGTTTTCTTGTTTGGGTTCTTTCCCTTCATTCACTTCATTATTATTTGTGGCCTCGAGGGCAGCATTTTCGTTGCGCTTAGTGTTGCGTTTGCGTTGCACTTTCGTGTCATCAGCGGCGGAGGGAGACTGATAACGCTCATAGTTACAAAGCGTTATGACAGACTGCTTTGTGACAGTTGAGAGTGCAATCATGCCCCAATTTTCGAGACGACGAAGGTAGCGACGAACACGCACGGGGTCGTCCCACCCCCATGCCTGTGCAAGAAAGCGCAAACTGAACGACAGGCTTCCCCGGCAGATTTTAGCTGGCTGACCGCGCACACATGCGACCGTGTCTTCATAAGCAGCATTTTCGATGAGCCACAGCCACGCCTCACGCTCGGTCAGGGGTTCGGGCTTAAAAGCCGGATTGTCCAGCCAGCCCCTGTGCATGAGATACCAGCTCATAGCCCAAACTCAAGGAAGTGGCTTGCTGCCTTACTTAGCGGCATGGCTGCCCCGCTCTGTGGTGGATGTTTTGAGCGGTGACAGGATGCTTTCTGCCCAAATGTCGAGTTCATCCGTGGGGTAAAGCGGGATGCGCCCAGCATGTTGGAAGCGAGGCCCACCGCCAGTTACCGCAAGCTTTGATAGGGTGCCCGGCGTCCGTTCGATGCCGTGCACTTCTTTTAGGTACTCTGAGGCCTCGCTACGGCGCAAGCGCTTAATTGGGGTATTCATAGTCAACACTACTCCTTTCGAGTGCTGACTGTGAGGTAACACAAGCAATAAAGGGCTGGGTTGGACTTGATTTGGATTTGATTGGACAGAATTGGACAGGGGTTATTTATTTGGGGTATTTCCTGCGATATTTGCGCGTTAGCCTTCTTACCTTTGCTTCTATAGTTCCAGCACCGCGGGCAGTTAATGCGGCTTGTTTTGCTGCTGATAAAGTAGAGCATTTTGTAGTGGTAATAAGTGAATGCATCATTGCAATTTCTGCGTCATCATCAATTTGCCCATCCCCGATACTTTTTGTATTCGACCTACGACGACCACCGGGTGCAGGGAAAAGTCCCATAACTTCCGCAATGCTAAGCTTCAAATCATCCCAAATGGTTCCCTTGTTGGCACCATCCTCGGGTATTGCCTGCGTGCCCCGATAAACGCTAGTGTTAATTGTAAGGTCTCGCCACTGGCTTGGCGTGATTTCTACCCTATCACCAACACCGTTGGCGCGTGCTCGCGCAGTTATCTGCCCGCCCCTAAGAGCGCTTACAAGGTTTTTATAGTTGCCGTGCCTCGGTATGGGGTTGTTATCAAATGGTATTGTTCCCCTGCCCGGAACATCAGGTGGGTAGAAATTTAACGTTACTAGCCCTACTAGCCGAACCTGCTCAACAGCACGCACGTCACGCCAGATAACCCACGCCAGAGCCTCTTCCATATCCCATTCATCAGACATTTTTGGCTCCGCTTTTTAGGCTTCGTAAGTTTATCACTTTTGAAGTCTGCTTATTGCCATCCAGTGCATCAGCGATGCGTTGGGATACAGCATCGGCGGCGGACAGAAGGGCATTATCGGGGATGTGCGCGTAACGGGCAGTTACACCACGGGTGGAATGACCGATGAGGCCAGCAATCGTTAACTCACTGTAGCCCAGTTCGGCAGCAACAGACGAAAAGGTATGACGCAGCACATGAATTTTTACACCCTCAATTTTCGCACCCTTGCAGAGACGCTCAAGGACACGCGGCAGCCCAACAAAATGCCCATCCCCACGGTCGGATGGGAATACCCATGGGCTTTCACTTTTTGGGCTTCTTTGTGCTTCAAAGTTTTCAATAGCTGCACGGCCAAGCGGGCGTATCTGATAGCCTGTTTTACTATCGCCAAGGCGTAGGCAGCGAGCTTTGCTATCAAGCCATGCCCACGGCAAGCCAAGAATTTCTTCGCGGCGGCATCCGGTCATTAGCAGGGCACGAATGGCTGCAATCCCCGTTTTATTTTCGGTCTCTGCCTCCCGTATGGCTTTTCCGAGCTTGGCAATTTCATCAAGTGATAAGAAGCGTTGGTTTTTTCCTGTTTCGAACTTTTTAACAGCGCGAGCTGGATTTTCCGTAATCACCTTACGGCGGCGAGCAAACTCAAGAATTGTGCCGAGCATGCCAACAGTACGAGCAGCTACGCCCCGCCCACCTGACCGCAGGCCTGCTCTACCGTTTTCCTCTCGTGGCTTGGCTGTCTTGCCTGCTGCCACATCCATTTGAAATCGCTCAATATCCTCAACGGTCAGGCTGCGTACCGAGCGGCGACCCAACAGGGGTTTGACGTGGCACTCAATACGGCTCTTATCCATTTTCAGGGTAGAAGGCTTGATTTGGTCTGCCACGGTTTCGGTGTAGAGGTCACATAGCTCGATAACAGACATTGCCGCGTGGGCGGCTTTCTTGTCCGCTGCCGGGTCTGACCCTTGGTCAACCAAAGCCAGTTTGCGCCGAGCCTCTTTGCGTGCCTCGTCGGGGGTCATCTTGCGGGCGCTACCCAGAGTATGCTTACGAAGCCTGCGGCCCTCAGTGGTGCGATACATAATAACCCAGCTAAGCGCCCCACCGGGCTGCACCCGTAGGCCAAACCCCTTCAACTCGTCGTCCCAATGGGTGGTATCTTTGGCGGCTGTGGCCGCGTCTGTGAGGGTCTTATCGAGAAAGCGTTTATTGAGGCGGGCCATAACCAAAATCCTGTTACCTGAACGCCCAATTTAGCTCTCAGGTAACACTCAGGTAACAAGCTGAGGTCATTTGAGGTCGGGTGAGGGCATGGCCGACAATCTCAGGTAACGGCTAAAACTCTTATTAGTCAACAATAAGTAGAGCTGATAAAGTTAGGGTCATTCCGGGCTATATGCCTGCACTATCCTTGCCAAGGTTAGGGTCGAGGGTTCGAATCCCTTCGCCCGCTCCAGTTGCAAAGGCCACCATAGGGTGGCCTTTTTGCTGACGAGGTGGCGAATGTCCGGCGGGATGACAAAATTTGGCGCCCTGACGACGGCGCTGTTAGCGGAAACGCCGCGTCGCTACTGGCTGTTTACCGCTTTTACGGCTGTGGTCTTTGCTCTCTGTCATCTGACGCTACCCTTTAACACGTTTCCAGACACCATCACATATGTCTATTTGCGCGATCATCTGGGCGAGCCGGACATCTGGAAAAAATTCATGCTCATCCGCCCGGCACTCTACCCGCTGGTGCTGCGCTGGCTGAGCGATCCGGTCTGGCTGTCCTGTGTGCAGGCGGCTGTCAGCTTTGCCGCTTGGGTCACTCTGGCCCGCGTGGTCAGTCGCCGGTTTTCACGCCCCGAACTGCGCTCCCTGGCCTATTACCTGATGGTTTGGGGAGCGCTGGGCAGCAACATCCTGTTCTGGAACCGGGTCATGCTAACCGAGAGCTTCACCCTCTCGGCTCTGTGTCTGTTTCTGGCGGGGTGGCTCCTGGCGCTTGAGCGCGGGCGGGTTCTGCTCTTGGTCGTCTCCGGCCTCGCACTGCTGTTTTTGCGCGACACCATGATTTATCTGGTGGTGCCGTTTGCGGCCAGCGCTTTGCTGTGGCGCCGCTCGGCAGCGTTGGGCGCGGGTGTGATCGTCCTGATTCTGGCGACCACCGTGGCGGCCACACTAGCGGATATGGGCCAGCGCTATAAAATGCCGCTGGCCAATTCGATCCAGCAACGCATTCTGACTAACGAAAAAACGCTGGCGTTCTTTGCGGCGCGCGGACTACCGGTGTCCGATGAGCTGAAAAAGTGTACAGGTCTGTTTGACTGCCCGTTGCCACCCGAGGTCATGGCGTGGATCGTACGCGATGGAAAAGCCGCCTATCAAAGCTGGCTGATCCAGACTTTTCCGCGTCGGGTCATCCAGCAAATTCAGGATCGCGAGCATACAGCTCCGGGCCTGCTAACACGGGGCTACTTGCCCATTTCCCGGCCGTGGTTTAATGCGCTGACGGCGATTCCCCCGCTGCCCACGCCCCGCTTCTGGGCGGAATCTCTGGTGATCGTGCTCGCCCTGATCGGCTTTCGCTTGCGTCAGTATCGCCGCTGGTCCGATCTGGTGACGCCGCAAGAGTGGGTCTGGTTGGTCATGTTGGCGTTCGCCCTGAGCAACCTGTTCATCTGTTACTGGGGCGACGCCATGGAAACCAAGCGCCACAGCCTGCCGGCTATGCTGATGGTGCAGATCGCCCTGACCGGACTGGTGTTCGCGCTGGTCGAGGCGGCGCGTACGGTTTCCCATCCCCCGAACTTGCGTCCGTCCGCAGATCCGGCTAGGTAATCAGGCATCGGTGCAGGCGTAACGCGGGAGGGCTCTATGGCAGATCTGATTGTTCACGGTGGTGCGCCGCTGCGGGGTACCATCACGCCCTCGGCCAATAAAAATGCGGTTCTGCCGATTTTGTGCGCAACGCTGCTAACGCGTGAACCGCTGGTCCTGCTTGGCGTGCCCGAGATCACTGATGTGAAAAAGATTCTTGAGGTATTCCGCACCCTCGGTAGCGAGGTGAAAATCGATTATGCCAGTGGCCGACTGGAGCTGCACCACAAAGACACGCGGTTTGATGAAGCTACGCATCGTCTGCCGGAGGAAATGCGCTCCTCAGTTATGCTCATCCCGCCACTGCTCGCGCGTTTTGGGATCGCCCGTATCGAAAATGACGTACAGGGCTGCACTCTTGGTGCTCGGGAGATCGACCCGCATGTGGAAGTCTTCCAGTCCTTTGGGGGTGAGGTCGAGCGCCATCCTGATGCGCTGGTGGTCCGCGCCCAGCGCCCGCTCACAGCAGCGCAGCACTGGCTGGATTATGCCTCGGTGACCACGACCGAGAATTTTGTGCTCTGCGCTGCACTGGCCAAGGGCACCTCGCAGCTCATGAATGCCGCGTCCGAGCCGCATGTGCAGGAGTTCTGCCGCTTCATGCAGAAGCTGGGCGCCAAGATCGAGGGGGTTGGCACCTCTTGCCTGACCGTGACCGGGGTTGAGGTGTTGGGTGGTGGCGAGTTTCGCTTTGTCGAGGATTTCCACGAAGTCGTTACCTTTCTGGCGCTCAGTGCCATTACCGGAGGTGACATTCGCGTGCATAACCATGCGCCGGAGCATTTCCCGCTGCTCGATCGCACCTTTGCCAAGTTTGGGGTCAAGATCATCCACGAGAATGGTGTATCGCGGGCGATAGTCGAGCATGGCCTGAAGGTCAAGCAGCCCTTCACCCAGAATATCCTGCAGAAAGTCGAAGCCGCACCATGGCCGTATTTTCCGGTCGATCTGTTGCCAATTTTTGTGGCGCTGGGCGTCAAAGCCGAGGGAAATGTGCTCTTCTGGAACAAGGTGTATGAGGGCGCCCTGGGCTGGGCGAGCGAGTTGGGCAAATTCGGCGCGCATGCCTTCATGTCCGACCCGCACCGCATGATCGTGTTTGGTGGCAAGCCGCTCAATCCGGCCGAGGTCGAGAGCCCCTACATCATCCGCGTGTCCATCGCTCTGCTCATGCTGGCGGTCAGCATCCCCGGCGTCTCGCGCATCCGCAATGCCCATCCCATCCGCCGCGCCCATCCGCGCTTTGCCGAAAACATCGCGGCACTGGGGGCCAAGGTCGAGTGGGTTGAGGGGGACTGAGTGGGTTAGTGAAAATTAATATGAGCGGACAACCACAGCTGCTAATAAATTTTCACGCACAGCAGAAGCTCACTATGGCCGTTAGACATGTCAGGACGCAGGCTATTTTCGTTGTGCTGTAAATTGCGCGATGGGGCGTCCGGGGCAGCACGTAGAATCATAAAAATCCGCTACCGTGTTGAGGGTGTTGGGGCTACAGCCCCCAGGTACTCCCGCCCACCGGGCCACCGGGTATCTGTTTCCTATAGATTTGAAGAGGGCATAAATACGGGCGCAATGGAGTCTCTCTAGGGTCGATCCCGGAGAGTTATACATGGGCGAGATGTACCCGACCATAACTGTTGGGATCGCTCCGTACATACTATGCGTGATATACATGGCATAGCCAAGGGGGTCGTGCATTCGGTAGGTAAGTATGGATGGCTGCCATTGACTCGTCGTCCATCCTGAGGGAGGGGAGAGTCGATTCTTGAACCACTGCATCGTGTCAGCGTCACTGGGGACCGCCGATACAGTATCGGCTGAGAGATCGCGCATGGCTTGCTCAACGAGATAGGACATGCCCGTCTCAGTTCTGGACCATTTGAGCTTATCGGTAACAGTTGAAGCGGCTACCCAGATACCCCCCATAACAAGGCCGACGACCCCAAGCACAATCGCTGCCTCGATAAGGCTAAAGCCTTGCTCTTGGCTAGCGGGCAATAGTCGGGGGGGGGCGGGAGACATGGCGGCAATGCTACAGGATTGGCTATTTAGTTCAATAAGATTTTGAAAACAGGAATAGTCGAATTGCTTCAGCTCAGGCATGATCGGGCGGTGAAAATCATCACCGCTCTGTCTCTTGCGCTGGCGGCGCTGTTGCTGTTTTCGGTACAGCCGCTGGTTGGTCGTCTGCTGTTGCCGCTGGTTGGCGGGGCTGCTGCGGGTTGGGCTGTGGTGCTTTGTTTCTTTCAGGTGGCGCTGCTGGCGGGTTATGCGCTGGCGCATGGGCTGCGCACTCTGCCGCCGCGTGGGCAGCTCGGGGCGGCGCTGCTACTCCTGGCTTTGGGCGGGCTTTGTCTGCCGATCACTCTAACAGGCCATCTGCCCGCGGTGCCCGATCCGGCCTCGGTCTTCCTTGCCCTGCTGTACGGCGTGGGTTTACCGGCGCTGGCGCTGGGTATGCTCAGCCCGCTGGTGCAACGGGTGCATCATCTCTCTGCCCCCACACACGGCGGGCGCACCTATCGCCTGTATGTGGCCAGCAATATTGGCAGTCTGCTTGGGCTTCTGCTTTACCCGCTGGCCCTTGAACCGTTTCTTACGCTCGGGCAGCAGGGCCAGCTCTGGCGCATTGGCTATGCGCTGTTGTTCCTGTTGCTGGTGGTACAACTGGGGTTTATCCGGCCCGATCTCCATCCCGGGCAGCCCTCACACCCGGCGCTCTCGCCCCGTGAAAAAGGGGTCTGGCTGTTTTTCTCAGCGATTCCTGCCGCTCTCAGCGTAGCGCTGGCCACCCAGCTCAGTGCCCGCTTTGGCAGTATCCCTTTAATCTGGATTCTTCCGTTGCTGATGTATTTGCTCAGCTTCATTCTCGCTTTTAGCGGACGTTTGCCCGCGCTGCGGGTGCCGTGTGCGCTGCTGGCACCGGTGCTGCTGCTGTCCGCCCACATTCTCGATGAGGTCACGCTGCTCAGCGATTTCGCTATTGCCGGCCTGCGCCTGCTCGCATTCCTGATGGCGGCGCTGTATGCCCATTTGCAACTGGTCGCGGCCCAGCCCGCACCGGCTGCGCTCACCCATTACTATCTATGGCTAGCGCTCGGCGGTGCCCTTGGCGGTCTGGCGGCGACGTTTGCAGCGCCGCTGTTGTTTAGGCAACCGGTTGAGTTTGAGTTGTTGTTCGGAGTGTTGCTGCTTGTCGGCGCGCCACCAGCGGCTATGCGAGCCTTGCGCATACTCGGCTCGGCACTGCTGCTTTTCGCCCTGGTTCAACTCCTCGGAGTGTTTGTGCCGGAGCAGGGCCGCTATTACCGTAACTTTTATGGTGTCTCACAGGTGGTTGACCGGCGGGATCATCAGGGAGAAATGCACCGGCTGCTTATCAGTAATGGCGGTATTCATGGTTTGCAGCGCTATGCGCCTGCACCGGTGTTAACACCAGAAATGAACTTCGGAGTGTTGCGCCCACTGTTTGCCCAGCCCCACATCCAGCGGGTCGGGGTGGTGGGGGCCGGGGTGGGGATGGTGGCCTGTTACACCGCGCCGGGCCGCGCGTTTACGTTTTATGAGATTGATCCCAAGCACCGCATGATCGCCGAGACCGAGTTCACCTACATCAACGCCTGCGGTACGCCCCGCTGGCGCATGGGCGATGGCCGCCTGTTGCTGGCGCAGGATCGTGACGTGGTCTATGACCTGTTGATGATTGATGCCTTTCAGGGCGCACAGCTGCCGCTCCATCTCATCTCGCTGGAGGCGCTGCGCCTGTACCAGACTCGCCTGACTACACAGGGATTGCTGCTCTATAATCTCAACAGTCATTATTATAATTTCAAGCCGCAGATGGCCGCGCAGGCGCAGGTCATTGGTTGGCAGGCGTGGCTGGCGCCCGATACATGGGTGCTGCTGGCACCTCCGCAGGTGGATGTAAGCGTACTGCGCTGGGCGGGCTGGGTGCCGCTGCCGGCCGCGCCGGGCGCGCGTGTGTGGACCGACGATCACGCCAATCTCTTGGGTGCACTGCGGTAACAAAGCAAGCTGGCCTTAGCTTCATAATGCCATTACACTTCGCAGCAGGAGAGATCATCATGCGCATCGGTGTTCCCAAGGAAATCAAGAACCATGAATATCGCGTGGGCCTGACGCCCGAAAGCGTGACCGAGGTTGTGCGCGCGGGTCATAGCGTACTGGTACAAACCGGAGCTGGGCTGGGTATCGGCGCGGAGGATGCGCATTATATCAAAGCCGGAGCGACCATCGCCCCTGATGCCGCCAGCGTGTTTGACGCTGCCGACATGATTGTGAAGGTCAAGGAGCCGCAAGCCAGCGAGCGCAAGCTTCTGCGCAAGGGTCAGATTCTGTTTACCTATCTGCATCTGGCACCCGATCCGGAGCAGACGAAAGATCTGATCGCCAGCGGCGCGGTTTGCATTGCCTACGAGACCGTGACGGATGAGCAAGGGGGGCTGCCGCTCCTCAAGCCGATGAGTCAGGTGGCCGGGCGGATGGCGCTGCAGGCCGGGGCAACCGCACTTGAAAAATCACACGGGGGCCGCGGGGTGTTGCTAGGCGGAGTGCCAGGTGTTGCCCCCGGAAAGGTCGTGATTATTGGTGGTGGCGTGGTGGGGTATAACGCTACGCAGATGGCGGTTGGTCTGCACGCCGATGTGACGGTGCTCGATCGCAATCCGCTGATCCTCGAAAAACTGGAAAGCCAGTTTGAATCGCGCGCCAAGGTGCTGTACTCGTCGCAAGCCACGCTGGAAGAGTTGGTGGTGCAGGCCGATCTGGTGATTGGCGCTGTGCTGGTTCCCGGCGCTGCCGCCCCCAAGCTGGTGAGCCGGGACCTGCTCCGGCGCATGAAGCCCGGCGCTGTGCTGGTGGATGTGGCGATTGATCAGGGGGGCTGTTTTGAAACCTCACGCCCCACCACGCATGCCGAGCCGACCTATGTGGTTGACGGCATCGTACATTATTGTGTCGCCAACATGCCCGGTGGGGTCGCGCGCACCAGCACCTACGCCCTTAACAACGCTACGCTGCGCCATGTTTTGGCGCTGGCGAACAAGGGCTGGCAGGGGGCGCTTCAGGCGGACCGGCATTTGCGGGCCGGTCTGAATGTCTGCCAAGGGCAGGTGACCTGCGCCCCCGTTGCGCAGCATTTGGGCTATGCTTATGTTGAGGCCGACAGGCTGATAGCCTAGCGCGGGCTATTTGCCGCCATGCCGCTCGAAGAAAGCGGCATTCGGTTTGGGGGCCATACCCATTTCTAGCCGCATGCTTTGCGGTACCGGACGATGGGCTGGTGCAGCGGCTAACCCGGATGGCTCTGCTAATGTGACGTCTTCATTGGCCTCAGCCGCGATCGGGGCGGCAGCATAGGTAGCCGGGTTGGGGATATCGCCAAGTGATGGCTCAATCCCGAAGGCGGTCTTTGCGTTCCAGCCGCGGGCATTAAAAAACGCAGCCGGGCCGGGGCTGAAACTCTGCGGTGCGCCCATCGGCTCTAGCGCTCCACTATTAAAGGCTTCACCGGGTCCGGTGGCGATCATGCCGACCATACCAGCCGTCATCGCCATGCCAACCGCCGCTTTACCCAGATCCATCACGCGGGCATCTTCAGCCGCGCGTATCTCGGCCTGGTCTGACAGCCCGTTATGGTTGGCATCAACGCGTCCCAGTCTTTCATTGAAAGCCACTTGCTCACCATGCTGGCGGTGGGCATAACTCAACCCCTCTGCCTGTTGGGTTGCCGCAAACAGGGCGGCTTCGGCTTGTTTGGCTTCAAAAGAATTCGGATCGGTGATGCCAAAAGTCGTGTGTCGCGCAGCCTCAACCGCACCTTGCGCAGCGCGGAGTGCTGTTTCGTCAAAAGGGGTGACCGGAACCGGTTGGCCGGGATTGGGCGGCAGGGGATTGCTCACACGCAGTTCCTTTCGTCAGATAGATAAACTTTTGCATAAAACACTTAAAAAACAGCTACAGGACTATGGCCGCTGGCGCAAAAACAGCCTAAATCTCTCAAGGACCATGCCTTTTCAACGTTTTATCTGCTTTTTGGGGCTTATGTTGGCCCCGCTCTGCGCCGGGGCTGCCGACACGCCGACCTATGGTCTTGCCGTGGGGAGTATGGCCGGGGGGTACAAAGAGCTGGCACAGGAGCTGGCGCAGGCGGTGAGTGTACCGCAGGATCGCAAAGCCTGTCGCAAGGCAGGTAACTGTCACCCATTTCCCCTGCAGTTCCAACTGGTTCCAAGTTCCACCGCGGCGGCGGCGCTCAGTAAGGTTCGTGCTGGCCTTGCGCCCTTTGTGTTGATGCCTGCGCCTTTGGCCACCTTGGCCTTGCAGGGGGGTGACCGTCTGATACCGGCTGTGCCAACGCTACAGGCTGTAGCGGCGGTGGCGCATCGCGGCCTGCTCATTCTAGTGCCTCCTGCTCATGACGGAATTGGCGTGGCCAGTCTGGCCGGTACCAAGCTGGGTGTTGTGGCGCCGGGGCCGGACCTGTTGCGCTGTGCCCAGCTGGTGTTGAGCGGTCTGGGGATGGATATGGCGCGTACCACCACCGTGCCTCTGGCGACTGTTGGTGACGGGTTGCGCCGCCTGCAGCGCGGACAGCTCGGGGCTTTGGTTATACTTGGTCATCAGGATGATTTCATCGCGGCCAGTGAGTCCTCTGGGGTGGCGGCATTGACACTTGGCAAAAGCGAAGTGCGTCGCCTCCTGACCTCCGCCAGCTGGGCGCGGGAGCAGACCCTGACCGTAGCCGGGCAGCGTGTTCGCAGCGTTGGTTATCACGACCTGTTGCTAACCCGGTCGGATGTGCCGCCCGATACGGTCCGGGCTGTTCTTGAGCGGCTCTCGCTTGGTGCCAGGCAGGCCAGCCTGCTTGACGTGAGTGCCCTTGACGATAACGGGCCCATCCCCCACCATCTTGCCGTCATGACACAGGAGACTAAGGATGCTGCCCCCCACTGATCTTGCGGCGTATGCGCTGACCAGCAGCAAAGCCGCCGCCACACCGCTGCATCTGCTCACGAAAGCACAGCTAGGCAAGGAGACAGCCAAATTGGCTGTCCCGGCCCGTAACTGGCTCAAGGCAATCGGGTATGCCGCCAGTGCGGGAGAAACAGCGCTCTTGCCGAATGCTAAGGGTGAGCTGGCGGGCGTGGCGGTGGGTATTCCGGCAACGCTGGATTTGTGGGCGCTGGCGCATCTGCCCGCCACATTGCCTGCGGGCCGCTATTTCATAGCGCAAGACTATGCCCCGGCGTTGGCCGAACAGCTGGCTTTGGGCTGGGCGCTGGGAAGCTACAGGTTTGATCGCTATGTGAGTCAAAAGAAGAAAGTCACCACGCAACTGGTTTTACCCAAGGGGATCGATCAGGCCGCGCTGCTGCGGCTAGTGCAGGCGATTACGCTGGTGCGCGATCTGGTTAATGAGCCCGCCAATACCCTTGGGCCGGATGAGCTGGCCGAGGTCGGGACTCAACTCGCCAAACGCTATGGCGGCACCGCCAAGCTCATCCGTGGTGAGGCCCTGCTCAAGCAGAATTATCCGGCTATTCATGCCATTGGTGCGGGTAGTGAGCGTCCCCCGGTGCTGCTTGATCTGCGTTGGGGCAAACCCACGGACCGCAAGTTGACCTTGGTCGGCAAGGGCGTGGTGTTCGATACGGGGGGGTATGATATCAAACCCAGCAGCGGCATGCTGACCATGAAGAAGGATATGGGCGGCGCGGCACATATGCTGGCATTGGCGCTGATGATTATGGATGCGCGGTTGCCGGTGCGGTTGCGCCTGCTCGTGCCTGCGGTTGAGAATTCGATCAGCGGTCATGCGCTGCGGCCCTCGGACATTATCCCCACCCGCTCCGGCCAATCGGTCGAGATCGGCAATACCGATGCCGAAGGGCGCGTGATCCTGTGTGATTGCTTGTATGAGGCCGCACAGGAGCAGCCGGAATGGCTGATCGACTTTGCTACGCTAACCGGAGCGCGGTCGGTCGCCCTGGGCACCGAGATTCCGGCCCTGTTCAGCAATGATGACAAACTGGCCACTGCCCTGCTGCAGGCCAGCGAGGCCGAGCGCGACCCGCTCTGGCGGCTGCCCTTGCATCAACCTTATTGGCGCAGCATGAAGAGCAAAATTGCCGATATGAACAATGCCGGTTCCAGCGGCTTTGGTGGCGCGATTACCGCAGCTTTATTCCTGCAGCAGTTTGTGCCGGACCATCAGGCGTGGGCACATGTCGACCTGAATGCGTGGAACACCAGCGCCCAGCCCGGTCGCCCGGAAGGCGGCGAGGCGATGGGTCTGCGCGCGACCTACGCGGCGATTTACAAGCGTTTTAGCAAGTCCGCCGCATAGTCAGCCAGCGTATCATCACGCGCCCCCATGACGATGATCCGGTCGCCCGGCGAGGCGGCGGCCAGCAGGGGGGCTGTGATGCTGGCCCGGTCCGGGAACACCTCCGCCGCTATGCCCCTAGCCTTAAGCTCGGCGACCAGATGCGCCGAGGTGACCGAGCGATCCACCGTACCTCCGGCATAAAATGGCTCCGGGATAAGGAGTTTGTCCGTTGGGCGCAGCTGCGCGGCAAAACCCTCCGCCAGCTCGCGGTACATCAGCCGCAGCGGGCCATACCCGTGCGGCTGGAACATCACCAGCAGGCGACCCGGAAACGCGACAAGGGTCGCCAGCGAGGCGGCGATTTTATCGGGATTATGGGCGAAATCGTCGATCACAGTGATGCCGTTGCGTTCACCCACCAATTCCAGACGGCGCTTGATGCCTTTGAATCCCGCCAGTGCCGCAGTGGCTTTGTCCATCTCGATCCCGAGCAATGCCAGCGCCGCCAGTGCCGCTAACGCGTTACTGATATTATGTGCGCCCGGGACATTGAGCTGAACGGGCCAGCGCTGGTCAAGGGCACGGTCAACGAGGGTGAAGTGGCTACCACCGGGGTGCAATACAATGTCGGTAGCGGTAAAACGGGCGGCGGGCCAGTCCAGTCCGTAGCTTACCGCAATCCCCCGGCAACGCGGCGCGAGGGCGCGTAGTCGCGCATCATCAAAATTTAGCACCGCGCCCTGACTGCGGGCGATATAGTCGGCAAATAACGGCTCGAGTTCATGCAACGGCTTATGGTCAAAGCCGATATTCGTAACAATCGACACTTTGGGGGTAAACAACGCGATCGAGCCGTCGCTTTCATCGATTTCACTCACAAACAGATCGGGGTTGCCCGCCAGAGCGCAGCACAGCGGATTTTCGGCAGTCGTGAAGTTGGCCAGAATGCCGCCGTTCATGACGGTGGGATCTTTGCCCAGTTCGGCCAGCAGATAGCCTAGCAACCCGGTGGTGGTGGTTTTGCCGCTGGTACCCGCAACGCCGATGGAGGTGCGGGCGGCGGCAAAAATCTGGCTCAGCAACTGCGGGCGCTTGATGATAGCTACCCCGGCTTCACGCGCGGCGGCAATATCCGGCACTTTGTCTTCAACGGTACCGGAGGGCACAAGGGCAGTGAGCTGACCCGCCAGCGCCCGCACACCCGAGCCATCCTGCGGGTAATGGTGTGGAAACAGTCGGGTAATGGTGGCGAATTTGCCGGGCAGTTTGCCTGCGTCAAAATCGCGGTCCGACCAGCTGATCTGGTGCCCGCGGCCAAGGAGGATTTGTGCCAGCGGAAGAGTTCCGGCCCCGCCGATGCCGCTGAAGAAGTAGTGCATAATTGTCTTTGTAAGCAGACGCGGGCGCTATCGCAATGGTTTATTAAGAGATTTCCGGCTTGATGGAGATGGTTAACCTCCGGACGTTTATGCCTTTGCCTCTGTCCCACACCGGCCACGCCGACCTCATGCTGCAGATGATTCTGGAGCAGGTGCGCGAGCATGCCCTGCTGGAGCTGGATATCGGCGGGCATGTACTCGGCTGGAACAACTCCATCGGCCGTATGTTCGGGTATGGTGAGAGTGAGTTTCGCGGTGCCAATCTGGCGTTGCTGTTTCCGCCCGAGCAGCGTGACCCAGAAGCGGTAGCGCGGCTGGTTCAGCGTGTGTGTGAGCGCGGCCGGTATGAAGAGCAGATGACCTTGCGCCGCCAGAACGGTCAGGTATTTCAGGGCTATGTCGTGATGGTGGCGTTGCCCGATCAGCAGCATATCGCTATTGTCATCCGCGATCTGGCCGTGCTGATAGCCACGCACGAGCAGTTTCATAACATTGCCACCGTCGATCAGCTCACCGGTCTGGCCAATCGCCAGCATCTCTATAATCTGGGACGGGTCGAATATCGCCGTTGGCGGCGCTATAAAGTTCCGCTCAGCCTGCTGACAGTTTCGCTTGACCAGTTCAACAGTCTGGCCGCGCTGGACGGTCTTGACCTGATGGATGGGGTCCTGCGCGATATGGCCGATCTGCTTAAGCAGGCTGTGCGCGAGGTTGACCTGGTCGCCCATCTGGATGGCGGCGAGTTTGTGGCGATGCTGCCCAACACCACACAGGAAGGCGCGGCCGTGTTGGCCGAGCGGGTGCGCCGTTATGTCAACCGGACTGAATTTCGCACGGCTCAGGGCGGGCGACATCTCTCCTCCAGTTTGGCCGTCATGACCGCCACCGGCGGTGCTGCTGATTTTGATGAGTTTGTCGAGCAGGGCCGTCGGGCCATGCAGCGCGCCCGGGAGCTAGGCGGCGATCGTATCATTGTTGCTTAACAGTCCGTAACCAACAGCGTCGATCAAATGCAAGACGATCTTTACCGATCGTCGTTACACTGAGCTAAGAGTGCTTTTCCTAGGTCGGATCGCTTATGCCACAGAATCAGAATACCCCCCATGAACGCCCCGCGCTGCGCCTGCTAGGCTATGGCCTGACCCTGCTGGCCGTGAGCGTACTGATGTGGGACACCCTCACATTGATCTCCGGGCGCGGGCTGCCCGGCTTCTCGGGTCTGGCCGATATTTGGAGCTCTTTTGATAAAGTATCCCTTGCGGCGTTACAGGGTCAGGTAACCCGGCTGCTCGGTCTAAATGTCTGGCATCTGGGCATCAGCCCGGTGCTGAGCATGCCAGCTGTGCTTCTGTTCGGATTACCGGGGTTGTTTTTAATGCACCGCTATAGTGCCGAAATCAAAGTTTATCAGCCCTCCCTGCGCGAGATCGAAATGATGCGCATGGGTGGCCAGTTGCGCCGCCGCTAGGCTGGGCGTTCGCCAGCAAGGTCGAGAACCATTCGCCCCAGCAGATGCAGGTGCTCGGGTTCATTGAGGCGGTGATCGCCGCCGCGAATAAGCGTGAGCTGAACATCTCCTGTCGTCATGTTCGCCACCAGTCCGGCGGTATGTTGCCAGGGGACGGCAGTATCTTTCATGCCCTGCAGAAAGCGCATCTTTCCCGAACAGGGTGGAGGCGCATCATACAGATTATGCGCTACCGATTCTTCAATCAGGCGGCGGGTGAACCGGGTGGGCTCGCCAAATCCGCTGTCAGGATCCGTAATCTGGTGGTGGCGGGCGTACTCGTCGCGTTGCGCGGGTGTAAGCTGCGGCAGGATCAGGCGGGTGGGGAAGTCGGCTGCCGGGGCAATGCCAATCAGTCCGGCAACGCGGCTTGGGCGCGCGCGCAGGGCGCACAGGGCCAGCCAGGCCCCGAGACTTGAGCCAACCAAAAGCACCGGCCCTTTAACGACTGTGTCAAGAATGAGCAAAACATCCTGCACCCAGTCGCCAACCGTAAATTCGGTATAATGACCGCTGCTTTTGCCGTGGCCGCGCAAATCAAACCGGCAATATCCCAGATCCTGGCGGGCGCACAGCTCGGCCAGATAACCGGCTTTGGTTCCCGTCATGTCCGAACGGAAGCCGTGCAAAAACAGCACGGTCGGCGCTTTTCGTGGGTGATAGCAGTACGCTATTGAATTCACACCATCGGCTGCGCTAAGGTCGCTCAGTTTTTCAAACTGCTCAGACATGACAAATTCATCCCCTTCTTCGCCGCACGCTAGCATAAACCGCCCGGTTGTTCTGCAGGTCATTCCGGCGCTGGAGACTGGTGGCGTCGAGCGCGGCTGTGTGGATATGGCGCTCTTTCTCAAGGCGGCGGGTGGCGTGCCGGTGGTGGCCAGTTCCGGCGGTCGTCTGGTGCATGAGCTGGAGCGCGCGGGGATCACGCACATCACCCTGCCACTGGCGAGCAAGAACCCCTTTACGCTCCGGTCAAATGTCTGGCGGCTGGAGGAGGTCATCCGCGCTCACAAGGTTGATATTGTCCATGCCCGCTCGCGCGCCCCGGCCTGGAGCGCCTTTTTTGCGGCCAAGCGTACCGGCGTGACCTTTCTCACCACGTTTCATGCCGCGTATAAATTCCAGCAGCCACTCAAAAAATTCTATAACTCCATCATGGCGCGCGGTGAGCGCGTCATTGCCATTTCCGATTTCATTGCCCGCCATGTAATTGAAAACTACGGACTGGCACCCGAGCGTGTGCGCAGCATTGCCCGTGGCATTGATCTGTTCAAATTCCATCCGGATACGGTCACCGCTGAGCGGATGTTTCGCCTCGCGCAGGACTGGCGGCTGCCCGATGGCCTCAAGGTTGTGCTGTGTCCGGGCCGCCTGACGCGCATTAAAGGCCAGTTGGTGCTGCTCGACGCGTTGGCCAGACTGCCGCGCCGGGATTTTGTCTGTCTGTTCGTCGGCTCCGATCAGGGACGCACCGACTATTCGGCTGAACTGGCGGCCAAAGTTGCGCAGCACGGGTTGGAAGGCCACGTCATGACCGTGGGCGAGTGCACCGATATGCCCACGGCCTATATGCTGGCCGATGTTGTCGTGGCTCCCTCAATCGTTCCCGAGGGATTTGGCCGCACAGCGGTCGAGGCTCAAGCCATGGGGCGCCCGGTCATTGGTAGCGATCTGGGCGGCATGCAGGAAACCATTTTACCGGGTGAGACCGGTTGGCTGGTCGCGCCGGGTCATGCTGATGAGCTGTCACAGGCCCTTGATGTGGCCCTTAGTTTGACGCCAGAGCAGCGCCAACGCCTCGGCGCCCGCTCGATCAGCCATGTGCATGAGCATTACAGCAAAGACCGCATGGGCTGGCAAACGCTGGATGTGTATGCCGAACTATACGGCCAGCCGGTGCCGTGGGCCTTGCCGCCCGCTCACAAATAAAAACCCCCGCGCGCTGACCGCGGGGGCTGGTGCGTTGCCCCGGCGCCGTCTTAGGGCAGGGCGACCGGACTATCGGCTTTGGTGCGCAGCCAGGCAATCAGGTTGGCGCGGTCCTGCGCGTTTTTGATGCCGGCAAAGGCCATCTTGGTTCCCTTGATGGCGGCACTCGGCTTGGCCAGAAACGCATTGAGTGACTCATAATCCCAGTCCTTGTCCGACAACGCCTTCATGGCGGCAGAGTAGGTGAACCCTTCAATATGGGCATGCTTGCCGCCCACGACGTTCCACAGATTCGGGCCAACCTTGTTGGCACCGCCCTTGTCAAAGCTGTGGCAAGCTGCGCAGGCCTTGGCCCCGGCTTCACCCTTGGCGAGATCGGCGCTGGCCAGCAGGGCGCTGATCGGCTCCAGTACGGCTGCTGCCGGTGCCGCGCCAGTGGAGGCGGTCACCACGCCTTCAACTTTGTAGACATTTTCGGTGAGGGGCTCCGGAGTCATGATTTTTCCAGCGGTAAACCCTGCCAGCATGGCTACCAGCCCGGCCAGCAGCACAGCGCCCAGAATCTTGTTAAACTCCATTCCACCCATGATACTCTCCTTGAAAAGACCCGAGCAGTGTACGCGCTGAACGTAAAAATGTCGAGAGTGGGCTTGACCTTAAGCGACTGAAAGAGCACAGAATTGGCCCTAATGATAACATCCCCTTCCCGCCCGCTGGTTCTGATCCCTGCCCGCATGGCATCCACCCGCCTGCCGGGTAAGCCGCTGGCCGATATCAATGGCCTACCCATGATCGTTCAGGTGCTGCGCCGGGCGCAGGACGCCCGAATTGGTGAGGTAGTGGTGGCGTGTGCCGAGGCCGAGATCGCTGCCGCCGTTGAGGCCGCAGGTGGCCGCGCTGTTCTGACGCGGCCGGATCACCCCTCCGGATCAGACCGGATTTTTGAAGCCCTGCAAAAGCTCGGCGGCGAGTATGACAGCATTATCAACGTTCAGGGCGACCTGCCTACCGTTGAGCCGGCTACGATAGCGGCCGTCTTTGCTCTGCTGCAAAATCCAGCTGTCGATATTGGTACTGCGGTGGCGCCAGGCGCGCCGGATGATCGTGATAACCCGGCGGTCGTAAAGGCCGCGCTCGAGCTGGCACCGGGGGCGCGGGCCGGGCGGGCGCTTTATTTTTCGCGCAGTCCCATCCCGAGCGGTGAGGGTGTGCTGTGGCATCATATCGGTCTGTATGCCTATCGCCGTGCGGCACTGGAGCAGTTTGTCAAACTTCCTCCCGCCGCGCTGGAACAACGCGAAAAGCTTGAGCAGTTGCGCGCCTTGGCCAACGGGCTGCGTATTGACGCTGCCGTGGTGGATGAGGTGCCGCTGGGGGTGGATACCCCTCAGGACCTCGAAAAAGCCCGCGCCCACCTCGCGGTAAAGGGGCGTGCATGAGCGTGGATAATACGATTGCGTTTCAGGGGGTGCCCGGCGCTTATGCTGATCTGGCCTGTCGCTCGGTTTATCCGGCGATGGACACGCTGTCGTGCGGCAGTTTTGAGGATTGTTTCACCGCCGTGCGCGAGCGCCAAGCCAAATATGCCATGATCCCGGTCGAGAATTCGATTGCCGGGCGGGTGGCGGACATTCACCATCTGTTGCCCGAGGGTGAGTTGTTTATTATCGGCGAGCATTATCAGCGCGTGCTGCATCATCTTCTCGTGCTGCCGGGGACCAAGCTTGAGCAGCTGAAAACCGCCCGCAGTCACGTGCAGGCTCTCGCCCAATGCCGCAAATATCTGGCTCGGCTTGGTATTGCGCCGGTTGTGTGCGCTGATACCGCGGGCGGCGCGCGCGAGGTGGCCCTTGGGGGTGATCCGTCCGTGTGCGGTGTGGCTTCCTCACTCGCCGGGCAGATTTATGGATTAGAGTCTCTCGCAGCGGACATTGCCGATCTGCCCGACAATACCACGCGGTTTCTGGTGCTCGCGCGCGAGCCGCAAACCCCGCGCCTCGGTGATTTCTGCATGACCTCGCTGCTGTTCAAGGTGCGCTCGGTTCCCGCGGCGTTATACAAAGCACTCGGCGGCTTTGCCACCTGCGGCGTCAACCTTACCAAAATCGAGAGCTATCTGGTGGGTGGCAAATTCGATGCGGCGCAGTTTTACATTGATGTTGAAGGTCACCCCGATGAGCGCCCCCTGCAACTGGCGCTAGAGGAGCTGCGCTTTTTCGCCTCGGAGGTTAAGATACTTGGCACCTATCCGGCGCATCCGTTCCGCCGCCGGAGTGCGGGTTAGGGCAGACCGACACCCAGCGCTTGGAGACGCGCAGTGAGCTGACTCAGCGGCAGTTCTTCCTGCTCGGTTTTCAGCAGATGTTTGAGCGTGATGGTACCCTTGGCTTTTTCATCACTCCCCATAATTACGGCGTAGGGAATACCCGCACGGTCAGCGTATTTCAGCTGTTTGCCCATCTTATGCGCATCCACATACACTTCCACATTTAACCCAGCACTACGCAGTTCACTGGCAAGGGCAAAATAGTCGGGCAGCAGGGCGGTATCGAGCTGCACAATCAGTACGTCCGTGCGGCTCGCCCGCTCGGCCTTGATAATACCGCGTTCCAGCAGCTGGCCAAACAGGCGGGTGGCGCCAATTGAGATGCCAACGCCCGGCAGTTTGCTCTTGGTGTAATGGCCCGCCAGATTCTCATAGCGCCCGCCTGAGCAGATCGAGCCGAGTGCCGGATCATCCACCAGCAGCGTTTCGTACACAGTGCCGGTATAGTAATCGAGTCCGCGCACGGTAGAAAGATTGAGGCGCACGGCCTCATCGGGCACGCCCAGCGCGCGAACGCCGTCATAAACCTTGCGGAGTTCGCCAAGACCTTCAGTCAGCAGGGCTGGCGCGTTATTCAGCCCAGCGAGAGAGCCAAGAGTCTCTTCATTGCTGCGCACGCTGTTCATCAGTTGCAGCAGGGCAATGGCGGTGTCTTCGGTCAGACCCACCTCGGGTTCTAGTAGTGCCGCTTTCACCTTTTCGGCACCGATTTTATCGAGCCGATCAATCTCGTGCAGCGCTGCCGTCTGGCGCTCCGGCGTATCCAATCCGAATTTTTCCAGCAGGCCCTTGAGCAGCTTGCGATTATTGATCTGGATCTGAAAGCGCGGCAGGCCGAGGGCGGTGAAGATGCGGTAGATGATGGCGGGCAGTTCCGCATCATAGCCCAAGGCCAGTTCATCCTTACCAATTACATCGATATCGCACTGGTAAAACTCGCGCTCACGGCCGCGCTGAGGCCGCTCGCCACGATAGACCTTTTGCATCTGATAGCGGCGGAAGGGAAAGTTCAGTTCATGTTCATGCTGCGCCACATACCGTGCCAATGGTACGGTGAGGTCAAAGCGCATCGCCAGATCCGGCTCATGCCCTTGAGCGCGCCCGCCGGTGGATTGCACCAGATAAACCTGCTTTTCGGTTTCACCACCTTCTTTGGTCAGCAGCACGTCTTTCAGCTCGAATACCGGCGTTTCGACCGGGACAAAGCCGAAGCTCTCATAGGTGTTCTGAATCGTGCGCAAGAACTTCTGAAAGGCCAGCTGCTCTTTGGGCAGCCATTCAACCGTACCAGGGGGAAGGCGAGGGGTGGTAAGAGCCATGATGGGTGTCCTGCTATATAAGAATGGCCCGTTTATAGCGGTGGGCGACGCGAACTACAAGCCGGGGGCGTTGCTTTTTGTGTGCGAAGTGTGGCCAGAAACGCATCGATATGCGACCACATTTTGGTGCGCACGCCGTCTGGCGCTTGCCACAGCTCATGTTTTTCGCCGGGAAGGAGGATCTGCGTGCCGGGTACTTGCGTTTGGCTCGGGCCATCGACAATCCGGTCATCCGGCGTCAGGAAAGACAGGCACGGTGGATGTAGCCGGCCGAGCTGTCGGCGGAGTTTCCGGTTGGAGAGATAAGCGGCCAGCGCCCAGGCGCGGGTCACCCCACCTGTGACATAGTCCTTGGGCATCAGGTGCGTTTGCAGGCTTTGCCAGTGCTCATGCCGCGCGGGATCATTGGTGTGTACGCTTTGTGCGAAGGGGGTATAGGCATGATCCTCTTGACCCGGCGCGTATTCCTTGGTGTTCCAGCGCCCCACCACATGCAGCGCTACTGTGCGGATTACCCCCTGTGCCCACCATGGCGTGGTGGCAAGGCTGAACTCAAGAAACGGCGCGGTCAGGATCAGGCCATCGGGGGGCGCGGGCGGGTTCGGGTCGGTCAGCAGGCGCAGGGCAATATGCGCCCCCGTCGAGTGGGCGCAGATGAGGCGCAAATCCGTGACAGATTGGGCGAGGGCTACATCCTGCCACAACAAGCGCAGGTCATTCACGTAGGTATCAAAGCTTTTAATATACGAGCGGTGGGGAATCTCACGGCTGCTGCCCCCTTGGCCGCGCGGGTCAAAGCACAACACGGCAAAGCCGCGTGCGGCCCATTCGCCTGCCACTTCGTTGTATTTTTCGATCACTTCGCCGCGACCGGGGAGCACCAGTATCTGCCCGTGAGTTGCTGTCTCTTGCTTCCACCAACCATAACGCAGCTGCGCCCCATCGGGCAGCGGCAGTTGGTGCAGCTCCCAGCGCGCGCTCAGCTCGGCGAAGGTCGGTGGCTTGGCGGTGTTCATATCTCAGGCTAGCTTATCGATGCCCCCGCTGTATAGGAAAATCTCGGTTATGACTCCCGTAGTATTCGAATTGCCTGAAAAAGTTGCACCGCCCTGTCGCGGAGGTGCGTGGCTGATCGGCAATTTTGATGGGGTGCATAAGGGGCATCAGGCCCTTATCAAGCAGGCGCAAGCGCGGTGGGGGGCTGTTAGCGTTATTACCTTTGAGCCGCACCCCCGCCAGTATTTCTTTCCCGACCAGCCTTTTGTGCGGCTGACCGATGCCGCCACCAAGGCGCAGCGACTGGGGCTACTGGGCGTACGAGCCATTTTACAATGCCGGTTTAATGCTGATTTTGCCGCACTCACAGCGCCGCAGTTTATCGCGCAGGTATTGCAGGAGGCGTGTGGTGTGCAGCAACTGGCGGTGGGGTCGGGCTTTCGCTTTGGTGCCGGGCGCCTCGGTACAGTAAGCGATCTGCGTGCTGTTTTTGGCGCGGATAATGTGATTGAGCTGGCCCCGGTGGTGGATAAAACCGGGCAGGCCTATTCCAGCAGCCGCATCCGCGCCGCGCTGACGGCGGGAGATACAGCGCTGGCACAGCAGCTTTTAGGCTGGGGTGAACGCGGTTGAGTCGCCGTGTGCCCCGCGTAGGGCTTCGTGCATGACGATCCGCCTGTCGGAGCCCCACCACTCTCTTGAGCGCTCCTCAAGACAAAGCATATGAGGCCGTAAGGCCTCAAGAAAATAATCATCATTCCGCAGTTCATGAATCAAGACTGCCGAGACCCATGGCGCATTGTGCAGGTTTGCCTCGGCAACTGGGGTTGACGGCAAGAAGTGCCTCCCGGCACCCATTATCATCAGAGTGTGCATGGTGTCATGAAAGTAGCTGGTTGGCGCTCGGCTGACAAGAACATGGGATAGAAAGTCCGCCACCAGCGGGTGATCGTCATAATCGACGCTGGCTCCTACCTGCGCCCCATTCTCGCACAACCAGCGGCACATGGGTGCTTGCCCGGCCCAGGCGGTGAGGCGCAAGGCATGTTGGGCCAGCTCCCGCTTTTCTTCGGGGTCGGCTATTGTTGCCAACAGGAAGGCCGCCGACGCGATTTTTCCATTCATGCAGGCCCGCATGAACACCTGTTGCCGTTTGGGCGTCTGACGCAGGTCCAGCAGTCGCCCCAAGGCTGCGGTGTCTTCGTGATCAACCGCGGCGTGAACGGCGCAATTGCCAAAGCGGGCAACGTAGTCGAGTACATCAACTTCTTTTGGATAAGAGCTGCCAAAAATAGAATGATTCAGTTCATCCACCACCCGGCGCCGACTCTTCGATGAGAGCCGCGCGAACAGTGCGAGGCTTTGACGGGTCAGTTTACCCTCATTGGGCAGGTATTTTTCAGCAATCGTTTTTCCGGCCATTATGTTCTCCCTGTTGGCGTTCTGAGGAAAGGTTTTGGAAGTACGCTGCCGCAAAGTCAAGAATTTCCCCTGTTAACGAAAGTAAAGACCAACCCGCTGGTCAAATAGCCAAAATCCGCTAAAACAGGGGATTACCAAGAGGCTACTCATGACCGACTCCGCAAAATACCCCGTTTTTCTGCCCCAGACCGATTTTCCGCTCCGCGCGGGCCTCGCGCAAAAAGAGCCGGAGATTTTGGCCCAGTGGGAGAGGATTGGCCTTGCGCAAAAGCTGATGGCGCATAATGCGGGTGCGCAGCCCTTTGTGCTGCATGACGGCCCGCCCTATGCCAATGGCAATCTGCACATCGGCCATGCGCTCAACAAAGTACTCAAGGATATCATCAACCGCAGCTACCGCATGAGCGGGCGGCAGGTGAAATACACCCCTGGCTGGGACTGCCATGGCCTGCCGATTGAATGGAAGATTGAGGAGCAATACCGCGCCAAGGGGCTGGATAAGGACAAAGTGCCGGTGCTGCAATTCCGCGATGAATGCCGCAAATTCGCCGAGCATTGGCTGGACGTGCAGCGCACCGAGTTCAAGCGCTTGGGTGTCGATGGCGACTGGGACAACCCCTATGCCACCATGACCAATCATGCCGAAGCCACCATCGCCGGAGAAATGCTCAAGTTTCTGGAGCAGGGCAGCATCTATCGTGGCGATCGCCCGGTGATGTGGTCGGTGGTCGAAAAGACCGCGCTAGCCGAAGCCGAGGTCGAGTATCAGGATCATAAATCGACCACGGTGTGGATCCGCTTCCCTGTAAGAAGTTCTAAGATCAATGAGTTACTTGATGCGAGCATTATTATATGGACAACCACTCCATGGACTTTGCCTGCCAATCAGGCATTGGCTTTTTGTGAGAGTATTGGTTACGTACTAGTACAAGTGCGGCAGGTTGCTGAGGGTAGTTTGGCTAGGGTCGGTGAAAAACTCTTGGTTGCTGGAGCGCGATTACCTGACCTTAAAGAGAAGGCAAAAATTATTGCCATAGATCCGTTGTTGGAAATTTCTGGCCACGATTTATATGGCACCGTCTGCGCCCATCCCCTCGCAGATCATGGCTATGGTGAAGATAGGCCTCTTCTGTCTGGCCAGTTTGTCACCACCGATGTTGGCACTGGTTTTGTGCATATGGCGCCCAGCCATGGCGAGGATGATTTCAACCTGTGCCGCGAACATAAAATCGCCCCCAAGCCTTTTGTCGGGCCGGATGGCAGCTATTACGATCATGTGCCGCTATTTGCGGGTAAAAAAATACTCACACCGGAGGGGAAAGAGGGCGATGCCAACGGCGCGGTCATCTCGGCCATCGCCAAGGCGGGTGGGTTGCTGGCCAAAGGCTCGCTCACCCACAGTTATCCGCACAGCTGGCGCAGCAAAGCTCCCATTATTTTCCGCTGCACCGCACAGTGGTTCATCTCGATGGAAAAGAATGATTTGCGCGGCAAGGCCCTGAAGGCGATTGACGAGACGCGCTGGGTGCCCGCAGCTGGGCGTAACCGCATTTACAGCATGATCGAAAACCGCCCGGACTGGTGCATCAGCCGCCAGCGTGCCTGGGGGGTGCCGATCCCGCTGTTTGTCGAAAAGAAGAGTGGCCAACCGCTGGTTGATCCTGAGGTCAACAAGCGTATCGTTGACCACTTCACCAAGGAAGGCTCAGATGCATGGTACGCCCGTCCGGCGCAGGATTTTCTGGGCAACAAGTATAGCCCCGAAGATTTTGAACAGGTGTTTGACGTGGCCGATGTGTGGTTTGACAGCGGTAGCACCCACGCCTATGTGCTCGGCGGTCAGCAGGCCGACCTCTATCTTGAAGGCTCGGACCAGCATCGCGGCTGGTTCCATTCCTCCCTGCTCGAGAGTGTCGGCACGCGCGGCCGCGCCCCCTATAAAGCTGTGCTGACACATGGTTTTGTGGTCGATGAAAAAGGCTACAAAATGTCCAAGTCGGTCGGCAACATTGTCGCTCCGCAGGATGTCATCAAGGATTATGGCGCCGATGTGCTGCGCCTGTTCCTGATCTGCGCCAACTATGCCGAAGATGTGCGCATGGGCCCCACGCTGCTTAAACAGCAGGCCGAGCAGTATCGCCGCCTGCGCAACACGCTGCGCTATCTGCTTGGTGCCTTGCATGGCTATACAGCGGCCGAACGACTGGACGTGGCGCAGATGCCCGAGCTGGAGCGCTGGGTGCTGCATCGGGTGGCCGAAATTGACAGCGCGCTGCGTCAGTCGGTGGGCGAGTTCGACTATAACCGCTACTTCCGTCTGGTACACGATTTCTGCACCAATGATCTGTCCGCCTTCTATTTTGATATCCGTAAGGACAGCCTTTATTGCGATGCGCCGGACGATCTCAAGCGCCGCGCCACCCGCACGGTAATGGAGCAGCTGGTGCTGTTCCTCACCGCATGGCTGGCCCCCATTCTCGTCTTTACGGCGGAAGAAGCCTGGCAGGAATGGCGCAAGATCAGCGGTGCACCGGAAGAGTCGGTACACCTGCGCAATTATCCGGCCGCGCCTGCGGTGTGGAAAAATGACGAGTTGGCGTCTCGCATGAGCGAGGCTAGAGATGTTCGTAAAGTTATTACTGGTGCTATCGAGGTCGAGCGCGCCCAGTTGCGTAAAAAATCATCCCTAGAAGCCATGCCTGTAGTATGTCTCTCAGATGAGCGAAAAGCAAAGCTAGGATGCCTAATAAATGACTTGAATTTGCTCTCGATTACCTCCGCCCTGACTTTTGAAAGTTGGGATACAGCTCAGAAGATGCCGGGGCTTTTCACGCTACCTGATGTTGCTGGCGTAAAGGTCGATATTTGGGATGCACCTGGCGCCAAGTGCGAGCGCTGCTGGAAGGTGTTGCCGGAAGTGGGTCAAAGTCCGGCGCATCCCGGCCTCTGCTTGCGCTGCGAGGCGGTGGTGAGCCGCGCTGCCAAGGGAGTGGCGGCGTGAGGCTGGCTCTGCCCATACAGGGGCTGCTACTAGCCTTGGTCGTGTTCCTGCTCGATCAGGCCAGTAAATATGCCCTGCGGGTCTATGTCGTGCCTGAGGCATGGAGTCTGGTCACCGTCACGCCGTTCTTCAACCTCAATCACGCGTGGAATTATGGGGTCAGTTTCAGCCTGTTTGCCGGCGAAGGCGACTTCCGTAGAGTCAAGCTGATCGCGTTGGCGTTGGGGCTGACCGCGCTGGTGGGCTGGTGGCTGGCCAAAACCACGGTATGGCTGCAGGCTATCGCCTATGGCCTCATTATTGGCGGGGCATTGGGCAATGTGTGCGACCGCGTGATACATGGTGCGGTGTTCGATTTTCTGCAATTCCATCTTGCCGAATACTACTGGCCGTCGTTCAATCTGGCTGATTCGGCCATTTTCATCGGCGTAGCACTTTTACTGTGGGACAGTTTCTGGGGATCGGGACGAAAACATGAAGCCGCTCAATAGTTTCCTGCTGGTTGCGCTGGTGCTGCTGAGTGCCTGTTCGGGCAGTTCCGCCCGGCAAATCATCGGCCTTGATCGCCGGGCTCCGGATGCATACGCCGTTACGACACAGGCTCCGCTCGAAGTTCCGGCCAATCTGGTCAACCTGCCGCGCCCGCAGCCCGGTGCACCACGTCCGCAGGACGTCACCGCACAACAGATGGCCCGCGGTGCTCTGGGTGCTGGTACGGCTGTGGTAGCACCTGCGCCCAGTGCGGCTGAGCAGGCCTTATTGGCCAAGCTTGGTCCGACCGACCCCAATGTGCGCCGCGCCGTTACCACTGAGGCCGAGGATGATGCGGATACCCAGTCCGGCCCGCTGGACTGGATGCTGTTCTGGCGCGACAAGCCCGAGCCGGGGGTTGTGGTCGATGCCGCAGCCGAGGCCGCCCGCCTCAAAGCAGCCCGCGAACAGGGTCAGAGCGTGACCGCCACTCCGACTCCGGTGGTCGAAGACTCCGGACGCCTGAGTGTTCCCAAGGAGATTCAGTAATGCCCATGCCGCGCCTGATCCTGACTGCTCTGGTCTGTCTGGCGCTGTCCGGTCCGGCTGGGGCAACGGCGACCAACTTCGGGTTCGAGCCGGATCAGGGCAGTGGTGAAAATTCCCTGCCGCAGGGCCGCTTGCCCGAGCGGGGCAAGGTCTCGGTTGGCGCACCCGTGGCGGCCCCCGCCTTTCGCCTGACTCCTCCCACCGAGCCGACCGTGTCTGATGCCGGGGTGTTCAGGCCGGAGGCGTTCACGCTCAGTAATGGGCTGGGCGTGATCGTGGTGACCAATCGCCGCGCGCCGATCGTCTCGCATATGGTGTGGTATCAGGTCGGCGCGGCCGACGAGCCCGAGGGTAAATCGGGTTTGGCGCATTTGCTGGAACACCTGATGTTCAAGGGCACCGCCACAGTGCCGGATGGCGCTTTCTCACGCACCATTGCCGCCAATGGGGGCAATGACAATGCCTTTACCAGCTGGGATTTCACCGCCTATTTCCAGAACATTGCCAAGGACCGGCTTGAGCTGGTGATGCAGATGGAGGCCGATCGCATGGCCAATCTGGCGCTGGCGGACACGCAGGTCCTCAGCGAGCGTAATGTTGTGGCCGCCGAACGGGCGCAGGTGACGGACAACAACCCGGTCAACCGTTTGCGCGAGGCGATGCGTGCTACCCTGTTCGTGCATCATCCCTATGGCCGGCCAATCATTGGCTGGGCTGACGAGATCAAGGCGCTGACGCGGGAAGACGCGCTGGCTTTCTATCGTACCTGGTACTCCCCGGCCAACGCGATTGTGGTGATTGCCGGGGATGTCGATGCCGGTGAAGTGCGCCCGCTACTGGAAAAAACCTATGGCCAGTTGCCCGCCCGCGCGACGCCGCCACGCCGCCGGTTGGCCGAACCGAAACTGGAGACCGAGCGCCGGGTGGTGTTGCGTGATCTCGCTGTGGCGCAACCCTTGTTCATGCGCTCGTACCTGGCGCCGTCTTATCGTGCGGGTGATCGCGCCAAGGTGGTCCCTTTGCAGGTACTAGCCGAAGTTCTGGGCGGTGGTACCACCAGCCGCCTCTATCGCCGTCTGGTGCTCGACTTGCGGGTGGCTACCGGGGTGCGGTTTGATTACGACCCGCTAGCCTATGATTTGTCCACGGTCGATCTGGCAGTAACGCCGGTGCCGGGGCGCGATCTGGGTCTGGTGGAGATGGCGGTCGATGCCGCAGTCAAGGATCTGCTGACCAATGGCCTGAGCGAGGCCGAGCTGAATCGTGCCAAGAAGCGGCTGATTGACGGTGCCGTATTCGCGCGTGATTCCGTGCAAGGGCCGGCCTATCTGTTCGGGATGACGCTGGCCAGCGGCGGCGATGTATCCGACGTCGAGCAATGGCCGCAACGCGTGGTGGCGGTTACCAGTGAGGATGTCATGGCGGCGGCCCGTTGGCTGTTTGGCCAGAAAGGGTATGTGACCGGGTTACTGCAGCCTGAAGTCGCCAGCGTCGCGCCCAAACCCTCACCGATTGCGCCCAGCACAGTCGCGGCCCCGGCTGCGACGACAGCTCCCGTCATATCCCCGGAAGAACCTCCTGCAGCGTCCTCAACAGCACCCGAGACTGCGGCTCCAGCGGAGGTCCAGTAACATGCGCGCTATACGTTTTCTTGTTCTGCTTGCCGCCGTGCTAGTGCCCGTGGCTGCTAGCGCCCAGATGCCCGTGCGCGAGGTGGTAGGCAAAAGCGGTGTGCGGGCCTGGTTGATTGAAGACAGCTCGCTACCCTTGATATCCCTGCAGTTTGCCTTTGAGGGCGGTTCGGCGCTCGACCCGGTGGGCAAGGAGGGGCTGACCAGTCTGCTTGCTGCCCTGCTTGATGAAGGTGCGGGTGAGCTTGACAGTCGCACCTTCCAGTCGGCCCTGTCCGAGCGGTCGATCGAGCTGAGCTTCTCGGCGGACGAGGATGCTCTGTTTGGCAGTTTGCGTACCCTTAGCCGCGAGAAGGCGAATGCCTTCTCGCTGTTGCGACTGGCGCTGCATCAGCCGCGCTTCGACGGTGAGGCGATTGACCGTCTGCGGGATGCCCTGATCGCACGTCGCCAGTATGGGTTGTCCGATCCGAACTGGCTGGCCAGTCAGGGCTTTGAGCAGATGGCGCTGGCCGATCATCCCTATGGCCGAGCCGCTGGTGGCACGGTCGGGTCCTTGCGGGCCATTGGCCGCGACGACCTGATCGCAACCTTGCCGCAACGCACGGTCCGCAACCGCTTGAAGGTAGCGGTGGTCGGAGACATCCGCCCCGGCGAGTTGGCCGCCTTGCTGGATCAGGTTTTTGGTGATCTGCCTGTGGGGGCCGATAAGGTCGAGCTACCCGCGCTACAGGTGACGGGGGCTGGTGAACTGGGTCTGCTGACGCGAGAGCAGCCGCAAACCGTCCTGATGGCGGCTCTGCCGGGTCTCAAGCGCACCGATCCGGACTGGTTTCCGGCTGCGGTGATGAACTACGTGTTGGGCGGGGATTTCCAATCGCGCCTGATGAGCGAAATTCGCATCAAGCGGGGTCTGACCTATGGCATCAGCTCTGCGCTGGTGCCGTACACAGCGGGGGGGGTGCTCTATACCATGGCATCGGCTGATAACGCCAAGGTGGCCGAGTTGCTGGGGCACTTGCGCGACGAGATGAAGAAGATGGCCATGAACGGCGTCACGGAAACCGAGCTGGAGGAAGCCAAAACCTACCTGACCGGGTCCTTTGCACTGCGCTTTAATTCGAGCAGCGGCATTGCCTCGGTTCTGCTTGAGATCCAGCGCCTTGGATTTCCCGCCAGCTATCTGACCGAGCGCGCAAACCTGATCAAGGCGGTGACGCAGGCGGATGTCGCGCGGATGGGCGAGCAATTGCTCAAGCCCGAGGCACTCACCATTGTGGCCGTCGGTGCGCCCGAAGGTCTGAAACCCACCCGCACCCTAACAGTTGAGCCATGACCAGTCTGTTGCATTCACCCGCCTGGAAAGCCGTGGCGGCTGTGGCCCGGGCCGCGCCGGAACTGCGTTCGCTGTTTACGGATGATCGCCGGGCAAAGGAATGGACCATCAAGCTTGATGACAGCTTTGCCATGGATGTTTCGAAACAACTCATAACGCGGGACATTATGGCCGTATTGTTGGCCTTGGCTCGTCAGCAGGAGGTTGAGCGTTGGCGTAAGGACATGTTTGCTGGCGTCGCTGTCAACCGCAGCGAAAAGCGGGCCGTTTTGCACACGGCGCTCCGTGCTGCCGCCGATGCGGTCATTGCGCCAGAGGGTAGCGCCAACGTCATCCCCGCTATTTTCCAGACCCGCGCCCGCATGGATGAATTTGCCGAGAGCATCCGCAACAGCGGCCGGATCAAGACCGTTGTGCATATTGGCATCGGCGGGTCCCATCTGGGGCCTGAACTGGCGGTCGCCGCCCTGCGCCCGTATCATGATGGTCCGACGGTGCACTTTGTTGCCAACATCGATCCGGCTCATCTGAGCGGCGTGCTGAAAAAGTGTCAGCCGGAATCCACCCTGTTTATCCTGGCCTCCAAAACCTTCACCACGCAGGAAACGCTGGAAAATGGCAAGGCCGCCAAGGCCTGGCTGGTTAAGGCGCTGGGTGAGGCTGCGGTGCCCGAGCATTTTGCCGCCGCCAGTGCCAACGTGCCTGCGGCTGTTGCGTTTGGTTTGCGCGAGGACCGGGTCTTTCCGTTTGAGGAGTGGGTGGGGGGGCGCTACAGCCTGTGGTCGTCTGTGGGGTTGCCTGTTCTGCTCGCTGTTGGGCCACAGAAATTCGACGAACTGCTGCAAGGCGCGCGCGAGATGGATGAACACTTTATTCATGCGCCGTTGGGCCAGAATCTTCCGGTGCTGCTGGCGCTGGTGGGGATCTGGAACCGGAACTTCAACAATCGCTCGGCGTTGGCGGTGCTGCCCTACAGCCAGGACTTGAATTTGTTGCCTAGTTATCTCCAGCAGCTCGAGATGGAAAGCAACGGTAAAAGTGTCGATCGCGCCGGAGAGCAGGTCGACTACATGACCTGTCCGGTGGTATTCGGCCAGCCCGGCACCAACGCGCAGCATGCGTTCTTCCAGCAGCTACATCAGGGGCCAGAGACAATTCCCTGCGATTTCATTGTGCCGCTGAGTGCTCATCCGGAGGATGAGGCTGTGGCTCCCGGTCAGCATCGGTTGTTGGTCGCCAACGCAGCGGCCCAAAGCGCGGCGCTGCTGCATGGCCGCGACAGTGCCGACTGGCATCGCCGCTATCCGGGCAATCGCCCGAGCACGACCATCTGGTTTGACCGACTGACCCCACGCAACCTCGGTCGTCTGCTCGCCCTCTATGAACACAAGGTGGCGGTGCAGGGTTGGATCTGGGGTATCAATTCGTTTGACCAGTTCGGGGTTGAGCTGGGCAAAGACTTCGCGCGCGATCTGGCCGCCGGTAAGACCGAGCGGTTTGACGCGTCCACCCAGGCGCTCCTGGCACGTCTGCCCGGCTAACGCATGACAGAGCCAGTTGTCCCTGCTTTGCGCTTACTGACCCAAGCCGAGCTTGATGACGTTATTGCCCTACATGGTAAATTTCTCACAGCCAAACACGGTGGCAAACGGGCGGTGCTGTCCAACCATGGCTTGAACAACCTCAAGCTGATTGGGGCCAATCTGGCCCAAGCGGAATTTTATGGGGCCAGTCTCTATGGTGCCGATCTCACTGACGCGGTGCTGGAGGGCTGCAACCTGTTTGCGGCCGACCTGCGTGCGGCTCGCCTATCCCGAGCAAATCTGCGTAAGGCTGACCTGCGCGGCGCGTTGCTGCGTGGGGCTAACCTCAACGGGGCCGACCTGACCGATGCCGACCTGCGCGATGGTCATCGGGTTGAGCGCGAGAGTGGCGGGCATTTGCGCGCGATTAGCTTTGATGCAACGCCCGCTGATGCAACGCAGGCGCAGATGCAGGCGGCCAATCTGAGTGGTGCCAGAATGGGCGGTATGTTGGCCCTGCAGGCGGACTTCAGTGGAGCCTCACTCAAGAATGCCATTCTCACCCGTGCCAACTTACGCGGTGCCCGCTTCCTGCAAGCCGATCTCACCGGTGCCGACCTGTCGGGGGCCGATCTGCGGCAGGCCAATTTTACCGGAGCCGTGCTGCTCGGAACCAAGCTCGACGGGGCTGATACCGCGGGCGCGGTCATGCAGATGGCGTTGACAGAAACACCCAAGGGTATTCAGCTTAAAGAACTGGCTCGCCCGTTTGATTTCCTGCTGCGTGACCATCGCCGCTGGGTAGACAGTCATGGGGGCGAGGGTGTGCCGATGGATCTTACCAATGTTGACCTGCGCGAAGTCAAAACCCTGTCCGGGGCGCGGCTTTCGGCGGTGAAAGCCGAAAAAGCCGTCTTTGCCGGGATGGATCTTGATGCCATTGAGTTGCAGGCCGCCCAGCTGGCCGGGGCTGACTTCCGGGGCGCACGGTTGCACCGGGCAGATCTGCGCGGTGTGCGGGCCATGGTAGCCGACTTTACCGGCGCGGATCTGACCGACGTCAACCTGTCGCCGCTGCAAACCGCGACCGGGCAAAAGTTGGCCGCCGATCTGACTCTGGCGCGGCTACGCCACACCAATCTCAGTCACGCCAATCTGTTTGGCAGTAAACTTGAAGGAGCCGATCTGACCGGGGCTAACCTGAGCGAAGCCGATTTACGGGAGAGTGATCTGTTCGATGCCAATCTGGAGGGCGCGAATCTCGATGGGGCCCGCATTGAGGGGGCGCGCTTGCCCACCCGGCGCACATGAGTACGCACGCGGTTTTGCGGCGTCTGCCTGACCATCTGGTGAATCAGATTGCGGCCGGCGAGGTGATTGAGCGTCCGGCCGCTGTGGTGAAAGAGCTGGCCGAAAATGCGTTGGATGCCGGCGCCACCAAGGTGGACGTCACGTTGCGCGATGGTGGCGCAAGCCTGATTGTGATTGAGGATAATGGCCGCGGCATGACGCCCGATGAGCTGGCACTGGCAATCGAGCGTCACGCGACGTCAAAACTGCCGGATGATGATCTGGTGCACATCCGCACTCTTGGGTTTCGCGGCGAGGCGCTACCCTCTATCGGGGCGGTGGCCCGGCTCTCGCTCACCAGTCGTCCTGCCGGGCAGAGCGAAGCCTATGTGCTGAAGGTTGAAGGTGGTGTGCGCAGCCCGGCGGTGCCGACGGCGGGTGGGCAGGGCACCCGGGTTGAGGTGCGCGACCTGTTCTTTGCCACGCCCGCGCGCCTTAAGTTCATGAAAACCGCCCGTACCGAGAGCGACCATGTGCGCGATCATATCCAGCGCTTGGCTATGGCACACCCGCAGGTGGCGTTCTCGCTGACCGAAGAAGGCCGCGCGGGCTTGCGTTACCCATCGGCGGAAGATTTGCCCACACGTCTGGCCCAAATTCTGGGTGAGAACTTTGCCAGCAATACCTTGGTGGTCGATCTGGAGCGTGGCAGCTACCGTCTGACCGGGCAGATCAGCTTACCCACGCTTAATGAGGCCACCCAGCGCCATCAATATCTCTTCGTCAATGGCCGCCCGGTGCGCGACCGCCTGCTGCTTGGTGCAGTGCGCGCCGCTTATATGGACGTGCTGGCGCATGACCGCCATCCGCTCGTCGCGCTGTTCCTCACTTTGCCACCTGAGGATGTGGATGTGAACGTCCATCCCGCCAAGGCCGAGGTGCGCTTTCGCGATGCCGCGCTGGTGCGTGGTCTGATTGTCAGCGGCCTGCGCCATACGTTAGCGGCCGGAGCACAGCGCAGCGCCAGCACGGTTAGTCATGAGCTGCTCAACCGCCTGCCGCCCCTGTCCCCTCATTTTGTCCCGCCTGCGATGGGTGGTGGCGGTGCTCCAATCAACCCGCAACTGGCCGAACAGACCTATTTATATAATGCGCCGTTGGTGCCGCAGGCGCGGGCCGAGGCCGCCGCTCCGGCGCCGGTCGACATCGCGCATCCGCTGGGTGCCGCACTCGCGCAGATACATAACACCTATATTCTGGCCCAGACAGGCGACGGGCTGGTGCTGGTCGATCAGCACGCCGCGCATGAGCGTCTGGTATGGGAAAGGCTTAAAGCTGAGCAAGCCGCCAGCGGTATCAAGCGGCAAGCCCTGCTGCTGCCTGAAGTGGTGGAACTGGATGAGGGGGATACCCGCCGGGTGCTCGAAAAGACCGATGAACTGGCGGCACTGGGACTGGTCATAGAGGGCTTTGGCGAGGGTGCGGTGGTGCTGCGCGAAATTCCGGTGCTGCTTAGCGGGGCTAACCTGCCACAACTGGTGCGCGATCTTGCTGCCGAGCTG
>DDSC01000041.1:47581-47912 GCA_002343265.1 Micavibrio sp. UBA2400
GTGCGCGATCTTGCTGCCGAGCTGGCCGAAGGAGGCGATGTCCAGCGCTTGCGGACGCGTCTTGAAGAGCGGCTCTCTACGGCTGCCTGTCATGGCTCGGTCCGTGCGGGTCGTCCGCTTAATCTCACCGAAATGAACGAGCTGCTGCGGGCCATGGAAGCCACGCCCTTTAGCGGCCAGTGCAACCATGGCCGTCCCACCCATGTCCATCTCACACTGGCTGATGTTGAAAAACTGTTTGGTCGGCGTTAGTTATTTCTTGGCCAACGAATAAGGCCGCTCAACCAACACAAAAAGGATAAAAGAGGGCAGCAGCGTTACTACAAAGCAG
>DDSC01000041.1:48116-48388 GCA_002343265.1 Micavibrio sp. UBA2400
GGCAGCAGCGTTACTACAAAGCAGACGGGCAGCAAGAGGCCGTACAAGCCAGGTCCAAAGATTGGGCCGGATAACAGTTTCCCGATCACCAGAAAAATCGCCTTCAGGCACAAGCCATGCATGAGATAGTAGGAATAGCTCATGTTACCCAGCCAGCGCAGCGGCGTTAGCCGCAGTAAGCGCCACGGAGATGAGGCGGGGCGGGGGGGGGGGGCTGGAAACCGATAGAAAAACCAAAAAAAAACAAAGGAAAAAAAACCCGGCGCGTAGAG
>DDSC01000012.1 GCA_002343265.1 Micavibrio sp. UBA2400
CACCAACTGGAAGACCATCAGCCAGTCGATCAAGCGTCTGCGCGACTACGAGCACAAGCTGGCGACCGAGCGTGACGGCTTCACCAAGCGTGAACTGCTCGATATGGAACGCGATGTGGAGAAGCTTCAGCGCGCGCTCGGCGGCATCAAGGAGATGGGCGGTCTGCCCGCGATCCTGTTCGTGATCGATACGGTCAAGGAAAAGCTGGCCATTGAGGAAGCCCGCGTACTGGGCATTCCGGTGGTGGCCGTCGTGGACAGTAACTCGGACCCCGAAGGCGTCACCTATCCGATCCCCGGTAACGATGACGCTCTGCGTGCCATTGAGTTCTATTGCCAGATGGTGAGCGATGCCGTCATCGACGGTCTGCAGACCGAGCTGGGCGACAAGAACGGCACCGGTGCTCCCGCCGCCGAAACTGCGGCCTAAACCAACCCACGGAGAGTAACATGGCTGAACTGAGTGCTGCTCTGGTTAAAGAGCTGCGTGAAAAAACCGGCGCCGGTATGATGGATTGCAAAAAGGCGCTGAACGAAACCAATGGCGATCTGGAAGCCGCGGTTGACTGGCTGCGCAAGAAGGGCCTCGCCGCCGCCGCCAAGAAGGCGGGCCGCGTGGCCGCTGAAGGTCTGGTTGCCGCTACCGCCAAGGGCAATGTGGGCACGGTGCTGGAGGTAAACTCCGAGACCGATTTTGTCGCCCGCAACGATCAGTTCCAGGCCTTTGCCAAAGCCGGGGCCGAGCTGGCGCTGGCCGGTGCAATGAACGACATCGAGCAGCTCAAGACCGCCACCCTGAACGGCAAGAGCGTAGCGGATACCATCACCGGCCTGATCGCCACCATTGGCGAAAACATGAGCCTGCGCCGTGTGCAGACCCTCAAGGTCTCGCAAGGTGTGGTTGCCAGCTATGTGCACAGTGCCGTGGCTCCCGGCCTTGGCAAGATCGGTGTGCTGGTGGCGCTGGAGAGCGCAGGCGATCCCGCCAAGCTCGCCGAGCTGGGCAAGCTGCTGGCCATGCATATTGCCGCTGCCAAGCCGGAAGCGCTGACCGTAGCCGAGCTGGATCCGACCAAGATCGCCCGTGAAAAGGCCGTGGTGGAGGAGCAGACCAAGGCCAGCGGCAAGCCCGCCGAGATCGTCGCCAAGATGGTCGAAGGCCGCATGCGCAAATACTATGAAGAAGTCGTGCTCATGGAGCAGGTCTACATCATGGACAACAGCAGCCGCATCAGCGCGGTGATCGAGCAGGCGGCCAAGACCGTCGGTGCACCGGTCAAGCTGGTGGGCTTTGTGCGCTATGGTCTGGGCGAGGGCATCGAGAAGCAGCAGAGCGATTTTGCTGCCGAAGTTGCTGCACAAGCTAAACTGGCGAGCTAAGCAGTACCCATTTCGAAGAAATAAAAGCCCGGCTTCATCGGCCGGGCTTTTTACTTTCAGCGTAGTGTCGAATTATTCAGGCTTAGGGATGACAACCGGGCGGCGGAAGTCGTAATGATAGCCAACACCGAGAGCCCGCGCGTGGACAATCAATTCCGGGAAAGCCAGCAAGTGGACGCGCGAGATACGGTCGAATGTCGAAACACAGGGCGACAGCTCATTCGTCTTGGCGAAAGACGTAATCTCTGACTGAACCGCCATGAGCGCTGCCGCACATTCAGTGGGGGACTTATAGTGTACCGTGAGCTGAGGGATCTGCTCATAGCCAACGCCAGCTCCGCTCGTCAGGCGATAGCTATGTACCCAGCCATCAAAGCCGGGCTGCACTTTCGCCCATTTTCCCAGATGGCGATCAAAGGCAATGTTGCCCTCTTCAGACTCCGTTGCCCAGGAGATCACGAAATTATCACCCTGTGGAGCGCCGGGAGTGAAAACCGCTGCTTCCCTGCATTGCTGCATACGTTTCTTAAGAGCATCAAGATGCAGTTTATCCATCTCATGCGGTAGGTGATGTAGATGGTTGACAGCACTACTTGCTACTACCTTTTCTTCTTCTGTAGCACCAAAGATTAATTGAAGGAGTGGATGCATAACCGGTGCCTTTCATAAGTGTGATTATTTGAGTTCCTTTACGGAAGTAGCAATTCGGGTGTAGCGAAGTCAATCTTATTCGATGTTCCTATAAATCGTTAATTCACGGCGAGAATCGAGCGCCGTAGGCTAAAATCAGGCATAGGAAAGGGGTTAAATCCTTCAAAAGTCATGCTATAACCCCGCCATGCCTAAGCCCAAAGCCTCCCCAAAAAAGTCCGCGAAACGAGCCAAGCCGCTCTATAAGCGCGTGCTGCTAAAAATCTCCGGCGAAGCCCTGATGGGCAACCGCGATTTCGGTTTTGATCCCCCCACGCTGGCGCGGGTGGCGGCAGAGATCAAGTCGGTGGTCGATCTGGGCGTTGAGGTGTGTCTGGTCGTGGGCGGTGGCAACATCTATCGTGGCGCAACCGGTGTTGAGCTGGGGATGGAGCGTGTGGCGGGCGACTATATGGGTATGCTCGGCACCGTCATCAACGCGCTGGCGCTGCAAGCCACGCTCGAGAAGGTGGGCATTGCTACACGTGTGCAGTCAGCCCTCAAGATGGAGCAGGTGTGCGAGCCGTACATCCGCCGCAAAGCCATTCGCCATATGGAAAAGGGGCGGGTGGTGATTTTCGCCGCGGGTCTGGGCAGTCCGTATTTCACGACCGATACTGTGTCGGTGCTGCGCGGCAGCGAGATGGGTTGCAACGTGCTGCTGAAGGCCACCAATGTCGATGGCGTTTATGATAGCGACCCGAAGAAAAATCCCAAGGCCAAGCGCTATGACAAACTCACCTTTACCGAAGCCATAACCAAGCACCTGAAGGTGATGGATGCCACCGCCTTTACGCTGGCGCGCGATAACCATCTGCCCATTGGGGTCTTCTCCATCGCCAAACATGGCGCCTTTGCCGATGTGGTACAGGGCAGAGGCAAATATACACTGATTAGCAACGAGGTCTGACATGGTAAAAGCATTGGTTGATGATTTGTCCCGTCGCATGGACAGCACCTTGGAATCCCTGCGCAAGGATTTTGCCGGGCTGCGCACCGGTCGGGCTAATGCCGCAATGCTCGACGGCATCATGGTCGATGTGTATGGCAGCGTGATGCCGCTCAATCAGGTGGGCACCGTGGCGGTGCCGGAGCCGCGTATGATCAGCGTACAGGTGTGGGACAAAGGCAGCGTGAAGGCGGTGGAGAAAGCCATTGCCGAAGCCAATCTGGGCCTCAACCCGCAGGCTGATGGCAATCTGGTACGTATTCCCGTGCCGCCCTTAAGCGAGGAGCGCCGCAACGAAATCGCCAAGATCGCCGCCAAATATGCCGAACAGGCTCGCGTGGCCATTCGCAACGTGCGCCGCGATGGCATGGATGGCCTCAAAAAAGCCGAGAAGGATAGCCAGATCACCGAGGATGAGCACAAGAGCTGGTCGGACAAAATCCAGAAGATGACCGACGAGCACATCAAGAAGGTGGACGAGCTGCTCGCCACCAAAGAAAAAGATCTCAGGCAGGTTTAAGCTCGTGACTGCCCAACGCCGCATCCCTGAGCATGTCGCCATCATCATGGATGGTAACGGCCGCTGGGCGCAAAGCCGCGGGCTGCCGCGTACGGCTGGCCACAAGGAAGGGGCTGAGACGGTCAAGCGGGTGGTGGAAGCCGCGGCCGAGCTGGGCATCAAGTATATCACCCTGTTTGGTTTCTCGACCGAGAACTGGAACCGTCCGGCAGATGAAGTATCGGCCCTGATGGGTCTGATGCGCCACTACGTGCGCGGCAACATCGCCGAGCTGCACGAGGCTGGGGTGCGTTTGCGTATCATTGGCGAGCGGCATCGCCTTGAGCCGGACATCCTCAAGATCGTCGAGAATGCCGAGCAGCTGACCCATGGCAATGAGCGCATCCACCTTACCATTGCGTTTAGCTATGGTGCTCGGCAGGAGCTGGTAGCCGCTGCGCAGAAATTGGCCTTCGAGGTAGAGGCGGGGCGTCTGCACCCGGATGAAATCGATCAGACCCGCCTGAGCCATGCCCTGATGACCGCCGACATGCCCGACCCTGACCTGCTCATTCGGACCAGTGGCGAGAAGCGGATCAGCAATTTCCTGCTCTGGCAGCTGGCCTATACCGAGCTGGTGTTTCTGGACACGCTATGGCCGGATTTCAGCAAGGCCGATCTTGATGCCGCCATTAATGAATTTAACGGCCGTCAGCGCCGGTTTGGTGGACTGACCAACAGCGCCTCGGCCTGATATGGGTAACCTCGGCAAGCGTATTCTGGCAGGACTGATACTGGCCCCACTGGTACTGGCATGTATCTGGTGGGGTGGTATGCCCTATCAGGTTCTTATTGCTGTCGGGCTTCTGCTCACCTTGCGGGAGTGGATGGTCATCACGACGCCAGCCGCTTCGTACCGCACGCTTGTTATCGCCACTCTGCTGGTACTCTTTGTCGCCGAGTTGGCGGATGCCTCTGGCTCGGTTCTTTGGCCACTGGCCATTTTGGCGCTGTCCTTTCCCGGATTATGGCTACTGGCACGCCGGGCCGGATGCCAGTTACCAGTTGTCAGCGCCTTGGGGCCACTCTACCTCGGTGCTTGTTTTCAGGCGCTGAGCTGGCTACGTGGCGCTCCGGACGATCTTGAGGGACGGAACATCCTGCTTTACCTCTTTCTGGCAATTTGGGCCGTCGATACCGGGGCCTATGCTCTAGGCAAAGCAATTGGCGGTCCTAAGCTGGCACCTCGCCTTAGCCCCAAAAAGACCTGGGCCGGGTTAGTGGGAGGCATTTTGGCTGCCGCAGCGGTTGGGTACGGTTGGGCGGTAGTAACCGCTGCACCGGCCCCTGTACTTATTGCGCTGGTGGGTTTGCCACTGGCGGTAGTGGCGCAGGCAGGCGACTTGTTGGAATCGGCGATCAAACGCCGGTTTGGGGTCAAGGACAGCGGCAGCCTGATTCCCGGTCATGGCGGACTACTCGACCGGATTGACGGTTTTTTGCTCGCCAGTCCCGTCTTTCTGTTGTTTTATGAGTTTACCCATCACTTTTGGCACGGGTGATAAGGTGACGCATTGCCGGGAGGCCAAATAGGCTTATCTTCAAGAAAGACATTCGAAAGGATATTTCGTGGATCAGCTGCTTGGTTTCTCGCACACCTTGGGGGCGTTTATTGTGGTGGTGGGCGTACTCGTCTTTATTCACGAGTTTGGCCATTACTACGTTGCGATCCGCAATAAAGTAAAAGTCGAGGTTTTTTCCATTGGCTTCGGGCCGGAGCTGTTTGGCTGGAACGACAAGCGCGGCACCCGTTGGAAGGTGTGCCTGCTGCCGCTCGGCGGTTATGTGAAAATGTTTGGCGATGTCGATCCCGCCAGCGTGCAGACGGACGCGGCACAGGTGGCCGCCATGTCGGCGCAGGAGCGTGAGCAGGCTTTCTTCGCGAAATCGGTTGGTGCCCGTGCGGCTATTGTGGCGGCAGGTCCGGGGATCAACTTCCTGTTCTGTATTCTGGCTTTGTTTGCCCTTTATATCAGTATCGGTCAGGCGCACATCCCAGCGGTTGTCAGCAGCGTGGTGCCCGATAAACCCGCGGCGCTAGCCGGGATCAGGGAGGGCGACCTTATCACAGCCATTGACGATACGCCGATTGAGGATTTTTCCGATATTCGCCGTTCGCTGGCCATGTCGTTGGGTGATACCGTCACCGTGCACCTTGAGCGTGACGGTGAGGCCCTTAGCGTGACGCTAACGCCCGAAGTGGAAGAAGTTGAAAACAATATCGGCATGAAACACCGCACCGGTCGTCTTGGGATTGTGAGTGGCGGTATGCCCGTTTATGAAAAGCTCGGTCCGGTTGAAGCACTTGGTGCCGCTTTGAGTGACACCTGGGGTCTGATCAAGGGGACCTTCGTGGGTCTGTACCAGATCATCATGGGTGAGCGCAGCTCCAAGGAGCTGGGCGGTGTCATTACCATCGCCAAGATGTCCGGGGATATGTCGCAGAGCATCGCCTCGTTTGTCTGGTTTATGGCTATGCTCTCGGCCAATCTGGGGCTTATTAACCTTTTCCCGATCCCGGTGCTCGACGGGGGCCATTTGGTCTTTTATGCCGCTGAGGCGATTCGGGGTCGCCCGTTGTCTGACCGGGCGCAGGAATACAGTTTGCGCTTTGGGCTGGCTCTGGTATTAACGCTAACGATATTCGCCTTATGGAACGATCTCAACAACTTCGGGGTCGTTGGCTTTCTGACCAGTCTGTTCTAGTCTGGCGGGTGCCCCATCAGGCTGAACCGTCCGTCAGGAGCAGATAGAGCGATGCGTGCGTCTCAGGTTTTCTTTTTCGTACTCACCCTGCTGATCGGGAGTGTGGCTCCGGCTCTGGCTGAGGATCGCATCGCCAAGGTTGATGTGCAGGGCAGCAAGCGTATCGAAAGCGCGACGGTGACCAGCTACCTCACCCTGAAGGAGGGCGATCTGTTCGATCAGGCGCAGGTAGACCGGTCTCTCAAGAATCTCTATGGGACTGGCTTGTTTGCCGACGTTACGTTGAGCCGTAAAGGCTCGACCCTGATCGTCAAGGTGGTGGAAAACCCCATCATCAATGAAATTGCCTTTGAGGGTAACCAGCAGCTCAAGGACGAAAATCTTCAGGCCGAGGTTCAATCCAAGTCACGCGCCATCTATACCCGGACCCGGGTGCAGAGTGATGTGCAGCGCTTACAGGAAATTTATCGCCGTTCCGGCTATTTTGCGGCCACGGTTGCACCCAAGATCATTTCACTGAGCGACAACCGGGTTAATCTGGTGTTTGAGATCAATGAAGGCGGCCGCACCATGGTGCGCAGCCTCAAGTTTATTGGTAACGCCAAATTCAGCGACAGTCGTCTGGCGGAAGAAATTTCAACCCGTGAAAGCCGCTGGTACCGCTTTTTAAGCTCATCCGACGTTTATGATCCTGACCGCGTTGAGGTGGATAAAGAGCTGCTCCGCCGCTTCTATCTTTCTAAGGGATATGCTGATTTTCGTGTTACCTCGGCGGTGGCCGAGCTGGCACCGGACAATAAGGGCTTTCATGTCACCTATACAGTGGAGGAAGGCGAGCGCTACAAGTTCGGCAAGGTCGATATCAAGACCCAGCTGCGCAATCTCGACCCGGAAACCTTGCGGGCGGACGTTAGCACCGTTGAGGGTAACTGGTACGATGCCGGGCTGGTGGATAGCTCGATTGAAGCACTGACCCGAGCACTCAATGATCGCCAGTATGCCTTTGTCGATATCCGTCCGCAGGTTGAGCGTGCAAAAGAGGACAGGGTGGTTAACCTAACCTATGCGATTAACGAAGGTCAGCGTGTGTTTGTCGACCGTATCAACATCAACGGCAACCTGCGCACACAGGATCGCGTGATCCGCCGCGAGATGGAGCTGGTGGAGGGCGACCCCTTCAATCGCTCCAAGCTGCAGAAGTCCGAGCAGAACATCAAGGACCTAGGCTACTTTGAGACTGTGGATATCAATATCAATGAAGGATCCAGCCCGGACCGCGCCAGTATTGATGTCAACGTGGCCGAGCAGTCGACGGGTGAAATCAGCATTGGCGCTGGCTACTCCACTACAGATGGCCCACTGGCTGATTTCGGTATTTCGGAGCGCAATTTCCTTGGCCGCGGACAGGATCTGCGCTTCTCGACCACGCTGTCAGGCAAGTCGCAGGAGTTTAATCTCAGCTTTACCGAGCCGTATTTTCTGGAGCGCGATTTGTCGGCGGGTGTCGATCTGTTCCACGACCGTCGCGAGAATGACGAGAGTTCGTATGACGAGCAGTTGACCGGCTTTGCCCTGCGTATGGGCTACCCGCTGGCAGAAAATCTACGGCAACGTCTGACCTATAGCCTTAAGAACACCAGTATCGAGAATGTACCGAGCACAGCGTCCCGCTTTGTCCGTGAGCAGGAGGGGGATCGCATCACGTCATCCATTGGGCAGGAGCTGACCTATGATCGGCGCGATAGCAAAATCTCCCCGACTGAAGGATACATCCTGCGCCTGAATACTGATGTGGCTGGTTTGGGTGGTGATGCCAAGTTTGTGCGCGTGCGCTCGGGCGGCAGTGTCTATTACCCGGTGCTTGGCCCGGACGTGGTGTTCAGTCTGCTCGGTGAGGGCGGAGCAATCTATGGCTTGGCTAGCGAAGATGTGGCGATTAACGATCGCTTCTTCCTCGGGGGCGATTCACTGCGCGGCTTCAAGACGTCGGGCATCGGTCCGCGTGATCTGACGACCAGTGCGGATGATGCCTTGGGTGGCAATTACTTTGCTCGTAGCAGCGCCGAGCTGAGCTTCCCGCTCGGTCTGCCGGAAGAGCTGGGCATCAAGGGGCATGGGTTTGTTGATGGCGGTATGCTGTGGAACGCTGATGCGACCCCGCTGCCGGGTGAAACCTTTGTCGATGATAATACTATTCGCGCCGCGGCTGGTGCGGGTGTGTCGTGGCGCTCGCCACTGGGTCCGCTGCGTGTGGATATGGCGTTTCCTTTCCAGAAGGAATCCTATGACCAGACCCAGCAGTTTCGTCTTAGCTTCGGTACGAGGTTCTAATTATGCTTAAGTCACTCCTGATTGTTCCTGCTCTGGTTCTAGCTCTGCTGTCGCCGGCTCAAGCGCAGGAAAAATCGGCTGCGCCAGCCGATGGCAAGTTTCCCGCTGCGGTTGTTGCCGTGGTGGACATCCAGAAAATTCTGCAGGATTCACTGGCTGCCAAATCTGTGCGGGAGCAGTTGGCGACCCGTCGTGACGGCTACCAGAAGGAAGTGACCGCCGACGAACAAAAGCTCCGCTCGACCGAAAAAACTCTGTCTGAAGAGCGCGCCAAACTGAGCGAAGACGACTTCAAGAAGAAGCGCCAAGCTTTTGAAGAGCAGGTCAAGGCAATCCAGAAAAAAGTGCAGGAACGCGCCCACACACTTGATAAGTCCTTCAACGACTCCCTCAACGTCATTCGCCAGACTCTTGGCCAGATCGTAGCTGAAGCTGCACAAAAGCGTGGGGTGACTGTCGTACTCGATAAGGGGCAGGTTGTGGTCGTGGAATCCACGCTGGACCTGACCGCGCTGGTTCTTGACGAGCTGAACAAGAAGCTTCCCAAGGTTGTTGTTAAGTAACCCGTACAAGGCAGGTTCTCGCGATGCCACCGGATCCGCGGTTCTATACAGCAGCTGGCCCGTTGCCGCTCAAAAATCTGGTCTTGCTGACCGGAGCCAAGCTGCACAATCAGGTCGACGCCCTGCGTGAGGTCAAGAGCGTCGCCCCGGTTGAAAATGCCGGCCCGGACGATCTGAGCTTTTTTGATAACCGCAAGTACAAGGATGCATTCCGTAATAGCGGAGCCGGAGCCTGCTTTATCCGCCCGACGGATATTGATCTGGCACCGGCGGGTATGGCGCTGCTCCTGCACGACGCGCCTTATCATGCCTATGCCATTGCCGCCGACGCGCTCTTCCCACGTCCGGTTATCAAGAACAAAATTTCGGAGCATGCCTTTATTCATGACAGTGCGTCGATTGGTGCCGGGTGCGAAATCCGGGCTGGTGCGGTGATCGGCCCCAAGGTCGAGATCGGCGCCCGCTGCCTGATTGAGGCCAATGCCGTGATTGATCGTGCTGTGAAAATTGGCAACGACTGCCGCATTGGCGCTGGCAGCTCGATCAGCCATGCCCTGATCGGTCATCGTGTCAGCCTGTATCCCGGTGTGCGTATTGGGCAGGACGGGTTTGGTTACGCCCTCTCGCCTAAAGGGCATGTCAAAGTTCCACAACTCGGTCGCGTCGTCATTGAAGATGATGTCGAGATTGGCTCCAACACCACAATTGATCGCGGCAGCAATCAAGATACCGTGATTGGCCGTGGCAGCGTGATTGATAATCTGGTGATGATCGCCCACAATGTAAAAATAGGGCCTATGTGCGTAATCGTAGCTCAATCGGGTATCGCGGGTAGTACCCAGCTGGAGCCGGGAGTCGTCCTCGCGGCGCAAACCGGCATCGCCGGGCACCTCACAATCGGGGCAGGGGCCCGCATTGCTGCGCAATCCGGCGTCATGCGCGATGTGCCCTCCGCCAAGGAGTATATGGGCTCACCAGCCATGCCGATCCGGCAGTATTTCCGGCAGGTAGCCTGGTTGGAAAAAATGGCCGCATATGTAGGAGACAAGACAGACCATGAGTGAGGTTATTGATATCGAACGCATCATGCAGATGATCCCGCATCGCTACCCGATGCTGATGATTGATCGCGTGATTGATGTGGTGCCGGATGACAGCGCGACAGGTATCAAGAACGTAACGATTAACGAGCCGTTCTTTACCGGCCATTTTCCACAGCGCCCGGTGATGCCCGGCGTTCTGATTATTGAAGCCATGGCGCAAACGGCAGCGGTTCTGGTGGTGCATACGCTGGGGCAGGAGTCCGAGGGTCGGCTGGTCTATTTCATGACGATTGACGAAGCCCGCTTCCGTAAGCCGGTAGTGCCGGGCGACCAGTTGCGGATCTACATCAAGAAAGAGCGGCAAAAAGCCAACGTATGGAAATTCAGTGCGCAGGCCAAAGTTGGCGAAACCTTGTGCGCAGAAGCCACCTATTCAGCCATGATTATGGCTAAATAAACGTTTGTAACAATCCGCAAGCGGACGTGACTTGAGCCTGACGCTACCGCCCACTACAGCATAAGGCGAAGAGGAAGTGTAATGCCAAAGCCGTCTATTCATGCCACTGCCATCGTTAGTGAGACTGCCCGGATCGCCGATGATGTTGTCATTGGTCCCTTTTGCGTGGTTGGCCCCAAGGTCAGCCTGGGCAAGGGTGTCCATCTGCATAGTCATGTAGTGGTGGATGGCCTGACCGAGATAGGTGAGGGGACGCATGTGTATCCTTTCGCCGTTCTGGGCACACCGCCGCAGGATTTGAAATTTGGCGGGGAAGAAACCCGTCTGGTCATTGGGGAACGCAACCGCATTCGCGAGCATGTCACCATGAATCCCGGCACGGCAGGCGGCGGCGGGATTACCCGTATCGGGCATGATGGCCTGTTCATGGTCAATGCCCATGTGGCGCATGACTGTCAGGTTGGCAACCGCGTTATTCTGGCTAACAATGCCACGCTGGCTGGCCATGTTCATGTTGGCGATTATGCTATTCTGGGTGGCTTGTCGGCCGTACATCAATTTGTCCGCATTGGTGCTCATGCCATGGTGGGGGGGATGTCGGGCGTTGAGAGCGATGTTATTCCTTACGGTCTGGTCAAGGGTGAGCGCGCCAGTCTGCACGGCCTGAACCTGATCGGCATGGAACGCCGGGGGTACACCCGTGCCGATGTCATGAGCGCACGCGATGCTTATAAGCACCTGTTTGGCGATCAGGGAACTCTGGCCGAGCGGGTCGAGAATACGGCGGCTGATTATTCAGACAATCCGGTCGTTGGCGAGATGATCGGTTTTCTGCGTGATAAATCCAAGCATGGCGTCTGCCAACCGCGGCTGCAGGATGCCGCGTAAACTCGGCCTGATTGCGGGTGGTGGTATTCTCCCTCGCCGACTCTACGAGTCAGCTTGCTACAGCGGACGTGACGTTTTCATTCTCGCTCTTCAGGAGCAGGCTCACCCCGATTGGCTCCATAACTTACCGCACCACTGGGTTCGTCTTGGTGCCGTAGGCGAAGCGATTGAGCAGCTTAAAGCTAACGGGTGTCAGGATGTTGTCATGGCCGGGCAGGTTAAACGTCCCGGCTTGCTGGAACTCCGCCCGGATTGGCGCGGCGCCAGACTTCTGGCCCGGACCGGGGCCGGATTACTCGGTGATGATGGTCTGCTGCGCGCTATTCGTCAGGAGCTGGAAAGTGAAGGATTTACTGTACTCGGGCCACAGGATGTTCTGGGCGATCTGCTGATGCCTGCAGAAACGCTGACGCAGCGCGTGCCGACCGCTGAGGAGCTACAGGACATTGATCGAGGCTTAGCCATCCTGCGGCATATGGGTCAACTTGATATCGGTCAATCCGTTATTGTGCAGCAGGGCTTGGTATTAGGGGTTGAAGCTATCGAAGGTACAGCCGCCCTGATTCAGCGGTGCGCCGCTTACGCCCGGCCGGGACGTGGCGGTGTGCTGGTGAAAATCAGCAAGCCTGAACAAGACAAGCAACTGGACACCCCGGCCATCGGCCCGGATACCATCGCCCAGTGCCAGCAGGCCGGGCTGGTGGGGATAGCTCTTGAGGCGGGTGGAGCCTTGCTGCTGGAGCGCGAGCAAACACTCAAGCGAGCCGATGCAGCTAACCTGTTTATTACCGGGCTGGCTCCCGGATGAAGAAGATTTTTATCATTGCCGGTGAGCCATCTGGCGATTTGCTGGGTGCGCGTCTGATTGCCGCCTTGCGCGCGCAAATGGGACCGGACCTGCAGGTTAGCGGGATTGGGGGCGAACGCATGACCGGGCAGGGGCTGCAAAGCCTGTTTCCCATGAGTGAGCTGACTCTTTTTGGTGTCGCGGAGGTCGTGCCTAAGATACCATTGGTGTTGCGTCGCATCCGCGAGACGGTTGCCGCTATACGTGCGGCCAAGCCGGATCTGGTCATTACGATTGACTCTCCCGATTTCTGCTTCCGTGTTACCCGCCGCCTTGCTGGCGCTGGCCTTCGGTGTGTCCACTACGTGGCGCCGACGGTGTGGGCTTGGCGCCCCGGACGGGCCAAAGCCATTCAACCACTGTATCAGCATCTTTTGGCCTTGTTCCCCTTCGAGCCGCCTTATTTTGAACGGGTTGGGTTGCCCTGCACATTCGTTGGGCACCCGCTGGTTGAGGCCGGAATCGAGACAGCGTCGGGCCAGCGCTTTCGTCAGGCGCATAGGCTGGCTGAGAGTGAAGAGCTCTTGGTTGTATTACCGGGCAGCCGTTCGTCCGAACTGGCGCGCTTGCTGCCGGTTTTTAGCGCTGTTGTCGCACAGCTGGCGCAGCAGCGCCCCGGTCTGCGCATTGTAGTCCCAACACTGCCTCATCTACTGGAGCGGCTACAACAGGCGACAGCAAGCTGGCTTGTTCCGCCCATATTTGTTACCAACGACACTGATAAATACGATGCGCTGAAAGCCGGCACGGTCGGCTTAGCCGCCTCAGGGACAGTAGCCTTGGAGCTGGCGCTTGCGGGCTTACCGTCGGTTATTGCCTATAAAATCCACCCGCTAACATACTACCTGTATCGCCGTTTCATCCGCGTTCGCTATGTCAATCTGGTGAACATCATGGCGGGCCAGCTTGTTGTCCCTGAATATCTTCAAAACGACTGCACGGCTGACAGGATTACAGATGGCGTGTCCAGTCTCCTCAATAGCCAGGAGCGTCGAGAGCAACAAAAGAGCTATTTAGAGCGAGTGAGTCAGCAGTTGCGCCCGAATTCGGATCAAACGCCCAGTCAGGCGGCCGCGCAATGCATTACCAAATTGCTAGAAACTATTTAAGCGCACCAGGACTCTGAACCTGCTGAACATTGACTGTGCTGGCACGTTCTTCAATTTCTTTAGGAATGGAGGGCGGGCCACCGACAGGTGCACCGATTTCGGCTTGAGCAGCACCCGCAGCCGCAGCGACCTGTGAACTTTTCGGAGCCTGCGCTGCTTGCGGGGCTGCCTCTGGGGCTATTGCTACACCATAGCGGCGTGTATTTTCCATAACTTTGGGGTCAAGCATACCATTGCTCTCGCTGGTCGCCTGCGGGCCAAAGCTCTGCGTATGGCCATCAGCAAGTGTTACCATCAGAGGCTTGATGGTTTTGGTTGAACTCGTGCCCATGAGGCGTCCGAGCACGGTGACGCTATCGCGTGGCTTCAGGCCAAGATCAAAGCTGGTGTATGGACGAACATCAACGGTAATCGTACCCGTTCCATCATCAAGCAAAAAACTGTCATCCCAGATCGTCTGAACCGTACCTTCAAGCAGGTAGTCTCGGTCGCTGCTGCGAACACCGGCAACGATGTCAGCTTGGGCGTAATTGACGCCAAGTGAGAAAAAAAGGGCTAGGGCAGGCAGGAAGAATTTTGACATAGCTGTACACTAGCACAAGCTTAGGTGATTGCTAATGCCGTCTTGCTGTAGCAGGCTACATGGGTTTTATGGGGAGCCTTAGTCATCTGGCTCAACCGCCAAAGTTTAAAAGCTACACTGCTATGCATTATTTTCCATAATATACATTATGCGGCTTTCGACTTAATCTTAAATCTGACCGCCGACATGGGCCTGATTTGGCCCGCTTCGCCTGTCTTTTTAGGCGTTTTCTTCAAAGTATAGGTTTTACTTGTCAATATGCTTGATTATTTGGGAGGACTCATGGACTGGAATAGTGGAAATAATCATCATTCTTGGGTTGGCGGCTATACTAGAGCGCAGGCATACGCCCGGCTATCCCCGCCCCAGCTTGAGCATATCGAGCCGCACCTTGCCGGGCCTCTTGGTGTCATGTTTTTGGCTTTGGCAGAGTGTTTAATCAGAAAGGCCAGCGACGACTCCCGCCAGCGTCAGCTGATCGAAAAATCAGAGGCGCAATTTCGCTCTAGAGCGCTGCAAGAGCGCATTTCCGGTGCCTTAAAAGCCGTAGCTGATCGGGTTAATTGTGGGTCAGGCCGCGCCGCAGCAATCAAAGGGGTTGCCGAGCATTTTAACGTATCTGCCGGGACGCTTGAGCAAGCTATCCATCTGGCCGCAGCCTATAACAAATCCCTCCGCCGGATCGAAATAGATCGACTTATTCAAGAGGGTTGGCCGGATGCGCGAATTGCTGATTATCTCAAGTGCCACAGATCCACGATCCACAATCATAAAAAGCGGATCACCCACGCCGGACAGCTTTCACGGCCAGCACTGCCGCAGCCCCAGCCGCGATAATCAGGCCGATCTTGGCCCAGTTGGTGCTACCGGGCACGTCGCCCAGTGACAGCGCCGACCCGGTGGCCAGCCCTGCGCCCAGATTTGTACGGATCAGCCCGGTTAGGGGTTGGCTGTCCTGATAGGCGATCATTTCGTTATAGCGTACCAGAGAGGCCGGGAGCGCGGCGGCCGCACTGGAGGCATTGGAGGCCCGCGCCGCTGCCGTGCTCACTGTTGGCACCTTCTGAATCGGCTTTGGCGCCGGAATTGTCACCACCTGCCCGCCACGGTTGGCAGGTAGCCCCATCCCGCTACTGACGGCGGGAGGCGTTACCCGCCCCCCGCCACCGCCAGAGCCTGCCAGCGGGGTCGGAAGTGTGGAGGAGCCACGACCACCCGCCAGAGTGCTCCCGCCACTGTACGACCCGCTTTGCGGCACCGTAGCGTCATAAGCCGTCTTACCTAGCCCAAACCAGCTAAGCGCCCGTCCGGCGACACTGCCAAGAGCCGTAAAAGCCCCGCGCAGCCCGGCGACTATGCCAGTGCGGGCCACCGCCGACGCTGCAACAGGGATTAAGGCTCCAGCCATGGGTTACTCCTTTGTCAGCTCGGCCTCGGCCTTGGCCTTGGCCGCTTCTTCCTCGGCGCGAAGTTTCTCGGTTTCGACCGTCTCGCGCTCATTTTGCAGCTTCACAATTTGCTGGTCGATCTCCTCCAGTTTTTTCTGGTGATCCTCGGGATCGACGGGCTTGGGTGCCTCCAGTGCGGCGCGGGCCTGTTCGGCCTCACGCTCGGCAATCTCGGCTCCAATATCCTGCTGTTCGCGGCTATAGCGGAAATTAACGCGCATCTTTCTTCCCCTTCTCACTCTTGAAAGTGGCGAACAGGCCAAAAGCCAGCATCAGGGCATTTTGCCAGCTCAGGTTTTGGCTCAGTTGGTCGAGCGCGTGCGCCACGGGCACCGCCTCGTTAACGTCAAAGATTCGATCGACACCCAGCGCCATCAGGCCAAGGCCTGCATAGGTGCTCGGCTCGTCCAAGCGATCCTTGATTTTTGCGATAAACTTCATGCTACTGCTCCCTTCTTCATGTTGAAACGCACCAAAATGCTGTCATGCTCCCGCACCGTGCGGGTCAGCTCGCGCATGTCGCGATGAATCACGAACAAGAGCACGATCACCGCGCCCTTAAACGCTTCATCAGTCATTCCGGACAAGAGCGAAACCCACTCCATCAGATCACCTTGAAGTACTTGGCGCCAATAAACAGCGCCCCGCCCGCCAGCGCGATCTTGCCAACGTCTGCGGCCTCTTTACTCACCCAAAGGGCACCGACTGCCCCGATACCTAAACCGATCAAAAAAGGCATTATGCTAACCTCCGCTTGGCCTGTTGATATTTTGCCCAGTGGTTCGCCGTCATGCTCACCGCCTTGGCGCTTTTCTGCCAGCCCGGCCCGCCATTGTAGGCCCGGACAAGCCATTCCTCTGTCGGGTTGCTGCCACGGTTGCTCCGGTGCCATTTCTGTAACCAATCGACATAAGCAGCCCCAAAATACATACTGACTTCGGCCTTGGTCAGATCGGCATAATCCGGGCGGTTAAATGCCCGATAGCCCTTATCAAACATATCTCGGGCAGTGCCCAACAGCGTTTGCATCAGGCCCACGCTCGCGTCACCTATCTGCGGCTCCAGCCTGAAGGCATAAGGGTTAAAACCGCTCTCGATTGACGCCATCGCGACCAGCATGGTCGGATTGACCGCAAGCCCGTAATTGGCGGCGGTTGTTTCGGCAATCTGGCGCACCGTCGCGGGCAGCTGCTTAAGGCCGGGCACACTGCGCAGCCCGTCCCACATGGCGAGAGCCAAACCAGCAAACCCAACAGCGGCGACGGCCTGAATGTTCATGCGACGCTCGATTTCTCGCGCCAGATAAAGCAACAGCGCAGCGGATTGTTAACGGCGCTGGTCGAAAACCACAGAGAGCTTCCGGGCGGAATGATGATTGGCGTCTCGGTATAGTCGAGCGTATCCATGACGCCGGCGGCAACGAAATACCGCTCTAGATCGACCTTACCCGCTGCCGGTAGGGTTGGGCTTGAGCTACTTGAACGTACCAGCGCCGAGCTAGCACCACCGCCGAGCACCCGATTAATTCCATTACTACCGCCAGAAAGCGGATAATTGGCTTCGTCATAGCTGTGCATCGTAATGTTTTGGCCGGATGACAGCGACCCAAGCCGCACCTTGTGAACTAGTAAAATCTTGTTATTCGCAGCCGGATTGATGATGCCACCAAAACTGATATTCGGCGCACTAGAGGGCTCGGAAAAATCACGCGCATAGACGTTCCCGCGGTAAGTCTCGATTTGCAAAGGTGTGTAACTGGTCATCTCAGCCTCACGCGTTGTTAATGGAGTGACTGGCAATGGTCACAGGGTAAGCGTTGGGATTGTGCGCGAAACAGCTGGACTGGCACGGCCAATCGACCGTTTCACCGGGTGCTAACTCGACACCCTTAGTTGCATCGACCGCACTCAGGCCGATGCGCACGATGCCAAGGTTAGCGATCGGGTTGCAGATTTTTGAAACGCGGCGGTTGGATGATCCCGGATTAACGTTTACCGTCGCGGCTGCACCAACAGTTACCTCGGTGACGTTTAAGCCCGTATTCGCGGCAAGATCACCAAACCAAGTGTTACTGATTGCGACCGACCCGATCAGTGCCAGGCGTGCGTCGGTAAAGTCGCCCTTACCCCACATGATGCGGATGGTGTTCGACGCGCCGCTGCTATTGCGGATAACGAATTTCTGGATCGTCCGTCCCGGCAAGGCGTTGTATTTCAGGCCCGCGAACACCTCGCAAAATGGCTGATCGTCAAGCGCGATCTCAAAGTTTGCCGTTGCGGCAAGCACAGAGAATCCCGTGCAGTTATTGCCAGCTAAGACGATTGATTCACCTGCCGCAAGTGTCCATTGGCGGTTGCTGATATCCAGCGGTGTATTACTAAGCTCGGGCACGTTTTAACCCCCACGTTAGAAGAAAAACAACAGCAACGATCCCGGCCCATTGTGTGGTAAGGCGCGTGATCCGTTCCTCGGTATCAGTGCGCAGGTCATTGATAATGCTCTGCGTCTGCCCCTGATTTGTTTTGATCGACTCAAAGGCCCCCGTTTGCGCCTTTTGGGTCAGGTCGAGCACTTCCAGCACGATTTCGCGCGCCCCATCCAGCGCCCCGTAGTCGGTCGGGGTGATATTAATTGCCGCGCTCTCGCCTTCGTTCATGACCACTAAAGCGTTGTCGGTCGCACCAATGCGCTTATCGACCTGACTGGTCGATGTGCTCTGACTGGAGGAGCTTGAGGATTTACCGCCCATCATGCCCCCGCGAAGCTGATAAACTCGCCATCTTGGCGAATTTGATTGGTGAAACCGATTGAACGGTGCAGGCGCGCCATGGCGGCGCTCTTGGTGTGCGCCCGGATTGTGTCCGCTCCCCAGTGCTTTGCCAGCGCCCGGATCGGCTTTTCAATCGCGGTCAGCATTCCGTGGCCATAGGCCCCAGCGGCGACGACGACCAATTCCCGACCTTCTGGCCGATCCTCTAGGCGAATTGCCAGCGTACCAGCCGCCCGGTCAGTTTTTACGCGGTAGAGGCGCAGCGCCCCCTTGGCGACCTCAGCCATGACTGCGCCAATATCCGGCCCACAGGCACGGCTAAGGTGCACCATTCCGGTTAGGTCGAGAATTTGCAGCGGTGCCAAGATCACACTCATTTCTTGACCAGCCCTTTCAGGACAGCGACAAGCCCGATCACGCCGAGCGCAATAACCACCCACGGGATTAAGTCACCTGCGGCACTGGATGCTCCGCCCCCCTGCCCGCTATTCTCAGCTGTTGCAGATGCCCCCTCGCCAACAGCGAAGCTGTTGCCAAAGGAAACGCTATTAGACAGCGATCCATCAGCTCGGCTAGGCCCGGCTGTGCCCCCAGTAAATGAGGGCAAGCCGCTCAACATACCCAGCGGACTTGTCGCGGCTGCATCGGCCATTTATTCCCCTCATTTCCGCAAAACCACCATCGCCACCAGCGCAAGGCCACCGATTGCCAGCCAAGGCAGGTATTTATCGACCTCACTTGTGGGTGCGGTCTGGTATCCTGCCGAGCTGCCAACGGTCTGATACCCCTCATCGCCATCATTGAAGCGACGCCACTTTTCGGCGTTGCTGAAAAATGTATCAGCGACACCTTGGGCATTGCTCAACAGGGTCTGAAACCAGTTATTTGGCACCACCTGCGCGGTGCTATTGGTTGCCACACTGTCGAGCGTGCGGGGAATGCTCAGAACGGCCACGATTCACCTCTAGGCTACGCCCGCAGGCTCCGGTTGGATGCCAAACGGGGCATACAGGGTGTCGATCACAATGTTGACGTTGCCGCCAGCCGACGCGGTTGGCAGGGCGCGGAAGTCTTTGCCCTGAGGCGTCACCAGCTCGATCCGCGAATTGTAGTTATCGCGGGCACAGGGATCAACGTGCACCCAGTTGGTTTGTGGGGTGCGGCCACCTGCCACGATCAACTGACGATGCGCCAGTGTTGCCGGGGTTGCCTGGATGATCGGGCGACCGTTCAACTCGGCGTCAATACCCGTCACAACTGACCCATTGAAGTGCAGGCCGATCAGGGCACCATTGTCAACCGGGAGGTTGGTAATGGTATTCTGGCCGGACTGGAGCGCCACGTTACGCGACACCTGACGGCGGATGATGTAATTGACCGGGCGGCGCACGTCCGACACCTCAGCTTCGCAGCTGATTGACGGGTTGGCCGTGGCAGGCAAGTCGATTTCGAGCGTCAACTGCGAAACATTGCTATTCCCGGTGCCAATGGCTGTCAGCGTATCCATGGAAGGCGTGCGGGCAGTCGGGCGGCTGAACAGGATCGGCAAAACGCCATCAACATGCGCGTGGCCATAGTAGGCGTTTAGCGGGCGCTCAAGGCTGCCGACGATCTCATAGATCACCGTGCCATTGAGTTTGAGGCGACCGACCAGCGAATCAATCTGCGCCGAAGTCGCCGGGGTACCACCAAAGGCTACGTTCAGGAAAAGAGAATGATAGGTCGGGCCACCAACGGGAAGCTGGAGCACGGCGGTTTGAGAAGCGGCTACACCCGAGAAACCGGGCATCCGCATCATGCGGGGTGTGAGGGGATTCACGCTCATAGCGTTGTACCTTTCTGGCTTACAGGCCGCTGTCGAAGCCCGCGTGTACCTGCTCAACCAGCGGGTAGTCCTTGCGCAGCTTGCCAATGAGATAACCGGCCAGCATCACGCCGACCGCTACAACTGCCGCCTGTGCGGCAAAGCCCTGAATCTTGCTCACGCTCATGATTAACCTTCCTTCTTGACGAAACGGTCATAGACAAACGCCCCAGCCACCGTCACGATGACGCCGATCACGATTGCCCGTAATGTGCTCTTGTTTGCACTCATGCCCGCATCAGGCGCAGAGTTTGACCGATCAGAAAAGCAGTATTTTCGGGCCTAACCCTTAGGGTGCATTTTACCTTCGCAAGTAAATTCCATTTTTGCCGGGGGTAATAACCCCTAAGGCAAAATGCAGGTAATGGTGGGTTGGTAGCGCCTTAAGCGTCACTTTGGCCTGCGGCCCGAGCATCGCCCCGGCTGTTTGTAAGTCGCGATAATCGGCCTGCCGAAACCAGTAGCTTTCCGACGTATTGCCGCGCCAGCGGGTGGACACCTCTGCCGGGCGCTGGGTAATCCCGATAATTTCAATGCCATAGTGACGCCCACGGCTGCAAAGCTCGCCAAACCCGTTACGGTCAGGGGGTAGCATCATGTTCGGATAACCAAGGTTCAACTCCTCGACCAGCAAAGTGATCTCGGTTTTGCTGGCCCCGGTGGCATAGCCCGACTGGATGCGTTTAAGCAAAAGGGACAATTCGTGCAGCGCGGCTAGCTCTCCTTGCGCCGGGGGCACGAAAGCCAGCCGGAAACCAGTGCGCCAGCGGTTTTTAAGCTCCTTGACCAGTTGCGGCATGGTGTGAACACTGACAGCCCCGCCCCGCCCGCCATATTCGGCCATAGGGTCAAAAATAACCACCCGGTCGCGGGCCTTAAGCAATTCCTTGGCCTTGGTGCTCTTGCCCGACCCAGACGCGCCGTAAATGCCGATCCGACCGACTGACTTCATTGCAGTATCATCGGGATCACGCCCTCGGGTGGAGCGTCTTTGTCGGTTTTTTGGCTGGGTGCAGCTGGAGCCGGGCGCGGTGCGCGGCGCATCTGCATTTCCAGCGCCACGGCCTGCGCTTTGGGTATCACAAAGGCCCCTATCACCATGGCCCTGCCTAGATACTTGGTATCCTTGCTAATCAGCCAATGGAAGGTCGGATATTCCAAAATCGTGTCATAAATCGCGCCCCCTGCCTCCAGTGCCTTGGTGTGCTCGGGATCAGGCCCCACGGCCAGCGATTTATACCCGGTAAGCGCCGAGCTGATATTCAGGCCACCAATGAAAAAATGCTCGGCAAATTCTGTCCGATCAAACAGGCGCGACGTGTCGGCCTGCGGCGTTGGTTCTGGCCCCAGCTCGCGCTGAATCGCGTCAAAGTCAGGCTCCGGCCCCTGCGCCGACTGACTCGGTGCTTCCGGTTGGCTCTGCGGCTCCGGTTCCATCGGTTGGTGATCCAGCGATTTCCCGTCCTGTGTCAGCAGTTCCACGTCCATTGATTTTCTCCAGCAGTTGTGCGGTCGGGCGGCGACCGAATTTAATCATCGAATTGCAGTACTGCGTTGGCTCCGCGCGGCCATCGCAGGTGTAATATACCAGCCCTGTCGTCGCGCTTTGGCGCAGCTCGACCTTGGCCCCGCATCCATGGCAGCGGCAATGACTGATAACGGGATTATTGGCTTTAGGCACTTTTCCCCTCCAGTTCCCGCACCCGAAGCGCCAGAGTTCGTTGCTGTCCGGCCAGTGCGATGATGCAAGCTATCGCTGTCTCAGCGATTTTATCCGCCATCGCCATGCGCTGCATGGTGTTGGCTGATTTCAGGTAATCGCGCAGCTTAACCATCTCCTCGATCATGTCGAATGGGTGCGTTTTTTCTGTGACTTCGCTCATTTTGCTTCCTCAACAAACTTATACCGCTCTCGCGCGGCCTCGGCCTTGCGTTCACCCTCACGATCCGTCAGCATCAGCTTGACGGTTTCGCTAGCAAGCTTTTCGGCATCAGCCTCGCTGATCGTGCCATTGTTCAAAACCAGCCCCGATCGCAGGGTGCCCGCAACCTGACGCTTGAGGCGGTCAAACAACACGCTACGGACGCCAGAGACATACCGCCCGAGCGGCATCATGGCTTTGGCTGATATGGCCCTGTAGGCCACGGCATAGAGCGGGTGGAGCGGCCAGCGGCGGCGGTTGCTGTCGCATTGATCCGGCTGGGTAAGACGATGAGTTAAAAGCGCCTCTGCAATCAATTTTTCAAGGTGTGTATGCAGCTGCTCTGGCGTGTTAGTCTGGCGATCTTTCAGCCAGTCCCCACCCATGCGAATTTCCAGCCGCCAGACGTTGGCAATCTCGCCATAGCGCGGTTCCCAACCGTTTCTGATCCACAGATCAATCATCCAGCTCTTGCCGCTCGCCTCGGTTATCTCGCGGGTTTTATCGTAAATCTGAATTTGAAGGCCGCTGCGGTTCAAGCCCAGCGTCAATGTCTCCAGTCGCTCAGCATTTCCGATTTGAGCTACCTTCACGCTGCTATGACAAACCACCTGCGCGATTAGGTTCGGTTTCATGTCCTCAGAAAATTCCGGGCTGTAAATATCAAAGGCCCAGTCTGCGCGGCTTACCCGCTCGCCGTCGATCTTGTTAATCACGCAGCCAATGGCCATTAAAAGCGCCCGCACCCGGTCGCGAAGTGCGCGAATACCATGTTCCCAGATACCAGCTGACAGATAGCGCACCGACAGGCACCAATCATGCTCCGGTGCCCGCCAGAACAGCATAAAATCATCGCTTTCGAGTACCCAGCGCACCCCGCCCTTGCTGCCACAGGGCCAGACCTGCAAATCTTCATCCCCTAGGCGTACTGACACCGCCTGCCCCGCCCGCGTGTCCAGCGCCTTCGCCTGCTCCTGCCACTGCTCAAACTGCTCGATTATCGCAGGGGGCACCTTGAGATTGATTGCCTCTTGGTAGCTGTCAAACCCCTGCGCCAGCAAAGAGGCGTACCCTTCCGCTGAATCAGCCAGCCTTACCTTTGGAAGCGCTCTCTCTTGGAGGCTTGTACGCCCACCACCCCCTATTAGAGGGGGGGTGGCGGACACACTCTTAGGGCGTAAATTGGAAACTGCCCCTAAGGGCGCGTTATTGGCGACCTCGGGGGCAGCCATCTTAGGCGGCCTCTTGCTGAACTTGGCGCGGGCGACGCCATACAATGTCCCAGCCGGACTGCGACTGGAAAGCGCTCAGGTTGATCGGGTTATCAAAACTTGGATCGTCAATGCTCAGGCTATAGAAAATCTGGCCAGCATCGCGGGTAGACTTCTCCCAGGCTGCGCCAATGCGCACACCGCCTGAATAGACCTCATATGCGGGTTGATCTCCATTCTTGCCCGTGGGGATCATCTCTAATGGCAGGTCGATTTTGAGCGTCTTAAATCGCCCTACCAGCTTACCGTTGACGTTGCTCAGTGTGTTAACAGTGCTCATCTTCTCACTCCTCAGTTGTTGCCCGGCGACCGCCCACTATTGGGTTGCCTTCCGGTGCGCTCCGCGCAGGGGAAACATGGGTTTTAGGGGCGGGCTCGCGCCCGCCCCCTGTTGCGGAATTACCCGCCCCTAAAATCCCCGCAGGCGTTTCCAATTCCGGCGGGGCAAAACTGCTGTGTGTGTAGTAGCTAGCGCCGCCCATTAAGCGGCCTCGACAAAGCGGACTTTGAAACTGGAGACGTACCCGGCTGCCTGCATCTTCTCCAGTGCGCCACGGATCGACCGCTCGGCCTGACGGCTGCACCGCTCAATAGCCTTGCGACCAGAGCGATAGTTAACGTGGAACTCGACTATCCATTTTGGCTGAATATACGGCATCTTAGCTCTCCGTGGCTGGGTTGGCTGGATGGGCGGGAGCTGCCAGCCAGCTACTCCCGCCCTAACCCCTGTGACGGGGTATTAGCTATTTGCTAACATGGTGAGTGCATACTAATAGCTAATAGTTGTCAATCGGGGTGTTAGCTAATAGTATTCACTCGAAACCAGCCGGAGTAATCAAATGATCAATCAGTATTTGGACAGTGCTAAAGCATTTTTGAAAACAAACTCTGACGGTAAATTATCAAAAGAGCTTGGCCTCTCTCGCGCTTATGTTTCGCAACTTAGAAACGGGATTCGTTTACCATCAGATGAGGTGATGTTGCGCCTCGCAGAATTAACCAACAACAGTAAAGAGGAAGCGCTGCTTGATCTGGCCGCCGCTCGAGCTGCATCTGACGGCGCCCGCGATGTTTATTTAAGGCTGAAAAAGCTGGTCTTATCTGCGTTTTTGGCTTTCGCATTTTTGGGCTTCTCCGCGCCCGCTCACGCCGCCTATTTTTCTGTCAATATGGTTAAGGAAACTTACCGACCGATTTATACGTTATGCGACTAATATGTTAGTTATTGGGCTTATATCTGCCCGTCAGTAATTGAGCTGTCTCGCCCTCGCCAAAACTGGTGTTTTGCACTATTTCATCAGTCCCGGCGTTACAATCGCCCCCGGCCAGATTCTGAGGAGTATCTCAATGGACAGCAAAATTCCCGTGACCGTTCTCACCGGCTATCTAGGTGCAGGTAAGACCACCCTGCTCAACCGTATCCTGACCGAGCCGCACGGCAAGAAGTACGCCGTCGTCATTAACGAATTTGGTGAGGTTGGCATCGATAACGATCTGGTCGTTGGCGCAGACGAAGAAGTGTTTGAGATGAACAACGGCTGCATCTGCTGCCGAGTGCGTGGTGATCTGATCCGCATTCTTGGTAACCTGCTTAAGCGCAAGGGCAAGTTTGACGGCATTATTATTGAAACAACCGGTCTGGCCGACCCCGGCCCGGTAGCGCAGACCTTCTTTGTCGATGACGATATCCAGAAAGGTGCCAAGCTCGACAGCATCGTGACGGTGGTGGATGCCCGCCATCTCGCTCAGAGGTTACATGATGCACCCGAAGCGGAAGAGCAGGTGGCCTTCGCTGATGTGCTACTGCTCAACAAAACCGATCTGGTCACGCCAACTGAGCTGGCATTGCTGGAAACCCGCATCCGTCTCATTAATCCCTATGCCAAGCTACTTAAGACACAGCGCTGTGCCGTAGATCTTAACGAAGTTCTTAATCAGGGTGCGTTTGATCTAAGCCGTATCATTGAACGGGATCCTCATTTTCTAGACGCAGAGGATGACCACGCGCATCATCATGAGCATGATGAGCATTGCCATGACGAACACTGCACGCATGAGCATCACCACCATCATCACGATCACGACCATGGCCGCCATGATGTGACGATCCACTCGGTATCCCTCACCTCGGATAAGCCGATTGATCCCGAAAAATTCAACAGCTGGATGAACGAGGTGATCGCCACCAAGGGGCAGGATCTGCTGCGCTATAAGGGTATTCTCAACATGAAAGGTCTGGAGCAGCGCTTTGTCCTGCAAGGCGTGCATATGCTGATGGAGGGCCAACCCAGCGCCCCCTGGCCTGCCACTGACAAACGCAACAGCCGCCTCGTATTCATCGGCCGCAAATTGGATGAGAAGGCCCTGAAGGACGGTTTTGCCACCTGCACGGCTTGACTTTCAGGAAAGACGCCCCATCTCTCCTGCTAGAAAAAGGAGAGAACATGCCCCTGCTCGTCAGCCCGATCGATAACAAAACTCCCATGCAGCGCCTCGTCCGCGATGGTATTGAAATTGACCGTTGCCCAGTTTCAGGCGGCGTCTGGCTGGATGCGGGCGAACTTGAGCAGCTGCTGAGCCGTGTCAGTACTGCCATGCGCGAGGATCGGGATGAATATCTGCAGTACCGCCAGCAACACCCCTACCCGCACGGATATCAGCAGGGCCATTATGCCCCGCCGCCACAGTATGCGGGCAAGCCGTATAAGTATGACGACGACTATGATCATTATCACTACAAGAAATACGGCAAGAAAAGCAAGTTGAAGAGTATTCTTGACCTGTTCGATTAAGTGGCGATACTGCGCGTATGCACGCGCAGACCACATATGCCAAGCAGCTGGCGCTTAATGAAAATGTTCTGACTGTTCTCTTTAACGAGAGCGGGACTATTGCCGCTATTGTATTGCTGGATGGCACGGCACTCCTGCTGAACTTGGAGTCAGGTGAGGAAAAGCGCCTGACCCTGCACGCGATGGGCAGCCCCCTCGCCGCCTGTGTCGATTGTGATGGCGAAGGCTTTCTGAGCACGGGGGATGATGGACGATTAGTACGCTTTGCGTGGTTTGATGAGCCGACTGCGCTAGCGGAACACAAAGGCAAATGGCTTGACCATGTAGCAGCCAGTGCTAACGGGGCATTACGCGCCTACAGTGTTGGTAAAGAGGTTTATCTTTTAGGGCGCGACAAGCCCCTAGCCCAACCCAGTAGCGTGGGCGGTTTGGCGTTTTCGCCTAACGGCAAACGCCTCGCGGTTAGCCATTACAATGGCGTGTCACTGTGGTGGACCAATGCCAGAGACAGCACGCCACAAACCCTGCTCTGGAAAGGCTCGCACCTTGGCGTACGCTGGCATCCGGCGGGGGACTATGTCATGACCAGTATGCAGGAAAACTCCCTGCATGGCTGGCGCATGAAGGATATGGGCGAATTGCGCATGGCGGGATATCCCGGCAAAATTCACAGCTTTGAGTTTTCAGCTAAAGGCAAATGGCTGGTGACCTCAGGGGCTGACCAGATTATCTGCTGGCCCTTCACCGGCAGCGGTCCTCAAGGCAAGCCGCCTATGGCGCTCGGTATCCCTGAGCCATTACCATGTACGGTAGTCGCCCCGCACCCGCGCGATGAAATGACCGCAGCAGGGTTTGCATCAGGCCGCGTGATCCTTGCCTTACTGGAGGATCGACTGCCGGTTGAATTACTCCCGCCTGACTCGATTCCGGTTGTCGCGCTGCGCTGGGCACCCGATGGCCGCACGTTGCTCAGTGCTAAAGAAAATGGGCAGGTGCATCTCTATACGACTGAGAGCATCATGCGGGCGACGGCACAGCTATCGTAATCAGCGATGTAACAGATCTTTGCCGACCTTGTAGGCGGCGAGGCCCGTTACTGTATTAAGAAGGCAGAGACCAGCCTGCTGCACGATAAACTGTTTTGATTGAGCGGGCAGCGAAACCACTTCGGCAAAAATGGATGTTACTTCGGCAAAACAGCTATGCCCGAGCGCCCGGCAGCATTCCCCTAAATTTTGCAAAGGAGTCGGATGCCCGGCTTGCCTTTCATCGCTCATTTCAGCACGAATAGCCGCGAGCATAGAAAAGCTGTTGGACACTGTTTGATGCAAGGCATACAGCTGATAGGCCCCACTACTAAGAGTTAATGGATTGGGGAGGTGGTAGGCCAGCACTCCGGCCGTGACCGTTCTCAGGCCAGTGATACCAAGACCCAGCACATTAAAGGCCGCTGCTACATACCAGAGTGGATCGGGCGGACGCATGGGCTTGCGTCTGGGTAGGGCTATCGTTGAACTCATCCATCGTGCATAGCGCAGAATGGACTCAGACTTCAAGCAAATTGCGAAAAACAGAGGCTTGCTGCGCGGTCGTATTCACCTAAAATAATCAAGCCATTAAGGAGATTTCTATGCCCAAGCCCGGTGTGTTGACAGGTCAGGATTATCAGGCGCTGGTACAAGCCGCCAAGGCCGGCGGTTATGCCCTGCCAGCCGTGAATGTGGTGGGCACCAGCACCATTAACGCGGTGATGGAAGCCGCCGCCAAAAACAAGGCCGACGTTATTATTCAACTGAGTAATGGTGGCGCCGAGTTTTATGCAGGCAAAGGCTGCCCGGATAAATTTCAAGCTAAAGTTCTGGGAGCGGTGAGCGCAGCAAAGCATGTCCATACCCTTGCCGCGGCCTATGGCATTGGCGTGGTACTGCACACCGACCATGCCAACAAAGAGCTGATCCCGTGGGTGGAAGCACTGCTTACCCATGGAGAGGAGCATTTCCGGACAACGGGCCGTCCCCTCTTCTCCTCGCATATGCTGGATCTTTCAGAAGAGAGTATCGACTTTAATCTTGGCGAATGTGCACGGTTACTCCCCCGCATGGCAAAGATGGGGATGAGCCTTGAAATTGAACTGGGCGTCACTGGCGGCGAGGAAGATGGTGTAGGCAGCGACCATATCGATAATGCCAAGCTCTACACTCAGCCTGCGGACTGCCTGCTGGCCTATGAAAAGCTCTCTCCACTGGGGCATTTCTCGCTCGCGGCCAGCTTTGGTAACGTGCATGGCGTTTATGCCCCCGGTAACGTGAAGCTGCGGCCAGAGATTTTGCAAAACGCCCAAGCTCTGGTGCAGCAGACGCACAACACTGGCCCTAACCCGCTCAATCTGGTGTTCCATGGCGGCAGTGGCAGCGAAAAAGACAAAAT
>DDSC01000016.1 GCA_002343265.1 Micavibrio sp. UBA2400
GACTGATTACACTGACCTTGTGGCGTAATACAATTCAGCCATGGCGACTGCGGTTTACCTCTATCATCTTTCATGTTGAGGAAATCGGTCTCAAGGCGTTGCCCATCGTCGGGCTGCTGTCGTTTCTCATCGGTGTGGTCATTTCCTATCAAGGCGCGCAGCAGTTGCAACAGTTTGGTGCCGATCTCTATGTGGTCAATCTGCTCGGCGTCTCCATCCTGCGTGAAATCGGCGTCTTGATGACCGCGATTATCGTGGCAGGGCGCTCTGGCTCGGCCTTTACCGCGCAGTTGGGCACCATGCAGGTGAATCAGGAGACTGACGCCCTGCGCACGCTGGGCCTCGAGCCGGTCGAGTTGCTGGTGCTGCCGCGGGTGATTGCCATGGTGATCGCGCTACCGCTGCTTGCCATGTATGCCAACATCCTCGCGCTACTTGGCGGGGCGGTCATGTGCTGGGTACAGCTGGATATCTCGCTGGGGCCGTTTTTGCGCCAGATGCAGGAGGCGATTGATCTCTGGACCCTCTGGGTCGGGTTAATCAAAGCGCCGGTATTTGCCTTCGTGATCGCGGTCGTGGGCTGCTATCAGGGCTTCCGGGTCAGTGGCAGCGCCGAAAGTGTGGGGCAACTCACCACTCGCTCTGTTGTGCATGGCATCTTTCTCGTCATTCTGCTTGACGCTGTGTTTTCGGTCCTCTTTGCTTGGCTGGACATCTGATGAGCGAGCCACCCGTCATTACCGTTTCAGGGCTGATTACCCGCTTTGGTGAGCAGGTTATTCACCAAGGTCTTGATCTCGAGGTCAAACGCGGCGAGATTCTGGGTATTGTCGGTGGCTCAGGCAGTGGCAAGTCGGTCCTGATGAAGGAGCTGATCGGTCTGCTGCGACCCGCGGCAGGCACCTTGCGTGTCCTTGGACATGACCCACACACGCAGGACATGCGCGAGGCTGAGGCCCTGCGCCGTCGCTGGGGTGTCCTGTTCCAGGAGGGGGCACTGTTTTCAGCCCTCTCGGTTGCGCAAAATATCCTGATGCCAATGCGCGAATTTACCGATCTGTCGATCCCTCTGCGGCGTGATCTGGCAGCGATCAAGGTGGCCTTGGTTGGCCTGCCGCCCGAGGCGGCGGACAAGCATCCCAGCCAGCTTAGTGGCGGCATGAAAAAACGTGTTGGGTTAGCGCGTGCCTTGGCGCTGGACCCGGAAATCCTGTTTCTGGATGAGCCAACTGCCGGACTCGATCCCATCAGCGCCAACGCCTTTGATGAGCTGATTCTCTCGCTGCGCCGCTCGCTGGGCCTGACTGTGGTCATGATTACACACGATCTGGATAGTCTTATTACCATTTGCGATCGTATCGCCGTTCTGGTGGACAAACGCATTGTCACAGGTACAGTAGCCGAGCTGGCGCAGCACGGGCATCCTTGGATCCGGGATTATTTCAACGGGCCGCGCGGCCGCGCCGTTCTGGCCAGAACAGGGAGTTAAGGTCCGTCATGGAAACACGATCCAGCTATGTGATTGTCGGAACCTTTGTGCTGGTCATGGTGGCTGCGCTGTTCGCTTTTGTCATCTATGTCGCCAAGGTCCAGCTTGACGATGTGCGTATGGCCTATCATGTCTTTTTCACCGGGTCCGTCACCGGCCTGCAAGAAGGCAGCGCCGTCCGCTATCGAGGCGTCTCAATTGGCATCGTCAGTGACATTCGCATTGATCCGGAGGATGCCAGCCGTGTGCGTGTCACCATCGAAGTTCCCTCCAGTACCAAGCTGACGCAGGACGCTGTGGCGAGTATCGAAATGCAGGGTATTACCGGCATTGCCTATATTCAGATTTTTGGCGGGGCCAAAGGCAGCCCGGTGATCGACCGCTTGCCGGGGCAGGTGCCGGTGTTGCCGTCCAAGCCGTCGCAGATTTCCGAGGTATTTGATGCGGCGCCACAACTCCTCAATCGTCTTATTAACCTGTCGGATCGCGCCGCCCAGTTCCTGACTCCCGAAAATGCCCAGAAGGTCTCGCAGATTCTGACCAACACGGAAAGCCTGAGTGCGTCGGCCAGTTCGTCATTGGCCAGTATTGGCCGTGCGGCTGATAAGTCGGATGAGTTGATGGCCAATCTGACTGGCGCTGCCGAACAGGCTCGCCGCATGATGAGTGAAAACCGCGAGCCTGTGCGCGATTTTACCACCACAGGACTTTATGATGCGGCCTTGCTGATTGCCGAATTTCGCGAATTGGTGGGCAATCTGTCTCGCCTTACATCACAGGTGCAGCGTGATCCGTCTGGCTTCCTGCTCGCGGGCCCGCGGGCAGGGGTAGAGCCAAGCGGAGAAACTGCGCCGCCTCGTCCTCTTGACCTTAAGCGAGCTGAAACACCATGAAAAAGACCGCTCTTTTCCTGCCACTTCTGCTGACAGCCTGTTCCGGGCTGCTGCCCGATCTGGTTGGTCAGCCGCCTGCTTTATATGAGCTGCGCCCGCCAGCCGAGGTGGCTGTCTCGGCCCCGCCATCGGACCGGCAGTTGCTCATTGACGTTCCTGTTTCTTCCGCTGGGATCGACAGTCCGCGTATTGCGCTGATGGCTGCTGACCACACGCTGGCCTACTACAAGGATGTCAGCTGGACCGACCGTGCCCCGGTTCTGTTCCAGTCGCTCTTGATTACGGCGTTTGACCGCTCGCAAAAAATTCCAGCTGTGGGGCGCGATAATGTTGGACTTCGCGCCGATTACCTCCTCAAGACCGATCTGGTCGATTTTCAGGCCGATTATACGGCGCAGACCCCGCCGACCATAAAAGTTGCTGTTACGGCTAAGTTAATCGCCATGCCAAGGCGTATCATATTGGCTGGTAAGGAATTTTCGGCCGAAGTTCCGGCCCAGACTGACGATATGGGCAATGTCCAACTAGCGTTCCAGCAGGCCAGCGATGCCGTTTTAACACAAGTCGTTGATTGGACGCTCGGTCAGCTTGCACAGCAGAAAAAGTAACGTTACTTAACGGAAAGTCCAAGGTTTAACAAAAAATAAAAGATCAGGGGCTATCCTGAACCGTGAAACTAAGACCTCTTTAAGGTTGAGACACTCGTGAAGAAAAGTTCTTGGGGGATCAGAGGTTGGAACCGCGCCTGACACTTTCGCAAAAAGACGTTGCCCGTCTGCTGCAAGACCCGTCACCGGAGAACCGTGCGCTGACGGCTGGCAAGGTGGCCAATCAGCTGGATCGCGAGCTGACCGCTGCCGAACGCAAAATTGCCCATGATGTGATTGGTCTGATGGCGCGCGATGCGACCGTGATGGTCCGCGCCGCGCTGGCCGATAACCTCAAGCATATTCAGGATGTGCCGCACGATGTAGCCATGCGCCTCGCCAAGGATGTGGAAGAGGTTGCCTTACCGATGCTGGAATCATCGGGTGTTTTTACCGATGCCGACCTGCTCGAAATTCTGAATAGCGGTTCAGAGAGCAAACAGGAAGCGATTGCTACACGTGAAGAGGTCTCGGAAGACGTTTCCTCAGCTATCATCAGTAAGGGCGGTGAAAAAGCCGTGGCGCGCCTGATGGGCAATGAAGGGGCCAAGGTCAACGAGGTCAGCTTCACCAAGGCGATTGAGCGTTTTGCGACCAGTGACGCGGTCAAGGCCCCGATGGTCAGTCGTAACAAGCTGCCGGTGACGATTGCTGAAAAGCTGGTGTCGATTGTCTCGGATAAGCTTAAAGATGTTTTGGTGCAAAAGCATGAGCTGCCGGCTGGCGTTGCGGCGGATCTCATCATGCAGAGCCGGGAACGGGCCACCGCGAACCTATTTGATGGGGCCAGCGAGAATGATGTTGAAAAGCTGGTCGTTCAGCTGTTCAAGAACAGTCGCCTCACGCCCTCGCTCATCCTGCGGGCGGCCTGCACGGGCGATATTGCCTTTTTTGAATGGGCGCTCTCGACCCTGTCGGGAGTACCGATCACCAATGCCCGCATGCTCATTCACGATTCCGGCCCGCTGGGGTTCAAGTCTGTCTACGAAAAGTCTGGCATGCCGCGCCAGTTGCACGCCGCGTTCCGCGTGGCGGTGGAAGTTGCCCGCGAAAACAAATATGACGGCGAGGAAGGCGATCGCGAGCGTTATCGCAGCCGCATGATCCAGCGCATCCTGACCCAGTACGAAGATCTGGCCGCCGAGGATGTTGATTATCTGCTCAATAAACTTGGTAATCTCGCGGTCGCGGCCTAAGGCCTATGCGGGTTTGGCAGCTTGGGTCTTGTTGGTACGGCGAAACAAATAGCCGGATGCAACGGCGGTGACCCCAGTAAACAGGTAGGCTAACCCGACACCGCCCCAAAAGCCTCCAACGACACCAAAGGCAAAGCTTGGCGGCGGCTCTTTGCTCTTGTTGCGCAGGCAGCTGATGTAGGCGTCTACATCCTCGGTCACCTGCGTAGCCCCTGTCGCGGTCTCTTGGGTTTGTCTCGCCTTTATGTGGCATTGTGCTGTCCATTTGGCCGTTGCCGCCTGATAGTTCAGTGGCCTCAGGGCCTTGCCCACATTTTGTCCGGCATCAATGGCGCCTAATTGCTTTTTCAATAGGACTTGCCCCTCACGATGCGTGTCAACATGGTCATCATTGCCGGCGCCAATCATCGCACCACAAACCGCAAACAGGGCAACCATGGGGGTACTGCCGCGCAGAAAGTGATAAGCGAAACTGGGCGAAGGCACGGTCATAGGGGAAACTCCTGAAAATTGAAACCGGAATTTAGACGAGGTGCCTCGGCCAAGTCAAACAAATTGCCTTCAGTCTCTCTTTCTGCTAGGTCATGGCCGGTTAGGTAGGAGCGCTAAATGGATTATATGTTGTTTATCAAAGCCTTGGTCATGGGCGTGGTGGAAGGAGCGACCGAGTTTCTGCCGGTCTCCTCAACTGGCCACCTTATTCTGGCCGCCAACTTCCTGAATTTTACCGCGACCGATAATGTGTTTGAAATCGTTATTCAGACTGGTGCCATTCTGGCCATTATCCTGCTGTACTTCGGAAAGCTGTGGTCAACCCTGATTGGCCTGCCCCGCGATCGGACCGCCCGGCGGTTTGCGCTCGCCGTCACGCTCAGCTTTTTGCCCGCCGCTCTGGTGGGGGCGGTACTGCATGACTTTATCAAGTCGGTGTTGTTCAGCCCGGTTGTTGTCAGTTATGCGCTCATCCTTGGGGGTATCGTCCTGATCGTGATTGACCGCCTGAAACTCACACCGACCATCACCAGTGTGGATGAAATTACGCTGGGGGCCGCGCTCAAGATTGGCTTGGCCCAGTGCGTCGCGGTCATTCCTGGTATTTCGCGCTCCGGCGCGACTATGGTTGGCGCTCTGCTTTTGGGGGTGGATCGCAAGACAGCCGCCGAGTTTTCCTTCTTTCTGGCGATCCCGACGCTAATCGGCGCTTCGGTGTACGATCTCAGCAAGTCGCACGGCGCGCTCGCCAGCGCCGATTATTGGCTGATCGCCGTCGGCTTCGCGGCGGCGTTTGTCAGCGCGATTATTGTGGTGAAAGCCTTCATCAGCTGGCTGGTTAGTCACGGGCTGGCCGTGTTCGGCTGGTATCGCATTGCAGCCGGTTTGCTTATGCTGGCGCTGATCGCGAGAGGTTGACCTTTAGCAGGACCAGACCCGCCAGTAGGGGAAGCGGCATCAGACCAAGCTGGGTGTGCGTAGCGATCATGGGAAAGAGGACCGGCCCCAGCCAGAGCAGGAGTAGAGTCAGTTGTTCGGCCCGGCTGAAACGGCCAAGGCGCGCCCGCGCCCAAAAGCCAAGGGCCAGCAGTGTTAGCACCTGATCGTAATCAAACTGATATGGCGTTGCCAGCATGGTGAGCAAAAGCAGGGCGGCAACGGCATGATCGTCGGCGCGGCGTAAGACGGGCCATGCCCAATGCAGCGCAAGCGTGAACGCCAGCAGATGTAGCCCCCACGCCAACCCTAGCGGTCCACCCAGCTGGCGAACAGTAACAAAGACGGAGCCCATTTTGGCCCATGGCGGCGCGCCTGTCTCAAGAATCAGGCGGGCGCTGGGCATCTGGCTAAGAAAAAAACTCCAGGCGTCGGGCCCAAAGGCAAGCCAGCTTAGGCCGCATAATACGATCACACCAATCACCATGCTGATCAGAGCTTTGTCGTCGCGCTGCAGTAATAAAAAGAGGGGAATAAGGGCAGCGAAATGGGGTTTGATGATCGCAAGGCTAAATGCCAGCCCCGCCAGCCACGGGTGACTTCTGCGCAAAACAAAGCCCAAGCCTATGCTTCCCGCAACCAGCAGCCCGGTCTGCCCCCCAAGCACGCATACCAGAGTCACAGGTGCGCTCAACAGCACCAGCCAGCCCCAGCGGGTAGGGGTTAGCAGACGTGCGGCGAGCAGGGCGAGTGCTAACGATAGTATTGTAAACGTCAGCATTGCGGGAATGTATGGCAGTTGAGCAAGGGGAGCGAGCAGCAGCAGAAACGGAGGCGGGTAGGTCCACAGCAGAACATCCGTCTGGCCGGAAGGCGCCAGCGGGTGAATATCCGACATGGCCAGCGTACCATCGGCTAGTGGCAGGGTGTTGTTACCCGCCAGCCAGCCCGCATTCCAGAACGCCAGAAAATCCGCCCCGAGCGGCCGTCCGCCAAAGTCGAGTCCGCCCTGACTGGTGAGCCAGAGAGCCAAGACGATCAAGATATTCACACCGAGCAGAAGTGTGCAGACAAGTTGCACCCGGGGCGCCGAAAGCCAGTTGGTCATGGCCAGAGTGTAGCGGCTGTGGCATAACTTGGCCATGGAGAGCAAACAGACCCGCCAAGAGCGACTCGCTGCGGCGCTGCGCGATAATCTTAAAAAGCGTCGTGAGCAGGCGCGCGAACGCGAGATTCCCGAGTCGGACCAGAATAAACCCGGCGACAAGGGTTGAGATTCGGCAGTCTGCGGGCTAGAAACAGCAAGTTTCACGCCGCAGGGAGAACAGCATGCCTATTATGCCCGATCACTGGATTCGCGAGCAGGCCACCAAGCACGGCATGATTGAACCGTTTGTGGAGGCGCAGCGCGGGCAGGGGATCATTTCCTACGGGGTCTCGTCCTACGGCTATGATGCGCGCGTGGCACCTGAGTTTCGTATCTTCACCAACGTTGATAACGCGCTGATCGATCCCAAAAATTTTCAGGCCGACAGCTTTGTCGAGCGCAACACCGATGTCTGCATCATTCCACCCAACAGTTTTGCGCTCGCGCGTACGGTGGAGTATTTCCGCATTCCGCGCGATGTGCTGGTGGTTTGTCTAGGTAAATCGACCTATGCCCGCTGCGGATTGATTGTGAATGTCACACCACTGGAGCCGGAATGGGAGGGGCATGTTACGCTCGAGATTTCCAATACCACGCCGCTCCCGGCCAAGGTATACGCGAATGAGGGGCTGTGCCAGTTCCTGTTCTTCAAGGGTGAGAGCGTATGCGAGGTATCCTACAAGGACCGCGGTGGCAAGTATCAGGGCCAGCGTGGTGTGACCTTGCCGCGTATTCTCAAGGTTGAGGAACCAGCCTGATGCCCGGCGGGCTGACTCTGGTCGAGCTTGATCTGCCATTCGATGCAGGATACCAGCGTCCGGAGCGGCAACTGGCCTTGATGGACCTGCTGGAGAACCCGCAGCTCTATCCGGTCGGGCTGGAAAGTGCAGCGGGCTACCATTTGCAGGTGGCGTGTAAGCATCAGCAATGGCTCTTCTCGCTCGTCACAACAGATGGGCAGCCCATCGCTAACGCTGGTTGCGCTGTGGCCGTACTCACGCCCAAGCTTAAAGCGTATCAAGCGGCGCAGGGCAGCAGCCGTCAGGCCCGGCTGGGAGAGTCGGTCAGCCTGTTGGAACAGGCCGAGCAGCTGCAGCAAGAGCGATTAGCTGAGGCCGGGCAGGTGCTGCAGCACGAGCTTTCACAACAGATAGGCATGAGCACGGCAACAGCCCAAGCGCTGGCCGCACTTTTGGCCACGCTGGAGGGTTAACCCGTTTTAATTCATGGTTGCGGTGGGCTTGCCGAGCTTGACCTTGCCGGTTGCCGTGGTGGGTACGGTTGGCTGGTGGGTCGCTGCTGCCTTGGCCTTGTTCAACGCATCCATAGCGATGCCGTTTGCTTCAAAATTGGCGACAGTCGCGTCCCAATCAGCCCGACTGGCTTCATGAACTTCAGGTCGTGGTAATTGGCTGTAGTGTCCGGCGCTACTATGCTCAGGGAGTTTTACTCCCGCCGCCTGCAACTCGACATCGCTCACGCGCCCCGCGGCCTGATTAAAGCCCTGTGTTGGAGTTGGTTTAAGTGCAGCCTGTTGCGAGGTAATGCGCGCATCAAAGGTATGGACAACCGGTTGACTGTTTTCAAGTGCCGTCCGGGATGGGCTGGAGCCAAGCTGGCGTAGTTTTTCATACTCCGATAGCTCGGCCGTATTCGTCTGGCTACGCTGCCGGTCAAACTCTCTGGCGCTCTTGGTCTCGTTCGCAAGGTCTTTCTCGGCTTTATGTAGCGCCGTCTTCAGCTCCGGATTGCGTTCTAAGTGCGTGCGTAACTGGGCGGCGGCTTCATGATCGTGTTTTCCCAGCTGTGTCAGACTGCGGGCCATGTCGCGCGCGGCGTCATCGCGCAGCGTTGCGGGCGCACCTGATTCAAAAATGGCCTTGGCGTCATGCAAATTGTCGGTGTGGAGGCGTTTGAGCTCGGCTGGGGCTTTGATGATTTCAGCCTGACGGGTGCGCCGGGCGATGTTTTTTTCCAGTACGCCATGCGCCGCTTCAAGGAGATTTTCGACTGAGTCGCGGGCTCCCGGTTCATTCTTCATCACCGATCTCAGCCCGTCATGAGCCGAGCGGGCGACCGAGCGGGCAAGCGTTTCGCTGTGCGGCGATTGCAAAATCGAGGTGCCCAGATTGACGAAATTTCCCGGATTATTATGGATCAGGCCGCTATCGACCATGCCTTTCATGGTGCGACTGGTATCCAGGGCCTCACTATAGGTTCCCGCTAGCTTCTGCGCTCCGGTTTTGGCCACATCGCCAGCCTCATGGGCGCCAAGGCCCAAGAGCTGCTTGGCCTTGCTCAAGCCAGTTTGAATAAGCTTTTTCCACATATTTAAGCCTTTGTTAGCTTTAACCGTACCGCAGGAAGCTTAAAAAAGCGCGAGTTTTCAGTTAAAAACCATATAAAACTTGACGGGAATGCGATTCATGTCCATAAACCAGTGCCAAAACAAGGCACTAATGGAAGGATCGCAGGTCACATGGCCAAGGAAGAACTGATCGAATTTTCGGGAACGATCAAGGAATTGCTACCCAACGCTACCTTTCGCGTTGAGTTGGAAAATGGCCATATCATCCTTGGGCACACAGCGGGCAACATGCGCCGTAACCGCATCCGCATTCTGGTCGGTGACAAGGTAACCGTCGAGATGACCCCGTATGACCTCACCAAAGGGCGCATTACATTCCGTCATAAAAACTAGCCTGTCTTTATCTATGGTTAATCCGGGTCGTTAACCCTGAAACTGTTTGCCATTCGCGGCTGCCATTTGCTAGTTTGGCCGCATGACATCGACGGTTTATAATTATTTGAATGCGCTTCTGGGCGAGGCCTCGGCACCCTCATGGCATGAAGACGAGCGCAAAAGTCTTGGCATTCCCGAAGACTGCGCGGGGGAGGCGCTGCTGTGCGTAACGCTGCAGCCTGACAACAGCGACGAGCCGCCGATGGCGTTTGTGGTTGAACCGCGCCAGCTTGAAAATGCGCTTACCGCCTTGTCCGAATGTTTGCGTGAGGCCTTCCATCCACTGGCTGGGGGTGAGCAGGCGCTGGCCATTATCGACTTCCTTCCCCCGCTCGATGACTTTGGCGCACCGCAAGGGCTCTCGCGCCGCTGGGTGGTGGATAACCTCACCCTCGGCCTCGTTCTGCCTGACCTGCGCCGCACCCTGCGTGTACTGACCAAGGGGATGTAGGCGATGGGGTATGTCTATCTGCTCATGGCCGAAAACGGTGAGCACTTCAAAATCGGCTGGGCCAGCAAACTCACTCCCCGTCTGCGAACCCTTGAGGCGTTTACAAAGTTTGATTATGAACGCTCTTGTGTGGTTGAGGTTCCCCAGCCCAAATCACTTGAGCGTACGCTTCATTACCTGATTTGAGCCGCATCGCATTAGTCGTGTTTATCAGGGCGATGGCGGCACGGAGTTTTTTGCGGGAGAAATTTTTCCGCAGGTAGTGTCATATATACAAACCAATGCCACGTTTCTCCGGTGTGGGGCTGTTCATACATCACTAGGTGCTGTGCTTAGCCGTGAACGTCCTCGTATCATTGAGGTAAAAAAGGCCAAGGCCCTGCCAAGACTGGTTCATCCTCGGCCTGATTTTGAAACTATAGCACGTCAATTGGCTGATGATTTGATTAAGCAGGTCCAAAGCTTCACCGAGAGATTCAGCCCTCTAGTAAGACAGGGAACTGTCGTTGGCTGTATGCCTCAGGATGGTCAGGAGGATGCTCTCTTGCTTATTGACGCAAAGGATAGCGTAGGTATTAAAAAATTAGATGAATTAGGGTTAATGAGTTTTTCAGGCGGTTCTTTCAGGTTGGGGTATATGTTTAGAGTCTTGGCAGGTAGTTCTGGTTTCGGGGGGCGATACTCTTATGACTTCGTTGATCTAAACCGAATTGAGGATATAGCTGACAAATTTGCAGCTCGTCACCAGGCGTTTGTTCACCCTTTTGCCATGCTGCATGAGACCTTGGCGGAAATTCCTGGGTATCTTAGTGAAAAACTACCTCCACTGGTTAAAGCAACACTTAACAAGCAACTAAGAGATATGCAGAGAGATGGCTATCCACCAATGACTGCACACACCTGTGCCCGCGTGGTAAATCGACACCATTTTTGTCAATTTCATAGGGCTTTAGATAATATGATCAGCGAGCAGGTGAATTCGCCTGCTAAAATACCTCGCCCCATGCCGTTTTAAGCGCGGCTTGCACCTCTGCCATATCAGACACTTTCCCCAGCGCGGCTAATGACGTCACGCCATGCTCGCGGATGCCGCAGGGGACAATGCCCGCATAGTGCGAGAGGTCCGGGGCTACGTTCAGGCTGATACCATGAAACGTGACCCAGCGCCGCACGCGCACGCCGATGGCGGCGATTTTATCGTCCTGCCCGTCGCCGCGCTCCACCCACAAGCCCACACGTCCATCGCGGCGCAGGGTTGTTACGCCCAGCCGGGCCAGCGCCTGGATCAGCCATTCTTCCAGTAACCGTACATAAGCGCGCAGATCCTGTCCGCGCTGGTTCAGGTCCAGCATCACATAGGCCACCAGTTGGCCGGGGCCGTGGTAGGTATATTGCCCGCCACGCCCGGCTTCATAGACTGGAAAAGCGGGGTTGAGCAGATCGGTCCTCTTGGCGCTGGTGCCAGCGGTGTACAGCGGTGGGTGTTCCAGCAACCACACTAATTCATGGGCCTGACCGGCTTGAATCGCAGCGACCCGGGCCTCCATAGCGGCAAGCGCCTCGGGATATGGGGTTAATCCGGGGGAAATCTGCCAGTCAGGTAAATCGCGCTTGCTTATCAGGCTCATCTTTGCTATTCCCACGCCACTACCTGTGTGCGGTCATGGCGGAACTGGTAGACGCGCAGCGTTGAGGTCGCTGTGGGGCAACCCGTGGAAGTTCGAGTCTTCTTGACCGCACCATTACCTGTGTAACCTTCACCTGACAAGAGGCCGGGCATGGCTGATGACAATAAAACCCTGCCCGAACCCTCGGTTCCGGCCGTCACCGCCGAAACCGTGGTGCAGGTGCATGACTGGCTCGCCAAAGGCGAGATGTCGCGTGTTATCGCCCTGTCGGCCGAGCTGCCGGAGGTGGACCGCGCGGGTCTGCTGGAACTCTCCTCTTACGATGATCGCCAGATTCTGATCGGTCTGCTGCAGGAGCAGCTGACGCCCGAGGTTCTGTCCTGTCTGGCTATCGAAGTGCGCGAGGAGGTGCTGGCCCGCCTGCACCCCACGCAGATCGCCGCCGCTGTAGCCGAACTCGATTCCGACGATGCGGTTGATCTGGTGGAAGATCTGGATGAAGCCCAGCGCGCTGCCGTGATGGCCAGTTTGCCAGCCGCCGACCGTCAGGTGGTGGAACAGGCGCTTACCTATCCGGAAGAGTCCGCTGGTCGACTGATGCAGCGCGAGGTGGTCACGGTGCCGGATGACAGCACCGTGGGCAAAGCGGTGGACTGGCTGCTTCATGAGGAGACCGATAATCTCCCGCCTGAATTCCATGACCTGATAGTGATTGACCCCTTCCGCAAAGTGGTCGGTACGGTGCCGCTCTACGGTCTGTTGCGGGCGACGCGTGGCACCAAAATTCGCGATATTATGCGCGAGGATACCTATCACATCCCTGTCACCATGGACCGCGAGGACGTAGCCGGGATTTTCCAGCGCTATCGCCTGCAATCAGCTCCGGTGGTGGATGAGCAGGACCATTTGCTCGGCGTGATTACCATTGATGACGTGGTCGAGGTGCTGAAAGAGGAAGCCGAAGAAGATATTCGCGCCATGGGCGGTGTTGGCGTGGAGGAGAGTATTCATGACGATGTCATGCAGGTCACACGGTCGCGCTTCCTCTGGCTGTTTCTGAATTTACTCACTGCCATTCTGGCCTCACTGGCCATTGGTTTGTTTGAAGCCTCGCTCCAGCAGGTGGTTGCCCTTGCGGTGTTGATGCCAATTGTCGCAAGTATGGGGGGCAATGCGGGAACGCAAACGCTGACTGTTGCCGTGCGCGCGTTGGCTACCCGCGAGCTTGTGCCTAGCAACTACTGGCGGCTTATCTTGCGCGAGGTGCGCATTGGTGCCACCAACGGTGTAGGATTTGCGGCGCTGGTTGGTGTGGTCACATGGGTCTGGTTCGGCAGTTTCCTGATCGGTATCACCATTGCGCTGGCGATGATTATCAACCTGATCGCTGCCGGGTTTTCCGGTGCGGTCATTCCCATTGTGCTGCGCCGCTTCGGGTTTGATCCGGCCATTTCTGGTGCGGTCTTCCTCACAACGGTCACAGATATCGTGGGCTTTGTCGCGTTCTTGGGCCTCGCCACCCTCATCCTGTTCTGATACCCTGCCTGTGCAGGAGAGAGAACATGCCCGAGCTGATCTTTGATTTAGGTGATGATATTGCCCAGCTGCGCGAGACAGTGCGCCGCTTCGCGGCTGAAAAAATAGCGCCTTTAGCAGCGGAGATTGATGCAAAGGACCAGTTTCCACGCCACCTGTGGCCTGCGTTGGGGGCGCTAGGGCTGCACGGTATTACCGTGCCCGAGGCGTACGGCGGCAGTGACATGGGATACCTGGCACATATCGTGGCGATGGAGGAGATCTCCCGCGCCAGCGCCTCGGTTGGCCTCAGTTACGGTGCGCATTCCAACTTGTGCGTGAACCAGATCAAACTCAATGGTACAGCGGCGCAAAAGCAGACGTATCTACCGGGGCTGGTGAGTGGTGCACAGGTGGGCGCGTTGGCCATGTCCGAAACCGGGGCAGGGTCGGATGTAGTTTCGATGCGTCTACGCGCCGACAAGAAGGGCGATCGCTATGTCCTCAACGGAAGCAAATTCTGGATTACCAACTGCACTGAGGCGGATGTGCTGGTGGTCTACGCCAAAACCGATCTGGAGGCCGGAAGCAAGGGCATCACGGCGTTTCTGGTCGAAAAGAACTATAGGGGCTTCCGCGTTGCGCAAAAGCTCGACAAGCTGGGTATGCGTGGTTCGCCCACCGGTGAGCTGGTGTTTGAGGATTGCGAAGTACCAGCCGAGAATGTGCTGGGCGAGGTGGGCAAGGGGGTGCGCGTGCTCATGAGCGGGCTGGATTATGAGCGGGCGGTGCTGGCAGCCGGGCCGCTGGGTATCATGCAAGCGTGTATGGATATCGTGCTGCCCTATGTGCATGAGCGCAAGCAGTTTGGTCAGGCGATCGGCGAGTTTCAGCTCATGCAGGGTAAGTTGGCGGATATGTATGTGCAGCTCTCGGCAGCGCGGGCTTATGTCTATGAGGTGGGGCGGGCCTGTGATGCCGGGCGTGTCACCCGCAAGGACGCAGCCGGGGCTATTCTTTATGCTGCTGAGGCAGCTACGCAAATGGCGTTGCAGGCCATTCAGACCTTGGGCGGTAATGGTTATATCAACGAGTATGCCACGGGCCGTCTGCTGCGCGATGCCAAGCTTTATGAAATCGGGGCGGGCACCAGTGAAATCCGCCGTATGTTGATCGGAAGGGAGTTGTTCCATGAAACGGCTTAGTTTTCTTGTTGCGCTGGTGCTGGCGGTTCCTGCACTGGCGCAGACGGCGGATCCGCAAGCAGCAGTTCCCACATCTTATTTTAAGGGCAAGTTGTCTGATTTTGACAAGGTCCAGATCCTATGCAGCGGGGATGAATCCGGCGATCTGCTGACCAATGCCCTGTGCGCAGTCGTGGATACCGAAGTCCGTACAGGCGCTCGCGATGCCGGGATGGATGTGGTTGTCGGCAATCCAAAAGAGAAGGGTGACAGCTTTACCATCTTTGCCCGCGTTCACTCGGCAGGCAAATATCCCCGTGCCGTTTCGGTGCGCGTTGAGGCAAGCCGCTATTATGAGGCCGCGGTGGATAAAGATGCCCGCTATGCAACGGCCGCGACTGCCGAGCGCTCTGGTAAGCTGGTCATGTGGGAAGAAACCATTACCGGCGTCGGGGGAGGGGATGCCCTCGAAATGCCGATGCGCAAGCGCTTGCGCGAGGTTTTACGCGCCTTGTTCAAAGACATAGAGCGTGACCGGAGGTAGGGCTATGAGCGATCCCGTTGTTATTGTGAGCGCTGCCCGCACACCGATGGGAGCGTTTCAGGGCGAACTGGCATCTCTGACGGCACCGCAGCTCGGCAGTCTGGCCGTCGCAGCGGCGCTGGATCGGGCCCAACTCAGGCCTGAACAGGTGAGTGAGGTCTATATGGGTTGCGTACTTACCGCCGGGGTGGGGCAGGCCCCCGCCCGGCAGGCGGCCCTGGGGGCGGGGTTACCCTTTACAGTGCCGTGCACCACAGTCGGTAAGGTTTGTGGTTCTGGCCTTAAGGCGGTGATGCTGGCGCATGATGCCATTCTGGCCGGGAGTGCCGATATTGTGATCGCCGGCGGTATGGAAAGCATGAGCAATACACCTTACCTGAGTGACAAGGCACGGGCTGGTCTGCGCATGGGGCATGGGCGACTGCTCGACCATATGTTTTATGACGGATTAGAGGACGCCTACGAGAAAGGGCGACTGATGGGCAGCTTTGCCGAAGACTGCGCCCAGCACTACCAGTTCACGCGTACTCAGCAAGATGAGTTTGCCCTGACCTCTCTCAGCCGGGCGCAGAAAGCTGATTTTTCTGGTGAGATCGTGCCCGTGACGCTCAAGGATAAAAAAGGCGAGAGCGTGGTCCGTAGTGACGAAAGCCCACGCACGGCCCGGCCTGAGAAAATCCCGCTCCTCAAGCCCGCGTTCAAGGAGGGTGGCACGGTAACCGCCGCCAATAGCAGCAGCATCAGTGATGGAGCGGCGGCGCTGGTGCTGATGCGTCGCTCGCAGGCCGAGGCGCTGGGCTGTCCGGTACTAGCCACGATCAGGGGGCATAGCAGCCACGCGCAAGCTCCAGCAACATTTGCCACAGCTCCGGTGGGTGCGCTGGCCAAGCTATATCAGCGTACCGGGTGGAGCGCGGGCGCTGTTGATCTGTACGAAATCAACGAAGCTTTTGCCGTCGTGACCATGGCCGCCATACGTGAGCATAGCTTGCCCGCTGAAAAGGTGAACGTAAATGGTGGGGCCTGTGCGCTCGGGCACCCGATTGGGGCATCCGGTGCGCGTATTCTAACCACATTGCTGTACGCACTGCAGGCGCGGGGCCTGCACAAGGGTATTGCCACCCTTTGCATCGGCGGCGGTGAGGCTGTCGCCTTGGCGGTGGATCGATGAGCCGACGGATCTGGAAACTCGAGCCCCTAGGTAAGCCGAGCGCCGCTCATGCCGCCGATGCGGTAGAAATTGTAGGTGGTGAGGCGGTGCGGCGGGTGGCGCTAACAGAGATTGACTATCAGCTGTACCTGAAAGTGCAGGGGAAGGACCCGCTCTTTCGCAATCCTTCGGCGTTAGCAGCCGGTTTTGCACGTCCAGTTGAAGAGATTGAGGCCGCGCTACGTCGCTTGGTCGCCGCCGGATTAATTATAGATGCCGAAAAAGGCTCGTTACAATAGTTACAAGTTGCGCACCGGGCTGTCGCTGGCTGGTGTGTCTGGCACGGGGGCGTCTTGTGTCGGTGTGGCCGGCAGTGCGTCAAGCTGGGGCTTCTCAACCACCACATGATAGCCCCACATGAGCGCGGCCAGCGCGGCCAGCCAGATGGCGGCGTTACGCAGGGCGTTCTGCTGACGAAACACATACATCATGGTCGGCAGTACCAGAATGAGTACCGCTACACCGGCAACAAGTTGCATCCATTGGTCTTGGGTCATGTTCCTAATCTGGATCAACGGACGGCTTAGTCAACCCGCGCAATTCTCAGAATGTTGGTACTACCCGAGGTGCCAAAGGGGACACCGGCGGTAATGACAAGAGATTCGCCCTTCTGGGCCACACCCAGATGCCCGGCCATACGGGTGGCGTGCTCCACGGTTTCCGAGAAGGTTTTTAACTCCGGCAATTGTGCGGCGCGGATGCCATACGCCAGCGAGCAGCGGCGCATGGTGTTCTCATTGGATGTCAGGCAGAGCACAGGCACGTCTGGCCGTTCGCGTGAGGCTTTTAGCGCGGTGCTGCCGCTGCTGGTATAGGTGATGATGGCGGCGGCACCGATGGTGGTTGCAACGTCCTTGGCGGCTGCAGTAATAGCATCGGCCGCGGTGCGCTCATGCGGTAACATTTGCGCATCCATGATGCTGCGGTACATGGGATCGCTCTCAACCTTGCGGCAGATCCGATCCATGATAGTCACTGCCTCCAACGGAAAGTCACCAGCGGCTGTTTCGGCCGAGAGCATCACCGCATCGGTGCCGTCATAGACCGCGTTGGCGACGTCCGAGGCTTCAGCGCGGGTGGGGGTGGGGGCGGTAATCATGGATTCCAGCATCTGAGTGGCCACAATCACCGGTTTACCCGCCGCGCGGCACAACCGCACCATGAGCTTCTGGATGGCGGGCACCTCTTCAGGCAGCATTTCCACACCCAGATCACCGCGCGCCACCATCAGAGCGTCCGACAGCTCAATGATCTTTTCGAGGTGATGCACCGCCGATGGTTTTTCAATCTTGCTGATGAGCCACGCTTTGTTGCCAACCAGCTTCTTGGCTTCCAAGACATCTTCCGGGCGCTGGACAAAGGACAAGGCAATAAAGTCTACCCCCAGTTCCAGAGCATAGGCCATGTCCTTGAGGTCTTTTTCGGTCAGCGCCGACAGGCCAATCACGGTATCGGGCACATTAACCCCTTTGCGGTCAGACAGCTTGGTACCGGCCAGCACGGTGCAGTCGGCATGATCCGGGCTGCAGGTGTCAACCTTCAGTCGGACCTTGCCGTCATCCAGTAAGAGTGTGCTACCCGGCTTTAGCGCGGCCAGAATTTCGGGGTGAGGGAGGTAAACGCGCTGTTCGGTCCCCGGTGCGTGGTCGAGATCGAGGCGGAATTTCTGACCTGCAGTCAAGGCAATGGAACCATTAGCAAATTGACCGATACGAAGTTTGGGGCCCTGCAGGTCGGCAATGGTAGCCAGCGGACGGCCAACAGCTTTTTCGGCGGCCCGAATGGCGTTAAAGCGCGCAGCGTGTTCCTCATGCTTGCCATGGCTGAAATTGAGGCGAAAGACGTCCGCACCCGCCTCGGCGAGCTTCTGGATCATCTCCGGGCTGGAGCTGGCGGGGCCAAGGGTGGCAACAATGCGGGTGGCGCGGCGTTTTGTCATGATGCCGCATTTGCCGCCGGGTTGGGTGCTCTGTCAAGATATTAGGCGATTCGGTTGCTTCTTCCTTGCATCAGCGCTCAAGCTTGCCTATTTTCTGGACACAGTAGAGGAGAGCGGTGCCCGCTTATGGCTTCAGGTTACAGCAAGTTCCGGTGCCCGGCAGTCTTTGCCCGCATGGCTCTCCACGCGCCGATGGCCCTTGAGGCGTTGGGCGTTGATCCGGCAACGGTCTTCGCGGAACGTTCCCTGCGCCGCAATCCACCGCTGCCTCCGCTCAGCCCCGAGGCGCGGATGCTGGAGCAAATCTTCTCTGGCCGTGAAGACCGTGCCCTAACCTATCTGATGGATATCACCTCACCCGCCGCTACCGATGAGATCGGCCTGACATTGCTGCATCACGCCGCGCAGGCCGGTATGTTGGATCTGTCGGAGCGGCTGATTGCCCGTGGGTCCTCACCGCGGGCAACTGCGCTGACCGGCGAGAGCGTCTTGAGCTATGCCATTTGCTGTAACGCGGATTACAACGCCCGCAATCGCTTACCGGATATTGTGCGGTTATTGCTTCGGTGCGGAGCGGATGCGCGGCAGCCGGACTTGAGCGAGTCATGGCTGCCGGAACAGCATGCGGCCCGCCACGGCGATCTGGCAACCCTCAACGCCTTGCGGCCCTTTCTGACCGGCTTTGAGCACAGAACTTTGCGCGAAGCCACCCGGCAGGGTCATGCGGGAGTTGTTCGCTATCTCTTGCAGGCGGGGACCGACCCGCTTGATTCCGCTGGTCGCCCTTCGCTTCGGCAGGACATAGAGGGCAGTGCGCGGCTATTGGGCCCACAGGCGCATCGGGCCATCGACATTCAGCAGATGTTGCTGCGCGCCGAAGTGGTGGCCGAGGTGTACCGGCTCCGCCGACAGGGGTTCAGTGCTAAAAATCTGCTTGAACTGCCTTCTGGTGCCGAGGTGGGGCTCAAACAGGTTGCGCTGTCTGCACAAGAGGGCGGCGATATGACCAAGCTGGGGGGCACCACCCGTTGCCTTGGCGAGCTGACAGGTTATCAGGACCCGCTCCCGGACAGCCTGCCGGGCCAGCTTTTTACGTGTGCCGCCAAGGATAATCTGGAAGCTGTGGCCTTCGTACTTGCACAAGGCGCGGTCGCTGATGAGCGAGGGGGGGACGGGCGCACGCCACTATTTCATGCGGTGGCGAGCAACGCGCTGCGCACCGCCAAGTATCTGCTGGAGCGAGGGGCAGATCCGAATGCGCAGGATGTGCTGGGCTTTACACCGCTTATGCTGGCGGCATCGGCCGGAGCCTTTCTGTGTGTCCGGCTCCTGCTTTCGGCCCGGGCTGATCCCAGACTGACGAATTATGCCGGACTTACAGCCCGCGAGCTACTGGTACGGGCGATGGGCGAGGCTGGTTCTGATCCGCAGGCACAAGAGCGACAGACCCAACGCGAAGACATGATTACCTTACTGATGTTTGCCGAGCAGGCCGGGCGTGTGTCAACCGCTCCGCCGCCCCCGCTGTTGCAATAGCCACAAAAAAGGCCCTCGTGAGAGGGCCAGTTTTGCTAACACCAGGAGAGTACTAAAAAACTTAGGCACCAACCTGTTCAAACAGGATGGGTGCCGCGACCCGACGTACAGCCTTGCGGCGTGCGCTGCGTTCCTGATTGACGGACATAGCAGCCAGTTCCTGCAAGGCGCGCTTGAGCAGCATCTGCTCTTTGGCGTCCTCGCGGTCGGTGACGACCATGTCGGACAGGCGGTTTTCGACCATGTCGATGATGAGTTCGATCGAGATCTTGGATAGGCTCATGTTTGGTTACCCCGCAGTAATATTAATGGCCCTTAACAAGACTGATCATGCACCATTATTGACTAAGGAATGCTGAATCCTGCGGCACTATTTCGCGATTATTTTGGCCTAGTCTGTGGATAACTTGGCCTTGATTCAGGACTTGGAAATAAAGAGGTAAAAAACCGGCAACCAGTCTTAAGACAGCGGGGCGGTTTATTAACCATAACAGAAAGAATTGGCGTTAACGCGTAGTTGTGTTATGAGGCCTGCACGCAATCGCGTGCGGAGACGTGGCCGAGTGGCTGAAGGCGGCGGTTTGCTAAACCGTTATACGATCAAAAGTCGTATCGAGGGTTCGAATCCCTCCGTCTCCGCCATCTTCCTGATGGATTTTTTATAAGGTGGCCTGCCCGTTATCATGAGCAAGACCGACGAATACCCTCTCGACCGTAAATCCAGCCTTTACCTCAAGATGACCGAAACCAAGGGGCGCGGGGTGTTTTGCACCGCTGACATTCGCAAAGGCGAAGAGCTGGAAGCCACACCTACCTTGCTCCTGAATGAGAAGGAGACGCTGTTGGCGCAGCGGACCATTTTGCGTGACTATATCTTTACGTTGGGCAAAATCTCGGCTCGGTTGCAGCGCCTGATGGGTATTGAGAAAATCGAAGACGCGGCTTGCGTGATTATGGGCGTCGCCACCTTTTGCAACCATGACGAAAATCCGAACGCCGAAATCGTGTGGGAAGAGCGTGACGGCACGGTCTATCATGTGTTACGCGCGACCCGCAGCATTCCCAAGCATACCGAAATCTGCACCACTTACGGCGAGGGCTGGTTTGATGCCAAGCGCCGCCAGAATGTGGCGTAACGCGGGCTGTGCTCACAATCAACTATAACCAGTGGATATAACGACCTGAAGAGACAGGGAAAAGCATACACTCGACTTTACTCTGGCTTTTCGGGGGCCATGCGCTAGCCTCGTTCTTGTACAACCCGCCTGAAGGAGGCCGACATGAGCACCAAGATAGCGAAGACCGTTCAAGAGGTAATGAGCACGGATGTGAAGTGGGTCAAGCCAACAGCCAAGTTATCCGAAGTGGCCAAGTATATGCAGGACCGTGATTGCGGGTGCGTCTTGGTGGGTGAGAATAACAAGCTGGTCGGTGTGATTACCGATCGCGACATTATCCTGCGCGCGGTGGCGAAGGGGTTGAACCCGGCCCAGACCGAGGCATCGGCGGTTATGACGCCCAAAATGCTGTATTGCCGTGATAGCGACGGTATTGAGGCGACCATCCGCAACATGGGTAAGAACAGGGTCCGGCGCCTGCTGGTCGTAGATGCCGCCAAGAAGATGGTGGGGATCGTCAGCTTGGGCGATCTGGCCGCAACAACTGCCGGACAAGCCGAAATTGGCCCCGCACTGGCCTCGATTTGCACCCAGTCGCTCAGTTTTGCGGCCTGATATTGGGCTGATGCCAGTACTATTTCGGCGGCTGGGGATTGCTCCTCAGCCGCTTGGCTTTTGGGGCAAAATCCCGTACATCTGGCCGACTTTCAGCTCCAGTGTGGGGCCGTCTTGATACTACAGGTTGTTTGATGCCTCATACCTTGATCCTAGGAACACGCCCCAGCAAAATGGCCATGCTGATGGCCGAGACGGCCAAAGCCCGTCTGGAGGCGTCTTACAGTGGCCTGAGTATTGACATACGGACCTATGCCAGCACTGGCGATATCAATCAGGGTGACCTGAAAAAGTCTGGCGGCAAGGGAGCCTTTGTCAAAGATCTGGAGCAACGCCTGCTGAGCGGTGAGATTGATTGTGCCATTCATGCGCTCAAGGACGTACCGGGGGACGTCGACATGCACCCCGAACTGGAACTAGCCTGTTTTTTTGAGCGCGAAGATCCACGCGATGCGTTGATCCTGCGCGATGGCGTCGCGCAGCCGACCAATGGAACCGCGCTGACACTGGCTACTTCTTCGCCCCGTCGCCGGGCGTTTCTACGGCGCTTATATCCACAGGCGACCATCATCCCGCTGCGTGGGAATGTCGACACCCGCATGAAAAAACTTCAGGACGGCCAGTTCGATGGTATGGTGCTGGCTTATTCCGGCCTGGTTCGCCTTGGCCTGCAGCAACATGTTAGTCATTGCTACACCGCTCAGGAAATGCTGCCGGCGGTCGGGCAAGGCGTCATGAGCCTGCAGGTGCGCAAGGCGGATGCCCAGAAATGTGCCTTTCTTAAATCAGTCCATTGCAGTGCTACCGATCGCGCCATGGCCGCCGAGCGCCGCCTGCTGCGTGTGCTGGAAGGCAATTGCTACTCGGCCATTGCGGGACATTGCACCGAGCAGGGCGGCCAGCGCCAGCTGAGCGCGTGGGTCTCTGATCCCGAGGGGCGCGAATGCGTAACCAGCGTGCTCACCCAGCCTGCCAGTGAAGCAGCCGAGTTGCTAGGTGAACGTGTCGCGCAGGACCTGCTAGCCAAAGGCGCCCGCCGTTTGATTGAGTGCGATACCGCCGCCGCCTGAGCAGATCGGCTTGACGCGCGCTTGTGGCATGGCATCCTCTGTCGCGTAACAGGGGGTATAGCCATGACTGAACATGCATTTCCGACAGCTGCCGAAGTGGGCGACTTGCTCAAAGGCTTTGGTGTGGCTCTGCCCCCGCAAGGCATGGCTGCGCGGACACCACTGACGGGGCAGGTTCTGGGGCATGTGGACGTAGATTCGCCGCACGACGTTACCCGTAAAATCGGGGAAGCGCACGCGGCGTTCGAGCACTGGCGCAACATTCCCGCCCCGCAGCGGGGTGAGCTGGTACGGGTTTATGGTGATCTCCTTCGCCAGCACAAAGTGGCCCTTGGCCGATTGGTGAGTATTGAGGCGGGCAAAATCCTGTCGGAAGGCTTGGGCGAAGTACAGGAGATGATCGATATTTGCGATTTTGCGGTGGGTTTGTCACGGCAGCTCTATGGCCTGACCATCGCTACCGAACGCCCCGGTCATCGGATGATGGAAACCTGGCATCCGCTGGGCGTGGTGGGAATCATCTCGGCGTTTAACTTTCCAGTAGCTGTCTGGTGCTGGAACGCGGCACTGGCACTGGTGTGCGGCGATGCGCTGGTGTGGAAACCATCGGAAAAAACCCCGTTGAGCGCACTTGTCTGTCAGTCGCTGTTGCAGCGCGCCATGGCCAAGGTTGCAGGTGTGCCGGCTGGCCTTTCACAACTCATCATCGGCGGAGCCGAGGTCGGCGAGGTGCTGGTTAATGATCCGCGTGTTCCCCTGATCAGCGCGACTGGCTCCACCCGCATGGGGCGCAGCGTCGGGCCAAAGGTGGCTGCACGTTTTGGCCGCTCACTGCTTGAGCTGGGGGGCAATAATGGCATGATCGTGACGCCCTCGGCTGATCTTGACCTGGCCGTGCGCGCCATTCTTTTTGCTGCTGTCGGCACAGCGGGGCAGCGCTGTACCACGCTGCGCCGCCTGTTCGTCCACACCGGTATTTATGACGCGCTGATGCCCCAGCTCAGTAAAGCTTACGCGCAAGTGCGGGTCGGTAGCCCGCTGCTACCCGATACTCTCATCGGTCCACTGATTGATAAGGCAGCCTATACGGCAATGCAGACGGCGCTGGAGCAGGCCAAAGCAGCGGGGGGCAAGGTACAGGGCGGAGCGCGTCAGCTCGTCGCGCAGCAACCTGAGGCCTATTATGTACAGCCTGCACTGGTTGAGATGCCCGCACAAAGTGAGGTGATGCAGCACGAGACCTTTGCGCCGATTTTGTATGTCCTCAAGTACACCGATTTGGCAGAGGCCATTAAACTGCACAATGCCGTGCCGCAGGGTTTAGCGTCTTCTATCTTCACAACGGATTTGCGTGAGGCAGAAATCTTTCTGTCGGCGGCTGGGAGTGACTGTGGCATTGCGAATGTCAACATTGGCCCTAGTGGAGCTGAAATTGGTGGCGCTTTTGGCGGCGAAAAAGAAACCGGCGGCGGGCGCGAAAGCGGCAGCGACAGTTGGCGCAACTATATGCGCCGTGCCACCAACACCATTAACTACTCACGCGCGTTGCCCTTGGCGCAGGGTGTTCGCTTCGATCTGTAGATATAATGCCGCGGAAGAAAGCGATACACTTTTTATCAATCTGTCTTGCACAATTCGCATGAGTCACAGCCGCTCTCGTGCAGAGTCGTCCAACGGCTTGTGATGGAGCTACGGAAAGCCCCTACCTATCGCTAAGGTCGCCGTTAATTTGAGTTAAGGTTCATCCCCCATAATCCGGACTGCTATAGTCCACGCAAAAATTGATGCTGTACATCTGGCGCAACGCGGGCGTAGCGTGCGCGCGTTCAAACGACGAAACATTGATCTCTCAAGGGGGAGATACTCCATGGCACACCACGCCAACACATGTACGCACGCCTGTCAGCATCACCGTCTTTATACATCGCAAGGAGTTCCGGCGCTGGACGCGCTACTCCGGCGCTACGCTACCGTGGTCCATCCGCATACCTACGACTGTCGTGATTGTGGTCAATCGTATAACCATTGCCCGCAGCAGATGATTGATCTGGGACAGGGAGGGCGTGTCTGGACTCTGTTTAACGGGTGCTCCGACTCCCGAGCTCAGCCGGGCGCAGTATTTGAGCCGCATGCTGGCGATATGTTTCCGATTACGGCAGCCGGGGCGTTACTGACACCCTACGACAAGGACGGGGGCACCAACAATGCCTGGGGATCGATTGAATATGCCGTTAGTCATCTGGGCGTGCGTGATCTGGTTCAGTTCGGTCATACCGAGTGTGGGGCGATGCAGGGTCTGGTTGCCATGGCGAAGGGGGCCGCCATTCATGGTCAGCATCTGAAGGTTATGCTGCAGGACGTGATGGATATCGAGAAAGGTGCGGAGGAGTGGTTTATGCAGGAGCATAACCGCCAACCGGATGCCAAAGAGCTGCAACGGGCACTTGAGTACCATAATGTACGCGTTGCGGTTCATCGGCTGCGCGCCTTTGTCGAGGCATGCCATCCGGACAAAACTATCCGCGTACATGGCTGGATTTATGATATGCGTGGCGCCAACATTCTGGCTCTGCAGCCCAACGGTCACTTCAAACCCATTACGGATCTTCCCCATCGTGTCGATTATGGACATTTGCCTGCCAGCTGCGAGCAGGGAATGGCGGAAATAGACGACCGGCTGGTCTATCGCGATGATGCCGATAGTGCCGTTCAAGCAGCGCAACTGATGGCTGTTGAAGCAGCCTAGAAATATTGAAAAGTGAGGATGTGAGAATGAGTGATGTCACAGGTGCGGATCTGCGTGAATTAGCTCAAGGCTTTGCCCGGTTTTATGAGCGCCACTATGGCCCCGGCGGGAAAATGCCCGAGCTGGTGAGCAAAGGGCAAGCGCCAAAATATGCGGCCTTTATGTGCTCAGACTCCCGCACTCCGGACAGTATATTTGACCAAGGTCCCGGCGGAGTCTTTGTTCCGGGCCGATCAACGGGCGCTCTCTATCGTGGATATGGCGTTGATCTGACACATGACTCGGGTATCGAGTACGCGGTGGATCACTTGAAGGTTTCGCATCTTATGGTGGTAGCCCACTACGCCTGTGGCTTTATCAAAGGCCTTGTCGGCATGAAAGAAGACCAGATGCGCGGCATCCTGCCGGACCTGAGCCGCCCGCTGCCGCAGCTGATGAACGATTGTGAGCCATTTTATAAACGTGTGCGGCAGCGCTTTAATTCCTTATCGGGCTGCCGAGACTGCGACTCCCATCACCGCCATGTGGTCGAGGAGTCCGCCCGCTGGAGCCATGAAAATTTCATGACGCATCCTTCGGTAGCGCGGTCGGTCCGGGAGGGGCGTCTGACAACATGGGCGCTGGTCGATGATATGGAGGCCGGTGAGCTTCTTGTCATGAATCCGTCAACGCAGCAGTTTCTGCCGCTGTTTCAACACAGCAATCCGGCCGTCGTACCGATCATGGCCCCCCATTGCGCGGCTGTGCATCTGGCAAACCGCCCGCATGATCGCTTTGATGCGTTCAAGGACACGGTTGGTTGTGCTCCCGGAAAGTCACCACTACATGGCATCCCGCAACACACCCGCCCAAGCCTAGTGGCGGGATAAGATGCCCGCTTATTGAACCGGTGTCGGGGAGCCGTCTATTGGGGTAGAGGGCGGGGTAACGGGTGTGGGGGTAGCCTGTGGGACGATCGGGGCGGTGGGTTGCGCCTCCGCTTGCGGGGGAGGTTGCTTTGACATCGGTGGCATCAGAGCAGTGTCACCAGCCTTGGGGATGAGAAGAGCCGACAGCCGGTCAAGCCCGACAACATTACGTGTCCGGCTGACCTCTTTGCCGTCTCGGTAAATCATGATCATGCCCGGCGCATTCACATAGATCTTTTCAGCCTCAAGCTTCTGGGTCACATAATCCAGCCTGTAGAAGGTGTAGTCCTTCAGTTCAGGTTCGCGCAGCAGAATGGCCAAAGCCGGCTCCTGTTTGGCGCTGATCGGATTGATATCATCGGCGCTAAAGACAATGAAACTTTTCTTGTTCTTAAGTCCGCTGATGAAGGCTTTGAGTGTGAAGGGAGCAAACCGTCGCTGATTCTGATCCATCTGCATCTGTCTGAGTTTCTGCTGTGTCGAAACCAAATGAAGGGACGGGGTAGTCTGCTGGGTGCCGGGTAACTCATCAGCGTGGGTGGAGCCAGGGGCGAGAACCAACAGTGCGGCAAGAAGGATCAGAGCAGTCATTCAAAAACTCCCTATAATTACTGAATTTATACCATATACCTTATGAATACAAAAGTCGGCGATTTCTGTGCTATCCTGACGCAGTCAATAAATGGCAAAGGACTATGTAATGCGGCGCGCTCTTCTCCTCATCGGGCTGGTGTCTGGAATCGGACTGGGGCTGTGGTGGGGGGCGCACTCCCTTATTCAGGCTCGCGTGGCAGCGGTTCTGGCGCAGGTGCCGTCTTCGGCTGTTAGCTACGGCCACCCTACCGTTCACGTACTCCGGCGTCAGCTCGCCTTTAGGGATGTGCGCGTTACCTCGGCGGCAGGGCCAGCGGCTCATGCGGACCAGTTGAAATTGACCTTCGGCTTTGCCCGCACCGCACCTTATCTTGAGCTGGTCAGGATTGAAGCTGATAACCTCATCTTAGCGTCCGGGTATCGCGCCGGGTCTGTCATTGTGACAGATCTGCCGTCAGCTTTGTGGCAGTCTGTCAGCACAGGGCAGCTTAATTCTGCTGCCGTAGCCGGAAGCCGCATTCTGATTCAGGCGCTGGAGGTCGGCCGTGATGGCGAACGCGCGCAGCTGGCAGAGCTATCCGCCGCTGTGGTGGATCTGACGCGCCTTAGGGATATTCATATGAAGAAGCTCTTGCTTGAGGGGCAAAGCCAGCTGGGGCCGTGGCGTGGTGATCTGGCTGATGTGCAATTGGCCGAAATGCCAATTCAGTCGCCACCTATAGAGTCGCGCCAGTGGCCGGGCTGGCTGATAACTCAGCTCATGGCATCCGGCGGGGCTGTTCTCGGCCCGGTGCGGTTGAGTGTGCAGACAAACGAGGTTTTGGCGCTGGATAGCGTGCGGTATGAACGCTCGGCGCAGGGTACCGACTATACCTACCGTCTGAGTCTGCCTCAAGGTACTGTTGATCTGGCCCCGCTGCTGTTGCAGCCATGGTCATCAACCGCTCTACCTGCGTATCAGAAGCTGCAGGTCAAACTTGATGCCCTTGCAACCTATTCCAGTCGGGCCGACATCCTTGATCTCAAGACTTTGGCAGTGGATTTTAAAGAGGCCTTGTCACTTGAACTCACTGGCACACTGCATCAGTTGGCGCGCTCTTTCCCGGATCCGGAAGGAAACGCCTATATGGATATCCTCTCAAATCTGTCGGTCGGAGCGGCTGAGTTCCGGTTGAGGGATCAAGGTGCGATTAGCCGATACGTCGACGCCGAGGCCAAGCGGCTGGAGATTACGCCCGCTGTGTTTGTGGAGCAGTGGGTGGAAGATTTTGCTCCAGCCATTGGCAATGACGGGGTTGGTGCCAAGCGCATCGGTATGCTCTACCGGGCGGTTGCTGACCAGATGATGAACAAAGGGCAGTTGGTATTGAGCATTGATCCGAAGCCGCCCGCGCCGCTGTTTGAGTTTCTGGGCGGGCTGAAATCGCCCGGTCCCATGCTGGAACGTCTCGGATTTAAGGCCAGAAACGAGCACAATCCAGCACAGCCTTAACGATTTCATTTTTACTTGCTCTCAGTGCCTCAACCCGCTACAGTCGCGGCATTCCGGCTAATATGTTCTTATTCAAGAGGTTATTATGAAGTTCTATCCCAATGAGAAGGTCGCAATTTTTATTGATGGCGCCAATCTTTACTCCGCCGCCCGCGCCCTTATGTTTGATATCGACTACAAAAAGCTGCTCGAGTTCTTCCAGTCCAAGTGCAATCTGGTGCGCGCCACTTACTACACCGCGCTGCTCGACGATCAGGAGTATTCACCGATCCGCCCGTTGGTCGACTGGCTTGACTATAACGGCTTTACCATGGTCACCAAGCCGGCCAAAGAATTCACCGACTCCATGGGGCGTCGCAAGATCAAAGGCAAT
>DDSC01000009.1 GCA_002343265.1 Micavibrio sp. UBA2400
CCGCTCAAACTTCGCCTTTGCCATGTTCTACTCCTCAAAGTGAAACGAGCCGCACCGGCTCTAATCGTGAGGGGGAAAATAGCGGCAAACTGCCGTAACGCAAGAGGTTTTTTTACGCTTTCAGCGGCGCGGCAAGACCGGATTTCGGATTTTGGGACCCAGCTTTTTGGGCGGCTTGGGCTGGGGGTTCTTTTTTCGACTACGGCCCAGATTAAAGTCGTCGATCGGGGTAGAGGGGGGTTGCGGCGCGGACAGGAGAGCTAGAGCCGCAACAGCGAGCAAGGAGCGCTTCATCCCCATGATAGACCTCTTATTAGAAATGGAGCGGGTGAAGGGAATCGAACCCTCGTAACAAGCTTGGAAGGCTAGTGTTCTACCATTGAACTACACCCGCGCTATCAGCTTTATAGCAAGTCTGCCGAAAAAGGCAAAACTACATTTCGACGCTGGTGCACCCGGTGTTAACATAGGAACGATTGGCGGAACGGTTTGCCTTGCGACGCTCCAGCTCCTGCGCCAGTGCCAGCAGGCCATCGCGGTAGACCGGGTCAATTTTAGGAACTTCCAGACCCCACCCTTGGCGCTGGTTGAGAGCAGTGAGACGAGCTAAGTGTCTCTCGTAACTTGCACCCATTCGGCGTGCAACACGAATAAACGCCCGCACGGGAAGTTCATAACGCTCCACAATATCGCTGTGAACCAGCGCATGCTCGCCACGGACAGTCCTGAATTCATCTTCTGTGCGTGGCTGTTTATGGCAAACAACCAGTTGCCCCTGCGGGCTGCGAGCAAGCCCATCAAACAGCACAGGGCCAGCACCGCTCTTCCGATCTCCTAGCGAAGCTATTGCTTGAATTTCTTGCGATTCAGATGGAACCGTAATCGGATATAGCTTGGCCGCAAGTTTGGTAAAACGACCGGTCGACATAGCGCACCCTCTTTCAATTGGCGGTGAAGTTCAGCACAGATAGCAAAGCGGCGACTGCAAAATCAATGTTTTTCGCTTGAATTAACTCAGGTTAATGCTCGCAAATGACGACAAGTGCGGTTGAAAACTTAACGGTTGACTTTCCGGCCAGATTTCCGATATTGCCGACCCGTTGTGGAGGGGTTGCCGAGCGGTCAAAGGCAGCAGACTGTAAATCTGCCCACTCACGTGTTCGAAGGTTCGAATCCTTCCCCCTCCACCATTTCCCGAGTCATTCGCTGAGAATCGAAAAATTCAGCGGGTAATTTTCGGTCTTTTTTTAGTTGGAACTTGTCAGCTGTTTGCTTGTTTTTCTGGCGCTTAGTAAAACTCTATAACACAGCCCCTCAATAGCAGAGCTGATTTTCAGCTAATGGGGGGTAGGCAAGCTGCCCTATACCACTTAGCCTTCCCGCATGAACCTGCCGCTAGGGCACTCGGCGTTGAACCGTTTAGAGGAAAGGCAAGATCATGAATACAGCCAAACCTTTATACAGCACAAACGATGACACCCGGCGCGAGGATGCGCCTCTGCTGGGAGAGACTGAGGAGACTGTTGATCTGTTGCGCTGCCAGCTGGATGTGCTGGAGGCCGACCTGCACAGGCTGCAGCGGATGGCGACACAGGCCTTGCTGGATGCCCAGCAGGAGAAGCAGCGCCAGATCAGCGAGATGAATCGCACCTACGCGGAGAAGATCTATGACCGCGATCAGATGATCCGCTGGGCCATGGGGGGCTATTCAGTCGAAATGGAGCTGACCGACTAGGGTTACATTTTTTAGCTGGGCAGCGCGCGCTATTGCGCCATAATTGGTGCCTATGACGCCGCTGCCCTGTATGCGCCCGCTGTTGCTGGGCGGACTTCTCATTATCCTTGCCGCATTGGCGGCGCAACTGGCCCTAAACCATGGCCACTTCGCCTATGCGCTTGATGATACCTATATCTATCTTGCGCTGGCCGAAAATCTGCCAGGCACCTACAGCATTAATGCCGCGGGGCAGGAAGCGGGCGCGCCCGCCTCCTCTATCCTCTACCCCTATCTACTAATTCCGTTTATGCACACGCCGCTTGTGCTGGTCATGCCGCTGCTCCTCAATCTCGTGGCGGCCGGACAGGTGCTGATCCTGCTGGCGCGACTTGAGCAGCAGACCAATCTGCTCCCCACCCTTGGCCCGCGCCTGAAAGTGCTCGCACTACTAGTCTTTGCCCTGCTTCTGAATCTGGTCACGCTGATTTTCTGCGGCATGGAGCACACCTTGCATCTGGCGGCAGCGCTGGCAGTACTCTCCGGGCTACTAACACTCAGTGAAGACAGGCGAGCGCCTTTGCCGGTCTGGTTCTGGCTGGCGATCATCGGCGGACCACTGCTGCGTTATGAAGCACTCGCGCTATCTCTGGCCGCCTTGCTTTATGTAGCCGGGTGCGGGCGGTGGCGACCGGCTGTGCTGGCACTGATGGCGACAGTTGCAGGACCAATAGCCTTTGGCATTTACCTCCAATCTTTAGGATATAGCTGGCTCCCCTCGTCTGTCCTATCCAAATCAACGGCGTTTACCGCAGCCAGTGAAGGCAGTGGGCTGTGGTACTTCCTACGCACTATGGCTTATAATGCCGTGGATAATCTGGCTGATCGCCCCACCAGCTGGGTACACTTTCTGCACCTGCTTCTGCTGGCGGGATTGCTGCTGTGGAAGGCCCTGCCCATGCCGAAGCGCATGCTGGTGCTGGTAGTCCTGAGTACGGGTGTGGCTCATCTTGTGCTTGGCAAATTCGGGTGGTGGGGTCGCTACCATATGTACATTATGGCGGTGCAGCTCATCACCATTCTCTATGTGGCACGCAGTTTTTTTGCGCGTCAGGTGGTGCTGGCGACGCTGCTGGTGGGTCTCTCCGGCCTAGCCAGCCTGTGGTATAGCGTACAGGTGCCTGCCGCCGCGGGGCAGATTTACCGCAATCATGGGCTCCTACAGAGCTTTATCACCGATCACTGGAAGGACGACGTCGCGGCCTATGATGTGGGGTACATCAGCTGGCGAAACCCGCATGAGGTGTTTGATCTATTCGGTCTGGCAAGCGAGCGGGTGCGCCGCGTGATCCGCTCGCCATTTGCGGCGCAAGTCATCCCACAGTGGCTGGAGAAAAAAGGAATTGCGCTGGTCATGGCCCAAAGCGAGTTCGCTGATTATTACTGGCGCCCGCACTGGACGCGCGTTGCCGAATTGCAGCTGGATGGACGGCGACTGACCACAACAACCCGGTCGCAGTTTTTCCTGCTCGACCCCAGCCGCGGGCCAGAATTACGGGAGAAACTGGAGGAGTTTGCCAAGGAACTGCCGGACAATGTCCACTTGCATTTTTACGACTAACCCGCCTATAAACGCGTCATGAAACACCGCCCCAACACTGCCCGCGAACCCAAGCAAACCAACCTGCTCTATGGCTTTCATGCCGTGCGGCAGGCGTGGCTGAATCCCGAGCGCAGTGTGCGTGCGCTGTACCTGACCGAAGCCGGTGAACAGGCCATGGCTGAAGCTCTGAGCATCGCTAAAGCTGAGAAGCTGCCCCGCCCACCGGTACAGCGGGTTGATCGTGAGCGCATCGATCAGATGCTGCCCGGTGCCGTGCATCAGGGTATTGCGCTGGATGCCGCCCCACTGGAGGAAGTTTCTCTTGGTGAGATCCTGATGCAACTGGAAGACGAGCCGAGCGCCTGTCTGGTGGTGCTCGATCAGGTGACCGACCCGCACAATGTGGGGGCGATCATGCGCTCGGCGGCAGCTTTTGGTGCGCGGGCCGTGATAATGACCGACCGCAACGCCCCACCGTTGACGGGTGTACTGGCCAAGACGGCCTGCGGTGCGGTAGATGCTATTCCGCTGGTGCGGGTAGGCAACCTGTCCCGCGCGCTGGATGAAATTCGCCAATCGGCCTTCTGGACCATTGGCTTTGCCGAGGAAGCCGAGCAGGATTTGAATGCAGCTGACCTATCTGGCAAGATAGCGCTGGTGCTGGGCGCGGAAGGCGATGGACTGCGCCGCCTGACTGGCGAGCGCTGCGATCTGATGGTACGCCTGCCCACGCAGCCGCCGATTGGCAGCCTGAACGTGTCCAACGCGGCGGCCGTAGCGCTGTTCGCCACCGCCTGTCAGCAGAAAAAACGGGATTAAAAACTAGGCTGCTAGCTTGTCTGTGTCGAGCTGCTCAGCGGGCAGTGCCTCAAGGCAAGCCCGCATACGCTGCCACATCATCAACTGCGCGGGGGACAAATCCAACCCTGTCAGATTGTTCGCATCGCGCCGTACGACGGTTGTACGACCGTATAGATGAGCACGGCTGGTATTGAAATCACGCTTCCACGCTGTCCATTCGCCATTCAGATAGGACTTGGTGGATACCATGCCACACGAGCAATTCATCACAAAATGGATGCGGGCACCGAATTTTTCCTCGCACCAATCGGAGGCATTATTCCAAATATCTGTGCCCAGTGCCGAGTTTTCATACCACTCAACGATCTTGTCCATCACCGGTAACTTGATGATGTTCTGGCTCATATGCGTCTCGATAGCCGAGAAAGGTATTTTGCGCATTCCACGCGCGTCGGGCTGCGTGTGCACCATGGCGCCGACCAAGACCAGATCCGTTGTTAGCGGACGTGCGCCATCTTCTGACATCACGTCCAGCAGTTCCTCAAAATCAACCCCGTCAAAATGCTTTGCGATTATCGCGCAATCTGCCTTTGTCGCGGGGCGTTCCCACGCCTGATGTGATGTATCTACGCACATGATGTCCTCCAAATTCTGTATGCAAGCTGGAACGAACATAGGCTCTCTACAAAAAAAATTCAAGAACAGCAGAAAACTGGGTTAGATTTGTCTTGTTTATTTGCTGTTGCACACAGCAACCGACTGACTTTATATTGTCCTTAGCAAAATGCTGACTCTTGCCCATTTCCGCACTGACTTTTCCCGCCGCGTCGGTTTGGCGCTGGTGGCGATGGCGCTGCTGTTGCAGGTGCTCGCGCTGCCGCTGGCCAATCGGCACAGTCTGGCAAAGTCGATCTGGGAAAGTGGCGCGCAGATCATTGAAATCTGCTCGGCGCATGGCCTGACCAGCCTGAAGGTTGGCGCGGATGGACAGCCCGCCCCCAGTACCGCAACCGCTTGCGAGCACTGTATTTTCTGTCTGGTTGCGGCGATGGGCTGGCTGCCCGTATCGCTGGCAAAACCCGGAGCCCTCTGGCTCCACGCGACGGCGCTGCCGTCTGTATCGGTGCCAGTTCTGGCTGCGGCATTTGCCTATTTGTGGCCGCCAGCCCACGCTCCCCCTGCACGCTGAAACCTCGCGTCTGGTTTCACTTTTCTATTTTGGCAGGATTTCCCCATGCATCGCTCTCAGGCCGCTGTGCCTTTTCGTATTATTCCTATTACCCGCGCTGAAGATCTCCCGTGCGATTACGTGCGCCGTGAGAGAATGCGCGAAAAACTTTGTGCCCCCTATCGCCTTGCCGCAGAGGATTTCCGCCGCTGCCGCCGGGCCTTTGCACTGGCAACGGAGCAGCGCCAGCAATCACAAAATCTCCTAACGTGGATGCGAGCGCTTTTTGCACAAATTGATGCAGGAACCGAGATGCTCGCCGCTCGCCGCTGGCAAACCAATCTGGCCCAAGGGCTGGATGATGCCGCCGTGCACAAAGCGCTGGGATGGCCGCTGAACTACCCGGTGGCGTGCGCACATCAGGCGCAGGAGCGCCCTTCACCGCTGCGGCGGATCGGAGCTGTGGCTGCCTCTTTTGCACTGGCCGTTACCCCTGTTAAGGCAGACCTGCTCCCCCCGACCGCCAACCAGAAAATAGAATGGCTGAGTTATCTTGAGTTATGCCAGAGCGCAGCGAGCTCGGGTGGCCGCGGGCCGGATATGCCGATGCCACCCTGCCATGCCCCCAAAACCGGCGTCGAGCCCACCCGGCGGCTGTTAACACACAAGACACTGGCATAAGCTGAGACTTTTGCTATACACTTGCCCGTGGGCCGGCATAGCACAGCGGTAGTGCAGCGGTTTTGTAAACCGAAGGTCGGGAGTTCAATCCTCTCTGCCGGCACCATTTTTAGCATAAATCATTTATGTTCTCATTTTGTTCTTGTTGTGCCAGACTGGGCCATGCCCTCGCTGCGCCCACCCTCCTCCCTGCGCTGGTTGTTTCTCGACCTCAACAGCTATTTCGCCAGCGTTGAGCAGAACGAAGACCCGCACCTGCGCGGAAAGCCGGTGGCCGTGCTGCCACTGATGAGCGATGCCACCTGCTGTATCGCCGCCAGCTATGAGGCCAAGGCCTATGGCATCAAAACCGGCACGCCGGTGTGGGAGGCCAAGCTGCGCTGCCCGGAGATTACCCTCATTAGCGGACGGCATGATCTGTATGTCAAATACCATCACCGCATACTCGCCGAGATTGAGCGGCACATCCCTGTCACGGATGTCTGCTCGATTGATGAGGTGGCCTGCGCACTTGACCACTCGGAACAAACTGTGGCCATCGCCACGGCGCTGGCAGCCCGCATCAAACAGGGCCTACGCGACAACATTGGCCCGTCCATTCGCTGCTCGATTGGCCTTGCAACATCCAAGCTGTTAGCCAAAATCGGGACTAATCTGCAAAAGCCGGATGGGCTGGTGGTACTGAAGCCGCAAGACCTGCCCGGCCCGCTGCTGAAGCTGGGCCTGACCGACCTGCCGGGCATCAGTGATGGCAATGCGGTGCGGCTCGCCCGCGGCGGCGTTACCACACTGGAGCAGTTCTGGAACCTTGAGCCGCGCCATGCCCGCCGCCTGCTGGGCAGTGTGAGTGGCGAGCGCTACTGGTATGCGCTACATGGCTATGACTTTCCCGAATTTGGCACCGAGCGCGGCAGCGTGAGCCATAGTCAGGTGCTCGCTCCCGAGGCGCGGCCATGGGAGGAAGCGCGGCTGGTGGGCCGCCGCCTCGCCCAAAAAGCGGCCAGCCGCTTGCGGCGCATGTCTCTGGTGGCCAACCGCTTTGGCTTGTCGATGCGCAGTGTGAAAGGCGCGCGCTGGGCGGGAGAATGCGAGCTACCAGGGAGCAGCGACAACTTTGCCATTCTGGCCGCGTTTGAGCAGCTCTGGCACATGGCCGGGCAGCAAATGGGCACGCAGCCGCTGCGCAAAACCGGGGTCTGGCTCAGTCAGGTTGAGGAGGCCGCCGCCGTGCAGAGTGACCTGTTTACAGCGCAAAATACGCAGGCACAAAAGACACAGCAGCGCCATGAGGAGCTATCGGCCAGCATGGACAAGCTCAACAAAAAATACGGGCGCGATACCGTGCTAGTGGGCCTGCCCGCCAAGAAACTAGCCAACTATACAGGTACCAAAGTAGCCTTTAATCGCATCCCCGATCTGGCCGAGTTCTACGAATAATCACTTATATGGATGCGTTCGCGGGCTCACCGGGCGCAGATCCGGACGCTTATCGGGGCGACGATAAAGATACGCAATCGGCGGTTTGCCACTACGAACCAGAACAAACGCCCGCGTCAGGCGAGTGTCGGCGAAAGGATGGGGATGCAAGGGCACAGCATTCACAACCACGGCACCATCCACACCATAAATCAGCGGCGACACGCGATCAGGACGAAAACAACAATGCAGCTTAGTGCCCGGAAGCGTGACATCAACCCGCGTTTGATGCGACGGGATAAGATCAGTAGTTACGTTCTGGATGATCCCGAAACTGCGTGTGGGCTTATCAGAGGGGCGAACAGGCGGTGCAGGCATCTCTAAACTACCTGCGGAAAATGCTTTTTGCGCCAGGCCGGAAAGTCTGGATTATCCCAACCAAAGCGTGCTTGTTTTTCTTGACCAGCCACAATCAGCTCAAGCGCAAATCGGGTTAAAGGCATAAGATTATGGGGTAAATGATTGGATGAGAAGAACCGCAAATCGCCACACTTATCCGGCTCACAATTTTGTGGCTCCCCCATCCAATCAGGGACAATATAGAAAAGCTCATGATAATGCCGAAAACGGCGAGCGGGATCGGCGTAAGCTGAGCCATAGTCTTTCAGGTGCTCGATATGCAAAACGGGTGGTGTATTGTTCGGCAAAGCCACGTGCGCTCCGACCTCTTCATACGACTCTCGAACAAGCGCCTGTAGAGACGTTTCGAATAGCTCCTGATGCCCTGCCGGAAAGGAATAACAGCCATCGCCGTAACCGGTATTTTGGCGCAGACCAAGCAAAATCTCAAACTGGTCCTTAGGCCGTGAACGAATAAACAAAGCATGCACAGCGGTGCGAAAGGCATGGGCAGGACTACTCATGACTGATCCATATCTTGGCGTGAAAACTGGAGCAACCGGGTAAGGACATCCGACTCACTTTGGCTCGCATCGACCAGCACAAAGCGCGGAGCCGTCCCTGCAAGGGCCCGGTAAGCGCCGAACACACTCATATGAAATGCATCGCCCTTGGCTTCGTTGCGATCGAGCTTGCCGGTTTCAACTGGTCGGGATGTGCGGCGCGCCAGCGCAACATCGTAGGGCAGATCAAGCAGAAAAGTCATATCCGGGCGCAGGCGCGGCGCGACATCGGCCACCAGAATATCATAGGCCTGCTCAATAATGGATGGAGGTACACCAGCGGTGTCATTACGCATATACACGCTCAGCGTATCAAGCCAGCGGTCAGTGACCACAGTTTTCCCCTCGCGCAGCGCAGGCAGGATTACATGCAGCAGAGTCTCACGGTAGATGGCCGCTGTCAGCAGCAGCTCGGGCAACGGGTGCCAGTAAAATTCCGACCGCAGGATGAGTGCCCGCAGCCCGGCCGAAGCACCGCCCGCGCCACCAAGCGCCCGCGTGGCTATCGCATCAAGCTTGGCCGCGAGCTGGCGACTGAGTGTCGTCTTGCCGGAGCCATCGCCGCCTTCCAGTGAAATCAGGCGGCCTTTTAATACCTGCGGCTCCTGCGAGCTGATCTGCTGACAAAGCTGGCTCAAAAGCGCGAGAATATCGGCACTCTGATGCGGCTGCGCGGGTAGCCACGCCAGAAGCCGGGCGCAATCGGCCGTTTGCGTAGCCGTGCTCAGTTGATTGAGCGTAAAGGCCGAAAGGCTGCCGCGAGCTGCCGCTTCGAGCGCAAAGGCAAACACCAGATATTGCCGGGTAAGGACATCCAGTTGCAAGCCCACCGGACCGGCAAGCCAATGCGCCAGCGCCAATGACCCATCATCATCTGCGCTTTGAATTTGCTGCTCATCGATCGCGAGTGACATGTGCCCCTAGCCCTGTTGAGGCGCTAGAATGCCGCAAACAGCTGGTCCAATGCAAGCCCGCAGACGTTAATAAACCCGTCAGGCCACCGATTTTAAGGCATTTTCGATCGCTGAAACTGCTGCATTGGCCTTGCTGGCCTCCGGGCCACCGGCCTGAGCCATATCCGGGCGACCACCGCCACCCTTGCCCCCGCAAGCCTGTGCGCCCGCGTTAACAAGGTCAACCGCGTTAAGCTTGCCTGTCAAGTCGGCTGTAACCGCCACCACAATAGAGGCTTTTCCCTCAGCGGTAGAGATCAAGGCCACTACACCCGAGCCGATCTGCTTTTTCAGTTCATCGGCCATCGGCTTGAGGTCACGCGCTGGCAAATCCAGTACGCGGGCATCGAGCCTCACCCCGCCAATATCGCGCGTGGCAGGTGCCGCCGCCTGCCCGCCGCCACCAGCAAGCGCCAGTTTGCGCCGCAGGTCTGCAACTTCTTTTTCCAGCTGCTTACGCTCATCCATCAGCGCGGCAACGCGGCCCGGCACCTCGGCGACCGGGGTGCCCAGAGCCTGCGCCGTGCCCGTGGCCAGCTTTTGCAGTTCGCTGAAATAGGCCAGTGCGCCGGGGCCAGTAAAGGCCTCAATCCGGCGAACGCCGCTCGAGACAGCACTGTCGGCTACAATCTTGAACAAGCCAATATCACCGGTACGGTTTACATGTGTGCCGCCGCATAGTTCCATCGACCACGCCTTGCCGCCGTCTTTGGTACCGCCCATGGTGAGAACACGCACTTCATCACCATACTTTTCGCCAAACAAGGCCATAGCTCCGGCCTTGATGGCTTCATCACTGGTCATGATACGCGTTTCAACCTGCGTATTCAAACGCACGCGCTCATTGACCAACTGCTCAATGGCTGCCATTTCGTCGGCGCTCAGTGCCTTGGGATGGCTAATGTCAAAGCGTAAGCGCTCGTCATTCACCAGCGAGCCTTTTTGGGTAACGTGCTCACCCAACTTCTGGCGCAGCGCCTCGTGCAACAGATGCGTGGCCGAGTGATTGGCCCGAATGGCATTGCGGCGCTGTTCATTCACCTTGAGCTCTACCGCATCACCCACCTTCACTGTGCCGGTGGGTGTACCAATATGGATATGCAGCCCGAGCTGCTTTTGGGTATCGCGCACCGTGAGACTACCCGTCACGGCTTTAATTAGCCCTGTATCGCCAACCTGTCCGCCACTTTCCCCATAAAACGGGGTCTGATTGGTCAGCAGCATCACCTCACCATCGGCCGCGCTGGCACTGGTCAACTTTGTGTCACCTTTGACAATCGCCACCACCTGCGCTTCGGCGGTGAGAGTATCGTAGCCAAGAAACTCGGTTGCGCCCAGCTCGTCCTTCAGCTCAAACCACAGCTTACCAGTGGCTGCTTCACCACTGCCCGCCCATGCTTTGCGCGCCTCAGCTCTTTGTTTGGCCATCGCGGCATCAAACCCGGCGGTATCCACGGCGCGATCCTGACTGCGCAACACATCTTGCGTCAGATCAAGCGGAAAGCCGAATGTGTCGTAGAGCTTGAACGCCACATCGCCGGGTAACGGCTGGCCAGACTTGAGCTTGGCCGTTTCTTCGTCCAGCAGCTTCAGGCCACGCTCCAGTAGGCTCTTGAAGCGGGTTTCCTCACTGCGCAGGGTTTCAATAATTAGTGCCTCGGCGCGCACCAGCTCCGGGTATTGATCACCCATCAGGCGCACCAGTGTGGGCACCAGCTTGTGCATCAGTGGCTCTTTTGCGCCCAGAATATGGGCATGTCGCATACCCCGGCGCATGATACGACGTAGAACATAGGAGCGGCCTTCATTGCTGGGCAATACACCCTCGGCCACCAAAAATGCCGAGGTGCGCAGATGATCAGCAACCACACGCAGACTATGCTTTTGCAACCCATCGGGGTCAGCGCCAGTATGCGTAGCTGCCGCTTCAATGATGCCCCGCAGCAAGTCGGTATCCCAGATGGTGGTTTTGCCCTGCAGCACAGCCGAAATACGCTCCAGCCCCATACCGGTATCCACCGATGGCTTGGGCAGTTTGGTCATACTACCGTCCGGGTGGCGTTCGAACTGCATGAACACGTTGTTCCAGATTTCAACATATCGATCGCCATCAGCATCCGGGCTGCCGGGGGGGCCGCCCGCGACGGACGGGCCGTAGTCAAAGAAAATCTCAGAGCACGGACCACACGGACCAGTTTCGCCCATCATCCAGAAATTGTCGGAGGCGTAACGCGCCCCCTTGTTGTCGCCAATCCGTACCACCCGCTCGGGCGGCAGGCCGATGGTCTTGGTCCAGATGTCATAGGCCTCATCATCCTCGGCGTAGACCGTGGCCCACAAACGGTCCTTCGGCAGCTTGAACACATTGGTGACTAGATCCCACGCCATGGTGAGCGCGTCCTGCTTGAAATAATCGCCAAAGCTGAAGTTACCCAGCATTTCGAAAAAAGTCAGGTGGCGATCGGTAAAACCGACATTATCGAGATCGTTATGCTTGCCGCCAGCGCGCACACTCTTTTGCGAAGTCGTCGCGCGGGTGTAGCTGCGCTTCTCCTGCCCGGTAAAAACATTCTTGAACTGCACCATGCCCGAATTGGTAAACATGAGCGTCGGGTCATTGCGTGGCACCAACGGACTGGCCTCAACCTCGGCATGACCTTTGGCGACGAAATAGTCGAGAAAGGCGCGACGGATCTGGGCAGAGGTCATGGTCATGGCAAATTCTCCTAAGGGCTACCGTTTTAGCGCAAAACCAAGCAAAAAGTCCAGCCGGAGCGCAGATTTATTGAATTATAGGGATATTTCGAGACCATCATGGGCCGGGGCAACGCCGGGCGGGCATTTGGCCAGTAACGTGTCATAATCAAGGCTGATATCCATATGGGTCAGATAAGCTTGCTGCGGCTGCACCCGGGCGATCCACCCCAAAGTTTGGGCCAAGTGAGAATGGGCGGGGTGCGGCGCCTCACGCAGACAGTCCACCACCCAGACTTTTACCCCGGCCAGCGCCGCAAAGGCTGCCTCGTCGAGCTTGTTCACATCGGTACTGTAGGCGAAATCACCAATCCTGAAGCCCAATGACGTGCTGTTGTGGTGGCCGTGATCTTGTACAATAGGCGTAACCGGGATGCCCGCGACCGAAAAGGCACCTTCAATGACGACAGGCTGGAGCGGCTCTTGCTCCACCACTTCGTAGCGGAATGGCCGGAAGGCGTAGGCAAACCGTTGCTTTAATTCGGCCAGATCCTTAGCCGCACCATAAAGCGGAATGGGCGTATTATGATTGAGAAAAAACAGCTTACGCAGGTCATCAATACCCTGCACATGGTCAGAGTGCGTGTGCGTGAGCAGCACCGCGTCAAGATGCGTCATTTCCACGTCGATCAGTTGTTCGCGCAGGTCCGGCCCACAATCGATCAAGATATTTTTACCCTGTGTTTGCACAAGGACGCTCACACGGCGGCGGCGATTTTTGGGATTGGCAGGATTACACGCACCCCACACACCTCCGATCATCGGCACGCCACCTGAGCCGCCGCACCCCAGCACTGTAACCTTCATGCCAGTTTCGCCTTATTAAAGAGGGTGAAGAAGTTAGCTGTGGTAAGACGCGCCAGCTCATCGGCACTCATCCCCTTGACCTCAGCCAGTTTGGCTGCGGTGTGTACGGTAAAGGCTGGCTCATTACGCTTGCCACGCAGTGGCACAGGCGCGAGGTAGGGTGAATCCGTCTCGACCAGCAGCCGATCGAGCGGCACATCGCGCGCGATATCGCGCAAATCCTGCGACTTATTGAAGGTCAGAATGCCCGAGAGCGAAATGAAAAAACCAATCTCCAGCGCCGCCTCGGCCAGCCGCCGGGTGCCGGAAAAACAGTGCATCACGCCGCGCAGCTTGGAGCCAGCGGCGCGCAGAATACGGATGGTGTCATCATCGGCCTCGCGGCTGTGGATGATGACGGGCAGATCAGCCTCCAGGGCCACCTGCAACTGCATTTCAAAACACGCCTGCTGTTCAGCCTTGGGGCTGTGCTCGTAATAATAATCCAGCCCACACTCGCCAATGCCCACCACGCGTAGATGCTTCGCGAGTTCAAGAATATGAGCGGCTGTCGTCTGCTCGGCTGGCTCAGCCGCATGATGCGGGTGAATACCCACCGAGCACCACACATTCTGCGCGGCGAATTTGTCGGCCACCGCCACCACTTGCGCAAACTTGCTGACATGCGTGCAGATGGTAATCATCCCACCCACCCCAGCCTGATGCGCGCGCGCCACCACCTCCGGCACCTCGGCGCCGAAATCCTCAAAATCAAGATGGCAGTGCGAGTCGATCAGCATTAGGCACTCGCCGCCGTCTTAGGCTCAACAAAACGAGGGAATACCCCTTGAGGTGCAGGCAATTTAACACCCACAGCTAGCGGCACGGCCAGCGCAGCAAAATTACGTTCATAATCAGGTACAGCAAGCTGATCTAGGATTTCAGCAGATGCTGTAGGCATTACTGGTTGTGTCAGAATTGACACTTGCCGAATAACCTCGGCCAATACATAAAGCACGGTATTCATGCGCGCGGGATCAGTTTTCTTGAGTGCCCACGGGGCCTGCTCGTCCACGTATTTGTTAGCCTCATAAATAATCTGCCAAATAGCTTCTAGCATCTTATGAATAGCCAGTTGCTCTATTTCCGCACGACAGATAGGTAACAAGCTGCATGCAGCACTAAGCAATGCACGGTCTGCATCGCTAAAGTCAGCTGGCTGTGGAACCTTCGCGTCGCAATTTTTATTAATTAGCGAAAGCACACGTTGGACCAGATTGCCGTAAGCGTTAGCCAAATCACCATTAATACGGCTAATCATACCCTCGCGGCTATATTCCCCATCTTGTCCGAAAGGTACTTCTCGAAAAAAGAAATAGCGCACAGCATCTAGACCGAACTCTTCAATCAGGCTCTGCGGCGTGATAACATTACCCAACGACTTGGACATCTTCTGACCCTTGTTGATGAGCCAGCCATGTCCGAAGACACGCTTGGGCGGAGTCAAACCTGCTGACATAAGAAAGGCAGGCCAATAGACGGCATGAAACCGCAGGATGTCTTTGCCAATGATATGCAGAGCCTGAGGCCAGTACTTGACCATGTCTGGTGTACTGTCCGGATAACCCAGCTCGGTGATATAGTTTGTCAGGGCATCCACCCAGACATACATGACGTGGCCCGGTGCATCAGGCACAGGAACTCCCCAATCGAACTTACTGCGGGAGACGCATAAATCCTGCAGTCCTCCCTTAACGAAGCTAATAACCTCATTGCGACGACTGGCTGGCATAATGAAGTCAGGATGACTCTCATAAAATCCAAGCAACCGCTCCCGCCATGCGGATAGACGGAAAAAATAACTTTCTTCTTCCACCCATTCAACAGGCGCTCCAGTCGGAGCAAGTTTCTCCCCATCTGATCCAGCAATGAGTTCACTCTCTACATAATAGGCCTCATCACGAACAGCGTACCATCCACCATACTTGGCAGGATAAATATCCCCATTCTCGCTCATCTTCCGCCAGATCGCCTGCGCCGCTCGTTTGTGCCTCATCTCTGTTGTGCGAATAAAATTATCGTTACTTAGACCCAGCATTGCGGTGAGGTCACGGAAATTTTGCGATACCAGATCAACAAATTCCTGAGGCGGAATACCTTTGGCCTGCGCTGCCTTGTGGACTTTCTGACCGTGTTCATCTGTCCCAGTTAGAAATTTTACATCCTCTCCATCAAGACGATGAAATCGTGCGAGGATGTCTGCCCCCATATTGGTATAGGCGTGGCCAATATGTGGCTTGTCATTGACATAGTAAATGGGAGTAGTGACATAAAATGCTGTTTTCATGGCCTATCCTGACTAGGCCGCCGCATCCTTTACCGTGAGCAGGGCGCTGAGCAGCGTCTGCTTGCGATCAAGGTTCAGGCGGCTGGCCTGTGTAAACAAATCCCGCACGTTATCCCATAGCTGCAGGCTGTTCTCAAGCCCGAGCTGCTGGGCGTAGGTCGCGGCCACCGCCCATTCCCCCTCCAGCCGGGCGGGAATGTCGGTTCCGGCGGCCAGACGGGCCACAGAGGCCAGAAAATCGGGAAAAAGCTGCTCAATCACCCCATAACCGCTCTCGCCGCCCTTGCGGCCCAGTTTTTCGGCAAAATCGAGCAATGGTCCGGCCGGGAGCTGCCTGAGATCAGTCAGCAGAGCCAGCAATTCGCGGTAAACCTGCAAGCCCTCCGCCTCGCGCAGGGCCAGCGCCCGCCCCAAGGAACCATCTGCCATCTGCACCAGCGCCGAAATTTCCCCATCCGGAAGGTCGGGACAATGACGGGAGAGCAGCTGTGTTAGTACGTCTGGCGACAAAGGCTGCAAGGCGAGCGTACGTACGCGCGAGCGGATGGTGGGCAGCAGGCGGCCCGGCACCGCAGCCGTCAGAATGAGCAAAGCACCTTTGGGTGGCTCTTCGAGAATTTTCAGCAAGGCGTTTTGCGCCTCGATAGTCATGGCATCAGCACCCTCAATCAAGGCAATGCGCCACCCCCCTTCCGAAGCCGTACGACGAAACAGTGGCTCGATGGTGCGAACTTCATTGATGCCCAGATTGCCTTTGTCGTTGGGGGCGATCTCGACCAGATCGCCATGCCCACCTGCCGCCATACGGCGAAACACCGGGTGAGTTGCGTCAAGCTGGAGTGAATCGCCGGGCGCGCCCGCCAGCAGCCACCGCGCAAAACGGTAAGCCAAGGTGACCTTACCAATACCCTCTGTCCCGGTAATGAGCCAGCCATGATGCAAGCGGCCCGAGCGCACGGCCGCGACCAGCTCACGCTCGGCGGCCTCGTGCCCCAGCAGATCAGGCGTGGTGCGCGGCGAGCGTTCGCTCATTCAGCCCAAACCTTTCGGATACCACCGCCCAGACCCGTGCCTCAACTTCTTCGATCGTGCCTTCAGCGTTAATCACCACACAGCGCTGCGGGTTTTCCCGAGCGATGGTCAGAAAACCTTCCCGTACACGCTGATGAAACTCCAGCCCCTTGCGCTCAAAGCGGGTATTTTCTTCGGTACGGGTGGATGCATCCTGCATGGCACGCTGCAGCCCTTTGGTAGGGTCATAGTCGAAGATGAACGTCAGATCGGGGACAAAATCACCAACAGCAATTTTCTGAACCGCCTTAACCTGCTCAATCGGCCGGTTGGCGGCATAGCCCTGATAGACATGAGTGGAATCAAAAAAACGATCAGAGAGAACCCATTTCCCGGCGGCTAAGCTAGGCTTGATCAGCTTTTCGGTGTGGTCATGGCGACCAGCCATCACAATCAGCAATTCGGAGACAGCATCCCAGCGGTCAATATCGCCGCTTTGCATCACTGGGCGCAGCGCTTCAGCCCCCGGCGTCCCGCCCAGCTCGCGCGTGGTGACGATCTCAAGTTGCATCGCTTTCAAACGCTCGGCCAGTCGATTGCGCTGGGTGGTCTTGCCGCACCCTTCACCACCTTCGAAACTGATGAATTTTCCGCGTGGCATTACAGCTCCTTGCCCAGAATATAGTGATTAAATTTGGCTTTGAGACGCCCCATAAAGCCGAGCGCGGGGATGCTGTCCTTCGCGTAAAGTGGATAATCCTTTACCTCGCCTGTTGCCAGTGTGAGGCGCAATTTACCAAGCTCCTGCCCTGCACTCACCGGCGCTGGCACTGGCTCCTGTAGCACTACGTCGGCCTTCAGCGCGTTGCGTGATTCACGGCTCATCGCCATGGTTATGTCCTGTTTAATAACCAGATCGACCGCTTTGGATTGCCCCAGCCAGACGGCCGCCTCATCCATCACGGCACCTGCTTTGACCAAGGGGTAAACCCCCGTGGCACTAAATCCCCACTGCATCAAACGCGCGGCTTCATCGGCCCGGGCCTTCTCATCGGGCAATCCGTTCACCACCAGCAGTAGGCGTCGTCCATTCTGCAGGGCCGAGCCGATCAGACCATAGCCGTTCTCAGCGGTGTGACCGGTCTTAATCCCGTCAGCGCCGATATTCATGCTCAGCAACGGGTTACGGTTTTGCTGCTTGATGCCGTGGTAGGTAAACTCCCGCTCTCCATAGTAATGATAATACTCGGGGAAATCTTCCATCAGATGCAGCGCCAAGGTGGAGAGGTCACGCACGGTAGAATAGTGATTAGGATCAGGCCAACCGGTCGCATTGGTAAAGTTGGTCCCCGTCATGCCCAGCTCTTTCGCGCGGGCCGTAGCCATGCTGGCAAAACCGTCCTCTGTCCCGCCGACAGCTTCAGCCAGCGCCACCGTGGCATCGTTGCCGGATTGAACGATCATGCCGCGGATCAGATCCTCGACTTTCACCTGATTGCCAAGTTCAACAAAGCTTTTAGAGCCTTGCATTTTCCAGGCGCGCTCGCTGATTGGCACCTTCTGGTCGAGCCGGAGACGCCCCTGCTTAATGGCATCAAAAACCATATAGGCCGTAATGATCTTACTCATTGAGGCCGTAGGCGTGCGCTGATCAGCATTTTTTTCATACAACACCGTATGTGTGCCGACATCAATCAGGATCGCTTCCCGCGCCGGACTTTCCGGCATCTGCGCCAAGGCCGAGCCGGACACAACTAGGACCCAAACGAGAACAGTCACACACAGTTTCATCTGTTACTCCACAACAATACGGGCATCCGGCGCTACCCGGTTGATCCGGGCCAACACATCATCCGCCTGCGGCACACTGGTAAAGGGGCCAAGCCGGACACGGTGATACACTGTGCCATTGACGGTCTTATCCGAAATAAAGGCACGTTCAATCACGCTGATATCCTGTTGCAGCCGCTTGGCGTTCTCTGCCTTGCTGAAGGACCCGGCCTGAATATACAGCGCGGTCGAGCCGGGAACCACCTGCTGCGTCACCACTGGATCAGGGTAGTAGTTGCTGCCAATGGTATGCGCCGGAATCGGCTGGCCGTCGAGCTCATAGGGCCGGGGCGCGCTCGCCAAACCTGCCCCCGATTCGGGGCTGAGCACCGGAGCACTGGCCATAGTTGTGGAGCTTGGCACATTGCCATGCCAAGCCCGCCCCTCGCGCGCGGCCTGGGCCACCTGACGACTAGCCTCGGGCAGAACCTGCACACGTACCCGCGCCACGCCATGACGCTTGAAATCAAGCAGCTCGGCCGCTTTTTCCGACACATCGATAATGCGTCCCTTGGCAAAGGGGCCGCGATCATTCACGCGCAAGACAACCGAACGACCATTGCTGAGATTTGTAACCCGCACGAAACTGGGCATTTGCAGGGTGCGGTGCGCAGCCGTCAGCTCGCGCTGGTTAAAGCGCTCGCCATTGGCGGTGCGCTGATTATGAAAGCCGGGCCCGTACCAAGACGCAATGCCGGTCTCGTCATAGGTATAGCTCTCCTGCGGGTAGTACCATTGGCCTTGAATTTTATACGGGTTTCCCACCTTATACGCACCGACCTGCGCTCCCTGCGGCAGGGTATTTTTCACACCTTGTGCGCCAAGACCGATATAGCTGCATCCCGGCAGGACCAGCAACAGCAACAAGACAATGCGAATCATGGCGTAGGGCCTTTCGGGCAAAGCGTAGCACCGGCGGCAATACGCTCGGCCGTCAGATGCGTGATGACAACAAACCAGCTCGAATTGTTCCAGCGCCATAACGTGTGGGCATTGTTGTAAAACAAATAGGCCCGCTCGGGTCGGGTGCGGTCCGGCAGGATAAGAGAGGCGCTATCTTCCCCATCATCCGCGCTCGGCAAGTGCGCACCGCTTGCCAAACGCACACCGCGCTGACGCCAGTGAGTCACCGGGCGCTTGTCATCAACGCCTAACTTATCCTCCAGCAACACAGCCGGAAGTGTAACGGCACGACCCCATACCCCACCGTTATGCCAGCCTTTCTGCTTGAGTAGATTGGCCGCGCTGGCAAAGCTATCGACCGGGTTATTGATAATATCCGCGCGGCCATCCCCATCACGGTCTGTGGCGGCCGCCAGAAAGGATTTAGGCATGAACTGGTGATTACCAAAAGCGCCAGCGTAGGATCCCCGCAGGTCTGTCCGGTCATAGCGACGCTCGGTCAATATCTGTAAGGCGGCTAACGCTTGGTCGCGGAACATCTTGCGGCGGTCGGTAAATTTTCCGGCCCGGCCACCATAGGCCAAGGTAACCAAGGACTGCAACACGTCATGGTTGCCCTTGAAGCGACCGTAATTGGTCTCGCTCCCCCACAAAGCAAGCAAATAGGCTGCCGGCACCCCATATTCCTGTTCAATTTCGGCTAACGGCTGACAATAGCGGCGCGCCATCTCCTGCCCCATACTCACGCGGTCACTGCGAAACGCATTGGCCTCGTACTCGGCAAAGGTAATCGTATGCTCGGGCTGCTTATGGTCAAGAGCGACCACCTTCTCGTCATAAATGACTTTAGCCATTTCAGCCTGAACGCTCTTGCGATCCAGCCCGCTGGCAACAGCCTCGTCGGCCAGCTCGCGCGCAAAAGCTGAAAATCCACTGGCCGCGTGGGCGGACCGTGTGGTCAGCAGCAGGGCCGGAGCCAGAACAGCAGGAAAAAAATCACGGCGATTCATACTCTGCGGTTTTGACACAGCTCCGCGGGTGGGGCAATCGTGAAGTCTGTCGCGGCTGGTCCGAATCGGTCGGGCTATTTTTTGGGCGCAGGTGGTGGCTTAATGGTCCAACCGAGCCGCTTATGAACCTCGGCCTGAACCTCAGGGGGCATCTGCTTGAGTGATAGCCCTTCATAGGGGCGCAGCAAATCAGCCATTTCGGCCAGCTTCTGCCGGGTCCGGCTCTCGGACGGCTTAACCCAATCCAGAATCAGCCACGCCAAGGCTGCGCAGAAAATAACAATAGCACCAAAGATCTGAGCGAGTACGTCCTGCTCAATATCCTCAAACGACAGCGCGATGAGTAGAAAAAAAGCGAACAGGCCGATCGGCCAGAAAGCACTAAACAGTCGGGACAGGCCACGCAACATAAGTATTAAGTAGCGAGCACCGCCAGCACTGGCAAGTGCCATTCCGCTTGGTCAGCTCAGGCTAGAACAGAGGTAAATAAACCTGCGTCGACATTCCCCCCGCTTAGCACCACCACCAGCGTACGTCCCTCGGTTGGCAGCCGTCCCGCCAACACCGCCGCAAGGGCGACAGCCCCGCCCGGCTCAAGCACCAGCCGTAAATGGGTAAAGGCAAACCGCATAGCCTCACGCACATCATCATCACTAACCGCTAAGCCCTTAACGCCACACTGCTGCAGCACAGGAAAGGTCAGTTCCCCCGGCGCGAGAGTGGAAATCGCATCACAAATCGACGTCGCACCGGGTTCAATTCCCCGGCGCTGCCCGCTGGCCAGTGAACGCACGGTGTCATCATAGCCAAACGGTTCCACTGCATAAATCTCGCTGCCCGACCCGCATGAACGCAGGGCGGTTGCAATGCCGGCAGTCAGTCCCCCGCCGCCACAGCAAATCAACACGGCATCCGCGGGTGCAGGTACCTGCTTGAGCAGCTCCAGCCCGATGGTTCCCTGCCCGGCCATTACCCACGGATCATCATACGGATGGACAAAGACACAGCCACGCTCGGCGGCGATCTTACGGGCGAGCGTATCGCGATCCTCCGTGCGGCGATCAAACGTCACCACCTCGCACCCCAGTGCGCGGGTGTTGTCCAGTTTGATCTGGGGGGCGTCCTGCGGCATGACAATACAGGCCTCTAGACCTAACCGCCGCGCGGCATGCCCAATACCCTGGGCATGATTGCCGGTCGAGGCCGCGACCACGCCCTTCGCCTTCTGTGCAGGCGTCAGATCTGCCAGACGGTTATAGGCACCGCGAAATTTGAAAGACCCGCCGATCTGAAGACTTTCCACCTTCAGCAAGACCCGACCCTTGACCCTGTCATTCAAAGCGGGATTTTCTAGCAGAGGGGTAAGCACCGACTGCCCCCTGAGGCGCTGAGCAGCCGCTCGGATGTCGTCGAGTGTAACGGCAGGTCGCATGGGGATATTACACCATGCCCGAACCGCAAGGTCGAGCGAATAGCATACTGCAACGCCGCATAGCGGTGCCCGTACTCGGTTAACCGGCTTTAGCCAGTTCCTTTAATCCATCCTTAGCCGCGGCCTGTGCTGCGGCTACGGAGCGATAGACCGTGCCGTTAAGCGCAGTCAGCCGGGGATGGACAACATGAAAAACAAGACCCTGAGCTGTCTCAACCAGAACGCCGGCGGCTTCTTCGCCAACTTCGATGAGAACACTCTTCGTTGCTGTGGCCATACGGCCCTCCTTGTCTCATTACGCGCTTGCCTTATCGTGCAGATTCGTAAATAGAATCTTTCCAGCCACACGTAACTCGAGCAGGGTGTATAAATGGATCCTCACCTAAGGGCAAGGCCCTCGCCACTGAATTTATTGGTTCCGGAGTCTCCGCCTCCCGGCAGCTTAACTCCTGTTGCCGATGGCCTTTTCTGGCTGCGAGTCCAGCTGCCCTTTCGGTTAAACCATATTAACCTCTGGTTAATTCGTGAGCTTGAGGGCTGGGCGCTGATCGATACCGGGATTGGCGATGCGGCAACGCAAGCAATCTGGACGGAGTTACTTACGACGCGCCTGCCGGAGCCACGCCACGTCACCAAAGTGATTGCCACTCATTATCATCCCGATCATATCGGCAACGCAGGCTGGTTAGTCGAGCAATCCCAAGCCCCCTTCTATGCCCCACTGACCGAATGGGCCTATGCCCGGATGCTTAGTCTGCTGACGGAAGCCGTGCACCTCCCTACCATAGAGCGGTTCTACCGCCAATTCGGTCTTGATGAGCCGACGGTGACGGCCATGGTGACCTATGGCAATCATTACGCACGCAATGTGACACCCATCCCCAGCCAGGTGCGACGCCTGCGCGATGGCGAACCCATTTTACTTGGGAGCCAAAGCTGGCAGGTCACCACACATGGCGGCCATACGCCCGAGCATATGTGTCTGTATAATGCTGCGCAGAATGTACTGATTGCGGGCGATCAGGTCTTGCCGTTCATCAGCCCGAATATCAGCGTTTCCTTTTTCGAACCGGACGCCGACCCGCTAAGCGATTATTTTGCCAGCCTCCAGCGCCTGCGGGCCTTACCCGCACACACCCTGGTCTTGCCCAGCCACGGCCTTCCTTTTCACAATCTGCATATGCGGCTTAGCCAGCTGGAGCAACATCACCACGAGCGTTTGGAGCAGATCCTGCGATTTGTGACAGAGCCGCGCACGGTCGCCGAGATCATGCGGCATCTGTTCCCCCAAGATCTGGACCGCCACCAGATCATGTTTGCCATCGGCGAGGCGGCGGCTCACGCCAACCACCTTAGCGCTCAGGGTAAACTCAAGCGCACGCTCAATGACAATGGCGTGGTGATGTTCCGTGTGGCCTAAGCCTGCCCGCCACCGGGTGCATCCTGCAGCAACTCGAACTCGTTCGGATCGAGCAGAACCGAGGCGGCAAGTGTGCGGCGTGAGTTGGGCTCATCCCGGCGGCGCATCTGAACATGAATCGCCCCACCAGGGTCTTCACGAACACTCATGACCTCAAACACATAGCGCGAGCTGTCGAGCTTGCGAAAAACCTGTCCGG
>DDSC01000020.1:0-16502 GCA_002343265.1 Micavibrio sp. UBA2400
AATGGTATGACCGTCACGGCGCAGGCCGCGCTCGATAGAGGGGAGTGAAGTTAGTCGTAGTGGATAGAGCTCTACTTTCTCACTTCTGAATTTCTCAGTACCTTGTGCGGTTAATTCACCCAGAAAGAGTGTCCTCCCACTGCCAAGATGGGGGCCGGCAAAGGCCAGTCGGCTCGGCTCATGGTAGGCACGCGAGCGGCTGAGTTGGTCAAAAGTGTGGCGTACCTGCCGGGCACTGTGCGGGTTGAAACCAAAAGGGCAAATCGACATCGCTGTGGACATATTTATCTGCAGGACAGTCTTTCTCCATGTGTATTCATACTCGGTACGGCACCAATGTAAATCATCGCTGGGAAAACTAATATCCGTAACCTTGGCGGCATTGAGAAGCCAAACCAGATGCGGGCTAGGACTCTCACCGTAGCGGCCCCAATAATAGCCACGATAGGGGCAATGGGCTGCAACTTTAAGAAAAACTGCCACGGATACCTCCACTGTTTCTGGGGTAGAAGCTAGACGTGGCAACGCGCGAGAGCAAGAAAAAGCACTGTTCTGATACAAGTCAGTCTTAAGTTCTAGCCCCGCTTGGCGAAATCGTTAATTGCCCCTTGCAGTTTGCGCCCGGCGGGTTAGTAACACTTATTAAACTTTTGGCCGCTAAGGCGGAAGGTGAAGGAGACACACATGAGCTGGAATATGGACACCCCTGAGGATCTGATCACCAAGATGAACAATCTGGTGCCGGTTGTTGTCGAGCAGACCGCGCGCGGCGAGCGCTCGTGGGATATCTATTCCCGCTTGCTCAAGGAGCGTATCATTTTCCTCGTCGGCGAGGTGAACGATCACAGCGCCATGGTGATTTGCGCGCAGCTGCTGTTCCTTGAATCGGAAAATCCGAACAAGGATATCGCTTTCTACATCAATTCGCCCGGTGGTGTGGTCACCGCGGGCCTCGCGATTTATGACACCATGCGTTACATCAAGTCGCCAGTGGCGACGGTGTGCATGGGGCAGGCCGCCTCAATGGGGTCGCTGCTGCTGTGCGCCGGAGCCAAGGGGAAGCGCGTGGCGCTGCCCAACAGCCGCATCATGGTGCACCAGCCTTTGGGTGGGGCGCGTGGTCAGGCCACCGATATCGAAATTCAGGCGCGCGAAATTCTGAAACTGCGTAAGCGCTTATATGAGATTTACCACGAGCACACCGGCCAGAAGATCGAGAAAATCGAGGCCGCCCTTGAGCGTGATAATTTCATGTCGGCTGAGGAAGCCAAGGCTTGGGGACTGGTTGACGAAGTGTTCGTCCGCCGTCCGGAAGGTACAGAGAAGGCTTAAGGAACATCTCTCCTTAGGGCAGGGCGGTCGGGCAATCGGCCGCCCTGTTTTTATTCTGTTACCAAAGCCTTAATGCGCCTGCAGCACAGTCTGAAAATATGCCTGTTGATCCTGCACAAAAGGGCTTTAAGCTGGAAGGTAGACGGGCTACATACTCGTTTGAAAGTTTGAGAGGAATCCATGTCCAAGACCACCAGCACTGGCGATAGCAAAAACACGCTGTACTGCTCCTTCTGCGGCAAGAGCCAGCACGAGGTACGTAAGCTGATCGCTGGACCCACCGTATTCATCTGCGATGAGTGCGTTGAGTTGTGCATGGATATCATCCGCGAGGAGAACAAGACCGCACTGGTCAAGAGCCGCGAGGGCATTCCCGCGCCGAAGGAAATCAAGACCGTGCTGGATGATTATGTCATCGGGCAGGAACGCGCCAAGCGCGTCCTCTCGGTTGCGGTGCACAATCACTACAAGCGCCTTGCTAATATGCAGAAAGAGGCCGATGTTGAGATCAGCAAGTCCAACATTCTGCTGATCGGCCCCACCGGTTCGGGTAAGACCCTGCTGGCACAGACGCTTGCGCGCATCCTCGATGTGCCCTTTACCACCGCTGATGCCACCACGCTGACCGAGGCTGGCTATGTCGGTGAGGATGTTGAAAACATCATCCTCAAACTTCTGCAAGCTGCCGACTATAACGTTGAGCGGGCGCAGCGCGGTATCGTTTATATCGACGAAATCGACAAAATCAGCCGCAAGTCGGATAACCCGTCCATCACCCGCGACGTATCGGGCGAGGGTGTGCAGCAGGCCTTGCTGAAGTTGATGGAAGGCACGGTTGCCTCGGTCCCGCCGCAGGGTGGCCGCAAGCATCCGCAGCAGGAGTTCCTGCAGGTCGATACCACCAATATCCTGTTTATCTGTGGTGGTGCATTTGCTGGCATTGAAAAGATCATTGCCATGCGTAGCAAGGGTACTGCGATTGGCTTTGGTGCTGATGTACGCAATCACGAGGAGCGCCGCCAGGGCGAGCTGCTGCGTACGCTGGAAACTGAGGATCTGCTCAAGTTTGGTTTGATCCCCGAGTTTATCGGTCGTCTGCCCGTGGTTGCCACGCTTGATGACCTTGATGAAGCAGCACTGATTCAGATTCTCACCGCGCCCAAGAATGCGCTCATCAAGCAGTATCAGCGCCTGTTCGAGATGGAAAATATCAAGCTCGAAGTGACCGAGGATGCCCTTAAGGAAATAGCCACCAAGGCGATTGTCCGCAAGACGGGGGCCCGTGGTCTGCGCTCGATCCTTGAGAATATCCTGCTCAACCCGATGTACGACCTGCCGGGTCTGGCCACGGTTGAAAAGCTGGTGATTAACGGCGACGTGATTACTGGCAAGGCCGAGCCGCTGGTGATCCACGGCGATAAGCCCAAGGCCGAACCCAAGGCAAGTGCGTAAAATAAAGCTGTAATTTGGGAAATAACCGCCTATATAGAGGGCACCATGACTGATGCCCCTGATGCGGCGCGTCTGCGCCATCCTGAAAAAGCCCATCGTCCGGATAACCCGGTGCAATTGCGTAAACCGGATTGGATCCGTGTGAAGGCCCCGACCAGTGCCGAGTATGAGCAGACCCGCGCCTTGGTCCGTGAGCACAAATTAGCCACCGTATGCGAGGAAGCCGCTTGCCCCAACATCGGTCAGTGCTGGCAGAAGAAGCACGCCACTTTCATGATTTTGGGTTCGGTCTGTACTCGGGCCTGTTCCTTTTGCAATATCGCCACCGGACGGCCTGACCTTCTCGACCCGCATGAGCCACAGCGCGTGGCCGAGGCAACCCGCAAGCTGGGCCTCACGCATGTGGTCATCACCTCGGTTGACCGCGATGATCTACCGGATGGTGGGGCGCAGCATTTTGTCGACACCATCAACGCGGTGCGTAAAGAGTCGCCCGGCACTACAGTTGAAATTCTCACGCCGGACTTCCAGAAGAAGCCCGGTGCGGCCGAGCTGATCGCTGCCGTTAAGCCGGACGTGTTCAATCACAACCTCGAGACAGTACCGCGCCTCTATCCCACCATCCGCCCCGGCGCGCGCTATTTCGGCTCGCTGGAACTGCTTAAGAGCATCAAGCGCATCGATCCCCACCTGTTCACCAAATCCGGCATTATGGTTGGTCTTGGCGAGACCAAGGAAGAAGTGCTGCAGGTGATGGATGATATGCGCAGTGCGGATGTTGATTTTCTGACTATTGGTCAGTATCTGCAGCCGACGCCCAAGCACGCGGCAGTCGACCGCTTCGTGCACCCGGATGAGTTTGCCTATTATACTGAAATGGCCAAAGGGAAGGGCTTTCACATGGTGTCGGCTTCGGCCCTGACACGATCTTCCTACTTCGCCGGAGACGATTTCCGGAAGTTAAAGGAGAACCGTGAAGCGCAGCTCCATGCCCACACACGCTGAACGCCGGATCGTCGCCTATTCGCCCGAGCAGATGTATGATCTGGTCGCGGATGTTGAGCATTACCCCGAGTTTCTGCCGTGGGTCCTGCGTGTGCGCCCTTCGCACCGCAATACCAATGTTATTGAGGCAGAGGTGGAGGTGGGTTTCAAGGCTTTTCGCGAGAGCTTTACCTCGCGCAATACGATGATCCCCAAAACCAGCATTCAGGTTGAATATCTGAACGGTCCGTTTCGCTACCTGAATAACCATTGGGTATTTCATAAACATGCCAAAGGGTGCGAGATTGAATTTTATATCGATTTTGAGCTCAAGAACGGATTACTCAAGCTCATGCTGGGGCCACTCTTCAATGAAGCTGTGCGGATTATGGTGCGCGCCTTTGAAAAACGCGCCCGGTCACTCTATGGTTAGGCCATGAGTGCAGCGCGTCGCCTTCGCCACGCAGCGGTCAAGCTTGAGAGCGAAGAAGTTCTCCTGCTGCGGCTGGTTGATGCGCATGGTGAAGCGACCTTAGGCGGCCTGCTGATCGTCCTGTCTCTGCCCTGTCTGTTACCTTCTCTGTTCGGGCTTGGCTGGGTGCTCTCTCTTGGGTTATTCGCGGTCGGTATCGCCATGGTGCGGGGCAGTGAGCACGTGCATCTCCCGCAGCGCGTTGCGCATTTACCGATTGCACGTCAGCGCGCTCAGACTTTTCTTCTGGCCTTGGCGCGTTTCTATGTGCGGCTGGGGCGGGTGGCCAAGCCGCGCTGGCGTCACTTGGTTGGGCCGCGCGCCCAGCGTTTTTTAGCCGTACCTGTCCTGTTCATGGCATTTGTCATCTTCTTGCCGATTCCGGGCGGGAACACGTTGCCTGCCATTGCGCTCCTGCTGATAGGCTGCGCCATGATATTTCGTGACGGGTTGATGGCCAGCGCCGGAGTGCTGATGAGTGTAGTCACTCTGATAATCACCAGCGGTGCGATCTATGCCGCTCTTTTGGGCCTTTGGGCGTTGCTATCCTAACCCTTGCCATACTTCTTGATGGCGGCCTGCAGCCCATCCAGCAAGGCGCGGCCGGTTTCCCCACCATCGCCCTCGACGCGTTCATGAATCACCACTTTGATCGCGTCAATATGTGCTTTGAGCAGTTCATATTCGTTGTCAGAAAGGGTTTGAAAATGCTTGCTGGTCGTCAGGAAGAGTGATTTGGAAAATTCGGTAATCAGCGGATAGCCAAAGATACCGCCCTGACCACGCATCTCGTGCGCACCCCGATTGATCCGGCCGATCAGTGCCCGTAAATTGGCATCCGGGTCCTTGAGCTTGCGCAGCGCTTCATCAATCTTAACGATCTCATCCGCTACCCAGTTCGAGTAGTCACCCGCCATGCTTTCGATCTTCTCCTCAACTTTCTTGAGGATTTCCACATCAAGCTTGGGGATTTCGGCACCGTGCGGCAGTCCGCCAACTTTGGCCGCCAGTCGATTGGTGAATTCAAAATACAGCACATCCGCACTGTCGAGTTTCAGCTTTTTCGTGGTGGTGCGGATGACCTGAATATCGGCGTCCTTTTTCACACGGCGATCTTCAGCCACAACCTTCTTGAAACGTCGGCGCTCTGGGCCGAAGTAGCCTCCGCCTAGTACAAACCGGCGTGGTTTGTAGACGATACCCATCAGCCGGTCCCAGATACTCTGGGCAGAAAAGGGTTTGGCGATAAACTCAGTGGCACCGAGATCGCGAGCCTTGGCAACATAGGCATAGTCAGCTGCGCCCGAGATCATGGCGACGGGAACAAAGCGGTCGGTTGATTCTGCTGACGTGCGCAAAAAGCGTAACAGCATGAAGCCATCGACTTCTGGCATCATCAGGTCTGAGATAATGATGTCAAAAGGTGGCGTCCCATCCGGTAGAGTGCGCGCGCGGTCCTTTATCAATTTAACGGCTTCAGCACCATTTTCGGCATGATGGATATTTTCAATGCCCAGGGAGCGCAACACGCTGGTAATAAGGAGACGGATAAATCCGGTGTCCTCGACGACCAGAACAGCGAGGAGGCCCAAGTTTACGCCGGGAGCAGCAATAGCAGTTGTCATGGCCGCAGTTTAGGCGACCAAATCGTTAAACTTCGTTAAAATTGTTGATCCACTTTAGTGCTCTTAATGCAAGAAAATAATCTGAATTGAAGTAGATAGGCGTTTTCTGAGAGGTGAAAAAATGGTTGAAGTTACCGCCTTGATTGAGTAGGTTGCCCAAACTTTAATCATCTCGCGAAATCATGTCTATCCAGATCGGCCCTCTCCAGCTCACTGCCCCTGTTATCCTTGCGCCCATGACGGGCGTAACGGATATGCCGTTTCGTCGTCTTGTGAAAAAGCACGGAGCCGGGCTGGTTGTTTCTGAGATGATCGCCAGTCAGGCTATGGTTCGTGAGAACCGCCAGACCTTGCGTATGGCTCAGAATATGCCGGAAGAATTCCCTATGGCAGTTCAGCTTGCTGGGTGTGAGCCAGAGGTTATGGCGGAGGCCGCCAAACTCAACGAGGATCGCGGCGCGGCGATCATTGACATCAATTTTGGCTGCCCGGTGAAAAAAGTGGTCAACGGCCATGCCGGCTCCTCATTGATGCGGGATGAACCCCTGGCTGGTCGTATTCTTGAGGCAACTGTCAAAGCGACCCGGTTGCCCACAACATTGAAAATGCGGATGGGGTGGGATCATGCCAATCTGAACGCCCCCAAATTGGCCAAAATGGCTGAAGACTGCGGTATTAAGATGATTACCATCCATGGCCGTACCCGTTGCCAATTTTATGAAGGCTCGGCAGACTGGGCCTTTGTTCGCTCAGTCAAAGAGGCGGTAAAACTTCCCGTTGTCGTGAATGGTGATATCAAGAGCTATGATGATGTTGATAACGCCCTCAAGCTCTCAGGAGCAGACGGTGTAATGATCGGGCGCGGTAGCTATGGCCGCCCTTGGTTCCTTGCCCAAGTCGCACGCTATCTTAAAACGGGTGAGCGCCAAGCCGATCCGGCCCTCGCTGAGCAATACAAAATTCTGCGCCAGCATTTTGACGCTATGCTCGTGCACTATGGCACAGAAACCGGTCTACGCATGGCGCGTAAGCATATGGGGTGGTACAGTAAGGGACTAACTAACTCATCCGAGTTTCGTGCCACCATTAACACCACCGATACGGTGCAGGGTGTTTATGACGTCCTGCAGCGCTTTTTTGAACCTCAACTAGAGAAGGCAGCCTGATTATGGTTACTGTAACCCCCATCACTCGCAATATGAGCCTGTCCGACAGCGTCATGATGCATCTGCGCGATTATTTTTCAGCCCACCAAGGCACACTGCCGCCCGCGGGCGTATATGATCGCATTCTGGCCGAGGTCGAGCGACCGCTGATCGAAATTTGTCTGGATGCCTGCCATGGCAATCAGATCAAAGCGGCCGAACTGCTTGGAATTAACCGCAACACCTTGCGCAAAAAAATCCGGCTACTGGGCATCGCGGTGAAACGTACGCGCAGCGACACGTCGCTGCAACAGGCGGCGTGAGTAGCGCACGCGCCTATCGTGCGTTTGCCGCCAGCTGGCTCGGTCGGCTGGCGCTGAGTAACGCGCTCGCACTTTCTTTGACCGTACTGTCAGGTCTGGCCGGTATCGCAACCTATCTGGTTTTAACGGAACAATCACCGCTGGCGGCAGATCCGGAGACGGTGGCGGCGCTGATCTCGGCGGACCTTGTCTTTCTTGGCCTCCTGACGGCGGTTGTCGGCTGGCGTGTGATTGTATTGCTGCGGGCGCGGGCACAGGGGCGGGCAGGGGCCCGGCTTCATCTCAAGCTGGTTCTCACCTTCAGTCTGCTGGCTGTCTTTCCGGCCGTTATCGTTGCGGGCTTGTCGGCTGTCTTTTTCTTTGCCGGTATCCAGCCCTGGTTTAGTACAAGTGTGTCGCAGGCGGTTGGTGAATCGCGCTCCGTAGCGCAAGCTGCCCTGGAGGCCCATCAGCGCACCATTATCGCGGAAGCCCTGACTCTCGCCAGCACGATCAATCGCGAAGTTTCGTGGATAGGGGAAGATACCGGGCGGCTAGAGAGTATCCTGAATACGGAAATGCGGACGCGTAACCTCACCGATGCCCTGATTTTCGACGGCAGCGGCAAAGTCCTAGCCCGCTCTGATCTCGGTTTTTCGCTTGGGTTTGAAACGATCCGCGATGTCGATCTCAGCCGTGCCCGTGATGGTGATATCGTCATGATGAGCGATGAGGCCAACACACGCGTACGCGCCCTGCTTCGCCTTGATCGCTATCTTGATGCGTTCCTGCTGGTCAGCCGCCTGACCGATGCACAAATTCTCGGCCATTTACAGCGGGCCGATGAGGCGAGCAGTACCTATGCTGCGTATGAATCCCGCCGGGTTGAGCTGCAGCAAGGGATCATGCTGATCTTCATCATCGTTGCGCTGGTCTTGCTACTGGGAGCGATTTTACTGGGTCTGAATATCGCGAACCAGATTATTCGCCCGATCAGTGCGCTCATTCATGCCTCAGATCGCGTGCGCGGGGGTGATCTCACGGTACGAGTGCCGATGTCAGACCGCAACAATGAGCTAGGGACACTCATTCGCTCGTTTAACCGTATGACCAATCAATTGCAGACACAGCGCCGTGAACTGATTGATACCAACCGCCAGCTGGACGAGCGTCGTCGTTTTACAGAAGCTGTGCTGGCCGGTGTATCGGCGGGTGTCATCAACATGGATGACGAAGGCGTTATCAAGCTGGTGAACGAGCGGGCGGCCGATCTGTTGGCGCTTGAGGGCAACGATATGCTCGGGCGCTCTATTCTTGAGCTGTTCCCAGAGATCGAGAGTCTCTTTATCCGGCTACGGGAGCGTCAGGGCCAGCAGGTGGATGAGCAGATCCTCTTCAAGCGGGAAGGGATGACAGCCAAAACCCTGCATGCGCGCATCGCGCCGGAGATGGCCGATCATGAATTAACCAGCGGCTATGTACTGACCTTTGATGACATCAGCGCGCTGGTTTCGGCCCAACGTATGGCGGCATGGGGCGATGTCGCCCGGCGTATTGCTCATGAAATCAAAAATCCGCTGACGCCGATTCAGCTTTCGGCCGAGCGGCTCAAGCGTAAATATCTGCCTCAGATCACGCAGGATCAGGAGATTTTCAAAGACTGCACCGAAACCATTTTTCGCCAGGTGGACGATATCCGCCGTATGGTGGACGAGTTTTCGGCTTTTGCCCGCATGCCAACGGCGGTGATCCGCCCACATGATCTGTCAGCGTTGGTACGCGAAGCGGTCGTCCTGCAGCGAGAAGCACATAGCGATATCGATTTTTCAGTGAAGATCGAGAAGGACAATTTTTCGGTCCCCTGTGACCATCGCCAGTTGCGTCAGGCTGTAACGAATCTGATTCAGAATGCGGTGGATGCCATTAGCGAGAATCCGGATTCGAGCCGAGGGCGAGGGAGTGTAACGGTGTCCTTGTACCCACGCGGAGCCATGGCAGTGATTGAGGTGCTTGATAACGGGCGCGGCTTACCGCATGAGAATCGCGAGCGTCTGACCGAGCCTTACATAACGACTCGCGTAAAAGGTACGGGTTTAGGTTTGGCAATTGTTAAAAAGATTCTGGAGGACCACGCTGGTACGCTTGAGCTGGCCGATCGCCCCGAAGGTGGTGCAATTGTGAGACTAGTAATTCCCGCGACACAGGTTACAACAGTAGCGAATGAAACCTTAGCAGCAGTATGAGGTTGATATGGCACAGGATATTCTGATTGTTGATGATGAGCGTGATATTCGCGCACTGGTGGGTGGCATTCTCGCCGATGAAGGAATGACGGCTCGGGAAGCCAGCAACAGTGATGAGGCGCTCGCTTCCATCCGGACGCGTCAACCTTCGATGGTGATTTTGGATATCTGGCTACAAAACAGCAAACTGGACGGCCTGCAAATCCTTGACTTAATTCAGAAAGAATATCCGCTTTTGCCGGTGGTGATGATCAGTGGGCATGGCAATATCGAAACGGCCGTCAGCGCCATCAAGCGCGGCGCCTATGATTTTATTGAAAAACCGTTTGAGGCCGATCGCCTGCTGGTGATCGTCAAGCGGGCGCTGGAGGCTGCCCGTCTGCGCCGCGAAAATGCCGAGCTAAAAGTTCGCGCCGGTGGTGAGGCCGAATTGACAGGCAACTCCAATGCGGTCACAGCGCTGCGTCAGCTCATTGAGCGCGTTGCCCCGACTAATAGTCGCATTCTGATTACCGGACCTTCTGGTTGTGGCAAGGAAGTAACCGCCCGTCTGATTCACAAAAATTCCAAGCGGGCCGATGCTCCGTTTATTGTTGCAAACTGCGCGACCATGCGGTCAGAAAATTTTGAGCATGAGTTGTTCGGAACCGAGGCTGGTATCCATGGCAGCGGCCGTAAGATCGGTCTGTTCGAGCAAGCGCATGGAGGAACACTGTTTCTGGACGAAGTGGCAGACATGCCTCTGGAAACTCAGGGTAAAATTGTCCGTTTATTACATGACCAGAGTTTTGAACGCATCGGTGGGACGAAGCCGGTTCAGGTCGATGTTCGTGTCATTGCCTCTACGACCCGCGATCTGCTCAGCGAAATTCAGGCCCGCCGCTTTCGTGAGGACCTTTACTACCGCTTGAGCGTGGTACCGGTGGTCGTGCCACCTCTACGCGAGCGCCGTGAAGATATTCCTCTGATGGCTCGCGACTTCATGCGGCGGGCGGCTACCTCGTCGGGACTGCCAATGCGTGAGTTTGGCGAAGATTCACTGGCCGCCATGCAGACCTATGAGTGGCCGGGTAATGTCCGGCAGCTTCGCAACGTCGTGGAATGGCTGCTGATTATGACTCCAGCCGATTCAGCGAATAACGTCATCCGTGCCGATATGTTGCCACCGGAATTAGGCTCATCGACCCCGGCAGTCCTCAAATGGGAGAAGGGCGGCGAGATTATGAGCCTGCCATTGCGCGAAGCGCGAGAGCTGTTCGAGCGTGAATATCTGCTCGCTCAGGTTACCCGCTTTGGGGGCAATATTTCGCGGACTTCAAACTTCGTCGGTATGGAACGTTCAGCATTGCACCGCAAGCTTAAGTCGCTTGGTATTGGTAGTGACCGTTCGGCTAACTCCAACGCACCGGCAGAGGAGCCTGAGAAGGCTCTGGCTGAGTAGTCGGCTATGCGTGTCATTGTCTGCGGCGCGGGAATGGTGGGTAGTAGTATCGCCGAATATCTCGCGGCTGAAGGCAACCAGGTTACTGTCATCGAGCAGGATGTGGAAACAGCGGCGCGCATGTCCGATAAGATCGACGTGCAGGTTGTCGTTGGGCACGCCATTTTGCCGGATGTGCTAGAGCAGGCCGATGCGGGAAACTGCGAGATGATCGTCGCGGTGACCCAGAGTGATGAAATCAACCTCATGGCCTGTCAGGTGGCACATTCCCTGTTTGATGTGCCAACCAAAATCGCCCGTGTGCGTCATCAGTCATTTCTCAAGCCGGCCTACAGCAACCTGTTCAGCCGTGATCATCTGCCGATTGATACCCTGATTTCTCCGGAAATTGAGGTGGCACAAGCGATTGTGCGTCGACTGCACGCCCCTGGCTCGTATGACACGATTACCATGGCGGATGGCCGGGTCAGGATGATTTGCGTAGCGATCACCGCGGATACGCCCATTATCAATACGCCGTTGCGCCAGCTGATTACCCTGTTTCCGGATTTGACGGCTGCGTTCGTTGGCATTGTTCGCAACGATCGGGCTTTTATCCCATCGGTAGATGACATGTTGCTGGAGGGCGATATCGCCTATCTGGTATGTGATGATCGTCATTCCACACGTATTATGGCGGCGCTGGGGCATAGTGAACCCGAAGCCCGTCAGATTGTTATCGCTGGCGGCGGCAATGTAGGTATGTACCTGGCGGAACTGATCGAGCAGGAGTTTCCGGGAGTGCATTTGCGCCTGATCGAGCGCAATCCGGATCGCGCACAAATGCTGGCCGATCGGCTGAAAAGCACTGTTGTGTTGAGCGGTGATGTCCTTGATCTGGATATTCTTGATGAGGCGAAAGTCGGACAGACAGAAACGATCGTGTGTGTGACCGATGATGATGAAACCAATATCCTGGCTTCGCTGCTGTCGAAACGCCATGGCTGCGGGCGTGCCATCACCTTGATTAACAAACCGACCTATTCCCCAATCGTTAATAATCTGGGGATCAATGCGGTCGTTAATCCACGTTCCATCACGGTGTCTCGCATCCTGCAACTGGTCCGGCGGGGCCGTATCCGCAGCCTTTATAATCTGCGTGAAGGGTTTGGCGAGCTGATTGAGGTGGAGGCTCTGGAGGGGTCCTCTGTTGTCAATCATCCGCTACGCGATATTGCGTTGCCCACTGACGTTGCCATTGGCTGCGTTGTTCATGGTGACGAGGTTTTGCGGCCGAAAGGTGACACGATGATCCGCGCGCATGACCGCGTTATTTTACTCTGCCGCAAGGAAACCATTCGCGATGTTGAGCGTCTGTTTTCTATTAGAGCCGATTATTTCTAGCCAAAACAGAGTGTTAACGCGCTAATGTGTCGCAAAAGTAGCGGTTTACCTTCCTAGGAAAAACACTATATTCCGCTCACCTGTGCCCTGCACAGGATAAGTAGATAAAAACAATCAACGTAAGGACATAAAATGGCGGAAAAAAGCCAGAATGTGCAGGACGTGTTTCTTAATCATGTCCGCAAACTCAAAATGCCGGTCACGGTCTTTTTGGTGAACGGTGTCAAACTGCAGGGAGTTATTACCTGGTTTGATAATTTCTCGGTGCTGTTGCGGCGTGATTCTTTCGCGCAGCTGGTTTATAAACACGCCATCTCGACGGTCATGCCGATGAACCCGATCAATCTGTTCGAAGGCAAGGACGGCGACGGCGAAACCCCGGTCTGATTCTGCTTAAAGCGCTCATTCTGCATCCCTATTCCACCGCACCCGGTGCCCAGCGCCCGGAGCGCAGCGTTCAGTCGTCTTTGGCCGAAGCTGTAGCTTTGGCGCAGGCACTTGATTTGGATGTGGTGCAGTCAGAGGCTGTTCGTCTAAACCGCCTGAGTCCGGCTACGCTTCTGGGGTTGGGCACAGTCGAGCGTTTGCGTGCAGCAATTCCGGCGCAGGGTATTGCGCTTGCCGTTATCAATCACGCTCTATCGCCGATTCAGCAACGCAATCTGGAGAAAGAGTGGCAGTGCAAGGTGATAGATCGCACCGGCCTGATTTTGGAAATTTTTGGTGCCAGAGCCCAGACCAATGAGGGGAAGCTGCAGGTTGAGCTGGCATCTCTCGACTATCAGCGCTCGCGACTTGTCCGTAGCTGGACCCATCTGGAGCGGCAGCGCGGTGGCTTTGGCTTTCTCGGTGGTCCGGGTGAATCCCAGCTGGAGATTGACCGGCGCTTGATCGAGCAGCGTATGGTTCGGATCAAGAAGGATCTCGACAAGGTCCGCCAGACCCGTGCTCTGCAGCGACAAGCCCGCGAAACCAATGAAACGCCGCTGGTGGCGTTGGTGGGCTATACTAACGCAGGAAAATCAACCCTGTTCAACACACTCACGGGCGCGGGTGTGCTAGCTAAGGACATGTTGTTTGCCACACTGGACCCTACGCAACGCCAGCTCAAGTTGCCGTCTGGCCGTGTCTGTGTGTTGTCCGATACGGTAGGATTTATCTCTGACCTTCCGCATCAATTGGTTGAGGCTTTTCGGGCGACACTGGAGCAAGTTGAATTGGCCGACTTGATACTTCATGTGCGCGACATCGCCAGCCCTGAGGCGCAAGCACAAAAACAGGATGTGGAAGACACTCTGTTAGGGCTTGGGATTGAGGCGGCGACCGACGAGCGGATAATTGAAGTTCTGAATAAGGCAGACTTGATTCCGCCGGATGAACAGCCTGCTGTTCCTAAGCGTGAGCAGGAGCAGAAAGTTCGTGTCTCGGCTGTAACGGGTGAAGGGATCGAGCAGCTTCTGGCCCTGATTGATCGCCGCCTACAGGGCGAGCGGCGGACATTGCGGGTTACACTGGCGCCTGCAGACGGCGGCCGACTGGCTTGGCTCTATGCCCATGGCCAGGTCGCGCAACGTGTTGATAAAGAAGATGAAATTACGCTTACAGTTGACCTGAGCGCCAAAGACTACGGCCGCTATTTCAGCTTATTTGAGGTCGCCACGCAGGATCAGAGGGCTTAGGCCGTACTTACAAGCAGGAGTGTGACCATGCTGCTGTCTATTCGTCTCTTTTTGGCTGTGCTGCTGCTAGCCATCCCTCAAACGGCAGTGGCTGACGTTAAGGTCACTCGCAACATTGATTATGGCAGCGAGAAAAGGCAGCGCCTTGATGTCTATCAGCCGGAGAGCTGCATGGGTCGCTGCCCTGTTGTCATTTGGGTCCATGGCGGCGGTTGGCGCAACGGCACCAAAACACAGCGGAGTACGACAAGCATGCTGCGGACGTGGGCCGGGCAGGGGATTGTTATGGTCAGTATTGACTACCGCCTGACTCCAGATGTGGTACACCCGGCGCATATTCAGGATGTAGCGGCAGCGACAGGCTGGGTGAGTCGAAATATCCAGACCTATGGTGGCTCACCCCGCCGCATCTTCCTAATGGGGCACTCAGCGGGTGCCCATCTGGTGGCGCTAGCGGGTACATCGCCTATCTATTTGGCACAGCAGGGTCTTGATCCTGCACAACTAGCCGGGGTTTTTCCAATTGATACGGCTAGTCATGATCTCACTCAGGTTAATCCGTTCGTGCGCAATATGGTGCGTGATGCATTTGGTACCGACCGCGCAATTCTTCGAGAGGCGTCACCGCTCTATAACGTACATGCTGGTCGTCGTTATCCGCCCTTTATTATGGCAGCCGTATCAAACCGACCTGACGCCATAGCAACAAACAAGTCACTCGCAGACAAGCTGAGTGCAGTCGGGGGGACAGCACAGGTCCTGGTGATGCAGTATCCCGATAGCAAGCGGCAGCTACAGGCTCATGCTGAAATCGCGCGCGATCTGGGGAACATCAAAAGCGTAATGACGCAGACGCTGCTGGAGCATGTGCAGCGCCACTAGCTTGTGCGGTTCACACTCAGGGGGCCGGGGGCCTGAACCGTAGGCATCAGCTCAATCCGGTTGATGTTGACATGCGCAGGCTGCTGCACAGCCCACACGACAGCCTCAGCCACATCCTCGGCCCGAAGTGGTGTTGTATTGGCATAGACTTTCCCCGCCTTTTCGGCATCACCCTTATAGCGAACCAGTGAAAAGTCCGTCTCAACCATGCCGGGTTCAATGTTGGTGACACGCACCGGAGTTTGGTAAAGATCAGCCCGAAGCGCGAGACTGAATTGTTTCACAAACGCCTTGCTGGCACAGTAGACATGGCCACCGGGATACGGATAGGTGCCGGCTGTTGAGCCGATATTAAGGATATGACCCCGCCCACGTGACACCATGCCGGGCAATAACAGGCGGCTAAGTACCACCAGACCCTTGCAGTTTGCATCGATCATTTCCAGCCAGTCATCGAGATTGGCTTGGGGCGCTGGCTCTGTTCCCAGCGCGAGCCCGGCATTGTTAACCAGAACATCAACTGGAGCAAACGAGGCCGGCAGCGAAGACAGTGCAGCCTCGCAGGCCGCGCGATCGCGGACATCAAATACCGCGAGGTGGCAGGAAGTCTTAAGTGTTGCAGCCAGTTCGGTCAATCGCTCCTGTCGCCGCCCGCACAGTATGAGTGAATAGCCCATAAGCGCAAAGCGCTTGGCAAATGCGCTTCCCAACCCGCCGGAGGCACCTGTGATGAGAGCGATGGGCATGGTCTAGTCCTTGAGGAAATAATCAATAGTGGTGACAACACGTACCGTTTTATCCGGAGCTGCCGGATCATCCATATCGCTGCCCTTGCTGAGAATGCTGATAACTCCCTGATTGGCGCGGGCAATCTCACCAACCCGGCTACCGGAATCGCTGGCAAACTGCTCGGCAGAGGCGCGGGCATTCTTGGTTGCTTGGGCGATCAGTTCAGGTTTGATCGCATTCAGGCCGTTAAAACGGAAGCTGGCGGTGCTGTTGCTGAGGACAATTCCCTGCTCGACCAGCTCGGCGGTGCGCATGGTCAAATCCAATACCTGATCAATCTTGTTAGTGCTGACCAGTATTCCGGCGTAAATAATGTAGCGGTCTTTTCCAGCTCCATTGCCATACTCATTGGCATTTTGATCGACAACGCGCCATTGGTTAATACTGATATCCTCTCGAGATAAGCCATTCGCTAATAGAAAATCCTGTATCAATTTTTGTGAAGCTTTAACCTTGGCATAAGCGTCGGCCAGCTCAGATGCCGAGGCTGTAAAGTATAGTGGCCAGCTGACATAATCAGCGCGCACAGTTTTCTCAACCAGTCCCTTGACCGTCACTACCCGCTCGGAGTGCCGATCTGTGAGCGCTCCAGCCAGCAGGAAACATCCGAGGACAAGACCCACAGCCAAAACTGATGCGGCTGACAAATTTTGCTTTTCCATATTTGTCTCCTTATGCTGACTTAAGGTGTTTGGCTTCTCGCCAGTAGCTTAATAACTCATCCAGCTCTACATTCTCAACCCGCTTTCCGGACTCAGTCACGCGCTGTTCGA
>DDSC01000020.1:16693-21333 GCA_002343265.1 Micavibrio sp. UBA2400
CTGCACGCGCTGTTCGATATGATGAAAGCGGGTTTCGAATTTTGTGTTAAAGTTCCGCAGCGCCGTCTCCGCATCAATATTCAGCCGATCACATAAAATTGCAACCGAGCCAAGCAGATCGCCCAATTCTTCGGTTATGTGATCGGGATCGTTTTCGGCTACGGCCTGCCGTACTTCATCTAGTTCCTCATCAATTTTGCCAATAACCTCTGAAACCGTTTTCCACTTGAACCCAACTCTGGCTACGCGGGACTGAATTTTCTGGGCGCGAACCAGAGCCGGAAGGGTGATGGCAATTCCATCGAGAACACTGGAATACCCTTTGCTGTCCCGCTCGGCCTGTTTGATAGCTTCCCAGTCGGCAAGTTGGCGATCGACAGTAACATCGCGCCCAGCGAAGAAATGCGGCAGCCGGGACTTGATCTTGTCCACAATCGATTGTGCCACCTCGTTAAAGGTAAAGTGCCCACCTTCACGGGCTATCTGGCTATGAAAAACAACTTGCAGGAGAAGGTCACCCAACTCACTTTTCAAGTCTGCCATATCATCCCGGCGAATGGCATCGACCACTTCATATGCTTCTTCCAGTGTATTGGGAGCAATCGAGGCGTAGGTTTGTTCACGCTCCCACGGCGAACCGGTAACGGGATGGCGTAAGCGCGCCAGAATATCCAGAAGTTCCTCAAGCGCAGAGGAGGTGGGCAGTGTGGTCGGTGTCATGGTCTGACTATACTCGACATATGTGAGATGACCAGCATCCATTGGGCCTTATGCGGCCCGGATGATCACATCGTGATGAATGACTAGAGGGCTGAACTCAGCGACTTCAATCAGTGTGGTGTGAACAGCATTGGCCAGTGCCGCCAGAGCTTCAGGCGGCGTACACTGAACATGTCCGACGTGATTGAGTCCTTGAAAAACGTCAAAACTGCCATCCAGGCGCAGCTGCAGCTCAATCTGTATATCTGGGACTAAGGCGCTGGCGGGGACGGCAATGACAATCCGACGTTGTGGCCCGACAATAATGTTCGCAAAATTAATAAATGGTTCAGTCATATTCTAATCAATCCACTTAATCTCGGGCATCTGTCCATCACAACAGACACTCTGTCCTCGCCAATGAACTGGCAAAACCGCAAGCGCCAAGTGGCCACCATCCTGACTGCGCAAGACGGCCTCACCATCGGGGCCGGAGATAGGGCTACCCGCAGCAGGGGCTTTTTCAGGAAAATATAGGCGGACCAGACGCCGCTTAATCAGGCCTCGGTGTTTCATGCGTGCGGTGACTTCCTGACCGATGTAGCAGCCTTTGCTGAAGCTGACGCCCGCAATCAGATCAAGGTTGAGATCGAGCGCAAAGTCCTGTCCGGGTTTACTGTCATAGAACGGATCCGGGATACCTAGGGCAATCCGGCGGTGAGAATAGGAAGATAGGTCTTCATCCTCCGGAGTGCTCGGGGCATAGAGACGCCAACCTAGGTCGGGGTGGCGTGGATCCTGGTACGCGAGCTCTTGCGGCGGCGTGAAGCTGGAAAAGACAGCTAATTCATCTATAGCCGTGATAACAAGTGGCCGCCGCAGGATGTAGCGCTGTAGCGTCTGCTGCAACTCCTGACTAGTCGTTCGAGCCACATCAAGCACTAAGCCTGTCGGTGTATCAACAACAAACAGGTCATACAGGACACGCCCTTGCGGTGTGAGCAGTGCTGCGTAGCATATGCCCTTGGGGTTTATGCTGTTGGTCAGCAAACTATTGAGAAAATCCGGACCACCATCACCACTCAGCCGGAGAAGGCAGCGGTCGGTAAGGCGCACCCGCGCACTCATTAGCGCGCCTGATAGGGCGTCAGGTTTACCAGCTCTGCGCTCCCCTGTCCGCGAACATCAAGGTCAATCTGTGTCGGGCGTACCCCCTCAGCTTCAAGCCATTGTTTGACCTGCAGCGCCCGCTTGAGGCTGAGACTGCGCGCCCCTTGAGGCTGTGTCGTTTCTGCAATCAGGCGCAGGCGCATATCCTTCTGCGTAGTCACGGCGCGTGCCGCCGCCTTAATGACGGACGGGCTTGAGCCGGCTCCCGTGTCAGGGATCATGGCGCTTTGAAGGCCAAAGCGTAACCTGTAGCCACTGGCGATAGCCACAGGTGTTGATGGCGGCTGAGCTTGTGCCGATGTTTTTAGTCCCGCTTGCGGCGCAGCCCTATTCAGCTGATCCGGAGCAGGCGCAGCCATAGGCCTTGGTGTCAGGGCAGGGGCAAGCTGAAAGCCCGGTGGGGGTGTCAGCATGGCAACCGTCTGAACCGGTCGCACCGGCTGAGCCTTGGGCTGCGGCGCATCATCTTTACTGCTGCGCACCTGATATGCGTAGGTTGGGGCTGGTGGAGCCTCAATAACAGCAAACTGTGGGGTACGATCAGCGCTTGGTTTCGGGCGGGGGAGCGGCGGAAGTTTGACCGGCAGCACCAAATCCGGCGGCGGCGGATTCCAGTGAATCACTAGCGGCGGCTGAGGCGCAGGTACTGCACTGTCATCCGCACTCTCTTTGGGTTCTGAGGTAAAGGCTTCTTCAACTGACTTGCCAAGCTTATTGAGGGCAGCCCCAAGGTCGCCAAAAAAATCCGCCCGCGCGGGGGAGGACAGCAGCAGCACACCCAAACAGAGGAGTGCTAGGGCGCGCATCAGCCAGCGGCCTTACGGGGTTTGGCGTCCGCCGCGCCCGTGCGCAAGATCTTGGTTAGTGGTGTGTGCAGCAACTCGTTACTGACGAGGATGTCATGACTGCCGAGCTCATACTTTCGTCCATCCATGCGGGTCACCATGCCTTTGGCTTCGCGCAGAATGACAATCCCTGCGGCAACATCCCACGGATGCAGGATTGATTCAAAGAAGCCCTCGTAACGGCCTGCTGCAACATAGCAGATATCCAACGACGCGGCGCCCCAGCGGCGAATGTTGGAGCCAGCAGCCAGCAAGGCCTCCATCTGACCCAGCCACGGCTTGTGCGTTTCCTTTTCCTTGATCCAGATGCCAGTGGCAACCGCCGCCATACTCAGGTCTTTGCGGGCCGAGACTTTCAAGCGGCGACTGTTGAGAAAGGCACCGCACCCCTTCTCAGCATAAAACAGTTCGTCCTTGATCGGGTCATAAACGACGCCGGCCCTCAATTCACCCTTGCACTCATATCCGATTGAAATTGCCCAATGCGGCAGCCCGTGCAGAAAGTTGGCCGTGCCATCCAGCGGATCAACGATCCAGCGCTCCTGTGCATCTGTTTTACCTTGGTGGCCGCCTTCTTCACCGAGGAAGGCAAAGTCCGGACGGGCCTTCATCAGCTCCTCATACAGAGTTTCCTCAGCACGCTTGTCGGCGATTGAGACAAAATCACCCGGTCCCTTTTTGGAAACTTGCAGATGTTCAACTTCGTTAAAATCACGCCGCAGACCACGGGCTGCCTTTTCAGCAGCTTTAATCATGACGTTGAGGGTGGCGGAGCGGGTGGACATTAAACGAACAAGCCTTTCACGATGAAAACGCAGGGAATTTAACAGGTTGGGTGCTGCATTGCAATAATATCAGGCATGTAAAAACACACTTAACGTCAGGGATTTGCCTATTTGTCGATGCCTGGGCGGCTCATTCCCTAAGGGGAGGCAAGCAGAACCGCACGGCAGCTATTGGCCGGAAGTGGCTGGCAATCGGCCTGATCGGTGAATAACGGGCAAATATAGCCTCCAGCCAAGCCCTCGTCACACACGCCATCATATGCATACGGACAGGAATTGCTTAGAGTAAAGGGCTGTGCACCATAGAGAGAGGGGCTCCAGAGGCTTTCAATAAAAAACTGGTAGCTATCGGCATTGCGCAGAGCCAATGTGGGGGTGCGTGCGGCCAAGTGGCGGGCGCGGGCCGGGCCATAGGCAAAGTCCGCTGTATCAGCAGTCAAATGGGTTAACTCATGAACCAGCATGCCCATCTGGGTATCAAATCCTAGTGTTGGCAAATGCGTAAAAAAAGCCGGACAGAGAAAAAATTCATGTGCACCTGCATACCCCATCAATCCGGGCCGACACCCGGCCGTCGTACAATTAAAGATCAGAGCGGGCGGGCGAGTAAATCGTTCCAGTACTGCGGAGAGTACGGCTTGAACCCTCGCCGGGTTTGTCACACCAAACCAGCTGAGCAGGTGAGGTTGAGCACTCCCCTCTTCAAGGTCGGTGATGGCGCGCGCGACTACTGTTTGAGTTTGCTCGGCCAGCTGTGACAGATGCTCCGTTTGTTCGGGAGTACAGTTGCGGAAGGAGAGGCGCTCAGCCGCGTGAGCGCTATTGCCAAGGAGACACAGCAGTAGAAGCAGTAGGAACCTAACCAACGATACTACGTCCGGCCGATTTCAAGTCAGCATAGGCTTCAGACAAACGCGCGATAACACCTTCTTCACCTGCGCGTAGCCATTTGCGCGGATCATAAATTTTCTTGTAAGGAGCCGCGGATTCAGGGTCGATCTGGTGCAAAAAGGCTTTGGGGTTAGCGTTAACAAATTTACCAACCGGCTCGGCGAAGGCAAATTGGGTGTCGGTATCGATATTCATCTTGAACACACCGTAGCGTAGCGATTCCGAAATTTTGTCTTTTTCGCTGCCACTG
>DDSC01000031.1 GCA_002343265.1 Micavibrio sp. UBA2400
ACCTCTGGTGGACCTGTTGTCGCGCCAGCGGCACAGCAGGGTAGCTATGTGCGGACGGGATAACCGCTGAAGGCATCTAAGCGGGAAACCCACCTCAAAACAAGTTCTCCCTCGAGAGCCGTGGAAGACCACCACGTTGATAGGAATCATGTGGAAGAGCTGCAAAGCTTGAAGCTAAGATTTACTAATCGCTCAATCGGCTTGATTACCATCCACGTTGTTCTGCGGAACAACACGGACAGCATCGCGCGCAGTGACAAGCATGGACTTGTCCTTACTAAAGATACTTTCCTTGATTTTCATTTGGCTGACCCGGTGGTTATGGCGGGGAGCCTGCACCCGATCCCATCCCGAACTCGGAAGTGAAAATCCCCAGCGCCAATGGTACTTTGACTTAAGTCACGGGAGAGTAGGTCGCTGCCGGGTCTGCCAAATGAAGATAGTCACATGAAATTTCCCAGCCCCTCGGTTCGCCGCGGGGCTTTTTTATTGCCTTTGTCTCTTTGTATTTGCTAAGTAGCCACATACAGGGAGTTTTACTCGTGTCTACCGATTTCAGCGCAGCCATTCTTGAGGCGGCCCCTATGCTGTTTGCCCCGCCAAGGCAGGGTGAAGTTCAGCCGCATTTTACCAACGCCGTCAGGATGGGGGCCGAACTGGCTCGCTATGTCCTGCTCAACGGGGTATTAGTCTCGCGCTGCAACGCACCGGCCATTCAGGGCAGTGTCTGGCAGTTACCGACCGACTTCGGTGTAACGCTAAGTCTGGATTTTTCACGCTCGACCTATCGGGGCACGGCAAGAGAGCATTTCAGTTTACTCGCTGCGCCGACGCAGCAGCAGGTACCCACTATCAAAATTTTTGCAGCTATTTGTTATCCGGAATCTCGTCAGCCGCGTCAGCTTCAGCAGATGGTTGTTGTTTATGGATCAGCTGGCGAAGCGGCGGTTCAGCGCTGGCACCAGCAGCTTCTGCCTCCCGGTCAGAGCAGCCGTATTTTTAGGGCGAAAGCCGATCTGCTCGAAGCCCACCTTGCCTGATTTTCACTTAACGGGAGACTATCAGCATGATTTCAGCCTTCAGCCCTAATGTTTTGGAAGCCGCGCAATTGCTGTTCGCGCAACCCGTAGCTGATGTTGTGCCAGACAGTCAGCAGAAGCACGTGAGAGAATGTTTTGATATCGCGCTGGCCATTCTTACGCAGGGTAGAAGCATTAAGTCTTGGTGCCATGATGGCGGGTACGAGAACCGGTGGCAACTTGATACTGACAGTGGAGTTCGGCTGGGGCTAACCTACAGTTACCTTTGCGGTGGCACCGACTATGTAGCACATCGCACACTCTGTCTGACCGCTGCGGACACCAAGGGTGAAAATTATCCTTACAAGGCTATTGAAGCCACCTATTACCCCCATCAAGCCCAAACACCGTCACTGGAGATACATGGCGTTTCAATCGGGTCCGCATATCGCGAAATTACTGGGCGTAATCTACATCGTAAGTTGTGTTCAACTGATACCCATAAAGCCTGTGTTGGGTTGCTTAAAGTTCATGCAGCCCTGTCACCGCGTGCCGGTATTGATGAGGTTGAGCATCTTGACCCAACAGTCCCCGAGTTTCCGGATTCCGTTCGCGCCGCTGCTGCGCGGCTCTTCATCCCCGCTAAGCTGGAACATCCGGTAACCGAAGTGCACCGCGCTGCCGTTGAGCGGGCGAATGATCTTGGTTTGGCTGCTTTGTTACTGGGTAGTCGTGTCGAGCAACGTATGGACGGTGACCTTTCAATTAATCACTGGATGCTTCCCGTTGCCAATCACCCGACCATCAAGTTTGGAACCTATCAGAATCCGCATGTTTTTGTCACGCGTGTCGACTTATTGCCCAATCATCCTTCCGAGCATGTTTTGCGCATCGAGCATTATGATGGCACAGCCAATAGTCAGACCAAGCGTGACGAAGAGCTGGGTTTGGTGGACGACATGCTGGAGCGTGTTGAAGCCGTACACAAAGCCGTCTGGTCCGGCCCCGTGGGCGAGGAACTGTGCGCCCAAACCCGGCGGCTCAAGGCTTCGCTCGCGCCGCTCTAAGTATTAATGCGGGTTTTTTAGTGGCAGGATGACGGGCTTGACTTTAACCGTTAAAGCTGTCATTACACCGCCACATTCGGTGACGCGGGGTGGAGCAGCCCGGTAGCTCGTCAGGCTCATAACCTGAAGGTCGTCAGTTCAAATCTGGCCCCCGCAACCAATCTTTCCTGAATTTGATTTTCAGCATACGCCGGGCGCGTCGCAGCTCGTTGTGGAAACTTGAGCAGGGCCGCTGGCAGATGCTTTTTAACCAAGCTACCATAGCATCAGCCTGAACAGTCCTCTACCGGAAGACTTTTTAGGGGGCGTTTAAAGTGGCCTATGCCTTGGGGGTATCGGTCTTGCACTCGCCGCCGCAGCAGCTCTTGCAGGTCCGGATTCCTAATAGCGTATAGGCCGGACAGAACTTGAACAAACCCGTTACCAGTGGCACTACGCCAACCCAACCCCATGGGGTTTGTGGCCCGACAAATACCAAACTGATCAGACCAAGGCCCACAACAATACGGGCAACGCGGTCGATACCGCCAACATTGGCTTTCATGACGAACTCCTTCTGAAGGTTACTGTTGTCTTATAATAGCCCCTTTTCGGGCGCTGCCCAGCCCGCTAGTGAGGGGTATGCTTTGGCGCATCCGGGCTCTGCCTGACGAACTGGTCACGCTCGTTCTGAGTGAGCGGGAGCGCTGGTTTTATTGGTCGCCCGTACTTCTGGCGCTGGGAATTGGCGGTTATTTCGCCTTGGCGCAAGAGCCACCGCGCCTGTTAGGGCCGATCATACTCCTGTTTTGTTTTGGAGGGGCTCTGGCTGTTCGCCACCGTATGGCGGCGCTGTATCTGGCGATGGTACCACTACTGATCGTGGCCGGGTTCACGGCTGCACAAATCCGCACAACGCTCGTTCAGGCTCCCATGCTCGATAAAAAAATTGGCCCGGTACTTGTGCAGGGTGTGGTGAGCGCGCGCGAGGTCCGCGAGGATGGTGGGCGTATTGTGTTGGAGCAGGTGGTGTTGGACACATTACCGCCAGAACAGACGCCAGAGCAGATCCGGCTGACCCTGCGCCAGTCACTTCCCTTGCCAGCTGTGGGTGCCTCCATCCGTGTGCTGGCAAACCTGTTGCCCCCCATGGAGCCAGCCTATCCGGGGGCCTATAACTTCCGGCGGGAGGCGTTTTATAATGGCATCGGTGCCTATGGCATGGCGCTCACAGCACCGGAGTTGACGGGGGCTGATGTCCCCATAAGCCGGGCCGAGCGGCTGCGCGAGGCCATGGTTGAACAGGTTAGTGCACGGCTGCCCGGTGCCGAAGGAGCCATCGCCGTAGCGTTGATGACCGGCGAGCGTGGTGCGATTGATGATAAAACCAACGCGGACATGCGTGGGGCAGGGACCGCGCATCTGTTGTCCATCTCCGGTATGCATATTGGTATGGTCGGGGGCTTTGTCTTTTTTCTGGTGCGGGCCCTGCTGGCGTTGGTGCCGGGCTTTGCGTTACGTCTGCCTATCAAAGGCATAGCGGCGGTGGTCGGGCTGCTGACGATCGTGGCCTACACCTGGTTCGTTGGGGCGCCAATTCCGGCCCAGCGAGCAGCGCTGATGACAGCATTTGTGTTCATCGCGATTTTATTTGACCGGCAGGTGATGAACCTGCGCACGGTGGCACTATCGGCCTGCGCGATCCTGCTGGTGTTTCCCGAAAGCCTGCTCAATCCCGGCTTTCAGATGTCTTATGCCGCAATCGTGCTGCTGGTCGCAGCCTATGAGTACTGGGCAACGCGGACGGGGGAAGACAAGAGTTTCACCCTATCGGCGCGGGCGTGGCGCTATGTCGTAGGGATTATTGTAACCTCCGTCATTGCGGGCCTGGCGACAATGCCTTATGGCGCGTGGCACTTTCATCGGGTGCAGTTGCTGGGGGTACTGGGAAATCTGATTGCGGTGCCACTGACCGGCTTTATCATCATGCCGGCTATGGTGGTGGCGTATCCGCTGTTGCCATTGGGGCTAGCTGACGGGCCGCTGCAGCTGATGTACTGGGGCTTGCAAGGTGTGACGCAAAGTGCCGCGTGGATTGCGGCGCTGCCGTATGCCAGTCTAGTGCTTGGTCAATTCTCAACAGCTGCACTTTTGGTTATGACCTTTGGCGGCCTGTGGCTGGCATTGTGGCAGACGGGCCTGCGCTGGGCCGGTGTCGGTATTATTTTACTCGGTGTCGCATTGGTGCCATGGCTAGAGCAGCCCGTGGTCTTGGTTCACGCCGAAGGGCGCGTAGCCGTGCGGGGCAGTGATGGGGCGCTGTATGTGCAGCGCACGCCCGGCAAAGGCATGGTGCTCGAGCAATGGACGCTGGCCTATGCGGACAACCTGCCCATCAAGAACTGGCGTGACGATGGCTCGCTGGTGCGCTGTGACAAACTGGGCTGTGTTTATGACGGACGCATAGCCTTGCCCGCACGGGCGGTGGCCAGTCTGGATGATTGTACGCGAGCCGATATTGTTATCGCACCCGATCTCAAACTGCCCGGCTGTGCAGCCCGCGTGGTGATAGATAAAACGTTTTTACGCGAGCGCGGCAGCAGTGTGATCTATGCGGATGGCCGTGTGGAGAGTTTGCGCCAACCGGGCCGGCGGCGAGTGTGGGAGCCGATGATAGGCACTGCCATCACCCAAGCAGACTAATGATATTTCCGGATTAGCCCCACCAGATGCCCTTGGACTTTCACTTGGTCCGCCGGGAAAATCCGCGTTTCGTAATCCGGATTACAGGGTTCAAGCGCGACCTTGCCACCTTTGAGGCGCCAGCGCTTGAGGGTCGCTTCTTCATCCGCCACCAGCGCTACCACGATCTGTCCGTTATCGGCGCGATCACTGCGGCGGATCACCACGGTATCGCCATCGAGAATTCCGGCCTGAATCATGGAGTCACCCGAAATTTCAAGCGCGTAATAATCGCCGTTACCGAGCATATCCTGCGGCACCGGGGTAAAACTTGACGGGTCGGCCAACGCTTCAATCGGGATACCAGCGGCTATCCGGCCATACAGAGGAATTTCAACCGAAGCCGCCGCGGGCAGGGCACTTTGCGCTTTGCCGCCCTGAATGATGCTGGGCTTAAAGCCCTTGGCGGGCGACTTTGCGGCTTCCGGCGCGGCTTTGGGCATGCGTACAACCTCAAGCGCGCGGGCGCGGTGCGGCATGCGGCGGATAAACCCGCGCTCCTCCAGCCCGGTAATCAGGCGATGAATGCCGGATTTGGAACGCAGACCCAGCGCTTCCTTCATCTCATCGAAGGAAGGGGGCACGCCCTCATCAGCAAGGCGGCTGTTGATGAAACTCAGCAGTTCGTGCTGTTTTTTGGTCAGCATGGGACAATCTCCCTTCGGCGAATCGTTTAACTCTGCTCTTTGTTCTACTTAGGTTCTGTATAGGCTGTCAAGCGGTGATCTTAACTTTTTGTTCCCGGTGTGTTTTCTTTACCCGCGGGGCTGAGGTGATGTCGATTCGCATAGGGAACTGATTTCTTTACAAGAAAAGTCTGGTCAGTCTTGAGCGGCAATGCTAATTCCAATTCACAATCCACTCTGAACCCATGAGTTTTGTTCATGACATACCGCGCCGCCCGCACTCTGGCTTTTACCTCACTCGCGCTGCTCTCGTCCACCAGCCTGGCTTCGGCTGGATTTATCTGGCTCTCGCCTGAGGATGAACCGGCGGCTGCGGCCACGCCATACCCTGCACAGGCCGAACCTGCGGTCACGGCAGAGAGCACGATGCCGGAGCAGCCGTTAGCAGCACCGGCCCCTGTGGCGGATGCGCCGGTGGCGCTGACACCGGCCACAACCGATGAGCCACAGTCGCTCGCGCAGGCCGCTGAGGAAGTAAAGACCATTCTCGATCCCAACACGGTTGCCGCTGCGCCGGTTTATACCAAGGGCGACCAAGCCCCGGTCACGTTGGCTCCCGCACCGATGGCTGAACCTGCACCGGCTCAGGAAGTCACGCTCGCCAAGAGCAGCAGTACCATGGTATCCCCACAGCCCAGCGCACTACCGGGGGCTTCGGCCGCGTCGGCCATGCCAACGGCACAGTCCCTCATTGATGGTATGCCCAGTATGACCGCGCCTCGCGCAGCGTCAGCTCCGGTTGTTACGACGGCGCCAGCATCGGCTCCTGCCGTGTCGGCGGTTGTTGCCAGCTCGACCGAGCCGTCAGCTGTCACGGTTGATGCCGAGGGCGTGAAGAGCCGTGTGATTGAAACCAAGACCGAGATTGTGACGGCTCCGGCAGCTGCGCCAGCCCCAACGAATGGTGCTGCGGTATCGCCAATTACCGGCGCAACGCTGACTCGTGCCAGTGCCCCGGTCCCGGCAGCCGAGACGGCTCAAGCTCAGGTTCAGGGCTTTGGTAAGCAAGTCCCGCTGGTTGTGGCTATGCGCCAGATCCTCCCCCCCGGCTATTCCTTTGTGAAGGGTGAGGGGGTCGATCTCAGCCAGTCGGTGGATTGGCAAGGTGGCAAGGCCTGGCCGGACGTGTTGGCGGATGCCGTGCAGCCGCTGGGTCTTACCGCCCGCCTGACCGGTGACACCGTGGTGATAAACCGCGCTGATGCTGTGACCCCGGTGACCGCGGCGAAGGTTCCGGTTCTGACCAACGCCACCATGATGCAAAAGCCCCCTGCCAACTAAGCTGTAGCGGGTATGACCAAACACAAAACGCCGCGATCGAGAGCTTCTCGGTTGCGGCGTTTGTATTTTCGGCGCGCAGTCTTGCGTCCGCTCAATGTGTTTCTTCTGCTGGCGTTTCTGGCCGGGCTGGCTGTTGTCGGGTGGCAGGAGCCGCAACGTCGCTCCGAGCCCGGCCCTATTGCGACCATTGCCGTGCTGGAGCCGTCGCTACCTCATCCACCTATAGCACCGATACAGACTACTCAACCTGCGCCGACAGCGCTGGCACCCCTCGTTTCTGCACCAGCGTTACCGACCTACGAAGAACCGCCAGCGCTGACCGTGATCGAGCCTGTTGCACCACCGGTAGCCGCATTGCCATCACCGCATAAGCCACGCATCGCTATCGTGATTGATGATATCGGGCCGGACTGGCGCGGCTCCGTGGCTACCCTCAAGCTCCCCGGACCGCTAACGCTGGCCCTGCTACCCTACGCCGAGCGGGTGCAGGAGCTGGCGGCCCGGGCCACGGCAGCTGGACATGAGCTGCTGGTGCATATGCCGATGGAACCGGATGATATGGCAACCAATTATCCCGGCCCTATAGCCTTGCTCGGCCAGCAATCGCTACACGAACAAAAGGCAATGCTCCAACGAGGCCTGTCTGCTTTTTCCGGATATGTTGGTGTTAACAATCATATGGGCAGCCGTTTTACCGCCGATCCCACCGGCATGGCCGTAATGATGGCGGAGCTGGCAAAGCGTAATTTGCTGTTTCTTGACAGTCGGACCACCGGACACAGCGCGGCCCCTGCGGCGGCGGCTCATTATGGTATTCGCTTTGCCGGACGTGACGTGTTTCTGGATAATGAGCGGGATGTTGGCAAAATTCTGGCACAGTTGCGGCAGACCGAGCGGATTGCCCGGCGGCACGGCCAAGCCATTGCCATTGGCCACCCGCATCCGGAGACCATCACGGCGCTAGCCCAGTGGTTACCACAAGCGCGCCGTGCCGGCTTTGAGTTGACAACTGTCAGTCAGCTGGCTCGTGTTATTGAACCGACGACTTCGGTGTCAGCCACGTCTCGTTAAGCTCGACGCCGTAATCCGCGCGCAAGGCCGCGCCGAACTGCTCAAGCAGATCATTCGCCAGCTGGCTGCGCAGTTCGTCACGCGTCGCACTCAGATCCTGCCCGGCTATATCAGGCCGCGTCACACTGACCAGTTGATAGACCCAGCTGTCTTCGCCAACCTTGACGCTACCCGCACCCTCAGCGGGCGCATTAAAGATGGCCGCCACCAGCGTGGCTGGCCACTTGTCTGATTTTTCTTCCCGGCTGAGATCGCCTGTGCGCGTCAGTCCGGTTGCGGGCTTGTCCTTGTCCTTCAGGGTGGCCAACAGAGCGTCAGCCTGAGCGGCGGCAGCCGCTTCCTTCTTCATGCGGGTCCAGTCAGCAATAACCTGATCTTTGACGTCCGCCAGAGCCTTCTTGTGCTCAGGTGCAACTGTGTCAATCTGCACGAAGTCGATGCTGGTACTGGTTTCAACCGGTGTCGCCGCATCGCCTTCGCTGCCTGCAAAGGCTTGTTCAAGCACCATCTTGTCCAGCCCTTCTACCACCTTGCCTTGGGCGGTCTTGCCCTCCTTTGTGACAAGCGTGTAGCTGGTCAGCGGGAGCTTATGTGTTGTGGCCGCTTCGCTTAGCGTCGCGCCACCCGCCAAGGCATCCTGCATGGACTTGGAAATGCTATCGAGCTGCTCGCCCGCCTTCTGGCGGCGAACCTGCTCCAGCACCTTGGCGCGCGCGGTATCAAAGCTTGGAACCACGGCGGGAGTAACTTTAATCAGCTCCATCATATGCCAGCCCATCGGGCTCTTAACGAGGGGGCTGACCGTACCCGGAGTAAGAGCAAAAATAGCATCACTCAACTCGGGGAAGGTACTGGCCTTGGTCAGGTCCGCCACTTCGCCGTACCCCAAGCCAAGGTCCTTGGCTGCCGCTTTAAGCGACTGACCAGCAGCCACCGTCGCCGACAGCTTTTGTGCTGTTGCCTCATCCTTGGCGGTGCTTTGGCCAATGGTGCGCTTTTCCGCTGTGCCATACTCCTCGGGGGCCGCATCAAAGGCTTGCCTTAATTCGTCTTCGGTCGGCGTTACTGACGCCGCCAGTTCGTCCAGCGAGAGCCGGGCTACGGTAAAGCTGCGCTGTTCAGGTTGGCGATAGCCTGTCGTGCTCGCTTCATAAAAACTCTGCAACTCTTCGTCGGTTGGCTTGGGTACCGACGTCATCTCCGCCGCCTTGAAGGATTTGACCTCGGCCACGCGACGCTCATTTGCCCACTGGTAAAGCGGAGCCGCAAGCAGCGTGGGGGCATAAGCCTGTCCCTGAATGCTGCCCACCAGAACGGTGCGCATGAGATCGCTGCGAATGGTATTGAGATAGTCTGCTTCGCTCATGCGCAGCTGCTGGAGCAGACCGCGAAACTTGGCGGGATCAAACTTGCCGTCCTCGCCTCGCAGCGCGGGCTGGCTGGCTATGCTCTGCTTGATGGTATCGCGGTCATAGCGCAGACCGGTTTTGGTGGCTTCCTGATCGAACAGCGACTGCATGACCATCTGCTGAACAATCTGGCGCTTGATACCCAGCTGCTCGGCCTGTTCCGGGCTGATACTCATGCCATATTGGTTGGCAATCATCTGCAATTGTAGCTGCAAGGCTTGATCCACCTGCTGGCTCGAAATATCGACCTTGCCAGCCGTGGCTACGGTCTGGACCCGTCCACCGGTAAAAATCGGCCCGATCCCCCACACGGCAAAGCTGCCGACCAAGAGAAAGAATAGGCCCTTGGCGATCCAGGTTTGACCAGCGCGGCGCATTGATTGCATCATGATATACGAATCTCCTCTACTCAGGCGGCGAGTTTAGGGCTATTTGCTGGCAAAGCAACAGGTCAGGAGGTCTCATGCCCAAGCTAATTGTGGGAAACTGGAAAATGAACGGCACACTGGCAGAGGCGGAAGCGCGGGCGCTAGCGCTTGTGGCGGCACGGGTGCCCGCCAAACTGGCGGTTTGCCCGCCTTTTGTGCATATTCCGGCAGTCGCACAGGCGCTCGCAGGCTCCATGGTCGGGTTAGGTGCACAGGATTGTCATGCCGAAGCCAAAGGCGCATTTACCGGAAGTGTAAGTGTACCGATGCTGGCCGAACTGGGCTGTCAGTTTGTGATTGTGGGCCACTCGGAGCGCCGCCATGGTCTTGGCGAGAACGATCCAATCATTAAAAAGAAAGCTATGGCTGCTCAGAATGGCGGTCTAACGCCCATCATTTGCGTGGGGGAAACGCTGGCCGAGCGCGATGCCGGGCGGGCGCAGGCAGTCGTCGAGGTCCAGCTTAAGGGAAGCCTGCCGGATGAGGGGCGCTCTTTTGTGGTGGCCTATGAACCGGTCTGGGCTATTGGTACAGGGCGCAACGCATCGCCTGATGATGTCCGCCTGATGCATGAGCATATCCGTGCAACTGTGGCTGCGTGCAGGGCCGGGGCAGACGTCACTATTCTCTATGGCGGTTCGGTGAAACCCGATAACGCCGCCGCGCTGCTGGCACTGCGCGAGGTTGATGGCTTCCTTGTTGGTGGGGCCTCGCTGGTGGCGGGCGATTTCGTGGCGATTGCGAATGCGGACGTTAACCTAGGGTAATTCCCGGCTTAATAATTTGGAATCGCTCGCAGAAAATTACCTCTGGCATGCGGTGGGCGGCTGGGCTAAAACCCGCAATTGATTATCCTGTAAGCAATCGAGGCATGCCGTGGAAAAAGTCGTTCTGGTTCTTCATCTCATTCTGGCTGTAGCAATGATTATCGTCGTTCTGCTCCAGCGTTCGGAAGGCGCGGGCTTGGCTGGCCCGAGCGGAGGCGGCATGATGCCCGTGCGCGGAAGCGCGAATATCCTGACCCGGACTACCGCCATTCTGGCGACCTTGTTCTTTATTACATCGCTAACGTTGGCAATCATGGCTGGCGGGCACAAGCGGAGTGAAAGCATCGCCGATCAGATTGCGGCACAAGAACAGGCCGTTCCCACTCCTCCGGTGGAGGCGCCTATTACCCCGCCAATGGCCGACAGTCCGCCCACGTCCAGCGAGCTCCCCAAACCCTGAGGTTAACGCCATGACACAGGCCAGCAAGCCGCGGTATCTCTTCATTACCGGCGGCGTCGTCTCCTCTTTGGGTAAGGGTCTGGCCGCGGCGGCGCTCGGTGCGTTGCTACAGGCGCGCGGCTACAGCGTACGCATCCGCAAGCTGGATCCGTATCTGAACGTCGATCCGGGGACCATGAGTCCCTATCAGCATGGCGAAGTATTTGTGACTGATGACGGAGCGGAAACCGACCTTGACCTCGGTCACTATGAACGGTTCACCAATGTTTCGGCCAGCGGGCATGACAGCGTGTCCAGTGGCCGTATTTACAGCACGGTTCTGGCCAAAGAACGCAAGGGCGACTATCTGGGCGCAACAGTGCAGGTGATCCCGCATGTGACCGATCAGATCAAGGAGTTCATCCGCACTGACGTGGGTGGTGCACAGTTTGTCATTTGCGAGATTGGCGGCACGGTGGGCGATATCGAGGGGCTGCCGTTTCTGGAGGCCATCCGGCAGTTCGGTAATGAATGGGGTCGGGCGGATGTCATGTTCATTCACGTGACCTTGCTCCCCTATATTGCTGTAGCAGGTGAGCTGAAGACCAAGCCCACGCAGCACTCGGTGCGTGAGTTGCTGTCAGTCGGGATTCAGCCTGACTTGCTGTTGTGCCGCGCCGAGCAGAGCATCCCGGCGACTGAGCTTAAGAAAATCGCGCTCTTCTGTAATGTTCCGGTTGAGCGCGTGATCCCAGCCCTGAATGTCAGCTCTATCTATGCGGTAACCGAGAGTTACCATCGCGAAGGGCTGGATGAGCAGGTCCTCAAGTATTTTGGGTTGGAGCCACTGCCGAGTATTAACCTCTCGCGCTGGCAGGCGCTGACCCACACCATCCATAACCCGCAAGGGCAGGTGCGGGTGGGCGTGGTCGGCAAATATGTCAGCCTGCTTGATGCCTACAAGTCGCTCGCGGAAGCTTTGGCGCATGGCGGGATCGCTAATAAGGTGAAAGTTGAACTTGACTGGATAGACAGCGAAGACTTGGAAAAAACAGATCCAGCCGAGCGCCTGTCGGATGTCGATGCCATTCTGATCCCCGGTGGCTTTGGTGAGCGTGGCACGCTTGGTAAAATTCGTGCGACGCAATATGCTAGGGAACATAAAATTCCATTCCTTGGTATCTGCTTTGGTATGCAGTTGGCCGTGATTGAGGCCGCGCGGCATTTGTGCGGTCTACCCAACGCCAGCACGACCGAATTCGGCCCATGCGAGGAGCCCTTGGTTGGCCTGATGACCGAATGGGTGAAGGGCAATGCGCTCGAGCAGCGTAGTACGACTGGCGATTTGGGCGGTACCATGCGCCTTGGCGCATATCCCTGTCAGCTCAAGCCCGGCAGTAAAGTGGCCCATATTTACGGCGCTAGCACAATCAGCGAGCGCCACCGCCACCGCTACGAGGTCAATTTGCGGTGTAAGGATCAGCTCGAAAGGGCGGGGGTCGTGTTCTCGGGCCTGTCGCCCGATGGCGTGCTGCCCGAGATTATCGAGCGGGCTGACCACCCGTGGTTTATCGGGGTCCAGTTTCACCCGGAGCTGAAGAGTCGGCCTTTGCAGCCGCATCCCCTGTTTGTGTCGTTCATCGCCGCAGCGATTGCACAGAGAGGGGGCTAGAGTGGCCCGCCATAAGATCATCCGGCCGTGGCAGCAGGGCGAGCTTGATGGCCTGTGCGGGATTTACGCCATCATCAATGCCATGAAGGTGCTGGCGCTGTCGCGCGGCCGAGAGTTTTCGGACGGAGACGGGGCCTTGCTGTTCCGGCAAATGTGCAAATATCTGGCCGACCGCAACCAGATGCCGCAGGCCTTGTGGGATGGGACATCCATCATGCATGTGCGTGATTTTTTGAGTACAGCGAAGAGGTTCATGCGCAAGTATTATGATCTTGATGTCGTGCATCGCCGCTTGGCTGCACCCTATGAGATTACCCGCAAGGATGTGTTCTGGCGCGTGCTGGACGATGCGTTGACCACGCGCGATGAGCTGTATAACTTCCGGCATAAGACCAAACATACCCGCGTTGCCCTGCTCGGCCTTGGGTATCCTACTCCGCACTGGTCGCTTGCCTATGGTGTGGGTAAACGCAGCATTCAGTTGATTGATAGCGGTAGCCGTATTCGTGTCAGTTATGACAATAGTACTGTCGGGGAGACGCATCCCCGCAAATGGATGCTCGAGCCTGAGCATACGTTGGTCATTTCGACTCTCTGATCCGTCAATTCACATGCTGGGCAAAGGGGTAAACTCAACCTATACTCGCAAAAAACCGTAGCTCACGCAGCCGCACCGGGGGAGAGGTCACATGGAAACAGGAAGTCTGGTTAATCTGGTGCTGTTTCTGGTCATGCTGGCTTGCACGTTTCTGCTAATCTATCGTTTGGCCCAGAGTATTCGCGAGCTAAGAGCAAGCGGGCGTCTGCCGTTTGAGGGCATTTACGACCTTGATTTCAACCCCGGCACCTGTCTGCTGATCCTCGGCGGGCTGTGCCTTGGGGTGCTCATCACCCTGCTGATGAGTATTTTGCTGGGTGCGTTCGTCTCCTGCGATCTGTTTGAGGCGTGCCGCGTCATTTACTGGATCCGGTCGCTGGTGGCGTAGGACCTAGTCAGGAACGCGCCGCCGCAGATACAGCCAGGCCGGGATTCCCCCCAAGGCTAGGGCTGCCGCCAGCGCCCACAAGGCACTGGCCACGCCACTCTCCTGCGCGAGAGCCCCGTAGGGCACGCTGACGACGGTAAAGACCAACTGCGCCATCAGGCTTTGTGCGCTCAGAATGGTGGCGCGTCGAGCCGGGTCGGCGCGCTGGCTGATGATGTCGGCAATGACGGGGGCATTGACGCCATAAATAGCCTGCCCAAGCAGGAGCAGCGGAGCAAACATCATCCAGACCGCGCTGCCAGCAAGGGTTGCCAAGCTGATTTCGATCAGCAGCAGGACGCCCAGCAGGCTGACTGGTTTCAGCCAACGCTCGAGTGTGTGTGCCAACTGGCTGTTCACAGCCACCAGCAGAAAGGCGGCCGCCGCCAGAATGCCGTTCCATTCCACCGGAATCTGCGCTGCCTGAAAATAGGGCTGCTGAATCCACATCATCAGCTTGGTACCCACGCCCATAACGGCGGCCAACGCAATGATGGCCGCAATCTCGCGGTGGCCATAGAGTGCAAACTTCAGGGTCGTCAGCATGTCATAAAAGGCATTGCGTTCGACATGACGCTTGACCCGCTGTGGCTCGCGCAGGCGCAGACTGACGCCCACGGCAGCGAGATGCAGCCCCAGTGTCAACAGCACGGGCAGGCGAAGATCAATCGCGTAGAGAAATCCGGCTAGCGGTGCTGTAATAGCTAAGCCATAAAAGCCGTAGGCGAAGCGTAAGCCTTCTGCCTTGCGGAACTCACGTTCGCGTCCCTGTTCGGCCAGATATTCAAACAGCATGGCCTGCATGGTGCCGCTGGCAAAGCTGGCCCCCAGAGCCATCAGCACTTGCACGGCAATGGCATCAAACAGGCCATAGGCCACGGTCAACCAGATATAGCTGGCTGCCCAACAGATGGCCGAAACAATCATGGTGGTGCGCCGCTGCCAGATATCTGACAGCCAGCCGGTGGGAACCTCTAGTACGACCATGGCCAAGGCAAAAATAGCCTCCACCAGCAGGAACTGGGCGAAGTCCAGTCCCATGGCTTCGCTGTTGTAGATGACAATCACAGGGAGCAGCAGACCGGGGCAGCGCAGGGCGCAGGCCAGATACAAGCGGCGGATATCGGCGTTTGGCTCACGTCGCCAGCGGTCTTTGATTATTTTTCCCATAGTTACCCCTCCTGTTTAACTCACAGATCGGGCGGGGAAATCTCTTGGTTTAAGGAGTTTACCAGCCCGTCCATGGGCTGGTTGCCAGCCCCGTTTAACGGTTGTTTTCGGTCGAATAACCATGGCCGCCAAAGGAGGCGGTGAGTGGCAGTCGGCGTTGGCTGGTGTGTTTCAACATGATGGCAGCGTAACAGAGAGCCGCTAGGTGAAGCAAGTAAAATATGGTAAGTAGCCAGCATGCGCCTGTGTCTCGCTTTATTGTGTTTCAGTCTTGCCGCTCCCGCCTTGGCGGCCGATCCCTATGCCGAAATGGAGGAGCTGACACAGGTAAAAGACCGTTACACCATCGGCCCGTGGCAGGGGGCGCTGGTCGGTGGCGCAAATTGCCAATTGGTGAATACCGAGACGCTGCAGGGGGTCGAGTTTTCGCTGAGTGCGGCCCGAAGCAACCCGTCCACCACCATACAGTTGGGGGCTACTTTTCTCCACGATACGACCCTCAACAGCTTGCAGATCAAACTGGATGAGGCTGAGCCGGTGGCGCAGCCTTTCTCGGTGCATCATTCCGGTTTGTTTTACATGCCAAAGCCTGAGCAGCTTAAGGCGTTGGCCGCCGCGCGCTTTGTGACCTATGCCATCGGGCGGCTCGATAGAGCTACCAAACAACTTACCAAAGTCGGGCAGGTGAGTTTTGATCTGCGCGGGTTTGACCGCGCCTATGAGCTGTTCTCAGCCTGTATCGACGGTCAGATGCCCGCCAATTTACCCAATGAGCCGCTGGAAGAAGGGGATCCGCGTACGGTCGCGGGCGCTCCCAATTGGGACGTGATTGATCTGACCTTTGATGGAAAACCCTACTCGCGCTTGGCGAACCTTAAGGACACCGGTGACTTTGCGTTGGGGCTATGGGTGCATAACCGCGCGCAATATGTACTCAATTTGACCAGCTATAAGGATATGCCCGAGCTCGATCGCATCAAGGCCGCGCAGTTGACGCTGGACGATAAAGACAAGATGGTGCTGCCGGTGGCAACCCAGCCGGATGGGCTACTCATTACGCTGCCGCTGAGTGGCGTGCAGAAAATTGCCAAGGCGGGACAGCTTAAAATTGAGAGTGGTGCGATCAAAGCCGAGTTTACCATTACCAATTTTGCCGCGGTTGCACAGGCTATACAGCTCAAGGAATAGTTGCTAATTTCCGGGGCATGAAAACAATTCCCCTCGGTTCAGCCAAAATTGCCAACGACCAGCCGCTTGCGCTGATCGCGGGTCCCTGCCAGATCGAAAGTCTGCAGCATGCGCAGGACATGGCCGGTGCGATCCTCGAAATCACCAAGCCCTTAGGTATGCTCTTTATTTACAAAAGCAGTTTTGACAAAGCGAACCGGACCTCGGCCAGCACGGCGCGCGGCCTCGGGCTTGAGGGTGGGCTTGAGGTGCTCGCGACCATTAAAAAGCAGTTTGGTGTTCCGGTGCTTACCGATGTGCATGAGCCGGACCAGTGTGCGGTTGCTGCGCAGGTGGTTGATGTGCTTCAGATTCCTGCTTTTTTGTGCCGCCAGACCGACCTGCTGCTTGCTGCCGGAAAAACCGGCAAAATTGTGAATGTGAAAAAAGGGCAGTTTCTCGCGCCGTGGGATATGAAGAATGTGGCCGCCAAAATCGCCAGTACAGGAAATGAGAATATCCTGCTGTGCGAGCGTGGCGCATCCTTTGGGTATAACACGTTAGTTAGCGATATGCGCAGTCTGCCGATCATGGCGCAGACAGGGTATCCGGTAATTTTTGATGCCACCCACTCGGTGCAGCAGCCCGGCGGGCAGGGGACTACCTCTGGCGGCCAGCGCGAGTTCGTGCCTGTGCTGGCGCGTGCAGCGATCGCGGTGGGCGTGGCGGGCGTGTTTATCGAAACGCATCAGGATCCTGACCACGCGCCCTCGGATGGGCCAAATATGGTGCGTCTCTCAAACCTCAAAGACCTGCTCGAGACACTGGTGGCCTTCGACCGCCTCGCCAAGAGCAGGCCAATACAACTCTCAGCCTAAGGATTGTTATGTCATCTATCGTCGCCGTTATCGCCCGTGAAATTCTGGACAGCCGGGGCAATCCCACAGTTGAAGTGGAGGTCGAATTGGCGAGCGGGGCTACGGGCCGCGCGGCCGTGCCCTCGGGTGCCAGCACGGGGGCGCATGAAGCGGTTGAAAAGCGCGATGACGATAAATCCCGTTATGGCGGCAAGGGCGTGAAGCAGGCTGTGGCTGCCGTTGAGGGCGAAATTTTTGAGGCGATTGCGGGTGGTGATGCACTCGATCAGGTGGGGATCGACCGTGCTCTGATCGCGCTGGACGGAACACCGAACAAAGCCCGCCTTGGTGCTAATGCCATTCTGGGTGTCTCTCTGGCCGTAGCCAAGGCGGCGGCGAACCACACCGGGTTACCGCTGTACCGCTATATCGGCGGGGCGGGAGCGCGCACGCTCCCAACGCCGATGATGAATATCATCAATGGTGGTGCGCATGCCGATAACCCGATTGATTTTCAGGAGTTCATGATCCTGCCCGTCAGCGCACCAAGTGTGGCTGAGGGTGTGCGCATGGGCAGCGAGATTTTTCAGGCCCTCAAGAAGCAGCTGAAAACGGCTGGCCATAACACCAATGTGGGTGACGAAGGTGGGTTTGCGCCCAATCTGAAATCGCCGGATGAAGCGCTCACGGTCATTATGAAGTCCATCGAAGCGGCGGGCTATAAGCCGGGGCAGGATGTGTGGTTGGGGCTGGATGTGGCTGCGACCGAATTTTATAAAGATGGCAAGTATAACCTTGCTGGCGAAGGCAAGGTGCTCGACAGTGCCGGGATGGTGAAGCTCTATGCTGATCTGTGCGACCGCTATCCCATCGCCAGCATTGAAGATGGTATGGCTGAGGATGACTGGGCTGGCTGGAAGATGCTGACCGATGAACTCGGCAAGAAGGTCCAGCTGGTGGGGGATGATCTCTTCGTGACCAACACCACGCGTCTGTCCCGTGGTATTAGCGAGGGTATTGCCAATGCCATCCTGGTCAAGGTCAACCAGATCGGCACGCTGACTGAAACACTGGAAGCTGTGGATATGGCTCATAAGGCGGGCTATCGTGCAGTGTTGTCGCATCGCTCCGGCGAGACGGAAGATACCACCATTGCGGATATTGCCGTGGCCACTAACTGTGGCCAGATCAAGACCGGCTCGCTGTCCCGCACTGACCGTACAGCTAAATACAACCAGCTGATCCGTATTGAGGAGCAGCTGGGTGAAAGTGCGATCTATGGCGGAAAAACGCTCATCAATGCCAAGGGATTGCGATAAGCAGTTGACGCGCTGACTCAATCATGATTCCTTAGCAGAGATGCAACTGCTCCTGACACTTCCGCTTCGGCTCTTTGCCCGCCTTCTGCGCTCGGGCAGTGCTATTGTCGGCAGTTTTCTTGTTCTGTATTTTGCCCTGTTCGCTTTTGAAGGCGACCGTGGCTATTCCACCTATCGCGCGACCAGCCAGCAGGTAACCGAGGCCGAGGCTAAGCTGGCTGAGGTGAGGGCCGAGCGTTTGGCTATTGAACGTAAGGTTGTTGCCCTGCGCCCGGATAGCATCGACCCGGATCTGCTGGACGAGCAGGTCCGGCGTGAGCTTGGCTACGTCAAGCGTGACGAGATTGTCATTCTCGGGCGATAAGCCCGTTTTTGTGCGCCGCACCATTTCTTGTATCGCAAACCTTTGATCGGCTTGAAAAATTACCTCAGGCGCGTTAATTAATGCCGCGTCAATCTTGGAGTATTTCTGGGAGTTTTTCAGGGAGTTTTTTCATGTCTGTTGCCCCCGCCACGATCGGCCACAATTCAAAACTGCCACCGCCGACCCGCGAGCAGTATCTGAAGTGGTTTCGTGACATGCTGCTTATCCGCCGTTTCGATGAAAAGGCGGGGCAGCTTTACGGCATGGGCCTGATTGGCGGCTTCTGCCATCTGGCCATCGGTCAGGAGGCGGTTGCGGTCGGTGTGCAAAGCGTTCTGAACCCGCAGGATACCGTTATCACCGCTTACCGCGCCCGCGGTCAGATTTTTGCCTGTGGCATGGATCCGCGCGAAATCATGGCCGAGCTGACAGGCCGGGCGACAGGCAACGCCAAGGGGAAGGGCGGCTCGATGCATATGTTTGACCGCGAGAAGGGCTTTTATGGTGGTCACGGCATTGTCGGTGCGCAGGTCCCGATCGGGGCGGGCTTGGCCTTCTCACACAAGTATAAGAAGGATGGCGGCCTGTGCGTGACCTATTTTGGTGATGGGGCCGCCAATCAGGGTCAGGTTTATGAAGCCATGAATATGGCCGCACTGTGGAAATTGCCGTGCCTGTTCGTGGTTGAGAATAACCATTACGCCATGGGCACCTCGGTCGAGCGTTCGGCGGCGGGTGAATTCTTCCGCCGTGGCGAAGGCTTTGGCATTCCCGGCAAGCGGGTCGATGGCATGGACATTCTGGCTGTGCGCGAGGCAGCCGCTGAAGCGGTGACTCATATCCGCGCGGGGAACGGTCCTTTGCTTTTGGAAATCGAGACCTATCGTTATCGTGGTCATTCCATGTCCGATCCCGGCAAGTACCGCAGCAAGGAAGAGGTTGAGAAATATAAGACTGAACTTGATCCGATTGAGCTGTTGCGGCCCAAGATGCTTGCTTCCGGCATCAAGGAGGATGAGATCAAGGCGATTGAGGCCGAGATCAAAGCTGTCGTGCAGGACGCAACCGATTTTGCCACCCAAAGCCCCGAGCCAAATCCGGCCGAGCTGTGGACCGATGTATTGATTGAAGGGGATAAGTAATCATGGCAACGCAAGTTCTTATGCCCGCCCTGTCGCCCACCATGACCGAGGGCAAGCTGGCCAAGTGGAAAAAACGCGAGGGCGATAATGTGCGTGCGGGCGATGTTATCGCCGAGATCGAAACCGACAAAGCCACCATGGAAGTGGAGGCGGTGGACGAGGGGACACTGGCCAAGATTCTGGTGGCCGAAGGCACCGAGGGTGTGAAGGTAAATGCGCCCATCGCTGTGCTGGTCGATGCCGGTGAGAAATTTGATGTGTCCAAGCTCGCTGCGCCGGCTAATGCCAACGCCGCCGTGTCAGCTCCACCCCCAGCCGCGGCTCCTGCGCAAAGCTATATTCCGGTTGGTCCGGCCAGCGCCCCCGCTCCGGTTGAAAAGACCTATACCGGTGCGATGGTGAAAATGACTGTACGCGAAGCCCTGCGCGAAGGCATGGCCGAGGAAATGCGCCGCGATAAGGATGTGTTTTTGCTTGGTGAAGAAGTGGCGCAGTATGATGGTGCCTATAAAGTCTCGCAAGGCATGCTCAAGGAGTTTGGTCCCGAGCGGATCATCGACAGCCCGATCACCGAAATGGGCTTCGCTGGCCTTGGTGTTGGAGCCGCGTTCCATGGCCTCAAACCGATCATCGAATTCATGACCATGAACTTTGCCTTACAGGCGATTGACCATATCCTGAACTCGGCGGCCAAGACGCTGTATATGAGCGGCGGCAAGATGGGCTGCCCCATCGTGTTCCGGGGTCCCAATGGCGCACCCGGCAAGGTAGCTGCCCAGCATAGTCAGTGTTTTGCTAGCTGGTACGGGCACATTCCCGGCCTCAAGGTGGTGGCACCGTGGAGCGCCGCCGATGCCAAGGGGCTGATGAAAGCGGCTATTCGTGACCCCAATCCGGTGGTGGTGCTGGAAAACGAGATCATGTATGGCCAGAGCTTTGATGTTCCGGCTGATCCCGATTTCATTGTTCCGATTGGTAAAGCCAAAATCGAGCGTGAGGGTAATCATGTGACTCTAGTGAGTTACTCGCGCATGGTGGGCGTGTGTCTGCAGGCCGCCGAGCAGCTGGCCGCTATGGGGATTGAAGCCGAGGTCATCAATCTGCGCACCATCCGCCCGATGGATACCCAAGCCATCCTCGACAGTGTGCGCAAAACCAACCGCATCGTTGCGGTGGAGGAAGGCTGGGCCTTTGCCGGCATTGGCTCCGAGATCGCCGCTGTCGTGAATGAACAGGCATTCGATCATCTTGATGCCCCGGTGCTGCGCGTGTGTGGCAAGGATGTCCCGATGCCCTATGCGGCTAATCTCGAAAAGCTCGCGCTGCCTCAGGTTGAGGACATTATCGCTGCTGTGAAAACTGTAACCTATAAGGCCTGACCCATGCCCATCAATATCCTCATGCCCGCACTTTCCCCCACCATGACGGAGGGCACCTTGGCCAAATGGCACAAAAGCGAGGGCGATGTCATCAAGGCCGGGCAGGTGATTGCCGAAATTGAAACCGATAAGGCCACCATGGAAGTGGAAGCGGTGGATGAGGGCAAGCTCGGTAAAATTCTGGTGCCAGCGGGTACGGCAGGTGTGAAGGTGAATGCACCGATTGCTGTATTGTTGGCCGATAATGAGAATGTCGCCGATATCAAGGCGGTTGCGCCCGCACCACCACAGTCGGCGCCGGTTACGGCTGCGCCCGCGTCAGCCCCAATCGCTTCCGTTACGCCGGCCGTCTTAGCCCCGGCCTCGGCACAGGCACCTCAGGGCAGTCGTGTGTTTGCCACCCCGCTGGCACGGCGCATTGCTGCCGATAAAGGTGTCAATCTCTCCAACATTCAGGGCACTGGTCCGCATGGCCGCATCACCAAGGCCGATGTGGAAGGAGCACAGGTTTCCAATCTCCCGGCGCGCATTCCCGGCACCATGGCTATGGGCTCGTCCAGCAGCGCGATTGCCGCAACCATGGATAAGCTCGGCCAGCGCTATCAGGCGATTCCGCATAACAACATCAAGAAGGTCACAGCCAAGCGCTTACAGGAGTCCAAGCAGACGATCCCGCACTTCTATCTGTCGGTGGATTGCCAGATTGACCAGCTTTTGGCCATGCGCAAGCGGATCAATGCGACAGGTCTTAAGGTCAGTGTGAACGATTTTGTTGTGCGTGCGGTGGCGCTAGCGCTGCGCGAAATTCCAGCCGCCAATTCAGCGTGGACCGATGAAGCCTTGTTGATGTTTGAAGATGTGGATATTTCGGTTGCTGTTGCTACTCCCAACGGTTTGATTACACCTATTGTCAAAAAGGCGGATCTGAAGGGGCTGGCGGCTATTTCTGAGGAAGTGCGCGAACTGGCTGGACGGGCCAAGGAAGGCAAGCTGAAACCGGAAGAATTCATGGGTGGCGGATTTACCATATCCAACCTTGGAATGTTCGGGATCAAGGAGTTTGCGGCTATTATCAACCCCCCGCAAAGCTGTATTCTGGCGGTCGGCGCTGGGGAACAGCGCCCCGTGGTGGTGGATGGCAAGATTGAGGTGGCAACTGTCATGAGTTGCACCCTCTCGTGCGACCATCGCTCAGTCGATGGCGCTGTCGGGGCCGAGTTCCTGACCGCTTTCAAGCGCCGGATTGAAGACCCGGCCCTGATGCTGTTGTGAGGATTTTATGGGTCTGAATCTCAAGGAACTGGTTGAGCTGGCCATGCTGGATGCGGTGATGGATAAGCCGCTCACGCTTGACCATCTGATGGGGGTTGGCGGCATGTGGCATGAGCTGAGTGGCCGCAGTGATGTGCGTAGCCAGATGGCTGGGGCGCTCTCGCAAATGCTCGACGCGGGTGAGTTTACCGTGCGCGAAATTGGTGGCTCCAATCACGCACCGCTTACAGGTGGTGAGGCTGCCATGCTGTTCCAGCGCGCCTCGGCCACGCCTGACCAACTCGCTACGGTGGAGGTGACCATCACTGACACCGGCAAGGCCCATTACAAGACGTTAGCTCATAGGTATTACAATGGATAAATTTGATGTTGTGGTCATTGGTGGCGGCCCCGGCGGCTACGTCACAGCCATTCGCGCAGCCCAGCTTAAAATGTCAGTGGCCTTGGTGGAGGCCAATCATCTAGGCGGTATTTGCCTCAATTGGGGTTGCATCCCGACCAAGGCCTTGTTGCGTTCGGCGGAAGTGTTCCATCTCATGTCTCACGCTTCAGCTTATGGCTTGGCGGCAGACAATATCCGCTTTGACCTGAAAAAAATTGTCGAGCGCTCGCGCGGCGTGGCCAGCCAGCTTAGTGCCGGGGTGAAGCATCTGCTCAAGAAGAACAAAGTCACGGTCTATGATGGCCATGGCAAGCTGCTTGGTAAAGGCAAAATATCGGTTGAGGGCAAAACCCCGGCAACGCTTGAGGCCAAGCATATCATCCTTGCCACGGGTGCGCGCGCCCGCGTGCTGCCCAATCTGGAGCCGGATGGAAAACTGGTCTGGACCTATAAAGAAGCGATGACACCTGACCGGATGCCCAGGAGCCTGCTGGTGGTCGGTTCCGGTGCGATTGGCATTGAGTTTGCCAGCTTCTATCGCACCCTTGGCGCTGACGTGACGGTGGTTGAGGTGATGGACCGCGTTTTGCCGGTGGAAGACGAAGAAATTTCGGCCTTCGCCTGTAAAGCCTTTGAGAAGCAAGGCATGAAGATCATGACCGGAGCCAAAGTGGCTAAGCTCACGAAAGGCGCTGATAGCGTGACGGCCACTATTGAAGTAGGTGGCAAGGTCGAGACGATTACGGTCGAGCGCGTGATCTCCGCCGTTGGCATTACCGGCAATGTTGAGACACTCGGTCTTGAAGGCACCGGCGTTAAGGTGGATCGCGGCCATGTGGTGATTGACGAATGGTGCCGCACGGGTGAGCCGGGCGTTTATGCTATTGGCGATCTCGCTGGGCCGCCATGGCTTGCCCACAAGGCTAGCCATGAAGGCGTCATGTGCGTTGAGAAGATTGCGGGTGTGGCGGGCGTTCATCCGCTGGATATCAGTAAGATTCCAGGTTGTACCTATTGCTATCCGCAAGTGGCGTCCGTTGGCCTGACGGAAGCCAAAGCCAAAGCCGCTGGCTATAGTGTGAAGGTTGGCAAGTTTCCCTTCATGGGCAATGGCAAGGCGATTGCGCTCGGCGAGCCGGAGGGGTTAGTCAAAACGGTTTATGACGCCAAAACGGGCGAGCTGTTGGGCGCACATATGATCGGCGCGGAAGTTACCGAATTGATTCAGGGTTTTGGTATTGCGCGCACTATGGAAGCCACCGAGGCCGAACTGATGCACACGGTTTTCCCGCACCCGACGCTCTCGGAAATGATGCACGAGGCAACGCTGGATGCCTTTGGTAAGGTCATTCACTTCTAACCTGATCCCGACTGCTATTTTTAGAGATCGCCTCGGCGAGGCGGCCAAAAAACGCATCCGCCAGCTCCTTCGCCATACCTTGGGCGAGGTTGATCGCCTTGTCGAGGAGCTTAATACCAATATGCACGTCTGCCTCATAGTGCAGGTGTGTACCGGTATCCACAGCTTCCAGCCACACCTTTGCCTGCCCTTGCGCCGTGCCCAGCCAGCTCTTGGCGATGATGGCAATGCTATAGCTTGTGGGCGGCGTGACCTCGCTGAGGGTTATTTCTCCCTCAAAACTTGTTTTGAACGGACCGATTTTCACAACTGCCCGGCCTAGCCAGTAGTCGGGCCGCACACGCTCAATCACGTCGCATTGAGGGATGCAGGCCTTTAGTGTGGCCGGGTCATAAATCGCCGCCCAGACCTGCGCGGGAGGGACAGAAAAGGGATAGCTGCCGCTGATCTTCATGCCCCAGTCTAGCCGATCACCCGGGCTTTATACAGCTCCATGCTTGCCCTGAACGCAAACACGCTTATATTTGTGGACGTACTAGGAGGCGACATAACTCATGCCGAATTCCGCACCGGGTGTTCACTACGCCCCGCTCGAGAAAATTTTTACTAAACTGATTAGCCCGATGGAGCGTTTTGTTCATCGTCAAAGCTCAAGCGGTATTCTGCTGATGCTGACCACGGTGCTGGCGTTGATTCTGGCTAATTCAGCTCTGTCCGGCCTTTATTTCGCACTCAAGGAAATTCCTGTTGCGGTTGGTTTTGGCGTCTTCATTCTCAGCAAGCCGCTATTGCTGTGGGTCAATGACCTGCTGATGGCATTTTTCTTTTTCGTTGTTGGGCTTGAGCTGAAGCGTGAGCTGCTGTTCGGCGAGTTGGCGAGTTGGCGCAAGGCCGCGCTACCGGCAGTCGCAGCGTTGGGAGGCATGGTTGTTCCTGCCGCTATTTACTTTCTGTTTAATCCATCGGGCCCGACCTCGGCCGGCTGGGCGATTCCCATGGCGACTGATATCGCCTTTGCGATCGGTGTGCTGGTTCTGCTCGGCTCGCGTGTCCCCAAGGCGCTCATGGCGTTTCTGGTCGCGATTGCTATCATTGATGATCTGGGCGCGGTCACGGTCATCGCCCTGTTCTATAGCGAAAATATCTCGCTGCACTACCTGCTGGCGGCGGCTGCCATCATGGCGCTTATGTATATATTCAATCGGGCCGGTGTGCGCCGGGCAGTACCGTACTTCATTCTGGCGATGGGCTTGTGGTTTGTTCTGCTCAAATCTGGCATTCACCCGACGCTCGCTGGCGTGATTGGTGCTTTTCTGCTGCCGGCGCGTCCCCGTTACGACCCGATCTATTTTAGCAGCAAAGCCAAAGCACTCCTGACACAGTTTGACTCCAGTTATGCCGATAATCCAACGCTCGTAAAGAATGAGAAAATGCGAGAGCTGGTAGAGACCCTGGATCGTGCTGTGCAGAACGTCAGCACGCCATCGCAGCGGCTTGAGCATATATGGCACTTGCCGGTAGCGTATCTAGTCGTGCCGCTGTTCGCGTTTATTAATGCTGGTATCACTCTTGATGTATCGGCGATGCGTGGTCTAACGGCAGACCCTGTCTTTCTGGGCGTTTTCTTTGGTCTGCTGCTGGGCAAGTTTATCGGTATCTTTGGGTTTAGTTGGCTGGTTGTTCGCGCGGGCTGGTTACAATTACCCGAAGGGGTTAATTTCCAGCATGTTGCGGGCATGGCCTTGCTCGCGGGCATTGGCTTTACTATGTCCATTTTTATCAGCTCGCTCGCGTTCCCATTCGCGCCCGAGCTTTTGACGATGGCCAAGACGGGCATTCTGGCGGCCTCTCTGGTTGCGGGCGTGTTGGGAAGTCTGCTGTTGATTCTGGCGGCACGGCAGGGACGCTAAAGTCTTGTATTTCAAAGGGTTGTCTCTACGGTTAATCCCGGTTTAACGGGCCATGTGATTGAATAGGCTAGTATATTCAAACGCATGAGATTGTTGTGAGCCGGAAGCAGCCACCCAAACCACCGCCTGAAAAGCTCTATGAGATTGAGCGGCGTGACCCCACCCGGGCTGAACTGCGGGTTTTGCTTGATGCCGCGGTCGCAACAGGCGTACGTCCTGGTTTGCTGGGAGCTATCGTAAATCTTGAAAGTGCCGGGACATGGCATCCGCTTATTCGCCCTCCTAAAAAAGGAACACCAGCCGCAAAAATCAGCGAAACCGGTCGCGTGGTGGTCGATCCGGCCGGAACGGCAGTTGGGATCGCGCAATATACCGAGCCAACCTTTGCCATGAGTATTTACAAATCAGGCGAGCAGATCATTCGTAACGCGCGGCTCGATCAGGTTGCGCCCGAACAAGCCGCCATCATTCGCGCGGCGATGCTGAAGATGAAAACGGCTCCCGCCTTGGCTGGCAAGCTCGATTGGAACAAATTCGATAGCTATGTTGATGCGAACCGCCACACGCCTGAGATCCAGAAACTAATGACGTTGCGGTCTGATCCTACGGGGCGGGTGCCGCTGCACACGCTCGCGATAGATGCGAAAGGCTATCAAAATGAAGTGAGCGAGCACGGGTTTGAAGCGAATGCCACCAACACCTACGCTTTGCACTTCCATTCGATCGGATTTCTCAAAGATCTAAACAGAAAAGCTGATCACAAGCTCGGGGAAGACTCTAAATATGGTCTGGCTGCCTTGGCTAATGGTGGTGTTTTTGGCGATGCGGTTAAGGGCACCAGCCGGACTGGAGCCCAAATCTATGCAGATTTGTCCAATAAAATCAGCGATGCTCACGCGTCCAATTTTGAAAAAAAATTCTATGGGCGTGACTTCGGTCTTGATCAGGACAGAGGGAAGCCTCGTACGTTTCGTGACCGGAGCGGGCAGCCTGTTCCTGTTCGTGCTGATTTGATTGTGCCACAACTTCGTCTCGATCAGTTTCCACCACTATGGGCGCAGCTGAATCCTAAAGTTGAAACACCAGATCGCCTAGCCTCAACCCTCCACATGTTGGAGCGGCTCGGGTACGATCATGGCCGCAAGCCACCGACCGATTTTAATAATCCGCGTCTTAAAGTTATGATCAGCACCTACAAGCAGCAGGCGGGGCTGCCATATCCAGAGGCAGGGCTGGATACAGCTACCGAGGCGCATCTGAAACAAGCCGTGGCACGTCTGGATTACTACGCGGCATTGCAAGCTAAGCAAAGGCGTCTTGCGGCGGATTCCCCCAATCTGGTCGATATCCAGAAGATCCAGAATGATCGCAAAAGTCCGCTACCGCCGGATAAACGACAGGCGGTCGATCAGTATGTGATTGAGATCAAAGGTCACTTGGCATCGCAGGGTTTCTTGCCTTTGCCACCCAAGGGTAGAAATTTTGATGGCCGTGTCGACAGAGCGATGCTTTCGGCCCTGTCAGAGTTCCAACTCAGCAAAGGGCTGCTGAATACCAAGGGTGTTTATGACAAGGTCACGGGCGCGATGCTGATGGGTATTGATCCCGCTCGCGTTGTCGGTCTGCTGGATGATGAGGTGAGAACCAGCCAAGCAGCCCCGTCACAAGACTTCAACACCCTAGCTGATCGTGGCGTAGTTCAGACGGCGGCGCTGGCGCAGAGCCTGCAAGTCGACGAACTGCCTGCAGCGCCGCAAAGCGGGCAGGGGCCTACCACACGGCGTGATGCCCCGCGGCATGGATAATATATTATAAAACAGTAAGTTATGCCAATTTTAGCGGAATGGTAACAGCCACTGGTTAGGATGAAGTAACTCTATTTTTTGAAAGATCAGCCCGGCACCATGACCACGCCACCCGATCTGCGTCATCTGCTTGAAGACTTGCTGCGTGTCGGTCTGCAAACGTCGCCGGGCATGGCTAACCGCATGGTTGACCAGTTGCAGGTCGAGTACATCACCAACCCCTATGGGCGACAGCCGCCGCATGTTCTGGTGTTTCCCGATGGCCGTGTTGAGCGGATGACGCCGTTTCAGGTTCCCGTTCCGGGGTACGCCGCCAACGTGGTTGCGATCGAGCTTCTGGGCTATCCCGGCCAACCGCCTACCGCCGTTCAGCTGCAGGCGCTCGCCAGCTTTGGTGCACAAGCGCGGCAAATTCTGGCTGGGCGGGTGGGTTTTACAGGGAACCCCGATCTTGTCGCGGCCTGTATGTCGGCGACAGCTTCGGCTAGTCCCGGCTTCATGCAGTCGGCTGGTCTGGCCGTGGCACCTCAAGCCGTGCCATTAAAGACAGTTGAGCCGGGGAAGGTGCATGATCTGTTCGATATTCTTGGTACGCCACCGGAGCGGCGCACCCCCCTGCCGCCGGGCAGTATTTTTAACAGCGTCAATAACCTGAAATCGGGTGGCGTGAGCATGCGCCAACTGTTCAAGTCGCCCGGCGCGCGGGATGTGCGTAGTCTGGTGATCGTACCTTCGCACGACGCCCATAAGCCCGAGCCAGCGGATGACAGCGCCTACAGCCTTGAAGCGCTACGGCAGGCCGATCAAGGGCTGGGGATGAGCGATTTTCGCGGTCACTATCTGGTGGCCAAAGATGGTAGCCTGATTGAGGGGCGCGATCTGGGTGTAGTGGGCAATTGCTGGCCGGGCAAGAATGACGGCGCGATCCAAATTGTGGTCGCGGGTAACGGCAAAAATCCCACCCGTGCCCAGCGCGAAACCCTCTATCTCTATGCCGCCTCTATGCGTAAGGCCTATGAGCGTCCGCAGATGGCTTATGTGCGCGATGTGGCCTTTGCCGACGGCCTGCTGGGCATCGACCCCAACGGGGTGATGAAGGATGATTTGGCCAATGCACGCCTGATCGAGGCTGACAGTCCGCCTGTTAAAGGCCAGCGCGCGACGGGTTGAGGTAATATAATACCACAATAATTAACCTTGACGATCTCGCTGCCAAACGCGTATAACCCGCACACGTTTGGTTCAACTTTTTTGGGATCTGCCATGAAAACCGTTCATCTGAAAGCGGGCGAGATCAAGAAGGAGTGGCTGCTGATTGATGCGCAGGATGTAATCCTGGGCCGTCTGGCGTCCACCATTGCTCTGCTGCTCAAGGGTAAGCACAAGCCTACCTATACCCCCAATCTTGACTGCGGTGACAACGTCATCGTCATCAATGCCGCCAAAGTGGCCCTGACCGGCAAGAAGGCCGAGCAGAGCGTGTGGCACTACCACACCGGCTATCCGGGTGGGATCAAGGAACGCACCAAGGGTACCCTGCGCGCCCGCAAGGATGGCAAGCTGGTTGAACTGGCCGTACAGCGCATGCTGGACCGCGAGCCACTGGGCCGCCAGATTCTGGGCAACTTGCGCGTTTATCCGGGTGCCGAACATCCGCATGCGGCACAGAACCCCAAGACCTTTGATTTTGCGAGCAAGAACCGCAAGAACAAGCTGACCAAGAGGAGTGCCTAAGCCATGGCCGACAAGAAAGACAAGACCGAGAAGGTTGAAAAGACCGTAGAGGTCGAGAAGAAGAAGCCCAGCCGCGCCAAGAAGGCCGAGGCAGCTCCGGCGGCTGAGGAAGCTGCTGCGCCTGAGGCCAAGAAGGCGGCTCCCCGCCGCGCTGGTAAGGTGACCGGTATTGCCGACGTCTCTGCCGCTCTCAAGAGCAGCAAGGCCGAGCAGGACAATGCCGCTCCCACCGTTCAGGGCCAGAAGTCGCATATCGATGCGCAGGGCCGTGCTTATGCCACGGGCCGACGCAAGGATGCTACTGCCCGTGTTTGGCTCAAGCGTGGCTCAGGCCGCATCATCATCAATGGCCGCCCGCAGGAAGTGTACTTCGCGCGCCCGGTGCTGCGTATGATTATCAGCCAGCCCTTCGCCGTGGCCAGCCGTCTGGGTCAGTACGACCTGATGGTAACGGTTGCCGGTGGTGGTCTGTCCGGTCAGGCGGGCGCGGTGCGCCACGGTCTGTCCCGTGCGCTGACCTACATGGAGCCGGAGCTGCGTGGTGTGCTCAAGAAGATGGGCTTCCTCACCCGTGACAGCCGTGTGGTTGAACGTAAGAAGTATGGTCAGCCCAAGGCTCGCCGTCGCTTCCAGTTCAGCAAGCGCTAAGCGAAGCGTCTATCAAACAATGCGGGCGGTCCTTGCGGGCCGCCCGTTTTGCTTTGTGCAGTGGTGCGGCTGGGTTCCCGCTTGCCGCGTGCACAGCCGAGTGCTTATAACTTCAGCTATGGCCTTCATCATTCCGTACCGCGGCATTTTTCCAGTTATTTCACCCACAGCCTTTGTCGCCGACAACGCCGTGATTATCGGCGATGTCCAGATTGGCGCGCATAGCAGCATTTGGTTCGGCTGCGTTTTGCGCGGTGATGTCAACGTCATCCGCATTGGTGAGCGCAGTAACATACAGGATGGTACTGTTATCCATGTCTCAACCGGCGGGCAGGGCACGCATGTGGGGAGCGGTGTGACAGTGGGGCATATGGCGCTGCTGCATGATTGCACCGTGCAGGATAACGGTTTTGTTGGCATGAAAGCCTGTGTGCTCGATAAAGCCTGTATCGAAAGCGGCGCCATGCTGGCAGCGGGTGGCTTGCTGACGAGCGGCAAACGCATTCCGACGGGCGAATTATGGGCAGGTAACCCCGCCAAGCTCTTGCGGGCACTGACCGACAAAGATCAGGATATGATCGCGCAATCGGCCATCCGCTATTGCGCACTGGCGCAGCAGTATATTTAGACTGCTCTCACTTTCACATAGCGCCCCGGTGCGGGTTCGATACTCTTTCCAATGGCACGAGCCGGAACAGTACCGCCATCATGCTGGTGCAACCATTTACGCCAGGTGGGCCACCAGCTACCTTCGGTTTCGTGCGCGTTGTCCAGCCAGTTGTGCGGCATCGGTGGTAATTTGGCATTTTCCCAGTGTTGGTATTTCTTGGCGGCGGGTGGGTTGACCACACCCGCAATATGACCTGACCCCGCCAGCACAAATTTGACCGGGCCCTTGTACAGTTGTGTCGCGGCGTAGGTTGCTGCCCAAGGCGCGATATGATCTTCCCGCGTGGAGAGGATAAAGGTGGGGGTGTCAATGGTGCGCAAGTCAATCTTTACACCGTCCAGCGTCATGCCACCCGGTTTAACCAGATTATTTTTCTGATACATCTCGCGCAGATAAAAACGGTGCATGGTGGCGGGCATGCGCGTACTGTCGCTGTTCCAATACAGCAGATCAAACGGGAAAGGTTCCTTGCCGAGCAGATAATTGTTCACCACAAACGACCAGATCAGGTCATTGGCGCGCAGCAGGTTGAACGTGGTGGACATCTGCCGTGCGTCCAGAAACCCAGTTTGCGCCATGCTGTGTTCCAGCGCATCGAGCTGTTCATCATCAATGAAGATGCTCAGGTCGCCCGCCTCATGGAAATCAACCATGGTGGTGAAGTAGGTGGCGCTGGTAATGTTCTTGTAGGCTTTGGGCTCTTTCTGTTTCATCCAGGCTAGCGTTGCCGCTAGTAAGGTGCCACCCAGACAATAACCAATCACATTCAGGTCCGGTTCGCCGGTAATTTTTGCAACCGCCTTTTGTGCAGCCAGAATGCCAAGCTTCATATAGTCAGCAAATCCCAGCTTGGCGAGTTTAGCATCCGGATTGACCCACGAGATGCAGAAGACAGTCAGCCCCTGATCGACAGCCCATTTGATGAACGAGTTATCCGGCTTCAGATCAAGAATATAGTATTTATTGATCCACGGCGGGACGATGAGAAGCGGACACCGCGCAACCTGTTTGGTGGTCGGTGTGTACTGGATCAGTTGCATCAGCTCGTTCTGGTACACCACTGCGCCGGGGGTCGTGGCGAGGTTTTTGCCAACCGCAAACGCATTTTCGTCGGTCATGCGGATGCGCCCCTGATCGAGGTCGCTGAGCAGATTGCGCAGGCCCTTGAGCAGGTTATCGCCCCCAGTTTCAAGTGTCGCCCGCAGTACCTGCGGATTGGTCAGGGCGAAATTGCTGGGCGACAGGGCATCGGCGAACTGGCGGATATAGAATTCCAGCTTGCGGCGGTGCTTGGTATCGAGGCCGTCAAGCTTGTCGACCTGCTGCAGCAGCCAGCGCGACGAGAGCAGGTAGGACTCTTTGATATAATCAAAGACCGGATTGTCATGCCAGGCGGGGTCCTTGAATCGCTTATCATGGGCGGGAGCGTGGACAACGTGGTGGGATTTACCGCCCATCAAGCGCAAGGTGCTATGCTGCCAAAGGTAGAGGTATTGCCGCCACAAATCGGCCTGCGCTTCCATGAACTTGACCGGATTGGTCGCCATACGGCTGGTCAGCTCCAAAAAGGTCTGCAGCACGGAGCCGGGCAGATGTGACGTACCCGGAAGGAGGATATTATTCTTAAGGGCAAAGTCGCCGAGCAGCTTCTGACTACTGGAGCCAATCTCGGCCCAGCGCTTGGCCCAAGCAGCCGGATCGCCGCTTTCCGCCCGGAACGGCTCGTGCGTAACCGACTCCGTGCGAGTGGTGGGCGGTGGCTTGGTGGTGTTAACTTTTGCTTTGGCCGGGTTAGATTTGGGGACGGGAGATTTAGCTTTTGGTTGTACGGCAGCGCGCTGTCGCGGCTCCGCCGGGCGCGGGCCAAAAAGAATCGCTAGTTGCTCGGCCGAAAGCTTGCCTTGGCCAGCTTTTCTCTTGTCGCCCTTGGGCTTATCGGCCATGGTGCTATCTCTGGGTCCCGAGGATTACGCTCATGCAATTATTAACGCATTCCGGCCGAATCGCCAATCTGCTGCTTTTACTTTCCTTAACGGTGACGACTGGCTGTACCGTCGGCCCTTGGGAGGCTGAGTTCTGGCAGCCACCTCCGGCGTCCGGCGTGGTACCGATCGAAGGCGGGAAAAGCTATCCAATTTCGCGTGCCGCCGGATTAGATTCAGGCTGGCCCAATTTGGCAGACGTTCCAGAGCGGCAGGAGCCGCCGTTAACGCCAGAGCATGCTCAGGCCGAGCTGGAGGCCCTATCGGCCGACCGCTCAGCCGCGTCAACCGCTGGTAATAGGCAAGCCGAGCGTGGCCCGGTTTCAACAGCCCCCACCATTCCCAGCCAGACACCGAGTCCGCCAGAAGAAATTACCTTGTCTGTACCGTAAGGTTAATTCACCCTCTTAACCAATAAAAAGGTTTGAGTTTGGTTTGGCCAATTTGCTAGCTTGCGGCCAAGCACAGATCAGGGATGAGGAGAGGGTATGGCTGCAGTGATTCCCGCATCGGCATTTCGGCAGGTGGCCTGCTGGATGTTTGAATGCGCTCCAAAACTTCCGGATGTGACGGATGAGTGGACCCGGCGGATTGAACGGCTGCATGATCTTGGTCTGGCAATTCTCATTGATGGCACCCTGAAGCAGAATACCCTTGATGAGCAGGGGCACGGGAGTTGTGTCTGGACCCTGCCAGCGCCTGATAGCAGTCAGCTATGTTTGCACTTTACGGCTGCGGTACCGCCCGAAAAAGGTGAAGTCCAGAGCTGCCAGATTGTACTGGTCCGACCGCAACCGGCTGCGACGGCTCTCAGTCTCTTCAAGTTAACCCAGCATCAGCGCCCCAACACTACACATTGCTACGACCTGCTGGAAACCCACGGCCTGACAGCGGAGGCACTCAATCTGGCCGATCGGATGCACGCCATGCTTTGGGCCGAGCCGGGCCGTACACAGCTTGCCGAGCGTACGCGCCAGCTCAAACATCAGCTTGATTTCTAGCCTTTTATTATCCGGACATTTCAAGCCATTGCCGAAAGGCCGTTGATCTGGCAGGAGCTAGATATGGAGCCTCTTCGTATCGGATTAGCCGGATTGGGAACAGTGGGCAGCGGTGTGGCCCGTCTGCTCTCGACCCAGCAGGATGTTATTGCCGCCCGCTGTGGTCGTCCGGTTGTCATTACGGCCGCGTGCGTTCGTAGTCCCTCAAAAGTCCGCAATCTCCCAGTGGGGCAGATTCAGCTGGTGACAGAGCCTCAGGCGCTACTGCATCAGCCGTCAGTCGATGTGGTGGTTGAAGTGATTGGCGGTGCCGAGGGGGCTGCGCGGGAACTGGTCGAATCTGCACTGAAGGCGGGTAAGCCTGTCATAACCGCTAATAAGGCCTTGCTGGCCAAACATGGATTGGCTTTGGCGCGTTTGGCTGAAGGTCACCGGAGCGTGCTGTTTTGGGAAGCTGCGGTAGCGGGTGGATTGCCGATCATTAAGCTGATACGCGAAGGACTGGCGGCTAACCGGATTCTTCGTATTGACGCTATCCTTAACGGCACATGTAACTATGTTCTTACAGCGATGGCGCAGCAAGGGCTTGAACTGACGGGAGCTCTTGCTGAGGCACAAGCGCATGGCTATGCCGAAGCTGACCCTGCTGCGGATCTTGATGGCGTGGACACCGCTCAGAAGCTCGCCCTGTTGGCTGCACTGGCATTCGGGGTGCCGCCGGATGTCTTGACCATCCCGACGACAGGGATCCGCGCCATCGCGCGTACTGATATTCAGGCTGCTGCGGCACAGGGTCAGGTGATCAAGCTGCTGGCGCGGGCGCGACGGACTGAGGATGGACTGGACCTCCGGGTGCAGCCGTGCCGCGTACCGCTATCCTCTGCGCTTGGGCAGACACACGGCGTTAACAATGCGGTCCTGATCCAGGCTGATTGCGCTGGGCCTGTTTTTTGTCGTGGCGCTGGTGCTGGAGCCGAGCCGACAGCTTCAGCTGTGATTGCCGATATTATCGATTTTGCGCGGGGCAATCGCCCGGCAACATTTGGGGTGCCGTGGGCCGCGCTGCGGTCACCGCCGTTGCTGCCCGTGCCGGATGACAGGCTACCACTGGTGAATGATGTCTGAGCCAACCGCTCATCCGGCGTTATTGGGGGTAACGCAGTCCCTGCTCGGGCGTGAGTGGCGACTGCGAGGCAGCGGTGCTGACCGTATCGTGTGCGGGTTGTCTCAACAATATGACCTGTCTGACCCTGTTGCGCGTATTCTTGCCGCGCGGGGCTATACGCAAGACAATACCGAGCGGTTTTTAAATATCAGCCTACGCGATCATTTGCCCGCCGAGCCGATCAAAGCGTTTAAGGACATGGATAAGGCGGTTGCCCGACTGCTTTGGGCGATCCGGCACGATGAGCCGATCGTTGTCTATGCCGACTATGATTGTGATGGCGCGACGTCCGGTGCACTGGTTCGGCTTTACCTACGCGCTCTCGGAATCCAGACCGTCAGCTATATTCCCGATCGTCTGCGCGATGGCTATGGCGGAGGGCGTACCTCGATCGATGAAGTCCGCGCCATGCTTGACAGCAGGGGAGCTGGTCCCGGCCGGGGACTGTGTATCATGCTGGACTGCAACTCACGCGCGTTTGATTTGCTTGCCTATGCCCAACAGCGCGGGGTGACAGTTATCATCGGGGATCATCACAAAACAGAAGGAGAGTTGCCCCACGCTGAGGCGATTGTGAATCCCATGCGCTGGGATGATGACAGTGCATCGAATGTGCTGGTGAAGGACTTGGTTAGCGTGGGTATTGCCTTCATGATGATGGGCGCGCTGAATAGTGCGTTGCGGGACGAGGGGTATTTTACGTCATCACGGCCTGCCCCGGATATGCGGGATTTTCTCGATCTGGTCGCGGTCGGCACCGTCGCTGATGTGGGGCGTTTGACCGGGTTGAACCGTACCCTGGTGGCGCGAGGTCTGGAAAAGCTGCAGGAGCGTAAAAATATCGGCCTTGCGACACTGCTACGCCTCAGTGGACTGGATATCAGTCAGCGCCCCACGGCCGAAGACATTGGGTTTCGCATCGGACCGCGTATTAATGCGGCGGGGCGGATTGATCGCACAGATCTAGGCATTACTCTGCTCTGCACACAGAGTGAGCTTGAAGCTCTGGAGTTGGCCGAACAGTTGGGCGCTATCAATCGCGCTCGCCAAGAGATCAATGAGCAGATGATGGCAGAGGCGCGCCATCAGGCGTTAGCGCAGATGGAATCTGGTGCACCTGTACTTGTGGTGGCTAATCGCGCGTGGCATCCCGGTGTCGTGGGGATTGTGGCAGGCCGTCTGCGTGAGGAATTCTATCGGCCAGCTTTTGTCTTTGGTCGCAATCCCCATCTGGAGGAGCATCTGCTCACCGGCTCAGGTCGCTCGGTCGAAGGGATCGATCTTGGTGAGGCCGTTATTAGTGGGCAAATTCGTGGTCTATTTAAAGGTGGAGGGCACGCCATGGCCGCCGGAGCGACCGTTGACGGGCGCCAGCTGGATGATTTCAGGCGCTATCTGGCCGAAACCTTGGCGCGTGAAATTGACCGGTTGCCACCGCGCCCATTACTGCACTGTGATCTTGTGCTGGATGCCGGGGCCGTGACGCTTGACCTTGTCCGACAACTGGATCGGTTGGAACCGTGCGGCAAGGATAATCCCGCGCCAATGCTTGGCTTGGCGGGAGTGCGCTTGAGCTATGTTCAGCCGATGGGGCAGCAGGGCCAGCACCTGCGCTGTGAATTCAGCAATGCGTCCGGCCATAAGGTTTCAGCGGTGGTATGGAACTGCATGGATAAGCCGCACGGTAAGGCTTTGCTCGAAGGGCGCGGTAGCCATTTCCACATCATGGGTGTTGTCAGCAAGAACAGCTTTAACGGCCGCGACAGCGCCCAATTCCGGGTTGAGGATGTTGCTGCGGCCTAGGTCGTCTTCAACAGCCACAGGGCGATGACACCAAGCGCCATGATTGTTAGTCCGGCCATACGCAAGGTATCAGCGGACTGGCTGAGCGTCACGCTCATCATGCGTTTCATTCTCTCGGGCATCGCGACATAAAGAAAACCCTCAAAGATCGCCATCAGTGCGAGCGCCCGCCAGAGATCGTCAAGAGTCATGCGCTATTTGGCAGGACTGTTGAAGTGGCGCAGGAAGGCACTGTCCGGTGACAGCACCAGTGTGGTGTTGTCGGGTTTTAGTGCTGTGCGGTAGGCCTGTAGCGAGCGGTAGAACGCATAGAAGGAGGCATCCTTACTGGTCGCTTCACCCAGTACGCGGATGGATTCATTATCGCCTTCACCGCGGAGCTTCTGCGCTTCACGCTGGGCATTGGCGATGATTTCCACCCGCTCACGATCGGCGGCGGCGCGAATGGCCTGTGCCCGCTGCTCACCCTCGGCGAGTGTTTGCGCCGCGACGCGATCACGCTCCGAGCGCATACGATCGAACACCGCTTGCAGGGCACGGTCGGGGAAATCCGCCTTGCGGACCCGAACATCAATGATCTCGATGCCATACTTGGAAGCTTTGGCGACATTGTTGACCCGCGCAGCAATTTCCCCGACGATGGCACCGCGTTGCTCGGATAGCAGTTGTTTCAGACTATAACGGCCCAGAACACCGCGCACGGCGTCATCTACAACTGGGCGTAACAGGGTGGTTAGACGGGCTTCATTCTGGACAGTTATGACAAAGTCACGCGCGTTGGTGACGCGATAGCGCACAAAGCTGTCGACAACCAGACGCGGGCGCTGATCGGCTTCATTGCTCGCCGCAACACCTTCCTTTGGGGTTTGCGCATCTTCGCCCATCAGCACCTCGGTGCTCGGCGGGTCAAGCGCGAGTACGCGTCGATCCAAGCGCACCAGCTCCTGAATGAAAGGGAGCTTGATTTGCAGACCGGGGGCGTCGTGGCCCGGTTCATTGATTGAGCGGACAAACTGTCCAAACTGGCGGATCACTACAATTTCGCGCTGATCTACCACGAACAGACTATCACTCAGGATAAAGCCAAGGCCCGCAAGGATACCCAGTACAGTCAACAGGCGAGGGGACATGTCAGCTTCTCCTTAGTTGGTCGTTGCGGTCGGGGCCGCTGGAACAGCCGGGGCGCGGCGCAGGGAGTCGAGCGGCAGGTAGGGCATGACCCGCTCGGCGCCATTACCCTCAAGAATGATCTTGTTGGCTCCGCCCATCACCTGCTCCATTGTCTCCAGATACAGACGGGTGCTGGTGGTTGATTCAGCTTGCTTGTAAGCATTATAGACCTGCGTAAAGCGGTCGGCATCACCGAGCGCTCCAGCCACAATCTGAGCTTTGTAAGCACGAGCTTCTTCCAACATGCGGTTGGCCTCGGCGCGGGCCTGCGGAAGGACCGAGTTGCGGTAGCCTTCGGCCACGTTACCTAGGCGGTTGGCTTCCTGCTGGGCGTTTTGGGCCTTGATGAAGGCATCAATTACGGGGGCCGGGGCCTCCATCCGCTGGAGCTGCACACTATCGACGCTGATACCTGCATCATAGGTGGCCATCAGATCGCGTAGGCGCTTCTCTACATCCTGACGGATGGCCTCACGGCCCGAGCCGATGGCGGTCATGATCTGGTTCTGCCCCATGACTTCGCGCATGACGCTTTCCGCTGCTATCCGCAGCGTTACATCTGGCTCACGCATGTTGAAGAGGAATTTGACCGGGTCAGCGACGCGCCACTGCACAGTAAATTCCATATCCACAATATTGGAATCACCGGTCAGCATCATCAGGGATTCCGCGCTACCATCACGTGAACGGGTGGCGTTTTGAGCCGGGACACCCATTTCTACGCGGTTAATGCGGGAGGTGGAAACAGCGGTATAGCGCTCAACCAGCGGGACCAGCCAGCGTAGACCGGGCTGCTCTTGCCGGACCATGGCACCAAAGCGCTGGACCACCGCTACCTCGCCGTCGTTGATGCGATAAAAGCCGAGCAAATGTCCCTGTGCCAGCCCCTGAAGAGCGAGAAAAACGAGCAGGACCAAGCCAATCATGACGGCGGTACCGCGCGGCCCCTGACCGCCCATCGCGTTTTTGAGCCGTTCTTGGCTACGGCGGATCATTTCATCGATATCCGGACCCTCCGGGCCACCGGGACCGCGACCACTGCCCGAGCCACCTCCCCACGGATTACCTCCGCCAGAGCCGCCATTACCCCACGGGCTTCCACCTTGGTTCCACGACATCGCAACGTCCTTTCCTTACGGGTGCGCCCGCTTTATATACGCTGGCAGGGTAGCTCCGGCTAGGGGCTGCCGCAGATTTTTGAGGTTACCATGAACGAATCGCAAATTCGTCAGATGCTTGATGACTGGCAGGTGCCACCCAGCCTGATCGGCGGGGTGAATGTTCACGCGGGGGTGGTAACCCTTGTTCTGGAAGTTGCGCCGGAGCGTGTTTCTGCGCTGGAACCAATGCGGGCTGACCTGCAAAACAAGTTGGCAACCGTGAAGGGTGTTGAGAAGGCGCAGGTGGTGGTAACCGCCGCCAAACCCCAGCCGACCGCCAAGTCCGAGCCAAAGCCGGTCGCGCCGGGCGTGAAGGCAATTATCGCCGTTGCTTCAGGCAAGGGCGGGGTGGGCAAGTCAACGGTGGCGGTTAATCTGGCCGCTGCTGCGGCTCAAAGCGGGCTCAAGGTGGGACTACTCGATGCAGATATCTATGGCCCATCGCTGCCAACGTTACTGAATATTCACAGCGGTCCCCCCGAACTTGATGAGGATCGCAACATGATCCCGCCAATGGTGCAGGGCATAAAAGTCATGTCGATTGGCTTCATGATTGATGCCGAGCGGGCTTTGGTCTGGCGCGGGCCGATGGTACATAGCGCCATCAACCAGATGCTCCGCGATGTGGCGTGGGGCGAGCTTGATCTGCTCTTTGTCGATATGCCGCCGGGCACCGGCGATGCCCAGCTCACGCTCGCACAAAATGGCCGCCTGACAGGCGCTGTCATTGTCAGTACGCCGCAGGATTTGGCCCTGATTGATGCACGCCGGGGCGTGGCGATGTTCCAGAAGGTGGACGTACCCATCCTTGGCATTATCGAAAATATGAGCCTCTACTGCTGCCCCAACTGCGGGCATCAGGAGGCTATCTTTGGGCAGGGCGGGGCCAAGGCTGAGGCTGCTAAACTTGGCGTGCCGTTGTTAGGTGAGCTGCCGCTGGACAGCCGCGTGCGTGAAACGGGGGATGCGGGATTACCTATTACAGTAGCCGAGCCGAAGGAGGCACAAGCCCAGCTGTTCAGGAAAATTGTCGCGGGACTAACCGTGCAACTGGGGATCGCCACAGCAGCCTAGCGCGAGACCCAGATGCAGGTGAGATCGTCTGAGAGCGGCGGGCGTTTGTAGGTTTGGAAGAACCTGTCCAGTAGGACCCGCATAGGTTTATCAGGTGCGGCCTTCCGGATATCCTCAATCCAGCTTTGCAGTCCGGCTTCTTCCAGTGCCTTGGGGTTGCTATCCGTGACTTCTTCAATGAGGGCGTCCGAGTAGGTGACCAAGAACGAGCCGGGCTCAAAGGCATGGGTGCGATCCGGATAGGTCGTGCGTTTGCTGACACCCAAAAAGAGGCCGCTGGCGTCCAGCAACTCAACTGATCCGTCCGGGTTCCCAAAGACCGGGCTGGGCGCGCCCGCGCCCGCGTAGGTCAGCAGATTGGTAGCGGTATCGAAGATACCGACAAAGGCTGTCGCGAACTGCCCCATCGGTAATACGTCTTTAAGCGCAGAGTTCACTTCTGTCAGCCATTCACCGGGCTGTCGGCCTTTGAGCGGCGTGCGGTCGATGATGGTGTGAAGGCGGAAGGTGTTAATGGCCGCACCGATACCGTGACCGGAGAAGTCAACATTGATAACGGCCATGGCGGTGTCGCTATACTCAAAGATATTCCAGAAGTCGCCTCCCATTTCCGAGGAGGGCTCGAACAGGTAGTCGATTGTGATTCCGCGCGGCTCGATGACCTTTTTAACCTTGCGATCATCAGGAACCAGAGACATTTGCATGTTGCGCGCCAGCTTCAGCTCGCTTTCAATACGCTCACGAAACTTCTTCATCTCGCGAATAAGCAGAAGTTTTTCAAGATGAAGGCGTACGCGGGCCATGCACTCGCCGGGATTGACCGGCATGGCGAGAATATCGGTCGCCCCAGCCTTGAAGCAGGCAACACGCTGCTGGTCGGTGTTGAGTGTGGTTTGAATCAGAATAGGCAGATCAACCATGTCAGAGCGCTGGCGTAGCTTCTGGGTCATTTCCACACCGCCCATGCGGGGCATGCCATAATCAGCGAGCACCAGATCGGGTTTGAAACTGTCGATCTTTTCCAGACCTTCAACGCCATCATTGGCAAATTCGATCTGGGTTACACCCGCCCAGCCGACAAAGCGGGCCAGAATCTGACGGTTGAATTTGCTGTCATCGACAATTAGGACGCGCGCATGGCGCAGCTGCAGGTCAAGTTCGCTTCCGTGCGCTGCGCCAGCCTCCGCAGGAGGGGCTAGCGTATGGTCTGTCATGTCAGGAAGCGCAGGGTGGTCACGCGCCCTCCGTGGGTCACATTCATGGCCAGCGTCAGCGAGCGGATGATGGCAAGGCCGCGACCGGCCGGAGCGAAGGGGTCCATATTCGCAGGTAATTTGCTCTCATCATAACCGTTACCTTGGTCGATGATCGAAATGTCGAGGAATTCGTGATCCCATGAGGCAATCACATCAACACGGCGACGTGCTTCCGGTCCCACCATACGCGATTGCAGTTCCTGCGCAAACTTGGCAAAGTTGCCGACATCGCCTTTCATGTTGCTCTCAAGGCCGAGATTACCGTGCACAACAGCATTGGAAATGGATTCATGCAGGGCTAACTCCACATCCGGGCGACGGATCGGGGTGAGGACCCCGCGCGCTGCTAGCGCATCACACACCAGAGCAGCGCTGTCGATGGTATAAGCCGTGCTCGTGGTAAGAGAGAAGCAGAGCTTGCGGGCACCGATGCCCTCCAGCGTTGTGCTGGTCAGCTGGTCCTCAGCCGAGGTAAGTTCAACGTAGCCTTGATAAGGCTGGGATAAAGCCTGGCTGATTGCCGTGCCATCCATTGAGGCACTGACTAACACGGCAACGCCGTTGCCAGCCGCAGGGTGTGTACCCTGTGGGGCCAGTGTAAAGCCGTGCCGCTGGGCGACACCGTGAAGAATTTCATCAGGAACACCGTTGCCATACAGGTGTGCAACGGACGCGGCGGCCATGACGGCCTCCTCAGTCTTCGATATTAAAGATGGTACCGAACTTGGCGATATCCAAGATCCGGCGGACCTGATTGTGCGCACCGCGCAGAACCAGTTGGCAATCATTACGCTCGGCGGTATCACGTGCGATCAGGAACATGCCCAGACCGCTGGAATCTACAAATTCAAGCCCGGCGAGGTCGAACACGAATTTTTGCCCCTTCACCGGTTCATCAAACAGCGCCATCACGCTGCGAAACTGCTCGTGGTCAGTAAAGGTCAGGCGGCCACTGAGCAGAACTTCAGTCGTCGTGTCCGTCTTGCGTACCTTGTAATCCATAGACTTCCTCCACCGGGCCGAACGGCCGTATCACGAATTGCGCCGTCAGGAGCCAATAGAATCTGGCCGACAGCAAGTACCCGCAGGTCATAGAGCACCATAACAAAGTTAGTGAGTCATTAACACGGGGTGATTCTTGCTAACGAAGTCAGAAAATCCTTTGCCGATGCAGGGTTGCATCGCTGGAGTCGGATAAAATTATAGGCAAATGGAGTCAGAAAAAGACCGCGCCGAAGCGCGGTCGTAAGTTTTCTTGGGGAGGAAACACCCAGCAGGGTGTTACAGAGATTGCTCGCTGCGCTGCGAATTTATTGCTGCAGTGCGGTATTGTCAATCGACAAATTGATAAATATCAAGTGATTGAGGTCTGAAGGACGCGCCGCTGGTCTTGTTCCAATACCAGTGCCGTGAGGCGTCCGCTGGCATAAGCGCCGGTATCAAGGCCGATGCGGTGATGCAAAAGTTCTGGCTCCGGGCTGATGGTGTGGCCATGGACAATAATTTTTTCGAGTGGATGGGGGTGATGGAGAAAGTGATCGCGAATCCATAGCCGCCAGTTATCCGTCTGCTCGTGCAGGGGCTCGCTCGGATTAACTCCAGCATGGACAAAATAATAGTCACCAAACTCTGCATAAGTTGGACGCCGGCGGATCCAGTCCAGATGATCTTGCGGAAAGTGCTCACGCAGCAGATGTTTAAGACGTTCCAGCCGCTCAGGGCTGGGGGTGCCATGCTCGTAGGGGATGCGATAGCTGGCTAGTGTTTGTAGGCCACCATACAGCAGCCAGCCGGGCAGAGGTGGCTGGTCGCTAAAATAACGCAGTAAGGCCTGCTCGTGGTTTCCCATCAGGCACACACTTTCAATGTCCGCGGGCAAAGGGTTCATCAGCCGCTCGACCACCTCACGCGAATGTGGCCCGCGATCAATATAGTCGCCTAAGGTGACGAGAATGCAGCGGCCGGAAAAATCCTCGCGGTCGCGTTCAATTTGGGCGATCAGATCATTCAGACAGTCCAAGCGGCCATGAATATCGCCTACGGCATATATGCGCATGCCCTCGGGCGCACGTGCGGGCGTAGAGGTATGTTGCGGCGTCTGCGCCGCTGTTTTGGAACCAAACAATCCAAGCATGGAACCAGTTATAGCGGATATTGTTGGCAATTGCAGCAGAAATGCAGCCATGCAAGCAGGAGTGAAGATTGCCTTCGCTCCTGCCTAATAATCAACTGGGACAAGTCCTAAATCACCGGCATCATCGCGGCGACCAGCGGGTGCCGCACGATGTCGCACTCGTCAAGGCGCACCACAGCGATCCCGGTCACGGCCTCAAGCCGTCGCGCCAGATCGGATAGCCCGGACAGCCCTTCCAACAAGTCGCTCTGTCCGGGGTCACCGGTCAGGACCATGGTGCTGTGCCACCCCAGACGGGTAATGAGCATCTTGAGCTGGGCGTAGGTACAGTTCTGCGCCTCATCAACTACTACAAAAGCGTTGTTCAGAGTACGGCCGCGCATGTAGCCGATTGGGGCAATTTCGATTTCGCCCTCTGTCATCATCTGCTTCATGCGTTTAAGGCCGAGGCGATCACTCAGGCAGTCATAGAGTGGGCGCAGATAGGGGGCCATCTTGTCATTCAGATCACCGGGCAGGAATCCTATCGTTTCCCCGGCCTCAACTGCTGGGCGGGACAGGATGATTTTATCCACCTGACCGGCCTCTAATGCCTCCACCGCTGCACTAATGGCCAGATAGGTTTTGCCGGTGCCTGCCGGACCAAGGGCGAGGGTTAGCGCATGGCTGCGGATCGCCTCCATCAAGTCTTTCTGTTTAGGGCTCTTGGGTCGAACGTTTTTCACATAGCGCTGATCGCGGCGATCGTCGCGTCCGCTGTCGAGCGGATCCCAGCCACGCGGCTCGCTTTCGCGCGTGCTGACCGCATGCAGGTGGTGACGTATGTTCTTTTTGCCCATTTTACCCATAGATAGCTCCTAGGTTGAGGTGAGCAGCGCGAAGCCGGGTGAAAGACAGCGCGCCATGACATCCGAGTCGCATGAAAAAAGACCCCGGGGATACCGGGGTCTTGAAGTCAGGCAGTCGTTTCGGAGATGCGCTGCACAGGAGGCTACCGGAAAATCCGGGGGGCGCATTGCGCCCTGATCGGGAACCGGGTGGGGGGTGGCTCAAGCTACCTCTCACATCCATATGCTGCACAACATCTAAACGGTAACCCGCTTTAAGGAATCCGTCACTAGCAAATCGTGTGAAGAATTTATGATAACATCCTGATTTTTATGCTGTTGCAGCAATGCCGCAGGATTGTGTTGATGCTTGATAAGTGCCGCTGCTATAAGGCGATTATAAAGCAGGGAGACGGCCACAATGAAAGACGCCTTTTTAATGCGAGCGGTAAGCTTGGCCCGGCGGGACGGTATTCCACCTCCGGGGTCGGTGGAGATCCGGGCGCATAAGCCGCTCGACAATGATCCTTACATTACAACAGCTATCCCCATGGTGTCGTTTCGCTCTCCTTCAGGCGATCCCTTGGCATTGTTGGAGAGTCTGTGGTCAGATGATGAACGTACCCACATTGTTGATCGCACCGCCATTTTAGTTAATCCGGAAACAGGGCAGCCTCACGATGTAGGTTTGTTCTTCCAAAGCCGCCCCGGCTGCTATACCGCAGCATTGAGCCAGTGCGAAATTTCACTCAATCGTATTCGGCTTAAGACTGCCCGGGAGGGGCTGCGCCCCGGCATGAAAATGAATCAGCATGTCCGGGCCTTTCGACAGTCGCGCGATGCGTATTGCCGAGATCTTCTCGAATGCTTTGAAGCCGCTGCCGGCATGTTAGGTGTTACGGCGAGCCAGAGCATTCTGAAGAGCAACCGCTCACTCTTTCGTATCCCCGACGCGTTGCATCTTGCTGGGTGCCGGAGACTACCGCAAAAAATCTGTGGATAACCAGAGCGGAGTCTGCCTTCGCCATTGACAGTGCTCCGATTCGGCTGGGAAACCTGTGTCCAATTGGACACGCTATGTCGTGTGGAGGATTTCATGTCGGCAGCCGCCGAATTGCTTGATCAACCGGGTGTGCAAGACCTCGCGACGTTCAGTCTGCGTGGTCAGAGCATGACCATGATGGTGCTCAAGCTCTATGATGCCGCAGATCCGGATCTATTTGCTCAGATCAGTGCCAAGATCGGACAAGCGCCCAGTTTTTTCCGCCACGCGCCGATTGTCCTTGATGTAACCGAGTGCCCCGGTGCCTCGATTAATTTTGCCACTCTCATACCCGGACTCAAAAAACTTGGCCTTATTCCCGTGGGTATTCAAGGCGGTCCGGTTGATGTGCAGAGTGCGGCGGCCAGCGCCGGCCTTGGTGTTTTTCGCGCTGGGCGCTCGCAGCAGGCGAGCCAGAGTGATCTGCAGGTGCCAACCTCGGATCGCGCACCTGCGTCTGCTCCAATGGCGGCGAATGAGGACAGCTACACGCCCACCATGATTATTACCGAGCCCGTGCGCTCAGGGCGCCAGATTTATGCCCCGCGCGGTGATCTGGTCGTGATGGCACCGGTCAGTGCCGGGGCTGAATTACTCGCTGATGGCAGCATTCATGTTTATGGCTCGCTGCGCGGGCGGGCGTTGGCCGGCCTGTCCGGCGATACCAATGCGCGCATCTTTACCCATTCACTGGAGGCCGAGCTGATCTCGATTGCCGGGCTCTATCGCGTAGCGGAGGATATCGAGCCTGCGGCGCGGGGCAAAGCTGCCCAGATTTTTCGTGAAGGTGAGTCCTTGCGGATCAAGCCGCTGTTGGTTGGTCTGAAAGATTAGTTGGAAGAGCAGAAGGAGAGAAGGTCGTGGCAAAAATAATTACAGTGACATCCGGCAAGGGCGGCGTGGGCAAGACGACCTCGTCGGCGGCGATTGCGACCGGTCTGGCGATGAAAGGCCATAAGACCTGCGTGATCGACTTCGACGTCGGTCTGCGTAACCTTGACCTTATCATGGGCTGCGAACGCCGAGTGGTGTTCGACATGGTTAATGTCATCAATGGTGAAGCCAAGCTGCATCAGGCTCTCATCAAGGACAAGCGGGTAGATAATCTCTACATCCTGCCGACCTCGCAGACCCGCGACAAGGACGCGCTCTCCAAAGAGGGTATCGAGACCATCATGGAAGAGCTCAAGAAAGACTTCGACTATGTGGTGTGCGATAGTCCGGCCGGGATTGAGCAGGGGGCGCTGATGGCGCTCTACTGGGCGGACGAGGCGATCATCGTGACCAATCCGGAAGTCTCCTCAGTACGCGATAGCGATCGTATCCTTGGCATTCTGGCCAGCAAGAGCCGTCGCGCTGAGCAGGGCCAGAGCCCGGTGAAGGAGCATCTGCTTATTACCCGCTATGATCCGACCCGCGTCGAGAAAGGCGAAATGCTGAAGGTGGACGACGTGCTGGAGATCTTGTCGGTGCCGCTGCTGGGCGTGATCCCGGAAAGCCCGGCGGTACTGGCAGCCTCCAACGTTGGCAACCCCGTTGTGCTGAACGAGAAGAGCACAGCCGGGCAGGCCTATATGGACGCGGTGCGTCGTTTTGTGGGTGAGCGCGTGCCCCAGCGCTTCATCGAAGCGGAGAAAAAGGGCTTCTTTGACAAACTCCTGCGGAGGTCGGCATGAGCTTTCTCGACAAACTTCTAATTGCCGCTGGCCTTAAGGAAGAAGTCAGCACCGCGGCCACCGCCAAGGACCGACTGATGGTGACGGTCAGTCACCAGCGTCGCCATCGCCACAGCCCGGACTACCTGCCGCTGCTGGAGAAGGAGATTCTGGCAGTCATCTCCAAATATGTCGAAATCTCCGAGGACAAGGTCGACATCAAGTTCGACCGTGGCGATCGCATTTCGACTTTGGAAGTGAATGTCGAATTGCCATCCGATGCCTCGATCAAGGCACGCGTGCGCAAGTTCGAGACCAGTGAGGATGTTATCGCGCCCAAGAAGGCCGAGAAAACCGCCGCGTCCGAGAAAAAGGACAAGAAGGTTGAGACAGCCGCATAATTTAAGGTTGTGGGTTAAAAAAATACGTTCGTCAGAGACGGGGTCGGCAACGGCCCCGTTTTTTCTTTGACTTAAGTTGGCTCTCGAGTGCCTCTTTGCAATTGTATCGCAGGATGGTGCTAAAGAAGGATTAGGCAGTCGCGTCAGTCAGCGTGCTGGCATACGTCTGGGCCGCGCGAGCCGCTTGGGCTGGGGAGACGGCCACAACCTCACCCGTCACCTCATTCGCAGTGACGGTACTGGAAGGTATATCCAACTGGATTCTTTTCTCCAGCAGGGCGTCGAGTTGTTTGACGAGGTCCGGCCCCAGTTTATCCGCCACACTCGGTTCTATGGGCTGGGTGTCAGGTTGATTCGTTTTTTGCTCGTCCCGCTGCTTTTGGGTACGCTCTTGCTCGGCCTTGGCTTGCTCGCGCTTTGCCAGCTGTGCATCAAGCAGGTCGGCCAGTGTCGTTGCGTTTCCATCCTCACCGCCTGAACCGGGAACGCGCATTGGTGTCGGCGCAGCAGCAGCCTGTGCTGCTTTCTGACTGGGGTCGATCTGCTGTAATAAAGTCAGGACATCGCCAGATAGCCGTTGTGTGGGGGGGGCGGATGCGGCGAGGGGTGACTGGGTGTATTTTTGAAGGCTCTGGCTGAAGCTCTGCAGTGGGTCTTTCAGCTTTTCAAGGCGGACAAGGGCATCAATCGGTCCGCCGTCACCGGTCAGGCGGCCGCCGGCGATTGTTTGTACATCCAGCACTCTGGCGAAGCCACCGCCATAGAGACCCGGAAGCGCGCGTAGGTTCGCAGACGAGTCGGTCATGCTATTATCTTAACAAATCAATTGGTTGACTTCACGTAAAAAAGCAAAAAATCCCTCTGTTCAGAGGGATTTTTAATGTCGAAATAGTTAATAGAAGCGCGCGAATTAACCCTGACGGGCCTTGTAGCGGGGGGCTACCTTATTGATGATGTAAATCTTGCCCTTGCGGCGCACGATTTTGTTGGCCTTGTGGCGGGACTTCAGGCTCTTGAGCGATGGCGAAACTTTCATGATATCCTCGTACAAAGTAATCCGGTTTTTGTCGGTGCGCGCCTCCGACAAGGCCGGGAACCTATCCGCTTTTGCCCCCTCGCGTCAACCGAAAAAATCGGTCATTTTTGATCGAATCGAGGCAAAAATAAGCAAGATTACGTTACGTCAATTGCTGCGAAGAAACCGGACAGCAGCGGGCCCTTGCCGGTTGGTCCAGCAACTCGCCTCAATCTGCCCTCCTGGCTGGCCTGTCTCTCGTGTGAGGGCGTAAATGCCGCTCAGGCGGGCATAGCCGGCAAAGGGGGAGCGAGCCACGTGGAACAGGAAACCACGCTCCGCTGCGCTGGTGGCGGTTGGTGTTCCCATCAGTGTCCCATGGCTGTTCAAGCGATCCAGTTGCTCGTTCACGGCCTTATCGCATAGGGCTATGGTCTCCTCGAGGGTTGGCGGCTTGTCAAAGAAAGACGTCGCGGCAGAGAGTGAGCCTTGGTCAAGCTCAGCAGACGTCACCCATGCCAGGAAATTTTTCGAATTCTCGTCAGTGTGCTGGCAGATCAGTTCATAAACCAGCTGACCGTTGGCAATTTGCTTTTGAGGGGGAAGTTTTTTGGAGAATTGCTCCTCCTCGGCCAGCCGCCCGCCCAGAATGGCATGGCAGTCCGCCTCTCGGCGCAAGGTGAGCCGCGCTGCTTGCATGAGATTATCCTGATAATAAGACTGTTCGTGAGGCAATTTGAGGTTCTCGGTCGCAATGGGAAGTTTCTCGGCTATCCCGCGCGCTTCGAAGATGGCGTGGACCACGGCCTCGTTGGTGCCGCCCCAGATCATGCTGATGCCGACAAAGACCAGAATGAGAGAGCGCTTGAAGGTGGCCAGATGATCGCGCGGCTCAAGCTGTGGTAGTTGTGGTAGCTCGCGGTAGAGATCCAGTGCACTGCCAGCCGTACCTGGCTGATCGGTAGTCATCAAGGCACCAGATGTGCCGCCCCCAATCGCACCAAAGGTGCCCGGCGGTGGGAGGGCAGTGCCGGGTTGATAGGCGGGCGAGGATAATGCCGTGTCCATCAGTTTTTTCTGACGCGAGCGCCAGAGCAGTTCCTTGATGAATCCGCTGGGCACAAACAGCAAAAACCATAAGGCCAGAACGCCAAAGCCCATCAGTGCTGCAAGCTCAGGGCTGACAAAGGCGACCACAAGAAACCAGGTGAAGAGGAGGACGACGACGAGAATCAGAAGTCCGAGTCCTGAGGCAAAAGGTCCCATCCGAAATCCTTACTCAAACGTTAAGCGCGAGGAAGCGCCGATAAACCAGTGAGTCACTCCTATCTCATTTTGGGGACTTGACGACAAGGTGTGTTGGAGTATCCCGTTATGGTGTCTCCAAGACGCGATGTGTTGTGTAAGTGGTTGCCAAGACCACAATATGTGGTATCTTCTGGATAATATCCACGATATTCACAGGTTGTGGATAACGCGGAACGAGACAAGAACGGAGGGGGCTATGGCGAGTGATGGCGGTATGCTGGACTTGGTACAAATTGAACGTGGGCCTAGTGTGCGGATTGACCGCAGCCGGGACGCCAAGCTAACCCAGTTCGGCAAGGATACGCTGTCCGACCGCTATCTGATGCCTGGCGAGTCCTATCAGGATATGTTTGCCCGTGTGGCCATGGCCTATGCTGACGACACGGCCCATGCCCAGCGCCTTTATGACTATATTTCCAACCTGTGGTTCATGCCCTCCACCCCGGTACTGTCCAACGGCGGTACGGACCGCGGTCTGCCTATTTCCTGCTTCCTGAATGAGGCAGGCGACAGTCTAGATGGCATCGTCGATCTCTGGACCGAGAATGTCTGGCTGGCTGCACGCGGTGGGGGGATCGGCTCTTACTGGGGCAACCTGCGTGCAATTGGCGAACGGATTGGCAAGGTTGGCAAGACCTCCGGCGTGATGCCCTTCATCAAGGTAATGGACTCCCAGACCCTTGCCATCTCGCAAGGCTCACTGCGCCGTGGCTCGGCGGCTGTCTATCTGCAAGTCTCGCACCCCGAGATTGAAGAATTTATCGAAATTCGCCGCCCTACCGGTGGCGATCCCAACCGTCGTGCACTGAACCTGCATCATGGTGTTGTTATCACCGACGACTTCATGAAGGCGGTGGAGAATGATGAAGAATGGGCGCTCAAGTCGCCCAAGGATGGCCGCGTGATGAGCCGTGTCTCGGCGCGTCATCTGTGGATACGCATGCTCACCGCCCGTGTTGAAACGGGTGAGCCGTACCTGCTGTTCATCGATCATGTGAATCGCGCCATTCCCGAGCATCACAAGCTGGCCGGCCTGAATGTGAAGATGAGCAACCTGTGCTCCGAGATCACTCTGCCCACAGGCCGTGATAAGGACGGCAAGAACCGTACAGCGGTGTGTTGCTTGTCCTCGCTCAATCTTGAGACCTATCTGGAGTGGGAAAATCATCCGACCTTTATTGAGGATTGCCTGCGCTTCCTTGATAACGTCCTCTCTGATTTCATCGCCAGCGCGCCGGACAGCATGAGCCGCGCCCGGTATGCCGCCATGCGCGAGCGCTCGGTTGGCCTTGGCGTGATGGGATTCCATAGCTTCCTGCAAGGTCAGCGTATTCCGTTTGAAAGCGTCATGGCCAAGGTCTGGAACAAGCGCATGTTCAAGCACATCAAACAGGAGGCCGATAAGGCATCGGTTGTACTGGCTGATGAGCGTGGCGCCTGTCCGGATGCGGCTGAGTATGGCATCCATGAGCGCTTCTCCAACAAGATCGCCATTGCGCCCACAGCCTCCATCTCCATCATTTGCGGTGGGGCCAGCCCCGGCATCGAGCCGGTGGCGGCCAATGTGTACACGCACAAGACACTGACCGGCAGCTATCCGGTTCGCAACCCTTATCTGGCCGACGTGCTCACCGAGCATGGCCAGAACACGGAAGAGGTATGGTCGAGCATCGCCGTCAATGGTGGCTCGGTGCAGCACCTCGATTTTCTCTCGCAGGATGAGAAGGACGTATTCAAGACCGCGATCGAGCTGGATCAGCGCTGGGTGATCGAACATGCGGCGGACCGTACCCCGTTCATCTGCCAGAGCCAGTCGCTCAACATCTTCCTGCCGGCGAACATTCACAAGCGCGACCTGCACCAGATTCATTATCTGGCGTGGAAGAAGGGCGTTAAGTCGCTCTACTACTGTCGCTCCATGTCGCTGCAACGGGCCGAGAGTGCGGAAGGCGCTGCCAAGACACAGGCTGCTGCCAACGCCAATACGCCGAAAGATAATCCCAATAACGGCGAAGAGTGTTTGGCCTGTCAGTAGGCTAACACCCTTCCCAGTCAGCTATCTGGGCAGACGAGGCGGTTATCACCAAGGAGGGACTATGTCACACATCAAACGTATGACACCACTGCGCGTGGTCGATGATCTGGTCGATGAGGGCATGTTCTATGAGGCGTTTGGAGCCACCCGTGTGCTGGCCGATGCGCCCGATTGCGTGGGGTATAAAGCCGCCAACGATACCGCCGTGATCCTCACCAGCCGTAAACTGGCCGACAAAAACTATGGCCCCTTTATCGCCGGGAAGCTGGCCCGCAGCGGAGCACTCTATTTTCATGTGGATAACATCGACGCCGAGCTTGCCGACCTGCCCGGCGCCGCGCACATTCTCACCCGCGCGGTGGTCGATGGCGTGGAAGAAGCCGTGATCGAAACCGAGACCGGCATGGTGGTGCTGGCAGCAACAGCTCTTAGAAGTTGAATGGGAATAATTTAATGGCTATCGACCTTTTACCGAAATTCATATTAGAATCCTACGAAGTACATGAATGGAAACACGCCTGTGCCATTCTTAAGCAGGATTTCCCCAAAGAATGGAATGATATCTGTTTTGTTCTAGAAGATTTTAGACTTTTACGCAGTTGGATAACAGTTGGTGGTGGGCGGAAATCTAAAGTTTCTGAAGCTATTGATTCTTCGCTATATAGACTTGGATGGAGCGAACGTCATTTCGAGACCGAAATTGTTATTGATAAAACTGCAATGAAATCGCCCACCCACTCGGTTGATTGCTTTAGGAATGGCGTGGCTCTAGAAATTGAGTGGAATAATAAAGATCCTTTTTACGATCGTGACCTCAATAATTTTCGACTTCTTTTTGATCTTAGGGCTGTGAGTGTCGGTGTGATAATCACTAGATCTGATGAATTGCAGAGTATTTTTGATGATTTAGGGCGTGGTCAAAGTTATGGAGCCTCTACGACTCATATGAAAAAACTACTTCCAAGAATTAGTGGGGGTGGTGGGGGCGGATGTCCTCTGCTAGTCTTTGGAATTACAAAAAAGCTATACATAGAAGACTAGAAGGAGTGCTTTGAATGATTCCCCATCTTTCTGCTGCGGAAGATCTTGCTCAGTCATTTGGACGTAAGAAATTCAAAACTATTCTAGCCGATCCGCCGTGGCAATTCCAAAATAGGACAGGAAAGATTGCCCCAGAGCATAAGCGGCTTTCTAGATATCCGACTATGCATTTGTCTGACATCTGCGATCTACCTGTGCCCAGTTTATTAGCAGATACTGCTCATTTATATCTTTGGGTTCCTAATGCATTGCTTCCCGAAGGACTTAAGGTTATGCAGTCGTGGGGGTTTAATTATAAAAGCAATATAGTCTGGCATAAAATTAGAAAAGATGGAGGGCCAGATGGACGTGGCGTTGGCTTTTATTTTCGAAACGTCACTGAACTTCTTCTGTTCGGAGTACGCGGAACTGGCGCTCGAACGCTCTCCCCCGGCAGAAGTCAGGTGAATTTTTTAGCAACGCAAAAGAGAGAGCATTCTAGGAAGCCAGACGAGATTTTTGATATAATACAATCATGTAGTCCTGGTCCATACTTGGAGCTTTTTGCTAGAGGTGTTCGCAAGGGGTGGGACGTATGGGGAAACCAAGCAACCGAAAGCTATTACCCTGATTGGGAGACTTATTCGAACCATTCAATGTCCGAACAACGTAATGGTGATAGAGTACGAGCGTGATACCAGTTTAGAAAATCATAGGAGTAGAGAAATGCCCTGTCAATTGATGACCCCGAACCCTGTTTACAAGCCCTTCCGTTACCCGTGGGCGTATGACGCGTGGCTCACGCAGCAGCGTCTGCACTGGCTGCCGGAAGAAGTGCCGATGGCTGATGATGTGAAGGACTGGCGCAACCGCCTGACTGCATCGGAAAAACATTTGCTCACCCAGATTTTTCGTTTCTTCACGCAGGCGGATGTGGAAGTGGGCAACTGCTATAACAAGCATTACAGCCGCGTCTTCCAGCCAACCGAAGTGCAGATGATGCTTACCGCCTTCTCGGCGATGGAGACCATCCATATCGCGGCCTACTCGCATCTGCTCGACACCATCGGTATGCCGGAGAGCGAATACTCGGCCTTCCTCAAATACAAGGAGATGAAGGACAAGTACGACTATATGCAGAACTTCAATGTGGACAACCCCACTGAAGTGGCGCGTACACTCGCGGTGTTCGGGGCGTTCACGGAGGGGCTGCAGCTGTTCGCCAGTTTTGCCATCCTCATGAACTTCCCGCGCTTTGGCAAGATGAAGGGCATGGGCCAGATCGTTACCTGGTCGGTGCGTGATGAGACCTTGCACACGCTCTCCATCATCCGCCTGTTCAAGAGCTTCGTCGCCGAGAACCCCGAAGTCTGGACCGAACAGTTCAAACAGGAGTTGTATGCGGCGTGCGATACCATCGTGCAGCACGAGGACGCCTTTATTGATCTCGCCTTTGAGCTGGGCGAGATCGATGGGCTGAACGCACAGCAGGTGAAGGATTATATCCGCTGGATTGGTGATCGCCGTTTGCAGCAGCTAGGCCTTGAGCCGAAGTACAACATCCCCAAAAACCCGCTGCCGTGGATGGATGAAATCCTCAACGGTGTCGAACACGCCAACTTCTTCGAAAACCGCTCGACCGAGTACAGTAAAGCTGCCACCGCCGGGACATGGGATGAAGCTTTTGAGGAGTTTGACACCAAGCGCGAAGCGGTGCGTACTGCTGCTTTCGCCGCCTTTACCGCCGATGATGGCACTCGCCCAGCCGGGTACTGATTTTGCTAGACGAGCAAGCCGGGGGCGAGCGTTCCTCCCGGTGTTTAACGCCTTATGTCAGCGCAAGACCATCTTGCCCGTTTTGGGGTCGCGGCAACCTTCTTGGGTACGGAGGGCATCGAGCTTTGGCAGTGCTCTTGCGGCTAACTCGCCTTCCAGCGCCATCCAGTAGTCACGCCCAAGCCGCACGAAACGTCCCGGCCTTGCCAAGGCATACTGCGCGGCGGCCGTAAGTGCTTCATGCGCTGCGGCTTGGCGCTGGGCTAGTGTGAGTGCGTAAAATTGCGCCTTGGGTCTTGCCATGAAAACCATCACTTTCGAGGCCATGGTAGAACCAGAAAAAACGCCTGACAAGCACGAAGAAGTTAATTTACGGCCCGCCAGAGACACCATAACTGGCGACTAGCGAACCAGCCAGCATGTGCCAGCCATCGATCAGGACAAAAAACACGATTTTGAAGGGCAGGGAGATCACCACTGGCGGCAGCATCATCATACCCATGGCCATCAGGATGGACGCCACCACCATATCGATCACCAGAAACGGCAGGAAGAGCAGAAAGCCGATTTCAAAAGCGCGGCGTAATTCCGAGATCATGAAGGAGGGGATTAGCGCTACCAGCGGGGTTTCTTCGGCTTTCATATTTTCGGTCTTGTACTTGCCCATGTCGAGAAAAAGCTGCAGGTCTTTCTCACGGGTATGCTGCAGCATAAAGGTCCGGAATGGAGCGACGCTTTTATCAAACGCGTCTTTTGCCTCAAGATCGTTGTTCATGTAGGGCTGTACGCCATCCGTCCACGCCTGTTGCAGCGTTGGGGCCATGATGAAAAAGGTCAGGAACAGCGCCAGCGAGATCAGGACCTGATTGGGTGGAGTCTGCTGCACGCCAAGGGCCGAGCGCAGGAAAGATAACACCACAACAATACGGGTAAAGCTGGTCACCATCACCAGAATGCCCGGCGCCAGCGAGAGCAGGGTGATAAGTGCTACCAGCTGCACAATACGGGCCGAACTGCTGGCCCCATCGCCCATGTCGAGGGAGAGCTGCTGCGCGAGGGCGGGCAGGGCTACGAGACAGAGCAGGGCAAGCCCCAAGAGCTTACCCAGCGTCGGCAGGTGGGCGCGCAGGTTTTTCACAAAGGTCATGGCTTATCTCCCCCGGCGCCTTGGATGCCGCTTTCCACTACCACCGGCCCGGCCTGTGCGGACAAAAGCACCAGATGCTCGGTCTGATCCCGGCGCAGTAATACCAATTGGTGGCGATGATCGATGATCTTGCGCTCCACCAGCGTAAGGCGGGGATTAGCCGGGGTACCGATCATCCCCGGTAGACCGGGGGAGACTTTGCGCACGGCCCAGGCCACCAGCCCGATCAGGCATAAGGTGAAGAGCAGCGCCGCCAGCGCGCGCAGAAGATCGGCACTTTCCATAGCCTAATGGTTAATGGGTGTTCGCCCGCTCCGCAAGGGTGGATTAGCCTTTGCTGCTAGCGCTGGTCTTGGCGTAGGCCGTAGCAGCCTTCAGCCGGGTATTGATAAGCTGCATGGCTTCCTCGGCGGCACCTTGCTGGCGCTTGAAATCGGCGGTCAGCTCATCCAGCGTGGATGCTAACTCGGTTAGCGCAGGCAGATAGCTTTTTCCCAGCTCCTTGGGGGCCGCGTGCAGGCTGGACATAAGCTCAGAGATCAACTTATCGAGCTGTGTGCCTTCACTGACCGTGCCCTCACTCAGGCGGCTGCGTAATTGCTCGGCCTCGGTACGCACCGCGGCCAGTTTTGCGTCAATTTCATCTTTCATGTGAAATCCTCCGGCGCATAGGTCTTACTATTAGCCTGATAGACACGACTCAGTATTTCACTCACCGCAGCAAGTGCCTCCAGCGGGACCTGCTCACCTAAATCAAGGGCGGCAAGAATTTCAGCCAGATCAGCGTCTTCTCGTACCTTGATCCCTTGTTCAAACGCTAGCTTAAGTATTTCGGCAGCGACCTCGCCATAGCCGCTGGCCAAAATTTGGGGCAGCTTACCCTCTCCGCTGATGGCGGCTGCAACCTGGCGTTTCGGAGTCTCGGGTGTATCGTTCATCTCAGCAGTTGGCTCACCCACTCTGGTCGGGTCACAGGCCAGAGCAACAGGGCTATTAGTACGGCGAGCAAGGCTGCCGCAAAGCCCGTAGCCAGAGTTCCTCCGCCAGCCCGCAGGCTCACCGGGGCGGGAATAAGCCGTTGCAGAGCCTGTTTGCCGGCGATGCCAATTGCGAGCCAGAGACAGAGGAGCAGCAGAGCAGCCAAGGCGAGATCCCAGCCCATGACAGGTATCTGTGGGGGTAAGGACGCAGGGCGGGGCTGGCTAATCCACATATAATAGGCACCTGCACCAGCCCCCATCCCCACCAGACCGGTCAACAGACGGGGGATAAAGGAGATATTCTTGAAAACCAGCCGAATGCGATCGACTAAGGCAAAGGCACACTCACGCGACAAGCCGTAGGGATAGCGCTGGGTAAAGAAGCGGGCGGGTTTCACGCCACGGGCTAGCGCCTCGGTCAGCTCACGGATGATACGGAATTTGCGGGACAGGCTGGGAAGGCTCAGACTGTTGATCTGCTCGAGGACGGGATTGATCTGATCATCGATCAGCTTGGGAAAGCCCATCAGCACCGGGCGCATCCCCACCGCCTCAATATCTTCGATCTTGCCATTCAACTCCATCCGAAAGCGCCCATATGGGACAATAGCCTGATAGAACAGTGCGGCCTCGCCGCTGGCGTTGGCACGGGTGTCAGGTGTGATGAGCGCGTGACCTTCTGTCAGGCCTTGGGCCCCTACATCATCGACAAGATTGCCGACTGCGACTGGTGCCTTGCCGGGATCGCCTGCGGCAAAGCGTCCGATCGCGTTGACCAGCACCGTCGTTTCTTCAGTCTGGAATTTCAGCCCCTGACACTCCCGGCACTGGGTCAGTCCCATGCCGCGGCAGACGTGGCAGGGCACACGCTGCTGCCCGTTACAGCTATGGCAGGGCAGGACGCGTCGGCCTTGACAGCGCAGACAGGGGCGACTGCGGTCGGCAGGATCTATTCCGCTTCCGGCACAGCCTTGGCAGGTGAGGGTGCCGCTACCTGAGCAGGTCGGGCACTGAATATCCCGCTGACCATGGCAGTTGAGGCATTTTTCATTCCCGGTGCCCAGACACAGATCGCAGATTAACTGCAGGGCAACGCGCTGGCTGAGTTTGGGTAAACTCCAGCGACCTTCCTCCAGTCCCCAGCCGCCATGCGGCGCACTACTGGCCAGAGCGCGGACCTCTTCAACCCAGCCCTGCTCGGCAATCTGATCGCGTAGGCTATTGAGGTAGGATTGTTCTTCGGTACGGTCACGAAAGACGCGCATTTCGCCGCCGCGGGCGGGGCCAGCCAGCCTGCGCATCTCCTGTTTTATTTCTAGCTCGAGTTGTAGCTTGCCGGGGATTTTGTAGTCAGAATTCTCAATCTGTTGGATCTGTATCTGTTCCAGCTTGTAGCCATTGCCCACCAGCAGCCGCCGGAGCAGAGCCAATGTTTTGGCGTATTGATCGCCCCCTCCCTGCGGTGTTGGAGCATCTGTCTCGTCGATTTCGCTCATGCGCCCTCCTCATCTTCCCCCTTGGCAGGCGCAGGGGGGAGCGGGGCGGGTTGGCTGGGTAAAGTAAGGATGGAGAGATCCGGGGGGGCATTTTCTGCCGCAGCGCGGTTTTCGGCCTGAATGCGCTCAAACACTTCCTTACGCAGGATGGTCACCTCCGGGGGGAAGACAAAACCGAGTTTGACCGTCTTTCCAGAGACGGAAATAACTGTGATTTCAACATCTTCGTCGATCACGATAGTTTCGCCGGGTTTGCGCGTCAGGTACAGCAACGGATTTGGCCTGCTTTCTGCATAGGTCAGTGCGGGGAGCGATCCCCTAGGTAATAATTATCAGGCCCCGGCCAACCTGACAAAGACAAAGTTCTGCGGGTTTCGGGGTGAAAGGGTGGGAATCATGGACCTGACCGGTATGACCGTGTTCCGGCAACTGGAACAAAAAATGGGCTGGCTGTCAGCCCGGCAGTCAGTTTTAGCCGAAAATATAGCCAATGCGGATACTCCGGGCTATCGCCCGCGCGATCTTCAGGCCTTTGCCAGCCTCGTTGACGGTCGTGGCGGGTTGCCTATGCAGGTCACCAGTCCCGTCCATATGGTGGGCAGTAATGGCAATACTGCCACACCTTCGGCTCAGCGCGACCGCTATGCCATCGAGACCTCGCCGAACGGCAATCAGGTGTCGCTTGAAGATCAGCTGACCAAAATGGGTGAAAACGGCATGGATTACCAGTTCATGACCAATCTGTATCGCAAACAGATCAGCATGATTAAAACCGCGCTTGGTCGCGGCACATCGGCTTAAGGAGGAGTGTCATGAGCAGTGATCTCTTAACCTCGCTCACCGTTTCAGCGTCCGGCATGAAGGCGCAAAGTCTGCGTATGCGGGTGATTGCTGAAAATATCGCCAATGCCGAGTCAACCGCCGACAAGACGGGTGGGCTGCCCTATCGCCGACAGGTGGTGAGCTTTGCCAGCGAGCTGGACAAAGCCAGTGGTGCCAATCTGGTCGAAGTGAGCAAAGTGGGGCGTGATCCCAGCCAGTTCGTACGCCGCTATATGCCCGGCCATGCCAGTGCCGATGCGGATGGCTATGTGATGTATCCCAACGTCAACTCATTAATCGAAACCATGGACATGCGCGAAGCCCAGCGCAGCTATGAAGCCAACCTGAATGTTATTGAAGTGTCACGCATGATGCTGATGCGCTCAATTGACATTCTGCGCGGATAAGGAGAAGCTTAACCATGGCCAATCTTAACCAGATCGCTGCATCCGCCTATGGGGCGACCCAAAAGCTGCCGACGCTTCCGAGCCTTGAAGCCAAGACGGATGACGTTAGCTTTTCCGATCTGGTTGAAAAGGCGATTGATAGTTTTGAAGGAACGCAGGCTAAAGCAGAAGATATGAGCATCAAAGCTGCTCAGGGCAAGGCTGATATCAATGACGTTATCCTCGCCGTACAGAATGCCGACGTTGCCCTTAGTGCCGTGGTGACGATCCGTGATAGGATCATTCAGGCGTACCAAGATGTGCTCCGGATGGCGATTTAAGCCTTCCGGTAAATAAAAATCTTTCCTTGGTGCAGGTAGCGGGTTTTTATCTTGCGCTCTTCCTGTGGGATCCAGCCTCTACCGAGGCGAAATTTATTACAGATTATAAGTGAGTGTGGAGCAGCTTCGTACTCCAGTTTTTCGGCAATCCTTGTCAGAAGCGACGGGAGCATGAAGATAACGAAGGCATTACCCTGTGACCAGTCAATCTTGAAGAAGTCGCTGCGGACATAGGTAAGGTTATCGAGGCCTTGCCGCTTCTTCATCCAGTTGGACCAAAGAACTGATAGTGCATTCAATTCGACACCTACGACATTGGCCTGCGGCAGGGCTTTGGCAATCTGACGAGTGAGGTGCCCGTTACCTGAGCCGAGATCATAGATCGTATAACGCGGGAGGGTGCGCGCCGCATAATCGTCGCGTAGCAGGCGGATGATTTCCTCACGGATTGCTGGCGCTGTCCGGATATTCGGAACGCCACCATGAAACAGGACAAAATAGGCATAGATTAGCCAGGCACCACAGGCCAGATAAAAGCTGATCTCGGTCAGGTAGTGCAGTGTTATGGCGAACATGGGTAGTAAGTCCATAGCGTAATCTAGCCGTGTTTTCCCGTCTGTGCAGGGGGTTAACGCAGGCCGCAAAGCCGTGTACACTGGGCCTATGACTGAGGCCGATATCATTTCCATCACGCGTGACGCTATTACGGTGCTGCTGATTGTCAGTGCGCCGCTCTTGGTAATTGCTATGCTGGTCGGTCTGATTATCTCCTTCATTCAGGCGCTAACACAAATTCAGGAAGCGACCATTTCGTTTGTGCCAAAGATTCTTATCATGTTTGTAGCGCTTATGTTTTTGCTGCCGTTCATGACACATCAGCTGACGGATTTCGGCAACCGCCTGCAGCCCCTCATTATTGGCGCAGCCAACGTGCCGCCCGCTACAGCAGCACAGTAGGGCGTTAAGCCAACCGGGCGGTACACCGCCCTATAATCCACCAGAGCAGCAGGGTCAGCACGATGGCGACATAGCCATCGATTGCGTAGTGCCAGCCTAGGTGGATGCTCGCCAGCAGCATGGTCACCAGAAACAGCACGGCCCCGGCAAAGAACCAGCGGTTGAGGGAATAGGCCACACAGGCGAACAGCGTGGCCATGCTGATATGCATGCTCGGAAGTGCCGAGATGCCGCCGAACTGGCTCATTTTACCAGTGCGATAGATTTCGAGCAGGATGTCGCGAAAACCGAGCGCGGAGAGGGCGTGGCTGTCCAGAGCCCGCAAATACTCGATAATAGGGGCAAAGCGGGCAGAATCGCCTACGAAAATATCGTAGTAGACCGGTCCCCCGGACAGAAACAGCCCAGCCATCAGGTTTCCCAGCAGGGCCCAGCTCAGGAGGTAGGTATAAAAATAACGATGACGCAGCGCCCGTGACGTAATGGAGAATGTTACCAGAACAGGGAAGAAGAGGATAGCTAGCAGCCATAGGGCTGAATAGACCAGCTCTAGCGACCGGGTGATAATGGGGTGTCCCAGAAAAGGCTGTAGCCAGAACCATGGATCAACGCCGCCGTGCAGGGTTCGGTCCAGTTGAGCCAGCGGTGCGTCCCACGCGAATTCAAAATACTTCGGCAGCAGAATTTTGACGGTAAGAAAGCATTGAATGAAAATGAGCAGAAACGGAATGAGCAGAACTCCCAGTGCGAGTTGCGGTGTCAGTTTGGCACGAAAGACAGCGGGTAGTGCCGCGAGCGGGCTGTCCTTATGATGGCGCAGGACCTGCAGCAGACTGACTAGCGCCAGCCAGAGTATCAGCAGCAGGGCGATGGCGGGGCCATAGCCGATCGCAAACTCAAGCGGGTTAAAGCGGTGTTTCTGATGGAGGGCAATCAGGCCTGCGAGGCCGAAGTAGCCCAGAAAACCGTAAAAAACCCAACGCTCCGCATAAAGCTCGGCACGCAGGGAAGATAAAAAGGTGGGTGACACGACAGCTCCGGCCGGATGGGGGGTGGCAGCAGTTTCAAACTCGTTTAGGATGGTAGCCGATGCCCTCGGAGCTGCAAACCCTTCTTACAACTGGCCTGTTCGCGTGGATTTTGGTGTTCGCGCGGGTCGGGACCGCGTTCATGTCGCTGCCCGGTATTGGCGAGGCCTTTGTTGCGGCCCGGGTTCGCCTTCTGCTGGCCCTTTTGGTCAGCGCTCTGCTGGTGCCAGGTCTTCTCCCCCAGCTTCCCGCGATGCCGACCCAGCCATTCTCCCTTGCGCTACTGGTAGGGGGCGAAGTGTTCTATGGTGCCTTTATTGGCCTACTCGCCCGATTGATTGTGGCTACCGTTGAAGTGGCGGGTATGATAATTGCCATGCAAATCTCTCTTTCAAACGCATCGGTGTTTAATCCGGCGATGGCGGCGCAAAGCTCGCTCACCAGCGCCCTGCTGGGCATTACCGCGCTGGTGTTGCTGTTTGCAACTGATCTGCATCATTTGCTGTTGCTGGCCGTAGCCGACAGCTATACGGTCTTTCGCCCCGGCATCGCCCCCCAGTTTGGCGATTTCGCGTCTGCCTATGCGCAGTTACTCTCACAGAGTTTTGTCGTAGCGACACAGCTTGCTGCGCCTTTGATCATTCTCGGGCTGGTGTTTTATCTGGGGCTGGGTCTGATGAGCCGTTTGATGCCACAGCTGCAGATCTTCTTTATCGCTATTCCGGCCCAAATCTATCTTGGTCTGCTGGTGCTGGGCCTAACCCTGTCCACCCTGATGCTGCTCTGGCTTCGCTATGCGCAGGAGACGCTGCAGGGCTTTCTGGATATCCGGTGAACCATGGCTGAAGAATCCGAAGACCAATCCAGTAAAACGGAAGAACCAACCCAGAAAAAGCTGGATGACGCCCGCGAGAAGGGCGAAATCATCCTTTCGCGCGAGGTCAATCATTGGTTCATGATTCTTGCGGCGACTGTCTTTCTGCTTCTGTTTGCAGGTCCCGCCGCTCTTCAACTTGGGGCCGGATTGCGCGATCTTATCATTCGCCCACATGATTTTGCCGTTGGGGATGTTGCTGGGGTTGGTGCCCTGTTTAGCGATCTGCTTCGCTTGGTTCTGCTGGCTCTGCTCCTGCCATTTCTGGCGTTTCTTGTGGCGGCTATCGCCGGGGCGTTGGTACAGTCCGGCTTTTTGTGGGCTCCTGAAAATATCGTACCCAAGCTGGACCGGGTGTCCCTGATTCAGGGGTTTTCCCGTCTCTTTTCCCTGAAGAACCTGCTTGAGTTTCTTAAAGGCATACTCAAATTAACTATTGTCGCCGTTGTGCTGCTGGCACTGATCTGGCCTGTTTTACCAACACTGGAACATACCATTGACCTACCGATTGTAACGATGCTGGGCGAGTTGAAAATCATCAGTCTGCGGTTACTCGGCGGTGTGCTGGCGATCATGTTTGTGATCGCGGTTATGGATTATCTCTTGCAGCGTCAATTGTTCATGATGCGGATGCGGATGAGCCGCCATGAGCTGAAAGAAGAATTCAAACAGGCCGAAGGCGACCCGCAGATTAAACAGCGGATACGCCAGATCCGTGCCGAGCGCGCCCGTCGCCGCATGATGGCGGATGTACCTAAGGCGGATGTTATCATTACCAACCCGGATCACTATGCCGTTGCGCTCGAGTATAAGCCGCCCCAGCACAGTGCGCCGATTGTCATAGCGATGGGGGTTGATCTGCTCGCGCAGAAAATCAAAGAGATCGCCCGCGAGCATAATATCCCAATTGTCGAAAATCCGCCGCTGGCCCGCGCACTCTACGCTACTGCCGATCTCGACCAGCAAATCCCCCAGGAGCACTTCAAGGCTGTGGCTGAAATCATCAGCTACGTTTTCAAGCTGAAAGGACGTAGCGGGAAAAAGCCATGAAGACGTTGTATCCCAATCAGTCCGGTGCCATTCTCATCCTGTTTGGACTTTTGCTGGTCCCCCTGTTGGGATTACTTGGTTATGCCGTTGACTGGACACGGGCCCAGGCCATGCAGCGGGAATTGCAAGCGGCGGTCGATGCGGCCGCGTTTGCTGGTGGGAAATCGTTTCATCTGGGTGATGATGGCTTGAAAAAAGTCATTCAGGATTATTTTGCCGAAAACTGGTGGACAAAGCCGCGGGATGTCCGGCTCGGGGCCTTTACAGTTGGGATCGACCGTGTTGGCACGACGGAATACGCAAAGCGGCTGGCTATTCATGTCGATGCCTATGTTCCCACCTACTTCCTTGCGGTCATTGGTGTCCGCTGGCTGCATGCCGCTGCCGAAACTTCGCTGGCGGTTCCCCGCATTAAGGATGATGAATCACGTTAAGGGATTCACTCAAGCGAATCGCATTTTTCTGGCATTCCAGAGCGTAAAGTTTTATTAACTTTGCTAACCAACAATCACGCCCACAAGGCTGATTCTATTTTTAGTGCGGAGTTTTCAGGTGAGTTTACCGGACGATCAATCATCTACCCCTCAAGCAGTGGTAAGCGACCCTATAGCCGCTTCGGCTCCTTCGGTTACGGTGAGTGAGGGGCACCCACTGCGCTGGGCTGGCTGGATCATCATTCTGATTGCTGCGCTGGGTCTGGGGCTGGAGCTGTTTGGTCCACGTTATAATCTGGTGCTCAATGATTCTCTGATGCAGGCGCTGCTGGGCAGTCTGGCTATTTGTGCGGCGGTTATTTTAGTCCTGCTCGACAAGATGCAGGGTCAGATAGAGCATGAACGCGAGATTTTTGCCGAGACCGCGGATAATCAGAGTGCCGGCATGGCCATTTGTGCAGCCGATGGCCGGGCGGTTTATAGTAATGCCGCCTTCTGGCGTCTGCTCGAACCATACCCGATGATGGGGATCGATCATTCCCGCCCGGAAACGGTTTTGGAGAGCTATTTCGCCGCTGATACCAAAAGGGCGAGTGACTTCGCCAAGGTCAGGTCCGAGGCGCATGCCGGACAGTTCGGCACCTGTGAGCTACTGCTCAAGGATGCCGATGAGGTAACGCGCTGCTTTCTGGTTAGCGCCTGGCCAGCCAAGGCTATCAAAGGGTATGTGACTTGGCGATTGGAAGATATTTCGCCGCGGGTGCAGGTTCAGGAAGCTATCGCGCGTGAGCAGGCCCGCTGGGCCGACTTCATGGATCATGCCCCAGTGGGTTTCTTTTCGGCAGATGCCAATGGCAAGCTGGTATTCGCGAACTCGACCCTGGCGCGCTGGCTTGGCACCACCGCGCGCGAGCTGACGGCATCGACTCATCTGCACGACATTCTGACCCGCCCATCGGATGGAGCCGCACTTTACGATATAAGCGTTGAAGGTGGCGATTTTCAGCAGGGAGAGTTCACTCTCAAGGGGCCGAACGGGCGGCAGCTGCAGGCGCTGGTGGCGCAGGCAATTGATCGCACGCCCGACGGTGCTTTGCGTACGCGAGCCGTTGTTCACGATCTGACAGCCGAGCGGAAATGGCAACAGGCACTGCAAGACAGTCAGATGCGCTTCCGCCGCTTTTTCGAAGAAAGCCCGATTGGTGTGGCGCTGGTGGCCGATGGCGGCATGCTGGCCGAGTGCAATCCGGCCTTTTTGCGCATGATCGGCTCGGACGCACCCCAGATCCTTGCACAGCCGCTGTCTAATTTTGTTGAGTCTGGCCCGGTGGATCTGCTCGCGCATCTTGCTCGCGTTCTGCTAAGTGATGAACTATTACCACCGCTCGAAGTCAAATTGAAAGCCAGCGGTGGTCGCGAACTGATGGCACAGATTTATGCTCGCCGTATTGGCTCGGATGATGTGACGGGTGCCCGACTTATCCTGCACTTTATCGACATGAGCGAGCAGAAGAATCTGGAGGCGCGCTTCGCTCAGTCGCAAAAGATGCAGGCGATTGGTCAGCTGGCCGGTGGTGTGGCGCATGACTTTAACAATCTTCTGACGGCGATGATCGGCTTTTGTGATCTGCTCCTGTTGCGCCATCGTCCCGGCGATCCCAGCTTTGCCGATATCATGCAGATCAAGCAGAACGCCAATCGCGCTGCGGGTCTTGTGCGTCAGCTGCTAGCCTTCTCGCGTCAGCAAACTTTACAGCCGAAAGTACTCAATTTGTCGGATGTTCTGGTGGACTTGTCTCACCTTATCCGACGCCTGATTGGTGAGAATATCCAGCTGAATTTGGTGCATGGGCGCGAGCTGGGCATGGTCAAAGCCGATCAGGGCCAGATTGAGCAGGTTATCATCAATATGGCCGTCAATGCGCGGGATGCCATGCCTACGGGCGGCAAACTCACCGTGACTACCAGCAACCTAGCCTTGCGCGCGCCGCTGCGCCGCGAGCATGAGGAAGTACCGCCGGGTGAATGGGTGGTGATCGAGATCAATGATACCGGTACCGGCATTCCACCAGATATCATTGGCCGCATCTTTGATCCCTTCTTCTCCACCAAAGAAGTGGGCAAGGGCACGGGCCTTGGCTTGTCCACCTGTTACGGTATTGTTAAACAGACGGGTGGTTATGTCTTCGTCGATACCGAGATGGGCCGCGGCACCACCTTCAGTATCTATCTGCCGCGCTATGTACGGAGCGCCGCCGAGCAGGCGGAAGTCCAGAAGCAGGAACAGGCCGAGAAGGTGGCACCCGATCTTACCGGGGCAGGCGTCATCATGCTGATTGAGGATGAAGATGCTGTGCGTATGTTTGCCGCGCGGGCCTTGAAGAATAAAGGCTACACGGTGGTCGAGGCACGCTCAGGCGATCACGCGCTAGAGGTTATTAAAGGTCATACCGGCAAGATCGATCTGATTATCTCGGATGTCATGATGCCAGGCATTGATGGCCCGACCGCTATGCGCGCGATCAAGAAAGAGCGCCCCGGTGTAAAAGCCATCTTCATTTCTGGTTATTCAGAAGACAAGTTGCGCGAGAGCTTTGAAAGCGGCGAGGAGGTTCACTTCCTGCCCAAGCCGTTCAGCCTTAAGCAGCTGGCCGAGAAGGTGAAGGACGTTCTGAACGGGAATTAAGCTGCCGGCCTCAGGATACGCAAATAGTCGCGCGTTGCTTGAAGTGCTTTCGGGCAAGCTGGCGTGTTTGTGGCGCGACCTTCGCACTGGCAGATAAAAAGGCGCAACGCGGCCGTCATGGACGAATGAGGTACCGGGTTCCAGCCATTCGGTTGCCGATCCTGCCATTGGCTCATTTCGCCGTGAAGGAGCCAGAGCATGGAGAGTTGCGGCGGCGAGGGCTGGCGCTGCTCATTCAGCCAGCCATCGAGCGCCTGATGTGCGCCTTCGCAGATACGGCCAAAGGTTGGCGTTGGTTCGCGGGTGGCAAAACTGTCAAGGTTCATATCGGCCATAAAGTATCTCTAAAAATCTAGTTGGAGAGCGTATGCTAGTCGTGTCCGTACGGCAAGGTCACGAAAAATCGGCGAGCACCAAATTATTTGCTAAAAAGCCTCAAAATTAGGCAGTTACTTTTGCAATACCGCTCTTGCCAAAACCATTAACCATCGCCACCTTACACTCTAGTCATTGGTGATTCTTTTCTTCCTGAACATGCAGGTGCTTTAATGGTTGATTTGCCCAAAGGTGTTGTGTTTCCGGTGCTGCCGTTGCGCGATATTGTGGTGTTTCCCCACATGATCGTGCCGCTGTTTGTTGGCCGCGAAAAATCGGTCAAGGCGCTGGAAGACGTGATGCGCGAGGACAAGCAAATCCTGCTCGTCACGCAAAAGAACGCCGGGCAGGATGACCCCGGTCCGGCTGACCTCTATTCGATCGGTACTCTTGGCACTGTTCTGCAACTGCTCAAGCTGCCGGACGGCACGGTAAAGGTACTGGTGGAAGGGCAGCAGCGCGCCCGTGTGTTGCGCTATACCGATAAGCCCGAATTCTATCAGGCTTATGCCGAGTTGGTGCCGGACACCGGGTCGGAAGGCGAAGAGCAGGAGGCGTTACTACGCGCGGTCACCTCGCAGTTTGAGCAGTATGTAAAGCTCAATAAGAAAATTCCCCCGGAAGTTCTGGTCTCGATCAGTCAGATTGATTCACCCAGCAAGCTCGCCGATACCGTTGCCAGTCATCTCGCACTCAAGCTGCCGGAAAAGCAGACCCTGCTGGAGCTGTCGAGCGTTGATGAGCGCCTTGAGAAAATATATGGCCACATGGAAGGCGAGATCGGTGTGCTACAGGTTGAGAAACGCATCCGTAACCGAGTCAAGCGCCAGATGGAGAAGACCCAGCGCGAATACTATCTGAATGAGCAGATGAAAGCCATTCAGAAGGAGTTGGGGGATGGTGAAGAAGGCAAGGATGAAACTGCCGAGCTGGAAGAGCGCATCAAGCAAACCAAGCTGAGCAAGGAAGCCAAGGAAAAAGCCATGGGCGAGCTGAAGAAGCTGCGCCATATGAGCCCGATGAGTGCTGAAGCCACCGTGGTGCGCAACTATATTGACTGGCTGGTTAGCATCCCATGGAAAAAGAAAAGCAAGCTCAAGCATGATATCGCCTACGCGCAGAAGGTTCTGGATGAAGATCATTATGGCCTTGAGAAGGTCAAGGAGCGTATTCTTGAATATCTCGCCGTGCAGACCCGTACCGACAAGGTGAAAGGCCCGATCTTGTGCCTCGTTGGTCCACCTGGTGTTGGTAAGACATCGCTCGGCAAGAGCATTGCCAAGGCGACAGGGCGCAACTTTGTCCGCATGTCGCTAGGCGGTGTGCGTGATGAAGCGGAAGTGCGCGGTCACCGCCGTACTTATATCGGCTCCATGCCCGGTAAGGTCATTCAGGGCATGAAGAAAGCCAAGACCAGCAATCCGTTGTTCCTGCTCGATGAGATCGACAAGTTGGGGCAGGATTGGCGCGGCGACCCGTCGAGTGCGCTGCTGGAAGTACTCGATCCGGAACAGAACAATACCTTTGCCGACCATTATCTGGAGGTCGATTACGATCTGTCGGATACGCTGTTTATCTGCACGTCCAACTCGCTCAATATGCCAGGGCCGCTGTTGGACCGTATGGAGATCATCCGTCTGTCCGGCTATACCGAGGATGAAAAGGTCGAGATCGCCAAGCGCCACCTGATCGCCAAGCAGATGGAAGCCAATGGCCTCAAGACGGAAGAGTTCGAGATTACCGAGGCGGCGCTGCGTGATGTAATCCGCTATTACACGCGCGAGGCAGGGGTACGTAACCTTGAGCGCGAGATTGCGACCTTGGCCCGCAAGGCGATCAAGGAGATCGTCAGTAAGCAGGCCGAGCGTGTGGTCGTTACGCCCGACAATCTGGAAAAATTCCTGCTGGTGCGCAAGTTCCGCTATGGCGAAATCGAGGATGCAGATCTAGTGGGTGTCACCACCGGCTTGGCATGGACTGAGGTGGGCGGCGATATCCTCCAGATCGAAGCCGTAGCCTTGCCGGGCAAAGGCCGTGTTCAAACGACCGGTAAGCTGGGCGATGTGATGAAGGAGTCGATCCAGGCGGCTGAGAGCTTCGTCAAGTCGCGTGCGCCAGCCTATGGCATCAAACCGACTTACTTTGGGCGTCGTGATATCCATGTACACGTGCCAGAAGGTGCCACACCCAAGGATGGCCCGTCGGCGGGTGTCGCTATGGTGACTTCAATTGTCTCGGTTATGACGGGCATCCCGGTGCGCAAGGATGTCGCCATGACGGGTGAGATCAGTCTGCGTGGCCGTGTGTTGCCCATCGGCGGTCTAAAAGAAAAGCTGTTGGCGGCGCTGCGCGCAGGCATAAAAATCGCACTTATTCCAAAGGAAAACGAAAAAGATCTGGCCGAGATACCGGACAATGTCAAAACCGGGCTTACCATCATTCCCGTGACTACGGCCGATGAAGTGTTGGCGCATGCCCTCGCTAAACCGTTGGTACCGATCGAGTGGAGCGAGAAAGACGAACTTGCCGAACTTGCCCGCCTTAAGGAAAATGGTGGCGACGAGGCCCGGCCGCATTAGCCAAACTGGTCTTTTTCGGGGGAATGGGCTGGAGCAGTGCCCGTTTTTAACGCGTTGTTAAACCCCTGTAGCCAGACTCAATCTGAGAAAGTTGTTTGTTTTCAAGGTTGAGTCATGACTTCGGTGCTTCCGCGTGGCGGTAATCTCGCCCTAACATCGGCTCTGGCAAGCAGTCGCGGTAAGCTGCGTCTGATGCTGGAGTGGGGTGGTGATTCACCCGCGCACCCGGCTGTGGAACCGGTCGCTTTTTTGCTCACGGGCGCGGGGAGGGTGCGTAGCGACTCTGATATGCTGTCGGAGGCTCACCCCATCGCGGCGGATAGGGCGTTGTCGTTCCATAAGTCACACATTGAGGCAGAGCGAATTCGCCAGTTCTTTGAGATTGATCTGTCCAAGCTTGATCCGGCACTTGAGCGTATTTCTTTCTGTCTTGCGATCCATCCCGTGATTGGTGGCGTGGCCTCAATCGGTCAGCTGACGTCTGTCTCTTGTGCAGTCGATGTGGAGAAAACAGAAGTCGTTCGCAGCGACCTGACTACTCCAAGCAGTACCGACTCAGCCTTTATCGTGGCTGAAATCTATAGGCGTAATGGGGAATGGAAATTCAAGGCTATAGGCCAAGGCTACGCCGCTGGCCTGGCTAAACTGGCTGAAAGCTACGGCATAACCCTGGCTGATGAAGCGCAAGCGGTTGGCGGCATTGTTAAACCTAACTCTGCGCCTACTGCCCAACCTACAACGCCGCCGTACGTAACGATTGAGCGGCCGCATCAGGGATTTGGCGATGTACAGGTACACCTCACTTGGAGTGTGCCTAAGGTGAGTCCTGCTGAAGCTCCTGCCGCCCCCAAGAAAGGCCTTCTTTCTGGTTTAGTTAGGGGTGGCTCGGGGGCGGTGCCCCATGCCCGGCTTGATCTGGACCTGTGTGCGCTTTACGAGTTGTCTGATGGTTACCGTGGCGTGGTGCAGGCTTTGGGGGGTAATTTGGGTTCCTATAATGCGGCGCCCTTTCTACAGCTGATGGGCGACTCGCGTGAGGGGAATGCCGAAGGTGCGGCAACTGAGATTCTTCGCATTAACGGTAACCGTTGGGATGAAGTTCGCCGCATACTGATCTACGCCATGATTTTCGAAGGTGTTCCTAACTGGGCCAAAGCCTTGGGCCGGGCAACCATCAAGGTTCCAGACCAGTTGCCAGTTGGCATCAAGCTGGATCAGAATGTTAATAATATGCGCGTGTGCAGCATTGCTTTGCTCGAAAACAGGCATGGAAAAATGGCTATTCACAAACGGGTCGAAACCTTCAAGAATCCACGCGAACTGGATGAGGCCTATCAGTGGGCCTTGCAATGGAAGGCCGGTATAAAAGATTAGGCCAACAATGAGGAAGGATAGATCATGCCCATTTCGCTTTTAAAAGGTGAAAATGTCAGTCTCTCGCGCGAGGATCCGGGCTTAAGCCTGATCCGTATCGGCCTCGGCTGGCAGGTCCGTGAGACGGATGGCGAGGATTTTGACCTTGATTCATCTGGCTTCTTGCTTGATGCCGATGGCAAGGTGTTGAGTGATGCCGATTTTGTTTTTTATAATAATCTTGTCTCTCCTTGTGGCTCTCTTACACACACGGGCGATAATCTGACCGGGAATGAGACCGGAGCCCCGGAGGATGCCGAGACGCTGAAGCTGAATCTAACTACTGTCCCACCCGTGGTTGAGCGGATTGCCGTTTGCGTGTCAATTCATCTAGCTGAGCAGCGTCAGCAGAATTTTGGCATGGTCACCGGCGCGTATATCCGCGTCATCAACGATAAGACAGGGGCTGAGATTGCCCGCTTTGACCTCAGTGAGGATGCCTCGGTGGATGCCGCCATGGTATTTGGCGAGATCTATCGCTATGGCGGTGAATGGAAATTCCGCGCGATCGCCCAGAGTGTTCCGGGTGGGCTGGGGGAAATGGCCCGTCATTTTGGCGTTAACGTCGAGTAGTTTTTTAGACATGAAAAACCGCAGCAGAGCGATCTGCTGCGGTTTTTATTTTTAATTAGATTAGTGAGAGACCTGCTCACGATAGCGAGCGAATTCACCGTGCTGTGAGTCATCCAGACCGGCGAGTTCTTCATCCTCGCTGACGCGCAGCTTGATGAATAGACCCACCAATTTGATAATCAGGAACGTCATGCCAACGGCATAGGCAATGACAACGGCTGTCCCGAGGAAGTTGGCGGACAGCAGATCAATGGTCCCATCAATCAGGTAGCCTTGCTTGGCTACCGCCGAGTTCACGCTGGCGTTGGCAAACAGACCGGTAAGCAAGGCCCCCAGAATACCGCCGACACCATGGCAGCCAAACACATCCAGTGCATCGTCAAGGCGGGTAGCGCGCTTAACCAAACGCGAGGCGATGTTACATACAACACCACCAATCAGGCCCATTAACATGGCGTGGGGCAGAGTAACAAAGCCCGCCGCAGGTGTGATGACGACCAGACCAGCCACCAGACCGATGGCACTCCCAACGGCCGATGGCTTACCATTAACAAACCAGTCGTAAAACATCCAGCCGAGGAAGCCAGTGCAGGCGGCAAGGAATGTCGTGGCAAAAGCATGGGCAGCCAAGCCATTAGCCGCAAGAGCTGAGCCAGCGTTAAAGCCAAACCAGCCAAACCACAGCAGCGCGGCACCCAGCAGAACCATGCTGACGTCATTGGGGCGTGACGCTTCATGGGCTGTCACCCGGCGGCCGAAGATTAGGGCTGCAACCAGAGCCGACACACCCGAAGAGATATGAACGACCAAGCCACCCGCAAAATCAAGACCGCCAGCCTTGAAAATCCAGCCATTTTCGCCCCAGACCCAGTGGGCGATCGGTGCATAAACAGTGAGGCTCCACAGCGACATGATGACAAGCCAAGCCTTGAAGTTAATGCGCTCGACCAGCGAACCAATGATGAGCGCCGGTGTTATGATGGCAAACATCATCTGGAAAAAGACAAAGGCTAGTTGGGGCACATCATAGGTGCTGCCATTGAGGGTAAACGACGTCAGTGTTACACCATCAAGCATAAAATGCGTTTTCCACGAGCCAAACCAGTCATTGCCGGGGGCAAAAGCAATACTGTAGCCCATCAAGGCCCAAAGCACACCCACAACCGCGAGAGCAGCAAAATTCTTGAACAGGGTGGATACAACATTCTTGCGGCGGACCATACCGGCGTAGAAGAAGGCAAGGCCGGGAGTCATCAGCATGACCAGAGCCGTCGAGATCATGATCCACGCTGTGTTGGCACCATTAATCTCCGGCAGTCCAGTATCAGCCCAAGCTAGCTGCGGCATCAGCACGAGGCTGGTCGCCAAGAGAGTCTTTAGTTTTTTCATACCCCTGTCTCCTCTGGAATTCTGTTGAGTGAACGAACTTTCATAACCACAGCGAAACTAGGCAGAAATGGTTAAACCATGGTTAAGAATTGATATTTATCAAGTCGCTGTATCAAGCCTCCGGGGCCTGGATGATGACACCCGTCCAGCCAAGGCCACTGTACTCCTGATAGCCAATCGTGCGGGCAAACGCGACCAGCCGCCCGTTCTGATCGCGATAGCATCCTTTGCTCTGGCCAGCATTCTGTAGCGGGAACGTTTGGAGCAGGTCCTGTGAATCAGAGGCGGCAATAATACGGTTTTTACTGTCGAGCAGCAGGACCCGCGAACGACTCCACTCATCTTCGCTCAGATTTGGCTCATTGCGGACGATGACGCGGGATTGCTCGGGCCAGTCGAAGACAACCCCAATAACGCCGATAATTTCGCCATTGACTTCACCACCACGGCGGACTGCCGTGGCATAAACTGATACCAGTGCATCATCATGCAGGGCATCTTGATAGATATCGTCTACGACATACTCGTCGCCCGAGCGGGTTCCCATTGCGCCGCGAAACCAGGGCAGGGAATTGATCTGTGCACCGATAACACGCGGATATTTATGCGGCTGTGAGCAGGCAATAATTTTGCCATGTGTGTCGGCCAGCACTAAATTCATATAGACCGAGTAGAAGCGGTTGATGATGCCAAGGCGCTTGACGGCGTAGGCAACAGCGGCCTCATCCATCGTTTCCATACATTTATAGAAGGCATCATCGGTGGCCCACCAGCGCACGTCGGCGGTCCGCTCATACAGATTGCGCACGATAAACTGGACCAGTGTTTGCGCCATTTCCGATAGGCGTTGTTCATCGCGTTGACTGAACTGCCGCGCCAGATCGCTGGTCTGGTCCATAATGCCAGCGAGCACCTTGGTACGTAATTCCTTTGAGTTGGTGGCGGCTTGCGAGGCTAGGGATTTGACTTCTTGTGCAACAACGGCAAAGCCACGGCCCAGTTCACCCGCGCGCACGGCTTCTATGGTGGCATTCAGGGCGAGCAGATTGGTTTGATGTGCAATCTTTTCATTGGTAACGGCAAAGCGTTGTACTTCGCTCTGAATTGTATGGATAATTTCCTGAATTTTGACACTGCTCATACGCGTAGCTCCATGATTGATATTTATCAATCATGGCTATCTTATGGTTTCTATAAGGTTAACAGTATGTTATTTGCTGATTGAAACAGCAATCGCAACTTCGGAAGAAAAA
>DDSC01000003.1 GCA_002343265.1 Micavibrio sp. UBA2400
TGTGCTCTTCCGATCTGATAGCTACCGCTACAGTGGCGTTCTCGCGGTCTTTCAGCATCTTGTGCTGCGGCACGATACCGCCCTGCTTCAACATTATACCGATGTCTTGATGGCCCTAAAACCACCACAGCAGATTCCGTCCGCTCTGCATGGATGCGAGGTGACGGAAGCTTATGGCTTGCAACTCTCCCGCGTGTTGGATGTTTTTAGCGATGGCAGCGCCGTACTTGATCGATTAGCGCTGGTCCCAAAAGGGAAGGATCAACTTGTTTTGGAAGACGAGAGTGGTCGTTTCTCTGCCACTGAGGTCACTCTGATCGCGACAGGCTGTTATAATCCCGTTTTTCGTGTTGCTGCCCAGCGCGCCCGAACAGTTTTTCATCTCAGTCAGGGATATTTTCTATGAATGTTCCGCATCTGATTTATGTCGCGGACAAGGACACACAAGCCGCGGCGCGTGGAGTATCGCGCTTGTTTGAGGTGGTCGCGCAGGCACCGGATGCTGAGGAACGGTTCAAGCGACTAGTATTCGCCTGTAACAACTGGAGCGATCATCCTCAGCAATGGGTGCCACCCATCCCCCGGTTTATCCGGCATTGTCATGAACGCATCTCCACGCGTGACGGCGGCTCTCTCTTGGTCTTTAGCTATTTGGCCAATGTCGATCGCTGGGGGCAGGCACTCGTGGTTTCCTTTATTCTTGGGCGCGACGAAGAAACTGGAAAGATATGCTGCCTGGATGCGACGGAGCTCGTGAATCTGTCGGCCGTGCCCGAGACGTGCCTGATGAGCCCGCGGGAAGGGTGGTATAAAAAACTGGCCCCGCTCGTTTGTCGCGTACCAAGCTATCAACACCAGTAAGTTCCGCTGAGTTATCCCCAGATCCTTACCGGACCGTAAACCAAGAATAGCCGAATTTGCCTTTATTTTTGGCCTCTTTCTTTAACGGCCCAGTAGGGTATCTTAAAGATGAGTAAAATTTGCGCGGAGTCTGTTGCCATGAGCACACGCTTATCAAACGAAAATGATCTTCCGGACGATAATTTTGGTGAGGGGGTACAAACCCTCGAAAAGCCTGTAGTTAAGCCAAAAAACAAGCGTCCCTCGCTCTACAAAGTGCTCATTCTGAACGATGACTACACGCCGATGGAGTTTGTTGTTCACGTTCTGGAAAGGTATTTCCATAAAAATCGAGATGAGGCGACCAGTATTATGCTGAAAGTCCATCACGACGGAGCAGGGGTGTGCGGGGTGTACACCTACGAAGTGGCGGAAACGAAGGTGATGCAGGTCATGGAATTCGCCCGTCAGCACCAGCATCCGCTGCAGTGTGTGATGGAGCGGGAGTAGAAGAGGGGGAGACAGGCCATGCTGTCACGTAATCTCGAACAGTCACTGCACCGCGCACTCTCACAGGCGACCAGTCGTCGTCATGAGTATGCCACTCTGGAACACTTGTTACTCTCCCTGACTGAGGATTCAGATGCCACCCCGGTCCTGCGGGCCTGTGGTGTGGACATTGAGCGTCTGCGTCGCGACTTGACCGAATATCTTGATACCGAATTAGGCAACCTCGTCGTGCCCAGCAGCAGTGAAGCCAAGCCGACCGCCGGCTTCCAGCGCGTTCTGCAGCGTGCCGCTATTCATGTGCAAAGTGCCGGGCATGAAGAAGTGACCGGCGCGAATGTACTGGTAGCGCTCTTCAGCGAGCGAGAGAGCCATGCGGTTTACTTCCTGCAGGAACAGGAAATGACCCGCTTTGATGCAGTGAATTTCATCAGCCATGGTATTAGCAAGGTCCCCGGCGCGAGTGAGCGTCGCAGCGTCCGCGGTGCCGATGAGGATGGTCCGGCCAGCCTTGGTATGGGACGTGAGGAGAAAGGCGGCAAGAAAGAGAAAGAGCCGCTGGAGGCCTACTGTATCAACCTCAATGAAAAAGCCAGCCGCGGCAAGATTGATCCGCTGATCGGCCGTGAGCATGAGGTGGAGCGTACGATCCAGATTTTGTGCCGTCGCACCAAAAACAACCCGCTGCTAGTCGGTGATCCGGGTGTTGGCAAAACCGCCATTGCGGAAGGTCTGGCACGCCGTATTACCGAGGATGATGTGCCGGATGTGCTTAAAGGTATCACTATTTTTGCGCTGGATATGGGCTCGCTGCTGGCGGGTACCCGCTATCGTGGCGACTTTGAGGAACGGTTGAAAGCTGTAGTGGCCGCGCTGGAGAAGCACGGTAAGGCCGTGCTGTTCATTGATGAAATTCATACCGTTATTGGGGCTGGGTCCACCAGTGGTGGTGCTATGGATGCCAGCAACCTGCTGAAGCCAGCTTTGTCAGCGGGTACGCTACGGTGCGTTGGTTCCACCACGTATAAGGAATTCCGCAGCTTCTTCGAGAAGGATCGCGCGCTTGTGCGCCGCTTCCAGAAGATTGATGTGAACGAGCCGACTGTGGAAGACGCTATCAAGATCCTCAAGGGCATCAAGCCTTACTATGAAGATCATCACAAGGTGCGTTACACCGCCGAAGCCATTCGGGCTGCGGTTGAGTTGTCGGCCAAGTATATTGGTGATCGTAAATTGCCGGATAAGGCCATCGATGTGATTGATGAAGTCGGGGCCAGCCAGCATCTGTTGCCGGAAGCCAAGCGCAAGAAGACCATCAATGTGAAGGACATTGAGGCCATCATTGCGACCATGGCCCGCATCCCGGCCAAGAGCGTGAGCAAGGATGATCGTGAGCAGCTTGCCAGCCTTGAGCGTGACCTCAAGACCATGGTGTTCGGTCAGGATAAGGCCATCGATGCACTGTGCTCTGCCGTCAAGCTGTCGCGTGCTGGGCTGCGTTCACCAGACAAACCGATTGGTAATTACCTGTTCAGCGGACCGACGGGCGTTGGTAAGACTGAGGTCGCCAAGCAGCTGGCGCGGACGATGGGGATCGAACTGATCCGCTTTGATATGTCCGAGTACATGGAGAAGCATGCCGTTAGCCGCTTGATTGGCGCGCCGCCCGGCTATGTCGGGTTTGAGCAGGGGGGATTGTTGACCGATGCTGTCGATCAGCACCCTCATGCAGTTCTTCTGCTCGACGAAATCGAGAAGGCTCATCCGGACGTTTACAATATCCTGCTGCAGGTGATGGACAGCGGCCGTTTGACCGATCATAACGGCAAGACGATTGATTTTCGCAATGTCGTCCTGATCTTGACCACCAACGCCGGAGCCAGCGAGCTTGCCAAGCCAACCATCGGGTTTGGGAACAATGTACGCACCGGCGATGATATGGAAGCCATCAGTCGCGCGTTCTCACCCGAGTTCCGCAACCGTCTGGACGCCATCATTCCCTTCCGTCCGCTGGCGGAAGAAACGATTGGCCGGGTTGTCGACAAATTCGTGATTGAGCTGGAAACCCAGCTGGCCGACCGCGGCGTCACAATCGAGTTGAGTGATGACGCCCGCCGGTGGCTTGGCGTCAAGGGCTATGACCCGCAGATGGGTGCGCGTCCGCTTGGCCGTGTCATTCAGGAAAACCTCAAGAAACCGTTGGCGGAAGAGATTCT
>DDSC01000022.1:0-46828 GCA_002343265.1 Micavibrio sp. UBA2400
TAAAGGCGCTCATGAGTCGAGCCCTCAACCATTTCTTTGACGGGCGGCGGATCAAATGCCGGTGTGCGTCTGCAAGAAGATTGAATGTTGCAACTGTCTCTGAGTGGGATGCATCATTTGCATAGTGCTGTGCTACAAAGTTAAAGGTCTTATAGAGGTGGCGGTAAGTGAAGCTGTAGGAGCCTTTTTGCGGCGGTGTTTCCTGTAGGCGCAGATAACTTTCCTTGATGAGTTCGTGTAGTGTGCTTGGTTTATAGTGCAATGGTACGTTATAGATCATGCCTGCCGCGGCATGGTGGAGTTCGGTTACGGCTGTACTAATGCGATAGAGGGGCCAAGCCTCAAAGCCTTTTTGCCCCAGCATGAGGGCTGGTATGCCCCAATATACACGCTCATCAAAGTTCCCATGTGTATTCGGGCACAAGTATTGCTGTACCGTTAAGCGAGCATACATCAGCTCAATGCGCGCCCGGTCTGCCCCATACCGCCTATACGATTCAAGTGCAAAAAGCTCGGCATTCCCCTCAATTCTATAATCGCTTTCAAAGTGTATGGATTTCCCGCGTAAGTCAGATGCATCACCTTGCACGACATGGCCGATCTCATGTTGCTGGATAACCCATGGCATATCGGTAATATCCGGAAGTTTTTCGCAGTTAGAGCCTTTCAGGCCAGTCCAGCACTGCCAGTCATCTCTGTAAGGCGATCGAACGCCTGTATTTTGTATCAGGATACCACGATATGGATAATATCGCGATTCTGGTGAATCGCTCACCGAGTGGCTGAGCACAAGAGGCACCTTAATACCAGAGAGAGGATGCGTATAGGGTAAGCGGCGCCGTTTGAGGTTCTTGATTTCCTTCTCATGACGCCGGGAGAGGGCTACGTTCATAACAAATGGCCGTACCTTTTGTCTCTTCCATTCTTTTAGGTCTTCAACATTCGCCTTCGCGCCATTGCGCTTCAGAATAGCGTGAGCCGCATGCGCCCGAGCATCCACTTCTTCTTCTGTCAATAAGTGGTGCGCAGCATAACTATTGGCAGGTAGCTCACCATGAGCAATTTCAATTATAAACTTACTTGTCAGCTGCTTGATCTCACCCACCGTCAGGAACGGCGCGATCGGCTCGGCGGTTGGTTCTTCGGTGGCGGGGATCCATTCCAGCTCCTCGGCAGCGTGCGTGAAGGCCGCGTAGGGAAATTGCCCGGCGGCGCGCTGCTCTTTATACGTATGCAAAATCGCGCGTAGGTCCACGCCGCGCAGCACACTAAAGGGGCGCTTGGGTGAACTAGTTGCTGTCGCAGTTTGAGTTTTTAAAAGTGGCTTAGCCATTGTTGTTTTCCCGTCACGGGATAACTAGCACCGGCGCAGGGCGAATTACAAGCACCGCCGCAAGGCCAACTCAGGCGTTAACTTATTCGTTAACGGTGTGGGCTTCCCGCTCGTCCGGCGTCTTCCAGTCCTCAGGCGCCCCGAGGATTTTAACCGCTGTACCAAAGGCATGGGTTTCATAGGCGGCCATAAAGCCACCATCTTCCAACGGCACTTCGTAGCGCAGAATATGGAACTGGGCATGAATCACCGCATCGGCATTCTGGCGCAGCGCCTCGCGCTGGAGATTGTAGATCGCTACATCGGTCGCCTGATGCGGGTCAGCCGCGCGGCCATTAGGGCAGGGCACATAAGCCCAGGCGCGCACCGTGTTGATGATCGCATATTTGTAGCGAATATCGCCCGTAATGATACGCACAGCGGCAATGCGCGCCTTCATGGCCGCATCCATGCGGCGGCGCTCCTCTTCCTGCTGGGCGCGCTGCTGCTCGCGCGCTTTGCGCTCGGCTTCGTAGGCGGAAAAGTTTTTGGCGAAGTTGCGGAAGCTCTCAAACATGGCCAGCAAATTACCATGGCTGCGCGCTTGTGCTACTCAAAATCGTGCGACTCGCGTACACCAGCAATATGACTATTCTAGCCAGTTATCAGGCGCGGGTCGCCGCTGGGGAGCTTCAGGCCGATGCCCAGCAGGAGCGCGCGGCGCAGGCGCTCGATCAGCTAGCCGGGCAGATGGCACGCTATAAGCCCGGTACGGCCAACTGGCTGCAAAAGCTGTGGGGAAATGCGAGTCCGGCACCCAAGGGGCTGTATCTTTGGGGGCCCGTTGGACGTGGCAAGACCATGCTGATGGACAGCTTCTTCACTTCGGTTTCGTTTAGCCCCAAGCAGCGCACGCATTTTCATCCCTTCATGCTAGGGGTGCATGGGCGTATCCACGCTTGGCGGCAGACGAATTCGGGCGACCCGCTGCCTGCGGTTGCCCGCGAGATTGCCACTCAGGCCATGCTGCTCTGCTTCGATGAGTTTCAAGTGACGGATGTGGCCGATGCCATGATCCTTTCCCGGCTGTTTAGCGCGTTGTTTGAGCTTGGCGTGGTGGTGGTAGCGACCTCCAACACGCCGCCCGAGCGGTTGTATGAGCATGGCTTGCAGCGTCCGTTGTTCCTCCCGTTTATCGAGGTGCTTAAGCAGCATTGCGGGGTGCTGACCGTTGCGGGCGATCATGATTATCGCCGCCTGCGCCTCAAGGGGGCACCTACTTATCATACGCCTGAGAATCCAGCTGCAGTGGAGCAGGCCTTTTCGGACCTCACCGATGGGGCAGCGGGTGAACGTGAGGAAGTCGATGTCAATGGCCGTACTCTGGTGGTACCACGTGCCGCGCATAGTGTCGCCTGGTTCACGTTTCAGGAGCTGTGCGAGCAGCCCTTGGGGAGTGCTGACTATCTCGCATTAGCCGAGCGGTATTCGACCTTCATTATCTCCGGCATACCCGCCATCCATCATGAGCAACGCGATGTAGCCCGGCGTTTTATTACGCTGATTGATGTTCTCTATGATAAGCGCTGCAAGCTCATCGCTAGCGCGGCCGTTGCGCCGGAGTGGATTTATGCCGGTGGTCAGCATGTTGGCGAGTTTGCCCGCACGGTGTCACGCCTAACCGAGATGCAATCGGCGCAATATTGGGATGCGTAAGGCACATAGCGCAGCGAATTTTCTAAACAATTCAAAAGGACCGAGATAGCTCAAAATCCAATTAAATTGTCACTTAATCCCCTGTTAAGCGCTGCGCGTTACGTTAGGAGAGACTTGGCGTCCCGCCAGCTGAACATGGGAGATAACAATGGGAGTACCTGCCTTATCCGCGACCGAGCGACAATCGCTGCAAAACTACGCTGCTAATCATACGGTCGATAGTATGCATCGGCAGATTGCCAAATTCCGTCTGCGTCAGGAAAAGGAATTAAACCTCGCCCGGCGCGGCATTCAGACCCTCCACGGCAAATAAGCGCCACCCGCTTGACGGCTAGCGCCAGACGTTTCACCTTCATGCGTAATGCCTGTGCCCGACGATCAAGCCGAAATCTATAAACAGCGTGCTGCCAGCACCGATGCAGCGGCGCGCGAGCTGGTTGCGGTTGATCCGCACGCACCGCCCGAGCTGCTCTATTATCTAGCCAGTGACAGCAGTGAGGCTGTGCGCATTGCGGTGGCTGAGAATGAGGCCACACCGCTTCAGGCTAGTGCTGTTCAGGTGCATGATAGCAGCGTATCGGTGCGCCGTGCATTGGCACGCAAAGTGGCGCGTATTTTACCCAAGCTGGGCGCAGGGGCAAATCGCCAACTGGCGATGCAGACTATCGAGCAGCTCTGTGCTGACACGGCGAGTGAAGTGCGGGCTGCCATGGCCGTTACCTTACAGGACACGGCGTTTTTACCGCCCAAGCTGGCCCTTCAACTCGCGGAGGACGCCGAGCGGGCTGTAGCCGCCCCGGTGTTGCGTTATTGCCTATCACTAAGTGATGACGATCTGGCCGGGCTGGTGCGCCGGGCTCGGCACGAATGGGTGCCTGTTGAGGTGGCGCAGCGCAAGGGGATCAGCAATGCGGTGGCTCAGGCAGTATGGGAGAGCGGGAATACAGAAGCGGCGGCTCTTTTGCTTGGTAATAGTACGGCGCAGACTCCTGCCGGAGTGCTTGACGCGGCAACCGATGAGGCCTCTATCGTCACCAGTTATCAGTCCCCGCTGGTGCGTCATCCCAGCTTGCAACCTGCCCAGATGCAGCGCTTGGCTACTTTTGTTGACGGGGAGTTGCTGAGCGTGCTGGCCGATCGGGCTCAACTGACACATGGCGAGAGTTCTGACACCTCAGGTGTGATCCGCCGCCGTCTGGATTGGGCGGCTTGGCGTAAGCAAAACGGAGGTGGAGACGATAAGCAGCGTGCGCGGGCCAAGGCGCTCTTTGAGAAAGGACAGCTGGATGATGCCGCGCTGGCCGATGCGATTGCATGGGGCGAAAGGGTATTTGTCGCGCAGGCGCTCGCACTGCTGGCCTCGACAGATGAACCGATGGTTGAGAAAATTCTGACCCACCAATCACCGAAAGGCATTGCCGCCTTATGCTGGCGTGCGGGCATAACCATGCGCACCTGCCGCCAGATTCAGATCCGTGTTGCCCGCGTCCCCCTGACCAAAGCGCTCTATGCCCGTGGCGGGTTTGATTACCCTCTGCCGGACGCCGATATGCGCTGGCAGCTTGAGTTTTACGGCATCCTTTAGGGCTGACTTGCCCCCGGTTTTCCGGGGATAGTCGTTAGACCAGCCAATGGTCTACTTATGGCACATGCTCCACCATGTTATTTATGCCAGCACGGCCCTTATCACGTTCGATCCACCAATGCTCTATCAGCTGCTGGCGCACGCGCGCAAGGCTAATCATGCCCGGCGTATTACCGGCATGTTACTATATCACAACAACAGCTTTCTGCAGTTGCTCGAAGGGCCGGAGGAGGAAATGCAGCCGCTTTTTCAACGCATCTGCGATGACCCGCGCCACAAGCCGGTCGTACTTAATAACTGGCAGATCCGTCAACGCTACTATGACGAGTGGCTCATGGCCTTTATCGACCATGACCAGACCTTGCAGGATAACCGTCCGGATGGCTATATCCCCTATAACGCCGTTTTGCAGGATGATAGTCTGCTCCGCGGGATTGATCGCAAGTTGTTCGAGCGTTTCCATGCCGGGGAGTGGAGCCGTAAAGTTTAGCTGCGGTATGGTTAATTTTATTCATCATGATTGAAATCGCCGCAAAGAAAATGCTATTCTCCAGTCGTGAGTCCAAGTCTCGATTTTAATCAGTTTAAAAATTCCCCGGTTGATCTGGGCCATGACCCGCGCCTGCTTGGGTATGGAGGGCAGGCCGTGGTGATCGAAGATCGCGGCACGGCTCTTAAAGTTTATCTGGCGCGCCTTAACGTGCCAAATGTTGAGGCACAAGCCGATGCGCAGCGTGAAGCGGCGGTGTTGGAATGGCTGCACAAGCATAACGAGACAGGTATCGCTACCCCGTATATGCATCATTTACGACTGTTTTCGGAGCCGATCGGTTTCCGCCTCGGTGAAGAGCCGCTGGCGGCGGTGGCCTCTGTGCGCATGAGCATAATGGGCGGGAAGAAGCCGAAACTTCCGATCCCGACCGATCAGCCGCCCTCACGCGACGAGATTGATTTCTATCGCCAGCTTGGTGAGATAACCGGCCGTTTCAATGCCCTGTTTGCTCGTGCACCGCTCCCCGAATGCGATCAGCTTGAGACGGATGCCCTCGTCCATAGTCTGCGCCGTACAGCAAGCAAAGGTGGAACGGATTTTATCGCCCGTGCTGATCTGCATATGATGCTGGCAGACTATAAAGCGCTGACGGCTGCTTTGCCTCTGCAGCTGCAGCATGGTGATTTGCATGCGGGAAACGTGCGGGTCAATGAAAAAGGCAAGATCATCGGGGTGCTGGACTGGGGCAGTGCAACGCTTGGTTTTTCCGGACGCGATCTGGTCCATCATGCCCATGTCTCGCCCTTAAAAGGCTACCAGCAGATTAACCAGATCGTGCAAGACGCCTACACGCAGGCCACTGGGCAGAAACCGGATTCGCTCCTGCTCCAGCTCTATGGCCTGATGCATCGGGCACGGTATATGGTGGGCTATAAAATCGGTACTCCGCCGACGGATAGCTTCATGAATTTCATGCGCGGGCCCTATGATCTGACCCTTGATGCTTATAAGCAGGCTCGTCTTGAACACCCGCTGCTAAGAAAAAGGGCCGAACATCCGTCCGGCCCTTAAAACCAAAAATCTATTAAGAGTTAGGCCGCTTTCGCGCCGCCCAACAGGTCTTTCACGCCGTCCTGCTCCTTCCCACTAGTGCCTTATAACCCTATTTACCTTGCATTATGCATGACCAAAATGTTAGGTTTAGACATGAGGGTAATAAAAGATTTTAATACGTTCAAAAAAAATTATGGCTTAAGGCCAACGTCAGAGCTTGTAGGTGGCGGTGGGCAGGGCTTTGTCATTGCTGACGGTGATTCGGTTGTTAAGTTCTATTATGGATCGGTAGAAGGCAATAAGAATTCTATTCGCCTCGCGAGACATGAGGCTAATGCAATAACGTGGTTTTCTGCTCTACCAAGTCTAGGTGTAGCTATACCTCAGGTTCAAGACGTGTTTGAAGTTATTAATCCCGCTCCATTCCGTTATGAAAATAGTTCAAAGGATTTAGATTCTTTCGCTGTAGCTGGTGTGAGGATGTCGCGTGTATCTGGTGTTTCTTTGACACCACCTTCCTCAAGTGAGCTTTTTTTGGGCAAAAGTCCCTTACCGATGGTGATCTCGACTTGTTTGAGCAAATTGGCGGCATTATGGCTCGTTTCCATCAGGCCGCAGCTGGGCGACCGATTTTTTCTTCGTTTTCGACCTCCGACAAAGCACATCAAGATAATATACTCGACAAAGAAGTCACCTTTCCTAGTTCGACACTTATTCCCCCTGAACAGGCGAAATGGCTTGTTATTCAGCGTGATCGTTTGAAAAATATTCAGGCTCCCGGCCGTATGATCCATGGCGATTTTTTTGTCAGAAATTTTTTATTTGGCGAGGAGAAGCAGGCTGTGTCAGTTGTTGACTTTGCACTAGCTCGCCCTGGCAATCCTGAGACTGAGATTGGTCTTTACGCTTATTCCAAAATCAGCGAAACACCGCGTAGAGCGTTTGATGCCTTGCTGAGGGGATACAATAGAGACGGGGGCAGCTCAATTTTGAGGCTATCGCACTGCGGAGGCTGATTTCTTGTGCTGAAGGGTTGCTTGAGGCCGAACAGATAAGAGACACTAGGCTGCCGTCATTTGAGAAGTTCTATCATGACAGCTGTGTCTACTACTATGAAGTAATGGGGTGCTACCCCTGTGGTGTAGGGCAGTCACCACAAGCGCAAAGCCCCAGGCAGAGAAAGCATAGCCTCTCTAGGCTGGCCTGATCTATTTAGTCGTTCTGCGTAGACGAGATTAAACTTTAGACTAAGCCGCTTTCGCGCCGCCCAACAGGTCTTTCACGCCGTCCTGCTCTTCCAGCAGTTCCTTGAGCGTGATGTCGATCTTCTCCTTCGAGAAGGCGTCGATCTCCAGACCTTCAACAATCTTGTACTCGCCATTCTGGGTAGTGACCGGGTAGCCGAACATGACACCCTTGGGGATGCCATACTCACCATTGCTCGGTACACCCATGGTTACCCACTTGCCGTTTGTGCCCAGCGCCCAGTCGCGCATATGGTCGATGGCCGCATTGGCCGCCGAGGCCGCTGAAGACAGGCCTCGCGCCGCGATAATCGCTGCGCCACGCTTGCCAACCGTTGGCAGGAACACATCGTTATTCCACACCTGATCGTTGATCATGGCTTTGACTGAGGCACCGCCAACGGTGGCATAGCGATAGTCGGCATACATGGTCGGCGAGTGGTTGCCCCACACGCACAGCTTCTCAATCTCACCCACGGCCTTGCCAGTTTTGAGAGCGACTTGGGTGAGGGCGCGGTTATGGTCAAGGCGCAGCATGGCGGTGAAGTTCTTGGCCGGCAGGCTGGGTGCGCTCTTCATGGCGATCCACGCATTGGTGTTGGCGGGGTTGCCCACCACTAGCACTTTCACATTGCGGCTCGCTACGGCATCAAGCGCTTTGCCCTGTACGGTGAAAATCTGCGCGTTAGCCGCCAGCAGGTCTTTGCGTTCCATACCGGGGCCGCGCGGGCGAGCACCCACCAGCAGAGCGTAGTCCGTATCCTTAAACGCGGTCATCGGGTCAGCGTGCGCTTCCATACCAGCCAGCAGCGGGAAGGCGCAGTCCTCCAGTTCCATCATCACGCCCTTGAGCGCGTTCTGGGCCTTTTCGTCGGGGATTTCGAGCAGTTGCAGAATAACGGGCTGATCCTTGCCCAGCATGTCGCCATTAGCGATGCGAAACAGCAGGGAATAGCCGATTTGCCCAGCAGCGCCGGTAACAGCTACGCGAACGGGTTTTTTGCTCATGAGACTCTCCAGACGGGTTATAACCGGAGAAAACTCTAGTCCAGTTCCACCGCCCGTCAATGCGTAATTCCTTGTTTGTGCGGGATTTTTAGGCATATACGCTGCCACCAGCTGCCATTTTAACCAAACTGTCATATGACTACGTTAATCTGACCCTATATTAGGTCTGTGGAGGGTTGGCATGGGGCAATCAACCGCGCTGAATCTGGATTGGCTACACAGCACTGGTGCGCAGAGCCGCCGTGTACTGGCTACTGCCGCTGCCGCGTGGAGCTTCCTTCACGCCGTTCATGGCACTCACGGCCCCACCGATAGTTTTGCCGCTGTGCAAGGGCAGGGCGTTGAGACTGTCGCCACGCAGTTGGCCGAAGTGGTGCGCAAAGGTGAGCAAAGTGTACATACTGGTCTCGCCGCCGATGGCGAGCTTGCCCGCTGGTATCTCGAGCAGATGCAGCGCTGGGCTACCCACCCGCCACGCATGAGTTGAGGTCTGGTGATGGCAAAACTCGTTTTTCCAGGCAAGGCCCGCGCCACGAACCCGACATTACGCGCCACCCTCGATCAGGCACAGATCATGGCTGCCGCACTTGAGCGTGTGCGCAAGGTGCAGAACAGCCCCACTCTGGCGCAGCGTTGCAACCGGCTCAGTAGTTGGGCGGCGCTTGTGCGTATCGGTAACGGGCAACTCGACGAGAACCAGATCGCCACCCAGTTTTCCCTCACGGCCCGATTTATGGGGCAACTGGCCGATGAAATCGGCACCGTGCGTATGCACACGGGCACCCGCGAGCAGTGGAGGGATTTTCATCAGCTGGAGGAGCAGATGCGCGCCGCGCGGATTTCCCTGCTTAGCGGTGCTGTTGATTTGCTGCGCCATCACCCAAACCCGGACGCCAAGGGTGTCAAGGATGCACTGAAAAAGCATGAGACTGCGCTTGAGAAGTTGGGACCGGCAGGGCGAGCTCGCCGCCGTAAAACACCGGGCGATGGTCAGCAGAAGCTCGATTTATGACGCCCCCGCAAACCGATACAACCTTTGGCCGGGGCCTGGCCCTGTGGGGACTGTGCAAAGCGCAGCTTGAGCAAGATCCGCTGCGTGCCGTAGCTGAGGCTTTTGATGCTGCAGCGCTGTCCGAACTGCGCAGCCCGAGCTCCGCATGGACGGAAACCCTGCGTGAACAGGTCAGTGATATAGCAGCGGACCTGCGTAGTTTTGCAGACCCGGCGCAGACTCATTCACCCGCTGTGCAACTGAGCCTGATTGTAGGCGCGATCAATAAGCGTACCGGCTTTTTGAGCCGGTTTGCCTCCGGTAAGAAACCCAAGGATGTACAGCAGCCGTTGCGTCCGGTGCATCTGGCCACGCTGCCGGCTCCGGCCCGCAATGCTATTTTGCAGGTCGAGACCAATCTCGATCATCTGGCCCGCGATCTCATGCTGATTCGTATTCGCGCTGCCGCCACACTCCGTTAACGGAAGGCCGATTTCTCGCCTTTTTGTGGCAATCAGCCCTTGTTCATTAACGGTTAGGTGCTAGATTGCACCCGGTTTTGATCCACATCAAAAGGTGTAAGCTCATGAATATCCATGAATATCAGGCCAAGGCGCTGCTGGCCAAGTTTGGCGTGCCGGTGCCCAAGGGCAAAGCGGCCTATACGGTTGAGGAGACCCTCGCTGGCGCGCGCGAACTTGGTGGCCCGGTTTGGGTTGTTAAGGCGCAGATCCATGCGGGCGGTCGCGGCAAGGGCGGCGGCGTCAAGGTTGTAAAGTCACTCGATGATGTGGGCGCAGAGGCCAAGCGTATGCTGGGCATGACGCTGGTCACGCATCAGACCGGCCCGGCGGGCAAGCAGGTTGGCCGTCTCTATGTGGAAGAGGGCTGCGACATCAAACGCGAGCTGTATCTCTCCTTGCTGATCGACCGCGCTACCAGTCGCGTCACCGTCATGGCCTCCACCGAAGGCGGTATGGATATTGAGGAAGTCGCCGCCAAGACGCCTGAGAAGATTGTCACTTTGGCCATCGACCCGGCGGCAGGCTATCAGGCGTTCCACGGTCGCCGTGTCGCGTTCGCGCTCGGTCTGTCCGGCGCGCAGGTTGGCCAGTGCGTCGCGCTGGTGGGCAATCTCTACAAGGCGTTTACCGAGAGCGATGCATCGCTGCTCGAGATCAACCCGCTGGTTGTCAACGGCGCGGGTAATCTGATTTGTCTGGATGCTAAGATGGGCTTTGATGAGAACGCCCTGTTCCGCCATACCGATATTGAGGCGCTGCGCGATGAATCGGAAGAAGACCCGATGGAGCGTGAAGCCGGCAAAAACGCACTAAACTATGTGAAGCTTGATGGCAACATCGGCTGCATGGTCAATGGTGCGGGTCTGGCCATGGCCACCATGGACATCATCAAGCTGGCGGGCGGTGAACCGGCCAACTTCCTTGACGTTGGTGGCGGTGCGACACGCGAGCGTGTCACCACAGCCTTCAAGCTCATTCTGTCCGACCCCAATGTTGAGGGTATTCTCGTCAACATTTTCGGCGGCATCATGCGCTGCGACGTGATTGCCGAAGGCATCATCGCTGCCGCGAAGGAAGTCAGCCTGTCGGTACCTCTGGTTGTACGCCTTGAGGGCACGAATGTTGATCTGGGCAAGAAGATTCTGGCTGGGTCAGGGCTCAAGATTACCAGTGCCGATAACCTCGGCGACGCCGCAACCAAGATTGTCAAAGCCGTAAAGGAGGCCGCATAACATGGCCGTACTCGTCAACAAGAACACCAAGGTCATCTGTCAGGGCTTTACCGGCTCGCAGGGCACCTTCCACTCCGAGCAGGCGATTGCCTATGGCACCAAGATGGTTGGTGGCGTGACACCCGGCAAAGGTGGGGGCAAGCACCTTGATCTGCCGATTTTTGATACCGTCGATGAAGCGGTCAAGAAAACCGGTGCCAATGCCTCGGTCATCTATGTGCCTCCCCCCTTTGCGGCGGATGCCATTCTTGAAGCGATTGACGCCAAAGTGCCGCTGGTGGTGTGCATCACCGAAGGTATCCCGGTGCTCGACATGGTTCGCGTCAAGCGCGCCTTGTCTGGCAGCGCGACCCGTTTAATCGGCCCCAACTGCCCCGGCGTCATTACGCCCGGTGAGTGCAAAATCGGCATTATGCCCGGTCATATTCACAAGCGTGGCCGCATCGGCATCGTCTCGCGCTCCGGTACCCTGACCTATGAGGCGGTAGCGCAGACCACCGCAGCAGGGCTTGGCCAGAGCACCTGTATCGGTATTGGTGGTGATCCGGTCAATGGCACCAACTTCATCGACGCGATCGAGCTGTTCCTTGCGGACGACGAAACCCAAGGCATCATCATGATCGGTGAAATTGGCGGCAGCGCCGAAGAAGAGGCTGCCGAATTCGTGAAGGCCAGCAAGATCAAGAAGCCGATGGCAGGCTTTATCGCGGGTGTCACCGCCCCCCCGGGTCGCCGTATGGGCCATGCGGGTGCTATCATCTCCGGTGGTTCGGGCAAGGCGTCTGACAAGATGGAAGCCATGAAGAGCGCGGGTATGTTGGTGTCCGACAGCCCGGCAGCCCTGGGCCAGACCATGCTTAAGGCACTGGAGAAGGCCGGCATAAAAGCAGCCTAAGTTCGAGTTACTCTTGCGAGAGGGCTGGTGGCTGCGGCTACCAGCCCTTTTCATTCGGTGGCCCTTGATTTTCAGAGCGTCCGAATCATGTTACCTGAAATCAAGTGGAGAGCTGCCTATGTCTGGACTTGATTTGAATCGCTTTCGTAGCCGGGGTATCGGCGCTTTGCTGACTGCCGGTCAGCTTGAGCATTTACAAGAGCTGGCTGCGCCGCGCCACTGGCAGAAGGGTGTGCGTTTTTTTCAGCAGGGCGACATGCCGACCGAACTGTTTTTATTGCTCGAGGGGCGGGTCAGTCTCATCTCACAGCGGGCCGATGGCGAGCAAGCTGTGCTGGATATCATTGCCGAGGGTGATGCCTGTCCGCTGGCGAATGTGGTGCTGGCGCAAGCGTTGACCTACAGCGGCGAGGCTCTAACGGCCGTCAAGGCGCTAGCCATTCCGGTCAGTGCGTTTCGTCAGCTCCTGCGCGAGGAGGCCGACCTTTCCCAGTTGGTCATGCGGCAGCTGGCACAGGAATGGTCGGTGATGGCTGACCAGAACCGCGCCCTGAAACTGCAAAATACCAATCAGCGACTGGCGCATTTCCTGTTGCAGCATACCGATGCCGATGATGGAGCGGTGGAGATCCGTCTGCTTGATGAGCGCCGCCTGCTAGCCCGGCGCTTGGGTATGACGCCCGAGAGTTTGTCGCGCGCGATTGCCAACCTCGGTCAGTGTGGGGTGGAGTTTGCCCAGCAGCGCGTTCTAATCCGCAACGTTGATCGCCTGCGCCAATTCTGTGGTTTGGAGGTTGTGTCATGAAGAAAGTCCTACTTGGTCTTGCCCTGATTATGCCGATCCAGTCACATGCAGCAATCACTTTGACCAGTCCCGATTTTCAGGAAGGCAGCACGCTCGCATCTACTCAGGTGTTTAATGGGTTTGGCTGTACCGGCGACAATAAAGCTCCGACTTTGCACTGGAGCGGGGTTCCTGCGGAGGCCAAATCACTGGCGCTCACGATGTATGATCCCGATGCCCCCACCGGTAGCGGCTGGTGGCACTGGCTGGTGTTTAATCTGCCGCCAACATTGACGAGTTTGCCGGAGCCTTTGCCTGAAGGCAGCGTGCAAAGCGTGACCGACTTTGGCACCACCGGCTATGGTGGACCCTGTCCGCCTGTCGGTGATAAACCGCACCGCTATATCTTCACGCTTTATGCGCTGAAAGAGAGCCTACCGCTGGATGCTAAAGCCAGCGGTGCCATGGTTGGCTATTACCTGAATCAGCTCGCGCTGGAGAAGGTAAGCCTAACCGGGCTTTACGGGCGCTAATCAGCCCTGACGGGTGAATGTCCCCACGTGGACAACATTTTCGGCGGGTTTGATCAGCCAGGGCCGCTCAATACTCGGGCGACCAAGCAGATAGCCCTGTACGTAATGTACGCCCATTTGCTGGAGGAGTTGTAACTCGCGCACGTCTTCAATGCCTTCAGCTACGGTCTGCACATTATAGTCTTTGGCAATCCGCACCAGCTGCTGAATGGCACCGTGATTGACCGGGTTGTTGTACAGGCCGCGCACCAGCATGGCGTCAATCTTCACATGATGTACCGCCAGCGCCCGCAACTCACGATAGGTGATATTCGCGACGCCAAAATCATCCAGCGCGACCTCACAGCCTAGATCCTTGGCGGCCTCAATCGTGCGGGTACACTCGGTAATATTGCGCAGCACCGCAGTTTCAGTAATTTCTACGGTCAGACGCTTGGCTACATCCGGCGCGTAACGCAACAGCGCGTCAGCCCGGCGGATCCAGTCCGGCTCACACGCCGTGAGGCCGGAAAGATTGATGGCGAGGCGCACATTGGGGTGCGCTTTCAGTTCTTCCACTGCCATTTCCAGAATGCGCTGATCGAGCATCATCATGCGGCCACCGCGCTCGACATCAGGGACAAACTCACCGGCACCAGCCAGTGTGCCGTCCGGACGGCGCACGCGCAGCAGGCACTCGTAGAATACCGGCTGACTGGTCGTGGCATCGCAAATCGGCTGGTAGGCAAACACCACATCGTTGCTGCGTACAGCGTTGATAAGCTGCTGGCCTACTTCGTCGGCGCGCTTCATCAGCAGCCGTTCATCCTCGCTGGGCTGGTGGGCTACAAAGCGGTCACGCCCGGCGGCTTTGGCACGAGCCATCGCCTCTTCCGACAGACGGATGGCATCCGGCACCGTGCGCACATAGTCGGGGAAGTTGCAGCCGCCAATCGAGATTGTCACACGCAGCGGGCCAATATCCGGCAGCACGAAGGGTTCATCACGAACAATGCGCAGGAAGCGCTCGGCCGCCATACTCATTTCGGTGGCGGTACAGTTGGACAGGACGATACCAAAGCGGTCACCATGGATGCGGCCCATCACATCACCGCCGCGCAAGGCGCGCTGAATGCGCTCACCGACTTCAAATAGCACGCGGTCAGCCACATTCTGGCCATAGCGCATGTTGACCGCGCTCATATGGTCAATACCCGCGTACAGGAAAGCGCCACTCATGCGGCTGCGCAGCGCGGTCGAGATTTTGTTGCCGAGCAGATCCTGTAGCGTCTCGGCGCTGCGCTGGCCCGAGATAAGATCGTAGCTCGCGCTCATGCCCACTTTCACATCGCGGGCCTTGCGTTGATCGATCAGACGCATCACGCCGATCAGGCGGATCGGGCGGCCTTGGTCGAACTCGGCGGCACCGCGATCATGCACCCAGCTGAACTGGCCATCACCTCGGCGCAACCCATATTCACAATCCATCGGCTGCTTGGTCGAGAAATGGGCTTCAAGGGCCTGCTGGCGCAACATCAGATCATCGGCGGTCATGCGCGCCGACAGGGCCGAGCCACTGGCGATATTGACAAGATCACCGAGATAGGCGAGGGACTGCGGGTTGCCCTGCCAGCTGAATTTGTCGGTACGCAGATCCCACTCATAGGCAATATCGCCCGCCGCCATGAGGGCGGAGATGAGGAAGGCGGAATTGGTATCTTCGGAGGACATGATAATGCCTGTTTTTGAGGGGAAGTCTGTTTCGTTCAAAATTCCCTAAAAAGCAAGATATCATAATTCGGGTCTTAAATTCCAGAAAATCCCGCTCAGATACCTAACACCTTGGGTTTTTGCGATTTTTTCTTGCAATTATGAGCCGGATTTGCGATGAAAAGGCATGTCGAAGAGCATCACCTCTCAGGTTTGGCGTTGGCGCTGGCGTTAAACCGCCCCCCGTTCTGTTGCCCTTTTTCGACATTCCCCACTGACCTGAGAGTTTCAAATGAACCTTCCTGTTACCCTTGTTACCACTGAGGCGCAGTTCAATCGTATCAGTGAGCGCCGTGAAGGCGTTGTACAAACGGATGATCTGCTCGCCGCATCGCTACTTCCCGGCTCAGATGTCCGGCTTAAAACGGATGTTCCAGCCTCTCTGGCGTTCGCAACTTTAACCGTTGTCAGCGTTACGCCCGTCATAGGGGGGTATCGTGTAGGGTTGGTTAGCCATAGTAAAGCTCCCGGCTGGGCTTAGGGCCGGGTGCGCCGCTTGAACTCCTCATGCCGGTGGCTATGCTGCTCGAACGGGTCGCGCAGACTCACAGTCCTGAGCTGGGCCGACGTCAGCAAATCATAATGCTGTAAGCTGTTGAGTGCGTCCACCACATCCCAGCAATTATCCATATTGGTAACCCACTGCTCGGGCTTCAGGCGGCGCAGGTCCAGCGGGGCCGAGTAGTTACGCAAGGTCTTGCGCACACCATCACCAAACTCATGAAAATAACTCATGGTCAGTTCGCGTAGCGATTTATAAACCGGGTCGCGCCCGCGCAGCCAGATATGATTGGTTTTTGAGATACAACCCCAGCGGCCATTGCGCTTATACAGGGTCACCACATGATCGGTGTCTTTATGCGCCTGCAGGTCCATCAGCAGCGGCGGCTCACCCAGCAGCATGAAGGCATAGGCAGCCACCATCGCACCTTCAATGCAATGACACACATTCTGCTCCAGCGCCGACTGTACCGATAGAACGGTATCGCCATTGGGCTCAAAATTTGGCGGCATGGCGGTGATGAAGTCCTGAATTTTTTCAGGAGAGGTGAGGGGCTTGAGTTTGGCAAGCAAAGGGCGGGGCAGGGCAGAGGACAACATGATAGATCGAATTTTAGGCGATTCTTGTTGCGCTGTCCGGGCCTATCTGGCAAGCTCGGCCCACAATGACACGCAAACGCACCTCATACGGATTTATGTTTACCAGCGCCAAGTGGCGCTGAATCTCCTAGGTGCGCGGTTGTTTAACCGCTGGTTTCAAAAGTCAGTTTGCAGGTTTCCAAATGTCCGTTGTTCTCTCACAGCCCGTTAACCCTCGACGCCTTGCCAATCCCGCTGCCGTACCTGCCAATGGTATGCGGGATGAAGTGGTAGCGCTCCCTCTTCCGCGCCAGACAGTTACCAGCCGTGCCTATAATGCACTTTCTAGCGGACAGCTAAAGTGGCTGGTGTTACCGGATAACATCACGCAAAACGGCTATCTTACGATTTTGCCGCAGCGACAGACCAGCCCCGGCGAGCCGCCCGCGCAACTGGTGCAAATTGGTCCCAAAGAGGATGGCTGTGCCTATGCGCTGGAAGCGGGCCATGGCCTTTACCGGGTTCAGTGCCTTGCTGCCACTCGTCCTGTCGAGCATGGCCAGCCCGGCCGTCCGGTCCAGGCTTTCGTGCGCGCTGCACTCATGGATAAGGGTTATATGATTGTCCCCATCGGCCTGTCTCTGGCCGGTGGCTCCGGTTCCATTCAACCAACGCTGAGCGACGGCGCCACTGTCACCTTGGTGCCGCAGAGCAAGCAGGGCCGCCGCCACCCCATGACCGCGCGCCAGATGGTGGTGCGGGTAATGGAAAAGAGCGACATGCCCGGCCTGCAACGTGGCATGGGGCTGGTAGTGCCGGTGCTGCGGTAAGCTGGCGATTAAGCCGACTTCAGCTTCTTCACCAAAATCTCGTTCACCATGCCGGGGTTAGCCTTGCCGGCCGACTTCTTCATCACCTGACCGACGATGAAGCCCAGCGCGCGCTCCTTACCGGCCTTGAACTCGGCAATCACGGCGGGGTTGGCGGCTATGGCTTCTTCCACCAGCTTTTCAATGGCGCCGGTATCAGTCACCTGCTTCATGCCTTTTTCTTCAATCACGGCATCGGCCGTTTTGCCTTCGTCCCACATATGGCCAAACACGGTCTTGGCCAGCGTGTTGCTGATGGTCTTGTCGCTGATGCGGGCGATCAGGCCACCCAGATTTTCGGCGCTGACGGGGCTATCGGCCAGATCCTTGCCGTCCTTGTTGAGGCGGCCCAGCAGCTCGGTAATCACCCAGTTGGCGGCCAGTTTACCATCGCGGCCCTTGGCGACGGTTTCGTAAAACGCAGCGCGTTCCTGCTCCATCACCAGCACATCCGCATCATAGGGCGTAAGGCCATACTCGCTGATGAAACGGGCCTTCTTGGCGTCCGGCAGCTCGGGCAAACTTTCACCCAGCGACTTCACCCACGCGGCATCCAGCTCCAGCGGCAGCAGGTCGGGGTCCGGGAAGTAGCGATAGTCATGCGCATCTTCCTTAGAGCGCATTGAGCGGGTTTCTCCCTTTACGCTATCAAACAGGCGGGTTTCCTGATGGATCTTGCCGCCATCCTCAATAATCTCGATCTGGCGGCGCGCCTCATACTCAATCGCTGCATACAAAAAGCGCACCGAGTTCACATTCTTGATCTCGCAGCGGGTGCCCAATTCCCTGCCCGGCTTGCGTACCGAGACGTTGGCATCGCAGCGCAGCGAGCCTTCTTCCATGTTGCCATCGCATGAGCCGATATAGCGCAGGATCGAGCGCAGCTTTTTGACATACAGCGTGGCTTCTTCGGCCGAGCGCAGGTCGGGGCGGCTGACAATTTCCATCAGCGCCACGCCAGCGCGGTTAAGGTCGATGTAGCTTTTGGACGGGTGCTGATCGTGCATCGATTTGCCTGCATCTTGCTCGAGGTGTAAACGCTCGATGCCTACGCGCTTGGTGGTGCCATCGGGCAGATCAATCAGCAGAAAGCCTTCGCCCACAATCGGCTGCTTGTACTGACTGATCTGGTAGCCATTGGGCAGATCGGCGTAAAAGTAATTCTTGCGATCGAACACCGAGGCCAGATTGATCTGCGCATTCAGACCAAAGCCAGTTTTCACCGCCTGCTCCACACAATACTGGTTGATGACGGGCAACATGCCGGGAAAGCCAGCATCGACGAAGCTGACCTGACTGTTGGGATCACCGCCAAAGGTGGCGCTGGCGCCCGAGAACAGCTTGGCTTTGCTGCTCACCTGCGCGTGCACTTCAAGACCGATAACGATTTCCCATTTGCCGGTGTTTCCGCTGATCAGATTGCTCATGCTACTTTCTCCTTAACGGGGTTGGGCCAAGCCAGCTCGGCCATATACTCGGGATACGCGCGGGGCAGGGCAGCGAGTTGTTGTCGAGTGTGAAACGCGCTTTTGGCAACATGGCCAGTTGCGGCGGTATCCTTCCAGTTCACGGGTAGATCGCCGGACGCCAGCTCGCAGCGTGTGTACAGATTAATCTGATGAATCTTATAGCTTGGGCTGTAAAATTCATCGACGGCGATCACATCGTGAGCGGTGGCTTGAAGCCCGGTTTCCTCATGTACTTCGCGCACGGCGCAGGTGGTTATATCCTCGCCAAACTCAATCTGGCCGCCGGGGCCGAACCAGAAATTGCCCTTGCCGTTATAAACCATCAGGATGCGGTCATCGTGCGTGGCGACAACCCGTGACGATAGGTAAAAACGCTCAATGTTCTCAATTTTTGTGCAGCCATCTTCCAGCTTGGTGCCGTAATAGGTTTTGCCGCGCGGTCGCGACCATGTTGGCCAGTTGCGAATGCAATCAGGGAACACGCGGGGCAGGGTGCGCAACTCCTCGAGCGTAAACCAGCAAATTTTAGTTACCACGCCATGCGGGTCGGAATCCGTATGTGGTCGGATAGTGAAATCAGGTGCCTTAGTTGGACGGGAGAGAAAGATGAATTCAAATTTGTGGATGAGATCTTTAGGTATCAATACATCAAAACACCCAACTAAATCGCCGAGTTCAACCGTGAGTCCGGTTTCCTCTTCAATCTCGCGGCGCAGGCCCATTATCAGGCTTTCGCCCGGTGCAATCCGGCCTCCAGGGGTAAACCAGCAATCCGAATTGCTGTGATAAACTAGTAATATTCTGTCTTCATGCACGACCAGTGCACGCGAGGCAACTTCGTTCTTTTGTGCTTGCGCATCTGGCGGCATAGGTATGAACCATTCTTGACGACCGAGGTAGAGGGAGGCGGTCATGCTGGCCCTCTTTTTATGAGAGAGGGCCAGTGGCGCAATGCTTCAGGAAAGACAAGCGGTAAGGCTGCAGCTTCGTCCGCTGTAAACCAGCGCAACTTACTCACCACAGGGCCACTCTGGTCGCTATCGATATGAGGGCGTTCAGTCCAGTCCGGGGCTGTCTTGGGTGTGGCGTGGAAGATATACTCGAACTTGTGGGTGGTGTAGCCCTGACGTGGCATCAGAACATCAAAGGTCGCCACCACATCGCCAAGGGTGCAGGCCAATCCGGTCTCTTCATCAATCTCGCGCAGCGCAGCGGCGCGTAAATCTTCGCCCGGCTTCAATCGGCCCCCGGCGGTAAACCAGCAGTCGGTATCCGCTTCATAGACCAGCAGGGTTTTATCTTCATGCACGATTAGCGCTCGCGCGGCGATTTCAAACGCGCTGATCAGCGCTGCCGCGTCAAGCGGCTCAAGCCAAGTCTGACGACCGAGGTAGAGGTTAGGGACAGATGTCATATTACATGCCACTGAATATTTTATATGTTAGCCAGAGAGCGAAACAAAACATACCAAATCCGACCAAAGCGATAGTCACTGTTAGCACAAGCAAGATGTCTCCGTAACGGTTGGTCTTTTTCTTGCCCAAGCCATAGCAAAACTGAGAGAGGTATCTCAATCCAAATCCCAGAGCTCCTAAAGCTACGCCAACGCCAAAGTATAGGAGAGATACAGAGAGTTGAGGAATTATGCTTTTAATCTCTTCAGCTTTAGCTCCAATAAGACCAAGTAAAGCGATTACTGCGCCGCCGTTAATGAGCAAAACAGATTTTAGCCCATCTTTTCCAGCGTCGATAACCGACTTGAACATTTCGGCGTTGCTAAGGCCTCTGATATTAAACTTAGCAACTGCTAAGTTGTTTTTGGCGGTTGTGTAAGCAATTCGAGCCTGATAATCCAACGCCCTAAGCTCTGAGCTACGCTCACTATCATCTTGTATTTTCTGTAAAAAAGCTTCCAGTCGCAAAATAGAGATTGTTTCCTGCTTATTGTCTTTCGCGTTAAGGCAGGCGAGCTTGATCTCATCAATTACATCTTTAACATCCATAGCGACCTCCAATGTCTATCACGCCGCCATGAAGTTCGGCACAGCGCTAAACGCCGCGGCTTCTTCCAGTGCCAGTGCTACGTCGAGCACGCTCTGCTCATCAAACGGTTTGCCGATGATGTGCAGGCCCAGCGGCAGGCCGTCGGAGCCGAGGCCGCCGGGGATGCTCATGCAGGGCAGGCCCGCGAGGCTGGCGGGGATGGTGAAAATATCGTTGAGGTACATCTTCACCGGGTCGTCCTCATTGGCACCAATCACAAAGGCGGTGCTTGGCGCGGTGGGGGTGAGCAGGGCATCGACGCTTTCAAACACCTTGCGGAAGTCCTCCGCAATTTTGGCGCGCACCTTAAGGGCCTTTGTATAATAGGCATCGTAATATCCCGCCGAAAGCACATAGGTGCCGACCAGAATACGGCGGCGCACTTCCTTGCCAAAGCCCGCGCCGCGCGTGGCTTTATACATATCGGCCAGCGAACCGCCGTTATCCACGCGCAGGCCAAACTTAACGCCATCATAACGCGCGAGGTTGGAGCTGGCTTCAGCCGGAGCGATCACATAATAGGCTGGCACAGCATATTTGGTGTGAGGCAGGGAGACATCTACCACCTCAGCGCCCGCGGCCTTCAGCCAGCTGGCCGCTTTATCCCACAGCGCGAGGATCTCAGCCGGGGTGCCGTCAACGCGGTATTCCTTGGGGATGCCGATGCGCTTGCCTTTGACTTTTGGCGAGAGCGCCTTCACCCAGTCCGGCACCGGCATATCAACACTGGTGCTGTCCTTGGGGTCGTGTCCGGCCATGGTCTGGAGCATGAGGGCGCAATCGCGCACCGAGCGGGCCATGGGCCCCGCCTGATCGAGCGAGGAAGCAAAGGCGATGATACCCCAACGCGAGCAGCGGCCATAAGTGGGTTTAATGCCCGAGATGCCGGTAAAACTCGCCGGCTGACGGATGGAGCCGCCGGTATCGGTGCCTGTGGCGCCCATCGCCGCGCGGGCCGCAATTACCGCCGAGCTGCCGCCCGAGGAGCCGCCGGGCACCAGCCTGCTGGTAAAGTCCTTACCATTATGCGGCGACCACGGGTTAATCACATGACCGTAATAGTTGGTGGTAGTACTGCTGCCCATGGCAAACTCATCGAGCGCCACTTTACCTAGCATCACGCCGCCTGCATCCCACAGCTTCTGCGTAACGGTACTCTCATACTTGGGCTTGAAGCCATCGAGGATATGCGAGCTGGCGGTGGTCAGCACATCCTTGGTGCAATAAAGGTCTTTAATGGCCAGCGGAATGCCATCGAGCATGCCAGCCTCGCCCTTGGCATAACGCGCATCACTCGCTGCGGCCTGCTGGCGGGCAATCTCCGGCGTTTCGGTAATAAAGGCATTCAGGCTCTTGGTCTGGGCCATCGCCTTGAGGTGCGCTTCGGTGAGTTCAACCGCGCTGAACTTCTTGGCCTTCAGGCCCACAAGCGCTTCACTGATTGTCAGATGGTTCAGGCTAGTCATTATTCAATCACTTTCGGAACGACGAAAAAGTTACCGGTAGCTTCCGGCGCATTGGCCAGCAGGTCCCCCGCATAGCCACCATCAGTTACCGCGTCGGCGCGGCGGGGCAGTTTCATCTGCGCGGCGGTGGTCATAGGTTGTACGCCCTCGGTGTTGACCTCATTCAATTGCTCGACAAATTTCAGCATGCCGGAGAGCTGCCCGGCCAGATGGGGCTTTTCAGCCTCGGGCACGTCGATACGGGCCAGATTGGCGATTTTGCTAACATCTTCAACTGTAATGGACATCCTTGCCCCCGGCGTTTAGATTGATCCCGGAAAATAGCACAAAAATGACCATCTGCAACCTCGCTGACCTGCCCGCTCTTTTGCAAAAAGACCAGACTTTGCTGGGCATTGACTATGGCAGTACGCTCATCGGGCTGGCGATTTCAGATTCCCGGCTGTCGCTGGCCTCGCCGCTGGGCACGATCAAGCGCGGCAAGTTGATAGCGGTGGTGGACGAACTGCGCGCCTACATCACCAGCCGCAAGGTGGGCGGTATTGTGCTGGGGCTGCCGCTGGCGCTCGATGGGCGGGATACCCCCACCAGCCAGGCGGTGCGCACCTTTGCTGTTAACCTTGGTAAACATGATTTTCCGCCGATATCCCTGTGGGACGAGCGGTTTTCCACCAAAGTCATCCAGCGCCAGCTCACCGAGGTGGCGGATTTATCTCGCAATCGCCGGGCAGAAGTCGTAGATAAATTAGCCGCCGCCTACATTTTGCAAGGTGCGTTGGACTTTATAAGAAACCGGGGAGGGTAGAATGAGACGTTGGTCAGAAATAAATCGTGTACTGGATCGCGGAGTTGATCGAGCACTCTCAAACAAACTGGTTTGCTTTGTTGGCGGCCCAGTTCTCATGTGGGGTATGCTGCAATCTGTCTCGGCCGGAATTGGGCTGAATCGGGTTCCAGATGAACGTAGCTGGCAGCGTTACGAGAAAGTACAGGTGGCGGCTCAGCAGTTGGAAAGCTATGCGAAGCAAATGGAACGCGTACCTGTTAGCCAAGCGCTTGACGTGCTTCCGGCGTTGAATGCAGTCGCCGGATTCAGCAGGGCTGAGTGTATGCGTACTCATGAATCTATTACGCCAATGACAGTTGGTCGGCAGGACTACGCTGTTGATGTTCCAAAATACATTACATGTATTAGGTCGAATGGACAGAACTTGGCTTTGTCGCCGACACCAACTCAAACTTATAAGCTGACTGGCGAAGTTCATAATTATATGAGCGGTATAGGCGGATTGGTGCTCGGATTGACGCTCTACAGAATCAATCGTCGCGAAGTAAAAGCCAAGCAAGCCCAGCCGAGCTGAACTTGATGCTGCCCACACCGCTACGCCGTAGTTTTGCTGCTCTGGCCCGTTCGGGCAACTCAGCCTTTGTGTGTTTCATCGCCTACCCGGCCTTGCTGGGTGGCACGGCCTATCTCGCCACCGAGGACACGCTGTCAACCCATGCCTCGGCTGATAAAATTGCCCGCTTGGATGCAACACGGCGCGAGCTGCAAAGCATTCAGGATAATCTGGTGGGGCAGCCGTTACCAAAACTGCCGCATCACCTGCTGAAGTACAGCCAAGAGCCGCAAACCGCGCAGGAGATTAATGACTGCGCTAGTTATGCGCGGGGCTGGGAAGGGCCGTCCATGCCCATCAACCGCAGCAGTTTTGATGCGTGTTTGCAAATGCGCATCTGGGTTCATACCGGCCATCCCGAGAAGATACGCGCGAATGATCAAAGTTTACGCGGCATTATCGTTGCACTCAGTCTTTTGACGGGACTGGCTGTTGGTGCTGCCCACTATCGCACCGCGTGGGCTCGGCGCACGCAGGCTGCACATTCTGCTAGCTTGCGCCGCTAAAGTCCCTATAGTGCGGCCACCATGACCGACCTTGCCCTGTACTTTATCGACATCATTTTGCACCTGGATGACCATCTGGCCGAATGGGTAACCCTGTACGGCCCGTGGATTTATGCCATTTTGTTTGCGATTGTGTTTTGCGAGACCGGGTTGATTGTCACGCCGTTCTTGCCCGGCGACAGCCTGTTGTTTGTGGCGGGCACACTCGCTGCCGTCGGTGGGATGGACATTACCTATCTCAGCCTCACGCTGTTCAGTGCAGCGGTGTTAGGCGATAGCCTGAACTATTTCATCGGACGCAAGGTCGGGCCGCAGGTGTTTAAGTGGGAAAATACCCGCTGGTTCAATAAAGCCGCGTTCGAGCGGGCCAATGCCTTTTTTGAACAGCATGGTGCACTGGCCATTATTCTGGCCCGTTTCATGCCGCTGGTGCGCACCTTCATGCCCTTTTGCGCAGGCGTTTCGGCCATGTCGCATGGCAAGTTCCTCACCGCAAATATAAGTGGCGCTTTCATCTGGGTGGTCAGCCTTACGCAGGCGGGCTACTGGTTTGGCAATATCCCCCTGATAAAGGATAATTTGAGTGCGGTGATTCTGCTCATCATCATCCTCTCGCTTATGCCGGTGGTGATTGCCTATTGGCGTTCCCGTGGTAAAACTGCGGTATGAGTAAAAAGCGCTTTCTCTCCGGCATCAAGCCTACAGGCTTTCCGCATATAGGCAATTACGCGGGCATGCTGCTGCCCATGCTGCAACGGGCGGCCAATACCGAGTATGACGTCAATATCTTCATTGCCGACTATCACTCGCTTAATGATGCCAATGCGCGCAAAAACCTTGGCGGGCTAAGCCTCGAGCTGGCGGCTACGCTACTCGCGCTGGGGTTCGACCCCAAGAGCTGCACGTTCTACCGCCAGAGCGACGTGCCCGAAACCTTTGAGCTGACTTCATTCCTCACCAATTTCACCCCCAAAGGGCTGATGAACCGGGCGCATGCGTATAAGGCGGCAAAAGCCGGGGGACTGTCAGCCCTTGATGATGAGGACATGGGCATCAACATGGGCCTCTACAATTACCCCATCCTGATGAGTGCCGATATTCTGCTGTTCGATGCCGATTATGTGCCTGTTGGGCGCGATCAGCGCCAGCATATCGAGATTGCGCGCGATATCGCCGCCAGTGTGAATGCGTTTTATGGCGAGGCAGTGCTTAAGCTGCCGGAAGGCATTATCAGTGCCGATACCATGGAAGTGCCGGGTATTGATGGTCGCAAGATGAGCAAGAGCTATGGCAACCAGCTGCCCATCTTTGCGCCTCCGGCTGAAGTGGAAAAGATCGTCAAGCGCATCAAGACAGACAGCAAATTGCCTGCCGAGCCGAAGGATGAGGATAATCTGCTGCTCAAATTCCATCAGGCGATGGCCACCGCCGAGGCGCATGCCGATTTCCGCAAGCGCTTTTTGCCCGGTGGTATGGGTTATGGCGATGCCAAAAAAGAGGTGATGGCCGCGCACGAAGCCCGCTTTGGCAAAGCCCGTGCCGAGTATGAGCGGCTGATGGCTGATGCCGGGTATGTAAACAGCATTCTGGCTGAGGGTGCCAAGAAAGCCCGTGATATCGCGGTGCCGGTGCTCAAGCGCGTGCGCAAGGCCGCTGGGTTCAGCACATAAAAAAGCCCGCCGGGTTAGCAGCGGGCTTTTCTGTTCTTCACTGAATAGGCTTAGGCGGCCTTCTTCAGCCCTTCGGCTTCCATGGCCTTCTGCACCGCCGGGCGGCTGCCGATGCGGGCCTGATAGGCGGTTAGCACCGGCCATTTGGACAGGTCAACGCCCACATGCGCGGTCCAGCCCAGTACGGTGAATAGGTAAGCATCGGCCACTGTAAACTGGCTGCCCATGACATAGTCCTTGCCTTGTAGCTGGCCGCTCAGCCAGTCAAAGCGCTTGGCCAGCAGTTCCTTCACCACCGCGCGATATTCCTCGGGCATACGCGGGTTAAACAGTTGGCCCACGCCCTTGTGCATCTCGGTGGTGATGTAGTTCAGCCATTCTTGCAGACGTACGCGCTCCATGCTGCCATTGGCCGGAGCCAGTTTGCTGGCCGGAGCCTTGTCGGCCAAATATTGCACAATCGCCGGACCTTCGGTCAGGATGCTGCCATCGTCCAGCTCAAGGCAAGGCACATAGCCCTTGCTGTTGATTTGGGAAAAGTCTTTGCCGGTGGCGGTTTGCTTGGATTTGAGATTAACCGCTTCAAGGCTGAGCGGCAGGCCCGCTTCAAGAGCGACAATATGCGGCGACATCGAGCAAGCGCCGGGGGAGTAATAAAGCTTCATGGTTTTCTCCGTGAGGTTAACGACACCGCCCAAGCTAGAGCAGCGTGCGCCGGGGGCAAGACGTTACTGCGCAGTAAGCTCTATAATAAGCGGGGTATGATCGCTGGCTTTTTCGGCTCCACGCGGGGCTTTATCAATCGTGCAGCTTAGCAGACGATCTGCCACCTGCGGGCTGAGCAGGGCGTGATCAATACGAATGCCAGCATCGCGTGGCCACGCCCCCGCCTGATAGTCCCAGAAGGTGAAGGCGTGGCTGGCCTGTGGGTGCAGAACACGAAACGCATCATAAAGGCCAAGGTTGCACAGCGTGCGCCACTTGGCGCGGCTCTCGGGCCTGTAGAGCGCATCACCTTCCCAGGCTTTAGGGTCGTGGCAGTCCTGCGGCTCCGGGATAATGTTGTAATCCCCGGTAATGACAAACGGCACTTCCTCGCGCAGCAGTGCGCGCGCGCGGGCGATCAGCGCCTCCAGCCAGCGCAGCTTGTAGGGGAATTTCTCACTCTCCACCGGGTTGCCATTGGGCGCATAGATGTTGATGAGGCGCAGGCCCTCAAGCTCAACTTCCAGATAGCGGGCCTGTTCATCATCGTTCAGCAAACTAGTGCTAACCACGCGGGCAGGGGTGCGGGACAGAATAGCCACGCCATTATAAGTCTTTTGCCCGTGTACGGTGCAGTGATAGCCCAGAGCTTCAAACTCGGCGCGTGGAAAGGCATCACTTTCGCACTTGATTTCCTGCAGGCACACGGCATCTGGCTGTGCCGATTTCAGCCAATCCAGCACATTAGGCAGACGGGCGCGTACGGAGTTAACATTAAACGTGGCGAGGTTCATGCCTGTAGCTTAGGCGGTACAGACCCCAGCGGCAAGGGAGCTAGTGCTTGAGGGTCAAGCCGTGAAAAGGAACAACCGATACTCCAGCCATTCGTGCAGTCTGTGGGGCAGGGGGGCGCAGCCGTGCCGGAAGACGGCCTGTTGGGGAGAGCGTTGTCATCTGCATCTGACCGTTGGCAATAGCCTTCAGGCGGTCGAGCAGCGGCGGATCTTGCTCATCAGGGGCATCATCAGGTTTACGGCGGGCCATGCGGGCTCCTGTAAAGACGGCTGGCCCATGTTGCCAAGGGCCAGCCACAATGACAAGCAAAATCAGCCTTAACGAATAAGGCCAATGATCGGATTATAGCCGATAAAACCGCTACGGACGGAAACTTTGCCTTTTTCCTGAGTCGCAGGGGCCGCCGCGCGATGGTTGCTCATAATCGTATTCGCAGCACGGGCAATTTCTTTCTTCTTGTTGCCTTGAGACATTGCGGCTTCAACAAAATCCGACTTCTTCATCACATCAATCACGATAATCGGGTCGGTTGGTTGTTGCGGCTTGATGTACAGTAGCCCGATGGTGTCGCGGCCAGAGTGGTTCGCCTCAAGATAGAATACAGACCCGGCGAGATGCTTGCCCAACGGTGTTTTGTGATCGTGGGCAATCAGGCGGTTGAGTTTTTCGGCAATCGGATCATGGTTCTTACTCATATGCATCCGCATGGTTTTTTCCAGATCAATTGGAAAAACCACCATCGGCGCGTGGGCCTGCGTGCCGGTAAAAGAAGCTTTGGGGGTCGAACGGGTCATGTCAGCTCCTGAAAATTGAATTTGAATATGAGTTACTATTTCAAATCGACGCGAAAAATTCAAATGCTAAATGCACATTAACCAAACAATCATGGTTAATCGCGGGGCTTAAACCGAGAAGGAGCTGCCGCAGCCGCAGCGGGCGGTGGCGTTGGGGTTCTTCATCACCCAGCGATTGCCAGAGAGATCGCTCTCATAATCAAGTGTTGCACCACTCAGATATTGCAGCGAGATCGGATCGACCAGCACCTGCACGCCATGGGCCAAAATCACATGATCGTCCGGGGCCGGGCTATTCACCAGATCATAGCTGTACTGAAAGCCCGAACAGCCGCCGCCTTCAATCGCCACGCGTAGGGCACTCCGGCCTGCATAGTCGGGCAGGGTCAGCAGCTCTTGCACGCGGGCCGCCGCAGCGGCAGAAATGGTAAAGGTGTCGGTCAAACTTGCCTCGCTCATAGCTATAATATAGACAAAACGGGTACTAAATCAACCTAATGACGACTCGTTGTTTTTCGCGTAAAACTCTCGCTATGGACCGCGCCCCCTACGCCAGCGATCCGGCCCGCAGCCGTGGCCGTCTGTTTCCCGAGCCGCCGTCGGCCACCGGGCGCAGCGCCTTCCAGCGCGACCGCGACCGCATCGTGCATTCTGGCGCGTTTCGCAAGCTGCAATATAAAACGCAGGTGTTTGTGAATCATGAGGGCGACTATTACCGCACCCGCCTGACGCACAGCCTTGAGGTGGCACAGATCACCCGTAGTATCTGCCGGATGCTGGCGCTTGATGAGGATTTGGGCGAGGCGGTGGCGCTGGCGCATGATCTTGGCCACACCTGCTTTGGCCATACCGGCGAGGATGCGCTGGCGGCCTGTATGCAGGATGTCGGCGGTTTTTTTCATAACGACCAGACCGTGCGCATCTGCACCTTTGTCGAGCAGCGCTATGCCGCCTTTGACGGCCTGAATCTTACCTGGGAAGCGATTGAGGGCATCGCCAAGCATAACGGCCCGCTCGCTGGCCCGCTGGCCGACACCAAAAAGCATGGCGCGGGCGTGACCGAAACCATTTTTGATCTCGATAAAAAATGGCATCTCGAGCTGGATGGTCACGCCGGGCTTGAAGCGCAAGTAGCGGCACTGGCCGATGATATCGCGTATCTGAGCCATGATCTGGACGATGGTTTGCGTAGCCAGCTCATCACCATGGAGCAGATTGCCCCGCTGCCGCTGGTGCATGAGTTTCTGGCTGAGATTGACGGGGCTTATCCCGGCCTGATCGAGCGCCGCCGCCGCCATGAGCTGCATCGCCGCTTGATTGGCGCTCTGGTGAGCGATGTGGTAGCCGAAACTCGCCGCCGTCTCGCCGAGAAAAACCCCCGTTCAGTGGAGGAGGTACGCACTGCCGGAGCACCCTTCGTGCAGTTCAGCCCCGCCATCTTCGCCGCACAGAAGGAAATCCGCGCCCATCTGTTTGCGAATGTTTATCGCAGCGCCCACCTTAAGGATGTCCGCGCTCATGCCACCCGCGTGGTGACCGATCTTTATGAGTTGTTCAACACCAAGCCCGAACTGCTGCCCGAGAGTTGGGCCGCTGCCCACCACGCCGCGCCAACGCCCCGCGCCAAGGCCCGTATTCTGGCCGATTATATCGCGGGCATGACCGATCGCTTTGCGCTGGACGAGCATAAGCGGCTGTGTGGTTCGTCGGGGATGACTTTTTCCAATCCGTAGGCTAAAAACTCCCGGTGAGGAACTAATGACCAACGTATTTCGTGACTTTCTGGCCGGAGTGGAGCAGGCGGTGGCTGCCTGTGGGTTGCCCACGGCGCGTTTCGCGGTCGAGTTGCCGCGCGATCCGGCGCACGGGGACTGGACCACCAATGCCGCCATGGTGCTAGCCAAGGCTGCCAGCAAGCCCCCGCGCGCGATTGCCGAGCAGTTATTGCCCGAGTTAAAAAAGTTACCCGATGTGGCCAAGGCTGAAATCGCCGGGCCGGGTTTTATTAACGTCACCATGACGGCCGCTTTCTGGCAGCGGCAGATCATCGCCATTGGCCAAGAGGGCGTTGCTTTCGGTGATAGTGCTCTGGGCGGCAATATCAGCACCAATATCGAATATGTCTCGGCCAACCCGACCGGGCCGATGCATATTGGCCATTTGCGCAATGCCTGCTTTGGTGATGCGCTGGCCAACGTCATGGCCAAGGCGGGCTACAAGCTGACCCGCGAATTTTATACCAATGACGCGGGCAATCAGATGGATATTCTGGCCCGCTCGGTGCATCTGCGCTACCGCGAACTTTTTGGCGAAAGCATCACCATTCCCGAAGGCATGTACCCGGCCGAGTATGTGATTGACTGTGCAGAGGCTCTCAAGGCTCGTGATGGCGAGAAGTGGCTTAACAAGCCGGAGAGTGACTGGCTCACCCCGCTGCGCTTGTTCTCAGGCGATTTTTTTCTTGAGGAGATCAAGCACGACCTGTCCCTGATTGGCGTGAAGATGGACGTCTACACCTCCGAGCGTGAGTTACGGGCTAGCGGCGCGGTAGAGAAATGCCTGGCTTTTTTGCAGGAGCGCGGGCTGGTCTATCGCGGCATTCTCGAGCCGCCTAAAGGCAAAGTGCTGGAAGATTGGGAACCCAAAGAGCAGACCCTGTTCCGCTCCACCCAGTTTGGCGATGATGTTGACCGCCCGTTGGTCAAAGCCGATGGCGGTTATACTTATTTTGCCCCTGACATTGCCTATCATCTCGACAAGTATAAGCGTAGTGGTGGGGTAATGGTCACTGTGGTCGGTGATGGTCATGCCGGCTGGGTTAAGCGCATCAAGGCAGCTGTGGCTGCGGTCAGCGAGGGTAAGGCGCAGTTTAGCGTGAAGATGTATGCGCTAGTCAAAATTCTGGAAAATGGCCAGCCAGTGCGTATGAGCAAGCGGGCAGGCAACTTCATCACCCTGCGTGATGCGGTCGAGAAGGTGGGGCGCGATGTGTTGCGCTTTATCATGCTCACCCGTGCGCCCGAGCAGATTCTGGAATTCGACTTCGCCAAGGTGGTCGAGCAGTCGAAGGATAATCCGGTATTCTACGTCCAATATGCCCACGCCCGCTGTCAGTCAGTGTTGCGGCAGGGCGCGGCCGTTAACCTTTCGCCTGCCGTTAACCATCTAGAATTATTAACCGATCCGGATGAACTGGCGCATATCAAGAAGATGGCCGAATGGCCGCGATTGGTTGAACAGGCAGCGCAGGCGCAGGAGCCGCACCGAGTCGCCTATTATCTGCAAGATTTGGCTGCAAGTTTTCATTCCCTTTGGAACAAGGGAAGTGATAATACTAGTCTGCGGTTTGTGCGTGAGGATGCCCCCGAGCTGACGCAGGCGCGTCTGGCGCTGGTGCAGGCGAACGCAACCGTAATTGCCTCCGGCCTCAAGGTGCTGGGGGTTGAACCTGTGATGGAGATGCGCTGATGACCTCGTTGCCCCCCGCCCAAGACCCCCTGCGTCCTGCCGCTGTCGGTAGCCCCAAGGTGGCCGCGCCGCGCGTGATCCGCCGTGCCGCTCTGGCTCTGGCTCTGGCCGGTGCCACCGCGTTCGGGTTTATTGTCTACAGCGCCTATCGGGGGGATGACAGCTCGCGTCATGAGGTTCCGCTCATCACCGCCGACAACGCGCCCCTGCGCGAGAAGCCCGAGGACGAAGGCGGGATGGAGATCGCCAACCGGGATTCAACCGTTTATGACTCGCTCAATAATCATGTCGCCCGGCCGGGCCTTGAGCGGCTGATGCCGCTGCCCGAGCAGCCGATTGACGGACCCGCCGCCGCGCCGGATCCCCGTCGCCCGGATGGCACACCGGCTCTAACCGCCGCCGAGATTAAATTGCTGCACCAGCAGCAGAACCGCGCCGCCGGCGATGCTGCCGAGCAGGCGATGGATCAGCTGGCCAGCGCCGCCAATGATGTCCCGCAAGGTGTGACCATGGGACGGACCTCCACCATGGTGCTGACCGAAAAGATTGATGCGCCCGCGGCACCCACGGCTACGGCGTCGGCACCGCAGGTCGTTGCGGCGGCTCCCGCCCTAGACGACACAAGCGAAACTGCCGCTGTCACCGAAGAACCGGCAGCGACGACCGTTGCCGTCGCACCCAAACCAACCCCGGCTGAAGTGAAAGCCGCTGCATCCGTCAAGCCCGCTGCGGGTGCCTCGGCTCGCGTGGTGCAGCTCGGCGCTGTTCGCTCGCAGGACGCGGCCAAGGCCGAATGGGCGCGTCTGCAAAAGAAATACAAATCACAGCTCGGCGGTCTTGAGCCTAGTTACCAGCAAGCCGATCTGGGCGCGCGCGGTGTGTACTGGCGTATCCGTGGCGGTCCGGTGAGCGCCGAACAGGGCAAGCAGATTTGCGCGGCTCTGGCCAAGGATAAGCAGAACTGCATGGTGGTAGGGAAGTAATCACGCCTTTATCCCCGGACGGCTTGCTCCGCTCTGGGGTATAGGGTAGTTTCCTCGCATGAAACCGCTCATTTTTGCTTGCGCCAGCACTGCACTTACACCAGATGAGCGCAAGCTCTTTGCGCAGGCTAACCCGTTCGGTCTTATTCTGTTCAAGCGCAATATCGACAGCCCGGCGCAGGTACAGGCCTTGGTGCAGGAGTTTCGATCCTGTGTTGGCCGTCCGGATGCCCCGGTGCTGATCGATCAGGAGGGTGGGCGCGTGGCGCGCTTGCAGCCGCCATTGTGGGAGAGTTTCCCCCCCGCTCGGGCGATCGGCGATCTCTACCGAACCGATCCTGTGCGCGGTGTGGCGGCGGCCAAGTTGCTGGGCCGTCTGCTTGCCCATCAACTTCTAACTCTTGGTATTACCGTCGATTGTACCCCGGTGCTTGATCTTGCAGTGCCGGGGGCCGACGCCGTGATTGGTGACCGTGCCTTTGGCAGTGATCCCGCAACGGTGTCGTTGCTCGCGCGCGCCGTGTGCGATGGTCTGCGGGTGGGTGGGGTGCTACCGGTGATTAAGCATATTCCCGGCCATGGCCGCGCGCAGGCTGACAGTCACCTAGCGTTGCCGGATGTTGAGGCGACGCTGGATGAGTTGCAATCCGCCGATTTCATGCCATTTGCCGATCTATCCGACATGCCCATCGCCATGACCGCGCATGTACGCTACACCGCACTTGATCCGGTCAACTGCGCCACTCTCTCGCCCACCATCATTTCGCAAATTATCCGGGAGCAGATGGGGTTCGATGGGCTGTTGCTCAGCGATGATCTTACCATGAAGGCGCTGTGCGGCAGCCTGCCGGACTTGGCCTGCGCCTGTCTTGAGGCCGGGTGCGATATCGCCCTTTATTGTAAGGACAGCGTCGAGGATATGGCCGCACTCGCCGCCGCCGTGCCTCCCCTGAGTGCAGACGCACAACGCCGCTGGGCTAAAGCACAGAAATGGCTGCGCCCGATGGAGCTGTTCGATCCCAAACTTGCTTGGGCGGAGTTCAACCAGTTTTTTCCTGAGCTAAAACGTGCCTGACCTGCACGAACTCGCCCTGTGGATCTGCGTTTCCATCATCGCCATCACCTTTCACGAGGCGGCGCATGGTTGGGTGGCCTACAAGTGTGGTGACCCCACGGCCAAGCGGCTGGGCCGGGTGACCTTTAATCCGGCCAAGCATATCGACACAGTGGGGACGTTGGTGCTGCCCGTCATGATGAAGCTCTCGGGCCTGCCATTCATTTTTGGCTGGGCTAAGCCGGTGCCGGTGAATTTTGCCGCCCTGCGCCGTCCGCGCCTCGATTCGGCGCTGGTCGCGCTCGCCGGGCCGGGGATCAATCTGGTTTTGGCGCTTGTCTGCCTGATGGGGCTGAAGACCATGGTCATCTTTGAGATGGATATCCCATGGCTGGCCGAAGTGCTGTTGTTCGGGCATTTCCTCAATCTGGTCTTTGCCTTTTTTAATCTCATTCCCGTTCCGCCGCTGGATGGGGGGCGCGTGCTGGCATCGCTGCTGCCGCCGAGCTTTGCGAATCTGCTGGCCAGACTCGAGCGCTTTGGGTTAGTGATCGTGCTGGGCGCGCTGCTGGTGCTTCCTTGGGTCTTGAGTCAGGCCGGAATCGGCTTTAACCCCTTGGGATATCTGGTCGTTGAGCCTATGCGCTGGATATCCCGCCTGATGTTCGGGTGGGTTGGATTGCCGGAGTTGTCGTGAGCGAAGCTGCTGAACCCCTGATGCCTGACCTGACCGAGGGCGCAACGATGGATCCGTTGCTGCATGTTTCGTTCGAAGGTTTTGACGGCCCCATCGATCTGCTGCTGCACTTGGCGCGCGAGCAGAAGGTGGACCTGGCCAAGCTCTCAATGGTGCGTCTGGCCGACCAGTACCTGACTTATATCGAGCAAGCGCGTGAGCTGCGCCTTGAAGTGGCGGCTGATTATCTGGTCATGGCCGCATGGCTCACCTATCTCAAGAGCCGTCTGCTGCTGCCCAAGCATGAAGTGAAGGAAGAAGAACCGACCGGTGAGGAACTGGCCGCCGCGTTGGCGTGGCAGCTGCGCCGCTTGGAAGCGATGCAGAAAGCCGCCGCTGATTTACAGGCCTTGCCGCAGCTTGGCTATAACAGCTTCACGCGCGGCGAGCCGGAAGGCCTGGTTACAATCACTCACCAGAAGGCCGAGTGCCAGATTTACGATCTCATGGCCGCCTACGCCGCGATCAAGAAACGCACCGACAAGCCCGCCACCATGCAGTTCGCCAAGATGGAGTTGTTCTCCATCGAAGAAGCCGTCGAGCGGTTACGCGATGCGCTAGGCTACATGCCCGAGTGGACAACCCTGCAAACCTTCCTGCCCGAGCAAGGCCTGAAGGGCCTCAAAGGACGCTCGGCTATTGCCAGCACACTCATTGCCTCGCTGGAGCTGGCCAAGCAAGGGCTGATCGAAGTCCGGCAGGAGCGTAATTACGGCCCGATCTGGCTGCGCCAGTCCCGTACGCCGCAGGTTCCGGTGAGCAATGACAACAGTTCTGCACGTGAAGAAGGTTCCCTCCAATGATCGACGAGAGCATGATGAACGATACCGATGCCGCTGAAATGGCCGCTGCCGCCGAAGCCGTGACCGATACGCTCGCTGTGGCCGATGTGCCCGAGCTGACAGTGGAAGACCCGATGCCGGTGAGCGTGGACGCCGATATTCCCGCCCAGCTACGCGTGCTTGAAGCGATTTTGTTTGCCGCCAGTGCCCCGCTGGATGAAAAGACCATTGCGCTGCATCTGGCGCGTGGGCCGATCGGGCAGGGGGCGGATGTCCCCGCTTTGATTGCGGCATTCAAGGAACAGTTTGCCAGCCGTGGCGTGGTGCTGTTCGAGAGCGGGGGCAAATACTCGCTGCGTTCGGCCACCGATCTGGCCGATTATCTCAAGACCGAAACCACCAAACCGGTCAAGCTCAGCAAAGCCCAGAGCGAAGTGCTGGCCATCGTTGCCTATCACCAGCCGGTCACCCGCGCCGAGGTCGAGGCTATTCGCGGTGTCGCCACCAGCAAGGGCACGCTTGATTTTCTCATGGAAGTGGGTTGGGTGCGCCCCGGTCATCGCCGCGATACCCCCGGTCGTCCGCTCACTTGGATCACCACCCCGGCATTTCTCGATCATTTCGGCCTCTCCAGCACCGATGAGCTGCCGGGTATGGAAGAGTTGAAAGCCGCAGGTCTGCTCGATAGCAAAGCGGTGACCACTTACGGTGTGTTGCCCGGCTCCGAGGCTGAACTCACCGCTGCCGTGGAAGACAGCGTTGAGGTGGAGCCTGACTTTCTGCCCAGCGCGGAAACCACGGCAGAACTGTCAGCTGATACCGAGGAAGACGCCATCGCTGAAGACAGCGAGGAAGAAATCCAAGCCAGCGAGGACGGCGAGAGCGCCGACAGCGGGGATGAAGACGACGAAATTGTTGACGAAGATGAGGATGACTTCGACGACGATGACGACGATTTCGATGATGATGAGGACGAAGCCAGTGCCGAGGAAGATGAGGCCGAAATTTCCGAATCTGCGGAGGAGTTGGACGAAGAGAAACTCACCACCACCCCTGAGCCTGAGGTGGCATGATGCTCCGTTTATCCCAGCTTTATACCCGCACCCGCAAGGAAGTGAGCGAGGCCGATCCCTCGCGCAACGCCCAGCTGCTCACCAAGGCCGGCTTTGTCAGTCGTCTGATGGCCGGGGCGTATACCTTTCAGCCGCTTGGTCTGCGCGTGCTGCACAAGATCGAGCAGATCATCCGCGAAGAGATGGATGCGGTTGGCGCGAACGAAGTGCTGATGCCCGCCCTGCAACCGCGCGATGTGTGGGATGCTACTGGCCGCTGGGACAATGTCGATGTGCTGTTCAAGCTGAAAGGCGCGGGCGATCGCGACCTGTGCCTTGGTCCCACGCATGAGGAAGTGGTGACGCCGCTGGTCACCCAGTATATCCACTCCTACCGCGACCTGCCGCAAGCGGTGTACCAGATCCAGACCAAATTCCGTAACGAAGCGCGGGCCAAGAGCGGTCTGCTGCGCGGGCGCGAATTCCGCATGAAGGATATGTATTCCTTCCACGCCACTCTGTCCGATCTTGATGTGTTTTACGAGCGTGCTACCACCGCCTATCACCGCGTCTATGAGCGTCTGGGCATTGGTGATCGTACCCTGCTCACCTACGCCTCGGGGGGTATGTTCTCCAAGTATTCGCACGAATTCCAGACCCTGACTGAGTATGGCGAGGACACCGTCTATCGTATTCCCGGCACTAAGGCCGCGATCAATAAGGAGATCATCGGCGATCAGGACGCGCTGGCGGGCATCATCCCCGGCTACAAGCCCGGCATGGAAAAAGAGTTCGAGGAAGTGCGCGCCATTGAAGTGGGCAACATCTTCAAGCTCTCCACCCGCTTTAGCGATGCGATTGGCGCCAAGTATATGGACGAGCAGGGCAAGCCGCAGTCCATCTTCATGGGCTGCTATGGCATTGGCCCGAGCCGCATTCTCGGCACCATCGTCGAGGTGCTGGCTGATGATAAGGGCCTGATCTGGCCTGAGGCTGTGGCGCCGTACCGCCTGCATGTGGTCTCGCTGGTGCGTGAGGCAGCTGAGCTGGCTGCTTCCGAACCGATTGTGAAGCAGCTGCAAGCCGCAGGCCTTGAGGTGCTGTGGGATGACCGCGTGGGCTTCTCGGCAGGAGAGAAGTTCAAGGATGCCGATCTGATCGGCTGTCCACACCGGATCGTGATTAGTGCCAAGACACTGGCGGCAGGGCAGGTGGAGTACAAGGCCCGTCAGGACGAAACTGCCGAAATGCTCACCGTGGAGGCTCTTCTGGGCCGGTTAAGCGCGTAATGCCGCGTTGCCAAGGGGCAGCGGCTGGCCTAGATTAGCCCTGTTCGTTAAGGAGTTTTTCCATGGGTTCATTTAGTCTTACGCATTGGCTGATTGTGTTGGTCGTGGTGTTGCTGCTGTTCGGCAGTGGGCGTATTGCCAACGTCATGAAGGAAATGGGCAAGGGCGTGCGCGGCTTCAAGGACGGCCTCTCCGGTAAGGATGAGGCCAAGCCCGATGATAAAATTCCGCCCCCTACGGCCTAAATGTTTGACGTTGGTTGGCAGGAACTCGCCTTAACCGCTGTCGTAGCGCTGGTGGTGCTTGGCCCCAAGGAACTGCCGGGCCTGATGCGCACGGCGGGGACGCTGGTCCGCAAGGCTCGCCTCATCGCCCATGATTTTCGCATGAATATGGAAGATATGGCCGACGAGATCGAACTGGATGAGTTTGAGAAGAAGGCTCGCGCCAAGGCCGAGGCGATTGAACCACCCATTGCGCCTCAGGCGGTTCAGCCGGACGAAAGTGCGCCTAACGCTGCAAAAGGGCAGGGGCTATGACCGAGACCCCGCCGGATGATCTCGACTCCTCGCGCATGAGCATGCTCGAACATCTCACCGAGTTGCGCCGTCGTCTGCTCTGGGGGCTGGTAGCCTTTGTGCTGGCGTTTGTTATCTGCTTTCACTTTGCTGCCCCTATTTACGCCTTTCTCATGCACCCGCTGGCGGCTGTGCTGGAGGGTGAGAACCGCCGCATGATCTATACCGGGCTGACCGAGGCCTTCTTTACCTATCTCAAGGTGGGGGCGTGGGCGGCGTTCTTCATTGCCTTTCCTGTTCTCGCCGCACAGATCTGGAAGTTTGTAGCGCCGGGGCTGTACAAGAATGAGCGGCGCGCTTTCCTGCCGTTTCTGCTTGCGACTCCGGTGCTGTTCCTGACCGGGGCAGCGCTGCTGTATTATGGTGTGCTGCCGCTGCTGGTGAAGTTTTTTGTCGGCTTCGAAACCGCGGGCGGGCCGGGAGCTTTGCCGATCCAGCTGGAAGCGCGGGTGAGCGAATATCTCAGTCTGGTCATGCAGCTCATCCTGGCCTTTGGCATCTGCTTTCAGCTCCCGGTGTTGCTTACGCTGCTGGCACGGACCGGGCTGCTGACAGCGCAAACCCTGCGCGATAAGCGCCGCTATGCTATTGTCGGGGTATTTGTGGTGGCCGCCATTGTGACCCCGCCGGATGTGGTGAGCCAGCTCCTGCTGGCCCTACCTCTGGTGGCACTGTACGAAATGTCGATTCTGGCCTGCCGGTGGGTTGAGAAAAAATCGCCCCCGGTCTAAAAGACTGATCGGAGAACCGATCATGCATGACATTAAATTTATCCGTGAAAATCCAGCCGCTTTTGATGCCGCCTTGGCGCGCCGTAACAAACCGGCTTTGTCACCGGAAATTCTCGCACTTGATGAAAAGCGCCGTAGTCTGCAGACCAGCGTACAGGCCTGGCAGGCCCGGCGGAATGAGGCGTCCAAGGAGATCGGCAACGTCAAGAAGGTGGGCGGCGATGCCGGCGAGCTGATGAACGAAGTGGCCGCTCTCAAGGACAAGATTGCCGCGGCCGAGACCGAAGAGGCTGCCTTGGCTCAGCGCCTGCACTGGTTGCTGTCCACCACCGCCAATCTGCCGGCGGCCGATGTGCCGTTGGGCAAGAACAGCGACGACAATGTCGAGCGTCACCGCTTTGGTGAGCCGACCCGTCTTAACAGCTCCAAAGAGCATTTTGATCTGGGCGAAGCGCTCGGCCTGATGGATTTTGAAACCGCGGCCAAGCTCTCAGGTGCCCGTTTTACTCTGCTACGCGGGGCGCTGAGCAACCTTGAGCGCGCACTGGGGCAGTTCATGCTCGACACCCACACGCGCGAGCATGGCTACACCGAGTTCAGTCCGCCGCTGATGGTCAATGAAAACATCATCTTTGGCACCAGCAATCTCGACAAGTTTGAGGAGGACCTGTTCAAACTCTCGACCGGGCATTTCCTCATCCCCACCGCTGAAGTGCCGTTGACCAACATCGTGGCCGAAACCATCGTACCAACCGAGGAGTTACCGCTGCGTATGACGGCTATGACCCCTTGTTTCCGCGCTGAGGCCGGAGCGGCCGGGCGCGATACGCGCGGCATGATCCGTCAGCACCAATTTTACAAGGTCGAGCTGGTGAGCGTGACGACGCCGGAGGCCTCGGCGGACGAGCATGAGCGGATGCTGGGCTGCGCTGAGACTATCCTGAAAAAGCTCGAGCTGCCCTTCCGCACCATGACGCTCTGTACGGGTGACATGGGCTTCGCCTCGCAGAAGACCTACGATATTGAGGTCTGGTTGCCGGGGCAGAACCAGTATCGCGAAATTTCCAGTTGCTCGAACTGTGGCGACTTTCAAGCCCGCCGCATGAATGCGCGCACCCGTAGCGCCAGCGAGAAGAACACCCGCTTTGTCCATACACTCAACGGCTCCGGTGTGGCGGTCGGTCGTGCCCTTATCGCGGTGATGGAAAATTACCAGCAGCTGGATGGCAGCATTGCCGTGCCAACGGTGTTGCAGCCATATCTGGGTGGCGTGAAGGTCATTGAGGCCCGGCGCTTGAAGGCGGCGTGATGATTACGTCACCGCCACCACTCAGCCAATGTCGTGTTCTGCTCACCAATGATGATGGCATTGGTGCGCCGGGGTTGCTGCTGCTCGAAGAGCTGGTGCGTCCTCTGGTAGCTGCGCTGGTCGTGGTGGCGCCCGAGGTCAACCAGTCCGGCTGTGGGCACACTGTTGCTGTTGCCCGCCCGCTGCGCCTTTCGAAGCGCGATGACACGCATTATGCCGTTAACGGTACTCCGCCCGATGCGGTACTGATCGGCGCGCGCGAGATCATGAAAGACAACCCGCCACAACTGGTGCTGTCGGGAGTGAACGAGGGCAAGAATATCTCCGAGTATGTGCATTATTCCGGCACCTGTGCGGCCTGCTACGAGGCCGGACTGCTGGGCTTGCCCTCGGTGGCCTTCAGTCAGGACAATGGCGGTCGCGCGGTTGATTTCGACGCCACGCGCGGTTGGCTGGCCAATGTGCTGGGCAAACTCCTGACACAGCCTTGGCCGGGTGATTGCTTCATCAATGTCAATTTCCCGGCGTGCCCCTCGGTGCAGGTGCAAGGGCTTGAACTGACCCGCCTTGGCCGTGTGCTACAGGGCACCGGCTTCGCGCAGGTCACCGACCCGCGCGGGCGTGTGCACTACTGGAACGACTGGCGCGATGATGTACTCGATGCGGTGGATGCGGCCGCGGGGACCGATCTTGCGGCCTTGGCCGCCAGCAAGGTAACGGTGACGCCTGTGTCCATCGATCAGACCGATCGTGCCGCACTGGCGAAAATGAATTTATGAGCACCCCGGCCCGCAAAATCCGCTTGCTGATGAAGCTACGCGATCAGGGCATTTCTGATCCGCGGGTGCTGGCCGCGATTGAAACCATTCCGCGCGAGGCGTTTTTGCCGGAGATGTTTCATGACCGTGCCTATGAGGATATGGCACTACCCATCGGTCATGGTCAGACCATCAGCCAGCCGCTGGTGGTGGCCTACATGACCCAGCTGTTGGGCCTCACCGGTAAGGAAAAGGTGCTGGAGATCGGCACCGGCTCGGGCTATCAGGCAGCCGTGCTGGCCAAATTGGCGCGACGGGTTTACACCATTGAGCGGCACCGCCCCCTGTCACTGCTGGCCAAGGAGCGGCTGGACAGTTTGAAACTGCGCAACATTTCCATGCGGGCGGGGGATGGACTGCTGGGGTGGCCCGAAGTCGCCCCGTTTGAACGCATTATCATCACGGCCGGGGCTTTTGGCGATACACCACCACCCACGCTGCTGGCCCAACTGGCCGTGGGGGGAATCATGGTGTTGCCGATGGGCAGCGACAAGGCGAATCAGCACCTCTATAAAATCACCCGCGACGAAAACGGCTATCGTCAGGAACAGCATTGGCCGGTAAGATTTGTTCCGCTGTTACCCGGTGATCCCGGCGAGCAGCCCGAACCGGATGATCCGCTGGCCACGCTGTACAAGCATGTGCCGAAAAAGGAGGAGTTGTTATGACATCGCGCGCCGCGTCTCTTGCCTTGTTGCTTGTTCTTGCCGCCTGTGCCCGTGGCGGTGGCCCGGCTCCGGTTGAGTATCGTGGTGTCGGCAGTGGTGAAACCTCGCCCGGCATGGCCGCCGCGCGTGCGCCAGAAACCGCGCCCGAGCCTTATCAGGGTGGCAGCTACAGCGCCCCGGTGACCAGTGGCAGCGTGCAGGCACAGGAGTTATCACCGATCAATCCCAACAGCGTGTCCAGCGTACCGCTGCAAACAGGTGAAGTAAACGATCCCTATGCGCAGGCCGCGCGGCAGGTTCCGGCTCAGCGCCCGGTTCTCAGCCCCACACCGCCACCCACCGCGTCGACACAGCCGGTTCTGGCTCCGGCACCAACCACGACAATGGCTCCGGCCATTGATCAGGGCACCGGTGCTTTCGGCTGGCCCCTGCGTGGTAAAATTCTTTCCGGCTACGGGCCGAAGAGTGGTGGTCGCGCCAATGATGGTATCAATATCGCCGCCCCGCAGGGAACCCCGGTTCACGCCAGCAAGGACGGTACAGTGGCCTATGCCGGCAATGAACTGCGCAGCTTTGGCAACATGGTACTGGTGCGTCATGACGGCGGCATGTTCACCGTCTACGCGCATCTCGATCAGATCAACGTGCAGAAAGAACAGGCCCTGACCAAGGGCCAGGTGGTCGGCACGGTTGGTCAATCGGGCGGTGTGAGTGAACCGCAGTTGCATTTTGAAGTCCGCCGTGGCTCGACTCCGCTGGACCCGAAAAAATATCTAGGCAAGTAAGCATTCTGTTTTGAGGTCAGCAGAATCATTTTATCCTCCTGCAAACAGGGCAGGAGGCGTAGATGGACCTTTCCATTCCTCATCTGGAGGTGCCAGAGTTGCCGCCTCCTCCGCGTGGCTTTACCAAGCGTCCCTCATCACCAAAATCCCAGCCACCACCGTATATTCCTCCACTCGCCCGGCTCGATAATCCGCTTCCCCCACCAGTATCCTTATTCCGCAAGCTGTCCTTGGGTGCCGCTGCCGTGGTGCGCGATCCGGTCACCGGTCAGCGGCTGTCGGCCAAGTCGTTGGAGGGGCTGTATCATCAGCAGGCGGGCTATTGCTGCTACTGCTGCCAGCCGATGACCCTGCCACCAGCCGGGCGGCGCTTGGGCAAGGCCCAGTTAAGCGATGCCGAGCTGACCGCGATTAACACCACCTGCGTGACGCGCGATCATCTCCACCCCCGCTCGCGTGGCGGGCCGGGGGTGGTCGCCAATTTTGCCGCCGCCTGCCGGTCCTGTAACGAGCAGCGTGGCGAGTTGCCGCTGGTGCTGTTTTTACTGGCGCGCGGGGCCGGCACAGTGCCGCAGCTTCTTAGCCTCCATCGCTCTAACCATTTGAAAAATAAATCGTTAAAGGACTGGACCGCAGGGCAAAGCCCGCTATAGTCCGGGGATATTTCAACCCGGAAGGACTTTGCCATGTTCATCTCGCCCGCCTACGCGACCACCGCTGCCGATGCCGCTACTGCTGCGCCCACCGGCTTTGCCGCAACCTTGGTCACCTTTGCGCCGCTCTTTCTGGTCATTCTCATTTTCTATTTCTTCCTCGTGCGCCCGCAGCAGCGTCGCATGGCCGAATTCCAGAAGATGGTGTCCGGTCTGCGCCGGGGCGACCGTGTGGTGACTACCGGTGGCATCATCGGCACCATTCACAAGGTGGAGGCCAATAGCCCCGATGTGGTGATCGAGATCGCCGAGAATGTGCGTGTACGCGTGCAACGAAATGCGGTGGCCGAGATTCTGGCTAAGACCGAGCCGGTCAAGGATGAAAGCGCGGCCGCCTGATCCCTTTTTACTCAAGGTACTCCGATCATGAGCACGTCATCGTCTTTCCTGTATTACGCCACTTGGAAGAAGTGGCTTACTGTTATGCTGTGCGTTTTGGCCGCGGTTTATGCGGCCCCCAATCTGGTGTCGCGCGAGATCACCAAGCCGCTGTCCGAGCAGTACAGCAAATGGGTCCCGGTGCATCCGGTCAACCTCGGGCTTGATCTGCAGGGTGGGTCCTATCTGCTGCTCGGGGTTGATGTGGGCGTAGCCATGAAGGACCGGCTGTCCAGTCTGGTCGACGCCGCCCGGAGCGAGCTGCAAAAGGAAAAAGTCGGTTATCTGGGCCTTGCCGTGCAGGGTAGTGACGCGATAGGCTTTACCTTGCGCGAATCCGCCGACAGCGAGAAGATGCGCGATATAAAAAATGCCATTGATCGTGAGCTGAGCATTGAGCAGACCGGCGATCAGGTGGTGCTGCGTCTGCCCGAGCCAGTGCTGCAGCGCTACAAGCTTCAGATCATCGAGCAGTCGATCGAGATTGTGCGGCGCCGTATCGATGAAACCGGTACGCGAGAGCCGCTTATCCAGCGCTCGGGTGACGACCGCATCCTGCTTCAGCTGCCCGGTGTGAGCGACCCTGAGCAGATCAAGCGTCTGCTTGGTCAAACCGCCAAGATGACCTTTCATCTGGTCGATGAGACGTCAACCCTGAGCGGCGGCATGGCCGTGCCCCCCGGTTATCAGGCCCTGCCGGAGCGTGAGGACCCGAGCCGCATGGTGGTGATCCGCAAGCAGGCGGCGCTGTCGGGGGAAACACTGACTGATGCGCAGGCGAGTGTAAACCCCACTACCGGGCAGCCCGCCGTCCATTTCAAGTTTGATGCACTGGGCGGGCGGCGCTTTGCGGATATCACCAAAGAGAACGTTGGTCAGATGTTCGCCATTGTGCTTGATGGTAAGGTCATCACCGCCCCGGTCATTCGTGAGCCAATCACTGGCGGCAGCGGTCAGATCGACGGCAATTTTACCGTGCAGGGGGCCAATGAACTGGCGCTGCTGCTGCGCGCCGGTGCGCTGCCTGCGCCGCTGACGGTACTGGAAGAGCGCACGGTTGGTCCCGGCCTTGGGCAGGATGCCGTACAGGCGGGCAAAATTTCAGGTCTGATTGGCTTTGGCCTGGTTGTGCTGTTCATGCTGGCCAGCTATGGCCGCTGGGGTGTCTATGCCAATATTGCTTTGCTTCTTAATGTGGCCATGCTGTTTGCCATGTTAAGTCTGCTTGGGGCCACGCTCACACTGCCCGGTATCGCCGGTATTGTGCTGACCATCGGCATGGCGGTGGATGCCAATGTGCTGATTTACGAGCGCGTCCGCGAAGAGCTGCGCGGCGGGCGTACGATCCTCTCCGCGTTCGATACCGGCTACAGCAAGGCAATGGCCGCGATTGTCGACAGCAACCTCACCACCATCATCGCCGGTCTCATCCTGTTTAGTCTCGGCTCTGGTCCGGTGAAGGGCTTTGCTGTCACGCTGACGCTTGGTATCATCACCTCCATGTTCTCGGCCATCATGGTCACCCGTTTGATGGTGCTGCACCACCTGCGCTCCGCCAAACCTGCGAGCATTCATATCTGATGGACGTCACACCTGCGCTGTCGGCTACAGCTTTGGTGATCTCGGCCTATGGCCCGTCCGGGGTGACAGTGGCCGGGCAGGTGCATCACGGTGCGCTGTGGCTGACGCCCACGCACGTACGCCCGGCACCCAGTGTACAGTATGCGGATCTTTCTCCCGATCATTTGCGTGAGCTTTTTGCAGCTGAGAAACCGGATGTCCTGCTCATCGGTGTGGGGGAGCGGTGCGAGGCCTTGCCCCCCAAGGCCCTGCGCGATCTGGCCCAAGCTCACGGTGTGGTGCTGGAGGCCATGAGTAATGCTGCGGCCTGCCGGACCTGGAACGTCCTGCTGGCCGAGGAGCGCCGGGTGATGGCGCTGCTATTCCTTTAGGTAAGGCGCAGCGGGGCTAGTGGCTTGGGGCTGCTGCCGGGGACTTCGTCATTTTCGTTACGCCAGCTCCGGAAACGTTCATATTCCTGTTGTAACGCCTGAATCCAGCTGCCGGGGCGGATGAACAGGGTATGGTCGGTCAGCACCAGTTGGTTGTTCTGATCGCGTACTTCGGTGCGGCTGTGTTCGTCTATGCGCACGCGCACAAGGCCTGCCACTTTCAGGCCGCCAGCGGTTCGCCCAAAGGACAGCCGCAAACGATGGGGGCCGCGGCTCTCGGCGTGGGGCCAGCAGCGCAGGCTGTCAAACCCCAGCAGTGGACCATCGCTGTCTTCCTCACCCCAACTGCGGGCCATTTCGCGGGCAATGTTGATGAGATTGGCCCGCAATGCCAGATCATACAACTCGGTCTGGTTAGGGGGCCATAATGCCGGATTATCGTAGCAGTCCGGAAAGCGTTGCGCTTCCTGCTCCAGCGCCTTGAACGCCTCATGAAACGGCAGACGCTGCGGGCGCAACATATGCTCCAGCTCTGGCGGCAAGCGTCGTTCCGCCTGAAAATCAAAGTTATCTTGTGCGCCCATAGGGTTGCCTTCCTGTTTTTATTTCCGCTGACAGTAACGGTATCTGCCAGTGCGCGCAAGAAAAAACCCCGCCGGGTGAGGGCGGGGTCCTTCGTAACGATGGCCGGTTTATTTACGTTGATCGACCGGCACAAACTGGCGCACGTCGCTGCCCAGATACAGCTGACGCGGACGGCTGATCTTCTGGCTCGGTTCGGAGATCATCTCGGTCCACTGGCTTACCCAGCCCACGGTGCGCGCCACGGCAAACAGTACGGTGAACATCGAGAGCGGAATGCCCATCGCCTTGAGGATGATGCCCGAGTAGAAGTCCACATTCGGGTACAGCTTGCGCTTGACGAAGTATTCGTCATTAAGAGCAATCTTCTCCAGCTCCATGGCAATGTCCAGCAGCGGGTCATTCTTGATGCCCAGCTCGGCCAGCACCTCATCGCAGGTCTGCTTCATCACCTTGGCGCGCGGGTCGTAATTCTTGTACACGCGGTGGCCAAAGCCCATCAGACGGACCTTGCTGTTGGGGTCTTTCACGTTGGCAATAAACTCGGGAATCTTGGACTTATCGCCAATTTCCATCAGCATGTGCAGCACGGCTTCGTTGGCACCGCCATGCGCCGGGCCCCACAGCGAGGCAATACCCGAGGCTACGCAGGCAAACGGGTTCGCGGCCGACGAGCCAGCGGTGCGTACCGTGCTGGTCGAGGCATTCTGCTCATGATCGGCGTGCAGGATCAGGATGCGGTCCATCGCGCGGGCCAGCACCGGGTTGATGAGGTAGGGCTCGGCCGGCACCGCAAACATCATGTTCAGGAAGTTTTCGGCAAAGCTCAGGTCGTTGCGCGGATACACGAAGGGCTGACCGATCGAGTATTTATAGGCCATAGCCGCAATCGTCGGCATCTTGGCAATCAGGCGATGCGCCGAGATCTCGCGCTGGTGCGGATCGTTGATATCAAGGCTATCGTGATAGAAGGCCGAGAGCGCCCCCACGGTGCCCACCATCACCGCCATCGGGTGCGCATCACGGCGGAAGCC
>DDSC01000022.1:47205-47328 GCA_002343265.1 Micavibrio sp. UBA2400
CAGCTGGTCGATCGGGTAGCCGCGGTGCGTGAGCACACCCGCATCGCCGTCAATATACGTGATCGAGCTTTCACAGGCTGCGGTGCTGGTAAAGCCGGGGTCGTAGGTAAAGCAGCCGGTTTC
>DDSC01000022.1:47567-47734 GCA_002343265.1 Micavibrio sp. UBA2400
GTCGTAGGTAAAGCAGCCGGTTTCGGCATAGAGCTTGCGGATATCCACCACCGCCGGGCCAACCGTGCCGCCCAGCACGGGCAGCTTCACCGTCTTGCCCGACTTTTCAAAAGTCATGGTCACAGTGTCCACCTGCGGCGGGGCCGGGCGGGTGGGAACGGGCTTGG
>DDSC01000004.1:0-70633 GCA_002343265.1 Micavibrio sp. UBA2400
CGTCAGACTGTCGGTCCCTGCACCAAGATCAACACTACCAGTGGTGATTTGGCTGCCCAGAGTCACAATATCTGAACTGGTGCCGCCAGTGATGTTCTCCACATTGGTCAACGTGACTGTATTGGCAAAATTGCCAAGAGTAACGGTGTCCGTGCCGGCCCCAAGATCAATGACCCCGCTCTGCTGCGAGGCACCAAGAGTCACGATGTCGTTATTGGTACCACCGGTCAGGGTTTCAACACTGCTCGCGGTGAGCGTATTGACAAAGTCGCCCAGCGTGAGGGTGTCGGTGCCCGCACCAAGGTTGACGGTGCCACCATTGATTTGCGTCGCAAGTACGACCACGTCATTGCTGGTACCGCCAACAACCGTCTCGATGTTTGACGCCGTCAGAGTATTGGCAAAGTTGCCCAGCGTCAGGCTGTCGGTGCCAGCGGCCAGATCCATGCTGCCGTTAACAGCCGTACCGAGGGTCACGATATCGGTGGAGGCGTTACCAACAATGGTTTCGGCATTGCTGACGGTCAGGGTGTTAGCAAAATTGCCTAGATTAAGGGTGTCGGTGCCAGCCCCCATATCCACAATACCGCCCGCAATCGAGCTGCCGAGTGTTAGAATGTCGGTCGAGGTGCCGCCGGTAATTGTTTCAGTATTAGAGAGGGTGACAGTGTTGGCAAAGTTGGCAAGGGCGATGCTGTCGGTGCCGGAGCCAAGGTTTACAGTCGCTCCGGTGAGCTGGGCGGTGACAACGATGGTGTCGTTTCCGGTGCCGGTGACGAGCGTGTCAAAGGTCGAAAATGTCGCTTGATTATTAACATTGCCTAACGTGATGTCGACAGTCATACTGGACCTCCCCGATACCTTCAGGTCATGCGCCCACCGCGCGGGCAATTTCGTTTATTAAGGTTAACAGAGACTTAAGTTCTGGCTAGTAGGTAAGATTTACATTACCTATACGTAATGTATTAGAGATTGATTCGGCTGTATTTCTGCAACAGGGTAATAATCCTTTTGTTTCGTGTGTTAAGAATGTTAGATTAGCCTCCTGAGATCAGATGTTAACCATTTCAGCAACACAACAGGCAAGGCGAGTCGATGCAAAATATTATTCAGCCCGTGATTCTTTCCGGCGGCGCCGGGACCCGCCTGTGGCCCGTCTCGCGTGAGCTGCACCCCAAACAGCTGATGAAACTGACCGGTGACCGCACCCTGATTCAGGACACCGCGCTTCGCGTTGCCGACTCGGCGCGTTTTGCACCACCGATGGTGATTTGTAACGGCGAGCACCGCTTCCTGATCAGCGACCAGCTGCAGGATGCTGGTCTGGCGCCGGGCGACCTGCTGATTGAGCCGGTGGCCCGCAACACGGCCGCAGCGGTTGCTGTGGCAGCCCTTGCGGCGGCGCAGCGTAACCCGGAGCAGATTTTGCTCATCATGCCCGCCGATCATGTGATTGCCGATCTGGGCGCGTTTGCGGTGGCCATTGAGCGCGCCCGCCAACTGGCGCAGGACAAGCTGATTGTTACCTTCGGGATTACACCCGATCGCCCGGAAACCGGGTATGGATATATCCGTCGCGGTGCGCCCACCCGCGAGGGCACCGGGTTTGCCATTGCCCAGTTTGTCGAGAAGCCCAACCTGGACACGGCACAACGTTATCTGACTGAGGGCGGGTATGACTGGAACAGCGGCATGTTTGTCGCCCGGGCCGATGTTCTGCTGGAGGAATTTGCAGCACATGCCCCGGCGGTGCTGGCTGCTGCGCGCGACGCGCTGAGCCGGGCCGAGCGCGATCTGGGCTTCATCCGCCTGAACAAGAGTGCCTTCGAACTGGCCCCCGCCACACCGTTTGATCGCGCAGTGATGGAAAAAACCAGCCGCGCCGCCACCGTTCCGGTGACCATGGGCTGGTCGGATATCGGCACCTGGCATTCGCTGTGGCAAACACTCCCGCAGGATGAGCGGGGGAATGTGCTGGTGGGCGATGTTGAGGCGCTGGACTGCTCGGGCTGCCTGATCCGCAGTGACCATAAACTCACCGCCGTCGTCGGTGCCAAGGATCTGGTCGTGGTAGTGACCAAGGATGCCGTCATGGTAGCGCCACGCGAGCGGACCAGCGAGCTGGGCAAGCTGGTCGATACCCTCAAGAGCAAAGGCCGCAGCGAGACCAAGCTGCATGATGTTGTCCATCGCCCGTGGGGTAACTATGCCACCCTCACGCTGGGCGAGCGGTTTCAGGTCAAGCGCATTACCGTGAAGCCGGGGGGGCGCCTCTCGCTGCAAAAACACATGCACCGTGCCGAACATTGGACCGTGGTCGAAGGCACGGCGCAGGTGACAGTAGGCAGTACCGTCACGTTGTTAGGCGAGAACGAGTCGATCTACGTGCCGCTGGGTGAGGTGCATCGCCTTGAAAACCTTGGCAAGATTCCACTGATCTTGATCGAAGTGCAATCTGGTGGTTATCTGGGCGAAGATGACATTATCCGGTTGGAGGATGTCTATGCCCGGGCAACCGGCACCACCAGCTGACCGCGCGGCCGTTAGGAGGACACCTATGTTCGCACCCTTTACCACCCGCTCGCGTCTACTGCTGGGCGACCTGCTGTTGCGTCAGCGTCAGCTCTCGCCCTATCAGCTGGGAGTCGCATTGGATGTGCAGCGACGGACGCGCCTGCCGATCGGTGAAATTCTGGTACAAGCTGCTGTCGTCTCACGCCCGCGCCTGTGGCTGGCGCTATTTACCCAGAAGCTGCTCCGCCGCGTCACACGCCCGCTCCGCCCTTTGCCCGCCAGTTATTACGGTCAGGACCTGCCGCACTTAGCCAAAGCCCGACTGGAACAGCATATGGCCACCTTCCCCAAGGTTCCGGTCGTCTCTTTCGAGGTGGCGGAAGCGATGAAGCTGCGCCGTGAACGCGCCCAGCTTGACCGGGCGACAGCGCGGATCGTGGAAGACAACGATATCCTCAAAGAGCGCCTGCTGAGTGGTAACTTCTAGGGTCCCTCAACGCGGCGCGTGCGCCGAGCGATCAATCATCTTCTCGAGATCATTACGCGAGCTGTCACGATAACCGGGGTCCGTAGCTTGACCTTCGATCACTGGCTTTTTCTCTGGCTGCGGCTGCATGAGATCGCGGATCGGCGCAGCCTTGGTAAGATCGTCCAGCGAGAGTCCCTGATCCGGGGCGAAAGACGCAATCACGCGTGCCCCAGCGGCGAGGGCCGGCCCGGTGCGGGCCGTGGCCAGATAGGCCTGTACACTACCCGCCTTGATCTCCTCGCCGGCCTTGGGGGGAGGAAAAATGAACGTAATACAGATATGCAGAAGACATAGGAGCAGACTGCCGCGCAGCAGACCGAACAGAAACCCCAGCGAGCGGTCAATCGCGCTCAAATGTGTCTTGCGCAGCTTGAGGGAAATCACGAAGGTCAGCACCGAGGTAACCGCAATGGTGCCCATGAATAGCGCACCACCCGCAGCCGCCTTGGCCACCAGCCCTTGGCCCAGATAATCCTGTGCCACCGGCAAGGCATAGGGCATACCATAAAGTACCGCCGCGGCCGCGGCCACCAAACCGGCGAGCGTAAGCACTTCCGCCACAAAGCCGCGCAAGGCGGCCAGCACTGCGCTGGCCAGCAGCACAACCAGCACGACGACATCAACCGGATTGGCCCCCAGAATATCCATTATCGCTCCTTACACCTGAAGAGTGTCGGGAATGGTAACATGTAAGCAAAAAAATACCAGCTCACACACAGTGAGCTGGTATTGGGATTGGATGCGTTAGCGCGACAGAATACCCGTTGCGGTGCGCGGCGAATGATAACGGCGGCCATTGCCCCAGTCATCCGAAGGCTTGTAGGTCTTCGGCCCGGTAAACCGCGGGGACATGCCGGTGTTGGCGATCGCGACAGAGAGGCGGGCAAAGGCACTTGCAACCAGTTGCTGCTGGGCGATGGCCACAAACTCGGTCTTGGTGCCACGCGGCAGCTTGAGCGGCTTCAGCACCTTGGCCATCTGCTGCGGGGTTAGGGGTTGGATGAGACACAGTCGCTTGTACAGGCCGACTGAATCAGCGGAAGTCGCGGCGGCTAGGCCAGCCGCAGGTGAGGTTGAGCGAATCATGGGCGCTGTTCTAGCGAATCCGGTCCGATCATTTCAAGAGAAATCAGCGTGAATTTTAGACAGTCAGAACTAGGCCCGTTTGCGAGGGCGGTCTTCATCAACAAACAGTGGCAGCAGGTTGGCGAGCTGGTCAATCTCGACCTGCTTCAACGCGGCGCTGCTCTTGGCTTTGCCGCGCGACGGTGGCGTAAAGGCGCGGGTAAACCCAAGCTTGGCGGCTTCCTTCAAGCGAGGTTCGCTCTGGCTGACCGAGCGCACTTCGCCCGCCAGACCAACCTCGCCAAAAAACACCGCTTCCTGTGGCGCGGGTTGGCCTGAGAGTGCTGAGATAAGCGCTGCCGCTACAGCTAAATCCGCTGCTGGCTCAGTAATACGCAGGCCACCCGCGACGTTAAGGTAAATATCGTTATTGCCAAAGGCCACACCACAGCGTGCCTCCAGTACCGCCAGAATCATCGACAAGCGGGCGCTGTCCCAGCCCACCACGGCACGGCGCGGCGTACCAAGGGCCGAGGGCGCAACCAGTGCCTGAATCTCGACCAGCACCGGGCGGGTGCCCTCAATCCCGGCATAGACCACTGCGCCCGATACATCGCCTTTGCGTTCGGCCAAGAACAGCGCTGACGGATTAGTGACTTCTTCCAGCCCCAACTCGGTCATCTCGAACACACCGATTTCGTCCGTCGCGCCAAAGCGGTTCTTCACCGCACGCAGGATGCGGAAATGATGGCCGCGCTCGCCCTCAAAATACAGCACCGCGTCGACCATATGCTCAAGCACGCGCGGGCCGGCAATGGTGCCCTCCTTGGTGACATGACCCACCAGCACCACGGCAATGCCACGCGTTTTGGCAAAGCGGATGAACTCATGCGCACAGGCCCGCACCTGCGCTACCGTGCCGGGCGCACTATCGAGCGTATCGACATACATGGTCTGGATGGAATCGATTACCACCAGATCAACCGGATTCTGTTGCAAGCTGCCGATGATATCCCGCACCGAGGTAGCGGAGGCGAGCTGCACGGGCGCCGTCGACAGGCCAAGTCGCGCGGCACGAAGGCGCACCTGATCGATTGCTTCTTCACCGCTGATATACGCCACCTTGTTCGAGGGAGCCAACTTGCAGCACACCTGCAGTAGCAACGTGGACTTGCCGATACCGGGATCACCACCCACCAGCAGCACCGAGCCGGGCACCAGCCCGCCGCCGGTGACGCGGTCAAACTCGCCAATGCCGCTCACGCGCCGGGGTAAAGGTTTCTCCTGCCCGGTCAGGCCGGTAAAATCAATCTTGCCCGCTTTGGTGTTGGCCTTGGCAAGGCCATAGCCCTTAGGCCCATCGCTGGTGGCAATCGCCTCCTCCACCAGCGTATTCCAACCGCCGCAGCCCTCGCACTTGCCCGCCCATTTGGGGTACGCTGCGCCGCAGGATTGACAGACATAATGAGAGGTAGCTTTGGCCATAGTGCTTCAAGATTAATGTATGTTCTTGTTTTGTTCAATATCCTAGTTTACCGCCTTCCACACCGCCTCGGCTTTTTTGCCAAGCGGATGCTGCGCGCGCACCAGCACGAGGGTGGCCGGTACCGGTTTGATAGCGGGAAGCGCGGGTATCAACACGCCAGTTTTGAGTTCGGCGCTCACCAGTGCCTCGGGCAACAGCGCCGTGCCAAAACCCGCCAGCACCATGCCGCGGGCAAACTCGGTGGCCGGGCTTTCGAACACCACCGTCATTTTATCGCGCGCCGCCTGCCCCAGCATCGCCTCGGTGAGGGCATTCATGTAGCTGCCGGGGCGATACATCATCAGGGCATTGATTGGCGCACTGGGCGCTTTGACAAACAACAGCCGCTCTCGCCCGATGATGGTTTGCTGCAAGCCCGCATAATCATCATTGCGCTTCACCTTCTCCACCATCAGCTGCAAGACAAAATCGCACAGGCCTGCCCGCAGCTCGTTCAAACTGCGCACCGTGCCCTGCGCGTGCGAGAGACGCATGGTCAGGCCCTTCACGCGCTTTTGCATGTCCTTATACCAGGGCGGGAAATAGGTGTTGGCCATTGAACGACCGGTCTGGATATGCACGGCATCGGGCATATTGGTGGAGAGCGCGCGCATATCCACCGCCGCCTGCTCGACCAGCTTGGCGATGCCCTGCGCGTGACGCAAAAACTGCTCGCCTGCGGGGGTAAGAGCCAATGGCGTACGCGAGCGATCGACCAGTTCCAGCTTCATGCCCAACTCCAGCGCTTTCACCCGGCGCGAGAAAGCGGGCTGGGTCACGTGCCGCTGCTCTGCCGCCTTGCTGAAGGAGCGGGTTTGCGCCAGTGCGATGAAGTCAAGGGCGTCCTGAAGTTCCATGCGGCTACTCAAGCACACATTGCCCTTGCTTTCCAGCTCGCCTGTTTCCAGTCACTGGCGATGCGCAGTTCACCCAACCGCTCGCTGACCAACCGCAGACGCCCGACATTGGGCACGGGCTGCTGGTCCTGACAAGCACGCACCGCCTGCATCAGCGCCCTGCCCTTCAGATCGGGACGGGTGAGCAGCACCCACATGACCTGCATGGTAAAGCCATGATTAACCGCCACATGATAGCCGGACGGCAGGTCGGCAAACGCGGCCAGTGTGGTGCGGATGCGCTGCACCATCTGGTTAAAGCTCTCCGCTCCGGTGCCGTGCACCGCATCGGGATCCATCTGCTCCCAATAGGCTTTCACGGCCGGGCGGCGGTCCGCGCGGGTGAGGCCGTCATATTTGGTGACGTCCAGATAAGTAAACTCATGTGCGCCGCACACGCGATACTCAGCTGCCGGGAAACGCTCGAGCGTAGGGGCCGCCGTGGCTCCGGTGCGGTGATAAGCCGTAACGGTAATGCTCTGCGGCGGGGTATTTGCATTAAAGCTGGCGGCTAGCTCGCGCGCCTGCTGCTCACCAAGCGGGGTGAGGCACACGGTAACCGGATGCGCGGTGGGCAGGCCAGCATTGCTCTCGCTCTGTGCGTGGCGGAAGATGTCGATGGTGATGAGGCTCATGGCGCTCTCCTTGGTTGCCGAGAGCAGCATGAACAATGGATCTAAGAAGCGCCAATGCCGTGTGGGCTGGGGTTATGCAGCGAGGACATGGCCATAAGGGCTAACGGGAGTAGACTTCTCGGCGATGACCAACCTTGAGTAACTTTATTGACTTATCCCGATAGTCAATCTTGGCAATTATCCGATAATCCCCAACTCTAAAGCGATGCAATCCTGACAAACTATGCGTAAGAGACTCAGCCTTCTGTTCAGGATGTGGTGAGGGTAATATATCTTGCTCAAACTTCTTAAAGATGCGCGATTGTATCGATGAGCTAAGCTCGCCGAGTTCTTTTAGAGCCTTTGGCTCGATGTGAAGTTTCCAAACCAAGTTGAGCCTTTGCGTCTTCGAGACTTACCCATTTTGTCGCCTTTGCCAACCGCTGCTCAGCAACAAAAATATCTTCCATATCTTCAAGATGCCGCAATATCGCCTCGCGCGCATAGAATGACTTAGTCCGACCCGTTAACTTAGCTAAGCCGTCTAAGCGGCGATCAATGTCTGGTGGCAATCTCAGGGCGAGCATATCACAATCCTTTGTTTGTTGCTATACATGTATAGCATAGCAAAATTGCTACCGCAACAGCTACCGCGAGGCTTCGCTTTTATTATTAATTTTCAATTAGTTAATTGTACTGATTAAACGCCTCCACCTTCGCGGGGATGACTAAAATAGGATCATCGCGCCATCAAAAAGAAACCGACAGCAGCACAGGCGAAGCCCAGTAGCTTGGTCGCAGTCATGGTCTCGGTAAAATAAAACACCCCGATGAGAGTGATCAGTGTCAGGCCAACTGTCGTAAATAGTGGCGTATAGATACTGATGGGTGCACCAAGAGCGAGGCCTTTGACAAAAAAGAAATCCACGAGACCAATGGTGACGCCCGCCATGATGAGCGCCAGAACCAGACGCGGCTGAGCGGCAATAGCGGTAAAATCTATCCGCTGGCGTGAGGCGAACAAGATAATGCCAGTTGTCAGCAAGGCGCACAGATAAAACAGGAAGACGATCTGCGCGGCGGGCAATCGGTCGCCCATGTACTTAAGCGCCCCGACATGCAGCGCCCACGCTGTGGCTGAAAGCGTCAGATATAAATACCACATAGCTTACTCACCGCGATTTAAGAGTAGACCACAGGTTTAGCGCACGGCTCGCCTTCCACCCGACACTGATACGTTATCATGATTCATAAAAGCAGACAGCCGGGGATATACCCCCCGGCTGCCCAGAGACACGGATATAATAATCAGGCTAAAGCGTGCTTGATCTGCCCATGCAGGCCGGTACTGTCCGCAGCGACACTTTCCGCCGAAGATTTGATGGCTTGCAGATTATTCTCGATATCCCGCACGGCGGTGGCGGTCAGCTGCATGTTGGAGGAAATTTCATTGGTCACCGCCGTCTGTTCCTCCACGGCCCCGGCCACTCCGGTCACGCTCTGCTCGACGCCTGTGACGGCCCCGCGGATCGAGTTCAGGGCGCGCACAACGTCCGTCGAGATAGTCTGCATGGATTCAATCTCTTTGCCGATTTTTTCAGTGGCCTGCGCGACCTGACTGGCCAGATTTTTTACTTCGCTGGCCACCACCGCAATCCCTTACCCGCCTCACCCGCACGGGCTGATTCGATGGTCGCATTGAGCGCGAGCAGATTGATGTTGCTGGCGATATCCTGAATAAACTCAATAATACTGGTCATCGAGCGGGCGCCCTCGGCCAGTTTACCTGTATTCTTGTCAGCCAGTTCAACCTCGCGCACGACATCGCCCACCGCCGATTTGGTACGGGCAACACTGCTGGAGATTTCCTGGATCGAGCTGCTCAACTCTTCAGCGGCGCTGGCCACGGTCTGCACGCTGGCTGCCGTTTGCGTGGCAGCCGTTGCCGCCATAGCGGTCTGCTGCGTGACGCCGCCCAATGCTCCGACCATAGACGAAAACTTCTGGTCGACGACAGCACCGATCTGCCGCTTCTGTACCTGCTCGGTTATATCGGTGGCGTACTTCACGACCTTGGTCAGGCGACCACTAGGATCATAGATCGGGTTGTAGGAGGCCTGAATCCAGATTTCCTTGCCGCCTTTGCCAAGACGGCGAAACACTCCAGCCTGATATTTGCCCGCGCGCAGCTCATCCCAGAGCTGGCGATACTCGGGGGTTTTGACATAGTCAGGGTCACAGAACATACGATGGTGCTGACCCACGACTTCTGACGCGCTATAGCCCAGCGTTGCCAGAAAATTTTCGTTCGCCTTGATGACGGTGCCATCGGGTTTGAATTCGATGACGGCCTGCGACTTGCTGATCGCCGCGAGCTGACCTTCATAATCCGCATTGCGCAGTTTGGCCTCAGTAATATCGGTGGCAAATTTGACCACCTTGTAGACACGCCCACGCTTGTCGAACAGAGGGTTGTAGGATGCCTGAATCCAGATTTCCCTGCCGCCCTTGCCAAACCGCTTGTACTCGGCGGCCTGAAAGCGACCCGACTTCAGATTATCCCAAAGCTGCTGATACGCAGGGCCCCGCGCCTCCTCGGGATCAACAAACATGCGGTGATGCTGCCCCTTGATCTCGGCCAAGCTATAACCGACGGCCTTACAAAAATTTTCATTGGCATCAAGTATCACACCATCGGGCGTGAATTCGATAACGGCCTGTGATTTGGATAGAGCCTCAACCTTGGCTTTATCATCTTTTTGACGCGCGAAGAGCGAGAACATTTATGACCCCCTTTTTTTGTTTTCTGCGACAGGACCTGATGCTTTTACGAATACGAGGATATGCTAATAAGTTAACAGGTTAGTTAACAGCTGTCTTGATTGGTATCAGTTTTGTCCGAATTATTATTGTGTATATCATTCAAATGTTTGTTATATAAACAATAACTATAGTGACGGTGCTAAAAAGTAAAAATTGATTTGGCCTGAGCGGCCAAAATTAATACATGGCGCACCGCCTCATGCAGACCCGCCGATGCTGCTACGGAGCTATTTCACCGGCTTAAGCGTGGGGAACAAGATCACATCGCGGATGGTTTCGGTGCCGGTCAGCAGCATAATGGCGCGGTCGATGCCGATGCCAAGGCCGCCCGTGGGGGGCAGGCCATACTCGAGCGCGGTGACATAGTCGGCATCGATCATCTGCGCTTCATCATCGCCGCTTTCGCGCTGTTTCATCTGATCGACAAAGCGAGCCATCTGGTCCTGCGGGTCGGTGAGTTCGGAAAACGCGTTGGCGATTTCGCGGCCCACGCAGAAGGATTCATAACGCTCGGTTAAACGGCTGTCCTTGGGATCGGCCTTGGCAAAGGGTGAGATATCGCGCGGATGGTGGGTGATATGCGTGGGCTGGACGATGGTCGGCTCAATCAGATCGCCGAACACTTTCTCCACACACTGGCCCCACAGCTCTTTACCCGTAATCTCAGCCCCGGCCTTCTTGGCAGCGGCGCGGGCCTCTTTGACATCGCTGATGGCAAGGAAGTCGATGCCCGTACGCTCTTTGACGATATCGACCATGCGCACACGCGCCCATGGGCCTTTGAAATTCAGGCGATGTTCGCCAAACTGGGCTTCCACACCGCCATTCACGGCGGTACAGGCAGCTTCAAAAATGGCCTCGGTCAGCTCCATCATGCCTTCCATATCGGTATAGGCCTGATAGCACTCCATCATGGTGAATTCGGGGTTGTGCTTGGGGCTGAGGCCCTCATTACGGAAGTTACGACCCACTTCAAATACGCGCTCGGAAAGGCCACCGACAATCAGGCGCTTGAGGTACAGCTCCGGCGCAATGCGCATATAGAGGTCGATATCGAGCGCGTTATGATGGGTGATGAACGGCTTGGCTGCAGCGCCGCCGGGGATGACCTGCATCATCGGCGTTTCCACCTCGATAAAGCCTCGACCCTGTAGCGTTTCGCGCACGGCCCGCAAGATGGCCGAGCGGGCGCGGAAGGTATTGCGACTTTCCTCATTCATGATGAGGTCGAGATAACGCTGGCGATAACGTGCTTCGGTATCGCTCAGGCCATGAAATTTATCGGGCAGTGGCAACAGGGTTTTGGCCAGCACCGTGATGGTGGTGGCATTCACTGTCAATTCGCCGCGCTTGGTGCGGCGCACCGTCCCCGCAACACCAATGAGATCGCCAATATCAAGGCAGGCGAGAATGTCGGCCATACCCGGGGCCAACGTCTCCTTGTGACTGAAGATCTGCACTTTGCCAGTAACATCCTGCAGGTCGATGAACATACCGTCATTCCGATAGGCACGGATGCGCCCGGCCACCACGACATCATCGGTGGTCTGCGTATCCACCGCGAGATCCTTATATGTGTCATGCAGCTGCTGTGCCTTGGCCGTAGTGGTGAACTTGTAGGGATAGGCATTGACCCCAAGGGCTTTGAGTTTTTCCAGCTTGGCCAAGCGCACCTCGCGCAGACGGTCCTGCGCTTCCGTGGTTTCGGGTGTAATGAGGGCGGGCGTGGCAGTCATGGCAGATGTCCTTGTAAAAACTGCCGTAAAATCGCGTTAAAGCCCTAAAAAAGCAAGCGAAAAACGCTTACGGCAGCAGAGCGATGGTCGCGCGATCGCGACTATCCTGCGCCCAGTCGCGCGCGGTGCGGCCGGAATAGTCAGACAGCTCCGCTTTCGCTCCGGCGGAGAGCAGATGCGCGACTACCTCACGCTGCCCCTTGCGGGCACCTATCATAAGGGCGGTCAGGCCCTGCTTGTTGGGTGCGTTAACATCGGCCCCAGCCGCAATCAGCGCGTCGAGCACCTCAACATGCCCGGCCTCTGCTGCCACCATCAGCGCGGTCATACCCAGACGGTCAGCCCGGTTTACATCGGCCTTGTGGCGCACCAACAGCTCGACCATCGCCAGCTGCCCCTTCTCGGCCGCCAACTGCAATAGCGGCGTGCCATTGCTGGTCATGTTGGCTTTGGGCTCGGCCAGCAGGGCGGCTTTGGCACTGTCGAGATCGCCCGCACGCACGGCTTTGACCAGCGGCGCATCCGAGAACAGGCGGGTTTCAGCGGCAGCGGGGAGGGCAAGCACAAGAAGACACAGAACGACGAGTTTTTTCATGACGCACTCACTTTCTGTGCGCCAGACTACGCCAGATCGGCCCGTTATAAAGGGGATTTTTAAGGCTGCGGCGAATCGCTGGTAATCACCAGTTCGACCCGGCGATTGCTGGCGCGGCCCTCGGTGGTGCTGTTGGGCGCAACCGGCTTGGTCTCGGCATAACCGATCGCGCGCAACCGGTTAGCAGGCAGCCCCATCGCCACCAGCTCGCGCACCACCATGGCGGCCCGCGCCGCCGATAACTCCCAGTTGGAGGGGAAGATGGCCGTCTTGATCGGGATATTGTCGGTGTGTCCTTCAATCGAGATGACGCCGCCGGTTTGAGCGAGAATGGCCGATAGCCGCTGCACCAGTGCCTTGCCACCATCCTCCAGCAGGGCCTTGCCGCTGGCGAACAGGATTTTATCAGAAATCCGAACCGTGACCGACTGCGCGGTACTGAGGACCTGCACCTGCCCAGCCAGATCATTTTGCTGCACCATCTGCTGCAACTGCTCGGCGAGTTTGTTTTCGGCCGGCTCAGGTGAAACTGGCTCCAGCGCGGGATCACGGTCGCCCGCTGTTGGCTCCGCTGCTGTTACTGTCTCGGGCACAGGCGGGTCTGGATAGGCCGTATAGGCCTCACCGCTCGGGGCCGGGTCGGTGGTGGCGCCATTAGCCTCGGGATCATCATAGCGGGAGATGACATCATCCTGATTTGCGGGCACACCAAGCTCGGCAATGGTAATACCCTGACCGTCAAATGGTGAGGGCGGCCCGGCAATTTCATGCTGGGCATCCGGCCGCAGGCCAACCGTTGTCTTGGGGTTGTTAACGGTGGACGCCGTTAGAATGACAAAAAACGCCATCAGCAGCGTCACCATATCGGCATAGGAGACCGCCCAGTCATTCTCGCCCAGATCTTCCTCATCGCGATGCTCAACCTCACGGGCGGCGCGGTGTTCGAGCCGCGCCCGCTGCTGGTCCATCGGCTCGGGCTCGTGATGACCGAAGCCCGCCACATAGCCACCGCCGGGCAAGTGGTCGCCATGCGCACTATACGGATGCGGCGTGTTAATCGACACCGCGGACCTCGTCGCGGTTTTCCATCAACAGATGGCGCAGATTGTCCTCAATCATCGCCGGACCACGGCCAAGGCGGATCAGCACCAATCCGTCCATCAGCACATGCAGCATGAAGACCCGGCGATAGGTGCGTTGTTCCAGCTTGAGGGAAATCGGCCGGAACACCACATAGGCCATGAGCAGACCATAGACGGTTGTCGTCAAGGCCAGAGCCAGACCGGCACCGATGATTTTGATATCGGCGGTGGTCAGCTCGGAGAGCATCCCGATCAAACCGGCCAGAGTGCCGAGCATACCAAACGACGGCGAATAGCCAGCTAGCGCACGAAAGCACCGGGCGGTGGAGCTTTCCCCCTCACGCACCTGCTTGATGCGCCATTCCAGCAGGCGCATGAGATCATCGAGTGGAGTATTATCCAACACCAGCTGAAAGCCGAGTTTCAGATAGGGGCTGGAGGTCTGGGCGATGGTCTGCTCGGCAGCGCGGATGTCCTTGCGTAAATACTCACCGGCAAACTTGACGATCAGGTTGATTTCAGAGTCGATCGACTCATTCTCACGAAACAGCGAAGGCACCGCTGCCAGCATCGCTTTGAGCTGGGCGGTGCGGAACGACACCAGCGCGGAGGCCACTAGTCCGCCGAGGACGATGGCAATCCCGATCGGCTCAAAAAAGCGGCCCGCATGGCCGCCCGCACCGATCACCATGAAGGTGAACAGCACAAGAATTGCACCCACACCATAAATCGTGCTGTTCATGACCCGCCTTCCGCCGCAACTGCCTGTGTACAGGCTAGCGCCAGAATAGTTAACATTTGTTCACCAAGGTTAGCGAATTTTATGCCATGTTAGCAGTATCAAAGACTTAGCGGCTCACTCGCTTTTCATGTTGCGCACAGCCCGCAAGGCGCGCGCAAGAGCCGACTCGTCATATGCAGCACCAGCTTCACTTAGCTCATCCCCAGTCATTTTATAATTTTCGGCCAGATAGCGCCGGGCTTTGGTCGCCACATCGGCCTCGCCCGGCTGGGAGAGAACCACGGTCAGCAGGGCGGACTCGGAAATATCGAGCTGAATACGCAACTGCTCTAGCGCGCGCACATACTCCGGCGCCAATCCGGCAATACTGCCTAACTGAGTAGGTATATGTTTGGACATGCTTACATTGTAACATCAAACTGACAGGTTGGGCTACTAGCAGCCCGTACAAAACAGCATTAGAACAATGGCATGGCTAAACAGAATCAATCTGAATCAGTAGTTACCTGGCAGAAACTTGCTGAGGCAGAGTGCGCCTCGCTCGCCAAGCCGCGTACTGACGGGGTGGAGATCAAGCCGCTCTATACAAAGGCTGACCTGCCCACGGACCCTGAAGGTATGCCGGGGCTGCCGCCGTTTACCCGCGGTGTACGCGCAAGTATGTATGTGGGCAAGCCCTGGACCATCCGGCAATATGCCGGGTTCTCGACGGTTGAAGAGACCAATGCCTTTTTCCGTCGCGCCTTGGCCTCAGGCCAGACCGGGCTGTCGGTAGCGTTCGATCTGGCCACCCACCGCGGCTATGACAGCGACCATCCCCGCGTGGCGGCCGATGTCGGCAAGGCGGGCGTAGCGGTGTGCAGTGTGGAGGATATGAAGCGCCTGTTTGCGGGCATTGATCTGGGCGCGGTGAGCGTTTCGATGACCATGAACGGCGCGGTACTGCCCATCATGGCGGCCTATATACTCGCCACCGAGGAACAAGGTGTAAGCGCCGGGCAACTTACCGGCACCTTGCAAAACGATATCCTGAAGGAATTTCTGGTCCGCAACACCTACATCTACCCGCCCGAAGCCAGCTTGCGCATCACCACCGATATCATCGCCTATTGCAATGCCAATCTGCCCAAGTTCAACCCGATCTCCATCAGCGGCTACCATCTGCACGAGGCGGGGGCGAGTGCCGTGCAGGAGCTGGCCTTTACCTTGGCCGACGGAATTGAGTATGTGCGCGCCGCACTCAGCCACGGTCTGAGCGCCGAAACATTCGCCCCGCGCCTGTCCTTCTTTTTTGGCATCGGGATGGATTTTTTCACCGAAATCGCCAAGCTGCGGGCAGCACGCCAACTGTGGGCAACGCTGCTGACTGACTATTTTAACGTCACCGAGCCGAAAGCGCTGGCGCTGCGTATGCACTGCCAGACCAGCGGCGTTTCGTTAGCCGAGCAGGACCCGCTCAACAACATCACCCGCACCGCCTATGAAGCGCTGGCGGCGATCCTGGGCGGCACGCAATCACTGCACACCAACAGCTATGATGAGGCACTGGCCCTGCCCAGCGATACCGCTGCCCGGATCGCCCGCAACACCCAGCTGATTCTGGCTGAGGAAACCAACATCACCAAGGTGATCGACCCGCTGGGTGGTAGCTACTATATCGAAAGTCTGACGGCCCAACTGGTGCAGCAAGCCCGCGCCCTGATTGAGAAAATTGAAACCGAAGGCGGCATGCTCAAAGCCATCGAAAATGGCTGGATCCAGGACGCCATCCAGACCAGCGCGGCGCAGCGGCAGGCTCGGCTGGACAATGGCACCGATGTAGTTATTGGTGTCAATAAATATCGGCTTGACGCTGAGCAGCGTGTAGAGACCCGGGAGGTCGATAACGCCGCCGTCCGCGCTCAACAGATCGCACGGCTGGCCGAGCTGAGGAAAACACGGAACGAGAAAGAAGTGACCGCAGCCCTTGCGGCACTAAGCGCCGGAGCCAAGGGTAAGGAGAACCTGCTGGATCTTGCCATCCGTGCCATGCGGGCACGGGCAACCGTGGGTGAAGTCAGCGCGGCACTGGAAACAATTTTTAGCCGCTATCAGGCCCCGGTACGTACGCTGCGTGGTATTTATGCGGCGGCGCGGCGCGATGACGCCCGCTTTGCGCAGGTGAAAGACCAAGTGAGCGCCAAAGCCCCACGCCTGCTGATCCTCAAGCTTGGGCAGGACGGGCATGACCGCGGCGCCAAGGTGGTGGCCGCTGCCTTTCATGATCTGGGTTTTCAGGTGGAGCTTGGCCCGCTGTTTGAGACACCGGCCGAGGGCGCGATCCGCGTACGCGAACAGGGCGCCCGCATCGTGGGCCTGTCAAGTCTTGCGGGCGCGCACAAAGACCTCGTGCCGCAATTCATGACCGAGTTGAATCGGCTTGATCTGACAGATGTTATTGTTGTGGTGGGTGGCGTGATCCCCCCGCAGGACTATGCCGCGTTGTTTGAAGCGGGTGTAGCCGCCATCTATGGCCCCGGCACCGATCTGCTGACAGCGGCGGAAGAGCTGCTGGGCCTGCTCGATAAACGCAATGAGCCGCCTGCGTCGCGGAGCAAGAAAATATGAGCGAAAAAGTTTTACTTCCCCGCGAAGATTGGCTGAAGACATTGCCCCGTAAGCGCATGGCGGCGGCCTGCCTGCTGGAGCTGGATGGTAAGTTTCTTATCGTTAAGCCAAACTATAGGGACTGGTGGCTGCTCCCCGGTGGGGGGATGGACGAACTAGAATCACCCTTAGGCACTATGCAACGTGAATTGAAAGAAGAGCTGGGGCTGGAAATTAGACCAACACGACTCTTGGTGGTGGACTACCGACAGGAACCGAATGCAAAAACCGCAGCAGATGAGAAAGTTGATTTCCTCTTTTATGCGCCACTAACCCCTGCCCAATTTAATGCCATCGTTCTTCAAGCCGACGAACTCACCGGAATGAAACTGGTTATGGCTACTGAACTAGATTCTTTGCTTTCACTCTGGCAGGCGCGACGCGTGCAAACCGGGCTGGTGGCGCTCCGCGAAAACCGCACAATCTATGCCCAAGAGGGTGTAGGAATGATCTGAGCCTCCCCAACCTACTTGGGGGAAGGAAAACTAGAGAAATCAGCTATGGCACATATTATGAACAACTCCTCTACGCTCGCCTCTCGGCCACTACGCACGCTATTTCGCTACCTCTGGCAGCCGGACTGGAATACACGTAGCCGCATCCTGCTCGGTCTTGCCCTGCTGCTGGCGGCCAAGCTGGCCAATGTCTACGCGCCGATATTCTATAAGCAGGCCGTGGATGCCCTTACCGTAACCACCACGCATCTGAGTGCCGTCATCCCTATTGGCCTGATCGTGGCCTACGGCCTTGCCCGCATCGGCACCATGGCTTTTTCGGAATTACGTGAAGCTCTCTTCGGTCGCGTGCTCTTCAGCTCCATGCGGCGGGCGGCGATGGATGTTTTTCGGCATCTGCACCACCTTTCGCTGCGCTTTCATCTGGAGCGGCGCACCGGCGGCTTATCGCGTGTCATTGAGCGGGGCATCGCCGGGATTGAGCGTTTCCTGAACCTCACCACATGGTTTCTCGGCCCGACCCTGCTGGAAATCATCCTCACCTCTGGCGTGCTGTTCTACTTTTTCGGTTGGCCGATCGTGCTGGTAACGCTCACCACCATTATTGTTTATATGGCCTATACGCTTTCCGTAACTGAGTGGCGGTTGCGGTTGCGCCGCGAGGTAAACGCGCACAACACCACCTCCAACAGCAAGGCGGTGGACAGCCTGCTGAACTATGAAACAGTCAAGTACTTCGGCAACGAAGCGCACGAAGCGCAGCGCTATGAAACCACCATGCGGGCCTACGAAGATGCGTTGGTGCAAAGCCGGGTATCGCTCTCGTTGTTGAATGTCGGGCAGTCGGTAATTATTGCGGTAGGGTTAGCGCTGGTCATGTATCTGGCCGCGCGAGATATTGTGGCTGGCACCATGAGCGTGGGCGATTTCGTGCTGGTCAATACCTATCTGCTGCAACTGTATATGCCGCTCAACTTTCTTGGCTCGGCCTACCGCGAAACACGTGAGGCCGTCATTGACATGGAAAAGATGTTTGAACTGCTCAGCGTCAACCGCGAAGTGGCCGATGCACCAAGCGCGACACCGCTACAGGTGACGCAAGGCCGCATCGTGTTTGAGAATATAAACTTTGGCTATGACGAGCGCCGCCCGATTTTGCAGGGCGTGAGCTTTGTGGCCGAGCCGGGGCAAACAGTAGCGGTGGTGGGGGCAAGTGGAGCGGGCAAATCCACTCTCTCCCGGCTGTTGTTCCGGTTTTATGATATTCAAAGTGGGTGCATCAGCATTGATGGACAGGATATCCGCACCGTCACGCAGGCCAGTTTGCGCGCGGCGCTGGGCATTGTACCGCAGGATACTGTGCTATTTAACGACACGATTGAATACAACATCGGCTATGGTAACCCATCAGCCAGTCACGAAGAGATTGTGGCCGCGGCCAAGCTGGCGCAAATTCATGATTTTTGTATGAGCCTGCCCGATGGCTATAAAACCGTGGTGGGTGAGCGCGGCCTGAAGCTTTCGGGCGGCGAGAAGCAACGCGTGGCCATTGCCCGCACCATCCTGAAAAATCCGCCGCTGCTGGTGTTTGATGAAGCCACCTCGGCACTTGATACGCATACCGAAAAGGAGATACAAGCCAGCTTGAAAGCGGTGAGCCGGGGTCGCACCACGCTGATGATCGCGCATCGTCTGTCCACCGTGGCCGAGGCTGACCTGATTTTAGTGCTCGATAATGGTAAAGTGGCCGAACGCGGCACCCACAGCGAACTGCTTGATAAAAACGGGCTTTATGCGGCATTGTGGCGCCGTCAGCTGGAATCCGGCGAAAGCAGTCCGGTTTGACTTGACCACCGGGCCGGGCGGAGTATGTGTAGGGCAAGGAGTTTTGCCATGTCCGCTCACGCCACCGCCCCCCGCCCCGTTGCCAGCGCCGTTCCGGCCCAGCATGCCCTGATTTACATCATGGTGATGATGAGTGCCGCGGACGGTGACATGACCGATAACGAACTGGGCGTGATCGGCGATCTGGTGCGTCATCTGCCGGTGTTTCGTCACTTCGAGCTGGATACGCTGCCGGATGTGGCCCGCGAATGCACCTCGCACCTCAATCACCCGGATGGCATGCGCCATACGCTGCACGTTATTAAAGCGTCACTGCCCGAGCGTCTGCACGAGACAGGCTATGCTATTGCCTGTGATATTGCGGCGGCCGATGCCGGTGTGTCACCGGAAGAGCGGCGCCTGCTGGAGTTGTTGCGCCTTGAGCTGGAGATCGACCACCTGCATGCCAGCGCGATTGAGTGGGGGGCGCGCGCCCGCTATCTCGTCGCCTGAGTTATTATTTACCGCTCTCATCGCTCCAAGCCAGCACCATGGCGTGATAGGCCGCGCGCAACTGCTCGGGAGTCAGGCCGGTGGTCTCGCCGGCGGCCACCAGCATTTCCGGCGTTGGCTCGACCGGCAGGGTCAGATAGTCGGGATGGCTGATGTCGGCCACCGCTTGCAGTGCCTCTTTTAATTTATCGCTGTACGGATTTTTCTTGATGACCATGCGTTCCTCCTTGCTGTTCTGATCCTTTCATCGCAAGGGGTGGGCCATGCCGTTCAGATATAAAGAATAGTTTTATATCAATAAGATAAGCGTTGAACGTTCGCGATAAATTCGTATCGGTTACAATTCCCTTTGCATTTTGCAAAGCAGACTGCGGCGCTGGTCAGGAATGTGTTTAGAGAGTGTTAAAGAACCGGGTGCATAGAGAGAACATGCCGATCAAATTGATATAGGTCAAACCTTGACATACGTATCTTGGCTTCAACCCGGTGAGGGGGTAAGCCGCCCCCTCCGCCTGAAGACCCGCCTCCGCGCGTGGTGGGAAGGTTATGATCTGTCGGTGCTCAAGCCGTTGGCGGGCAATGAGGCGGCCGCCGCCGCCGAGGCGATGGCCACACCCCCTGCCCCCTTGCCGCCAGCAGGCGCAGAGCAGCTGGACCAGAATGGCCGACCGATCTGGACCGCCAATCGCGTTAAAGTTGCAGAGACTTTGTGGGGTGAGGACTTCACCTCACCGGGCGGGGTTGAGCACACTACTTATCTGGTCAAACCCTTTGGCATCAACTCCTCAATGAGCATTCTGGATATGGCAGCCGGACTGGGTGGCGTGGCTCGCACCATCGCCAAAGAGTACAAGGCGTGGGTCACGGGCATGGAGGCCTCACCTTTGCTGGCGCAGTTGGGACAGGAGCGCTCGCTTAAAGGTGGCTTTGCCAAGAGCGCCCCGGTGGAGGCCTATAATCCCGAGCAGATTAACCTGACGCGTCGCTATGACGGCATCTTTGCCAAAGAGGCATTCTTTACTGTGCAAAACAAAGAAGGCCTATTTGACTCGATTGCCAAAGGGCTCAAAGATGGCGGCCAACTGGTCTTTACCGATTACTGTCTGGCCCATAAGAGCGACATGACGCCCACTCTGGCCGGCTGGATTAAAAAAGAACCGATCCCACCCACTCTATGGACAGTGGAACAGGTCATAACCGCCCTACGCAAGCGCAAGCTGGATGTGCGCACCAACGAGGATATCACACAGGTGCAAAAACAGCTGATTCTGCGCTCACTCGGCCATTTTTTGCAGCACCTCAACACCCACGCGCTGGATGCGCAAACGAAAATGGCGGTGCTCGACGAGGTGGAGCTGTGGGCCCGGCGCATGAAAGCCTTTGACGACGGTCTGAAAGTCTATCGCTTCTATTGCATGAAGCATTAAATTCCCTATGCTGCGCTGATGACACGCAAAATTGCTTTCTTTGATTTCGACGGAACCTTGGTCAAAGGCGACAGCCTGTTGCCCTTTCTGGGCTTTGCCGCGGGTTGGGGAGCGCTAAGCCTTGGCTTTGCTCGTGCGCTGCTGCTGCCGGAGGCTGGCCACCCCGACCGCCGCACCGGGATTAAAGCTGCACTGCTGCGTCATACCTTGGCCGGACTGTCGGTTGATCATGCCCATGCGGCGGCCCAACTGCTTGCACCACTGCGGCACTGGAAAGAGCCGGCTCATAGCGCCTTGCTACGCTTGAAGGAACAGGGGGCCGAGATTGTGGTGGCCACCGGTGCGCTGGAACTTTATATCGGGCGACTGCTGGAAGGCCTGCCCGTGGATAAAATCATCGCCACTGAAATGGAAAGCCACAACGGCATTTTAACCGGGCGTATGCTTGGCGGAAATTGCGTACGGGCCGAGAAAGCACGGCGGGTGGATGCCTATATCAAAACCCACGGGCCTTATGCGGAAATTCATGGCTATGGCAACGCGCCGCATGATCTGGCCATGCTGGAGCTGTGCACCCATAAAACCGTGGTATGATTAATGCCCGTGGCTGCCCGCGCCCGCCTTGAGCTGATAGCGGCGGTCGCAATAAGTACAATCGACAAAACCCTCCGCCCCGATGGTGAGGTACACACGCGGATGGCCCAGCCCGGCCTTGCCGCCGTCACAGGCGATACGGCGCTCTGAGACTTCATACACTTCCGGGGCAGCGCGATTAAGGGCGTTTGTCATGCAATCAGACTAGGCCATTTTTATCTAACGGGCAAGCCGGGGTTGGCGGTTGTGTGAGCGGGCGAGCATTTCGGTCGGCTCAACAATTAGTGTTACACGCGCCTGCTCGGCTGTCAGCACATCCGGCTCGCTGTGAGCGCGCGGTGTTTCTGTGGCCCACCCCTTCCACAACAGAACTCGCCCGACGGGTGCCTGACGCACCAAATGCTCAAACCCTGCTGTTGGGGAGCCAAACGAATTTCTCCCGTTGATGCTCCGCACACCGTCCATACGGGCGCGGGCCGGCATAGGGCTGGTAAGGACGCGGTCATCCATAATCCATGTCGATAGCGCCTCTTTCGTGGGTAAAGTAATGAGTGCGCGATGCTCGGTGTCCGTGTCGGCATGAGTAGTTCCGCATGCCCCACGCGGGCCAACGATAGTTGTGAAACACAAATCACCCGAGCAGCCCGCGCGCCCCCTATGGGCGTCAGACAGTAGCCCGAACATGTGTGAGAGCTCGCTATATACCAGCCCCGCAGCGGAAGTCGGCGGGATGAGCCAGGCAAGCAAATTTTTTGCGGCCTCATAAAAATCGTTTTGTTTTACTCTATGTTCGCTCCTAACGACGAAGCGGCTGGTATCACCATGCGCATAAGGCTCCGACGCATCCATAACGTTGAGATCACGCAGGACACGCTGCGCAGCGGGTGAAAACCCAAAATCGCTCACCACCATGTTCGTCTGTGCATCCCAAATCTGCTCAAGCGGACCAAAGCGCACACCCGGCAACGGGGAGTTGGTGAGATTTTCAAAACGCGTTTGAATCAGCACGTCGGTAGACATGCCCCACGATATCAAATCCAGCTTGGTTAATTCAACCACGATCAGGGTTAACGCGGACGCGCGTTAACCTTCCTGTGCCTTTTCATCCAGCGCATAGCCCGCCGCGCGGACCGTGCGGATCAGGTCCGGCTCGCCAAGGTTTTTGCGCAGGCGGCGGATATGCACATCTACCGTGCGGGCTTCGACATAAATATCGTTACCCCACACCTGATCGAGCAGCTGTTCGCGGCTATACACGCGGGTGGGATTTTGCAGGAAGTGGCGCAGCAAGCGGAACTCGGTGGGGCCAAGATCTAGCTCACGTCCGGCGCGGGTGGCCTTGTGCGTGACCAAGTCCATATGAATATCGGCGTAGCTGATTTCATCCTTTTGCGGGCCGGTGTCGGCACGGCGCAGCACGGCATTGATACGCGCCACCAGTTCGGCGGGTGAGAACGGCTTGGTGACATAGTCATCGGCCCCGGCATTGAGGCCGCGCACTTTATCTGGCTCCTCGCCACGCGCGGTGAGCATAATGACCGGGGTTTTGCTCAGCAGGTTGCTCTTGCGCAGGTCGCGGCACAGCTCCAGTCCGGTCCGGTCAGGTAGCATCCAGTCGAGCAGGATGAGATCCGGGCGCTCGCGCTCGGCTTTGGCCTGCCCGGCAGCGGCATCATCGGCGCTGATGACGCGAAAACCGTTTTTCTCAAGATTATAGGTCACCAGAGTGACGATATCGGCCTCATCCTCAACAATCAGGATCAGGGGTTTAGCGGCTGGGGGCATGAGTCACCTCTTCGTCTGGGATGGGCAAGATTACCTCAAAGCGGCTACCGTGGCCAAGCTCGCTTTCAATCTGCAATTGGCCACGGTGGCGATTGATGATGTGTTTGACGATTGACAGGCCCAGCCCGGTACCGCCCATATGGCGGGAGCGACCAGCATCGATCCGGTAAAACCGCTCCGTCAGGCGCGGGATGTGCTCGCGCGCAATGCCAGGGCCGTGGTCGCGGATCGACAGGCAAATCTGCCCCTGCTCCTGCGTGAGGGTGATCTCGATCGGCGTATTCTCGTGTGTATACTTGATGGCGTTTTCGATGAGATTTTGACACACCTGCATGATCTGGTCAGGATCGCCACGCAGTGTGGGCACATGCGCAGGCGCACTCAGCTGGAGCACCACCTTACGACTGGTGGCACGGTGCTGGAGCTGCTCCACGGCCTGCTTGACCGTCAACAGAAGGTCAACGGTACCTGTGGGGGCAACATGCTCATTAAACTCAATACGAGCCAGACTTAACAAATCCTGTACCAGACGGGTCATGCGGCTGGCCTGGGCGTGCATGATCTCAAGAAACCGCTCCCGCGCCTCGGCATCATCTTTCGCCGGACCTTGCAGGGTTTCGATAAAGCCGAGCAGACTGGCGAGCGGTGTACGCAGCTCATGACTAGCATTGGCCAGAAACTCGACTCCCAGTTGCTCCGAGCGGCGCAGGGTAGTGATATCATGCAAGGTCACCAGCGCCCGCGGCGAACCTGGCCGCGCGGAAAAATATAGGGGCTGAACGTTTACATTATAGGTATGATCGATATTATCCGGCAGCACCAGTTCCACCGACTGCGGAGTTTCACCACGCAGGGCCGCATCAACAGAATTAAGGATTTGGGGCGAGCTGATGACAGAACTCATTTTGGCCCCCGCAACATCCCCCAGGACGCGCCGCGCTGAACTGTTCTGCCGCAGAACGGTACCCACCGCGTCGAGCAGCAGCAGCGGGTCGCTGAAAGCATCGAAGATAGCGCGAATAGTGGAGAGATCGGCGCGGTTCATGCGGGCCAGCTTACAGGAACACGCGCTCTAGAAGTAGCGGAAATCATCAGCCTGACCCGCCGCGGCGCGGGCATCGGTCCGCGTTCCGTTCAGGATGGCGACGGCACGAGGGTCCAGTGAGCGGAATACCACGGCATTTCCAGTCAGCGCTGGAACCGCGCGGGGGCAGTCAAGTCGCGCGAGATAATGCATCACCTCCAGCAGGTCGTGACTGGTGTGTACGCCCCCCACCGCTAACGGGTGTTCGTGCAGTCGCTCCAGCAGCCCCTGGGTCGTCAATGAAATTTCTTCAGCCAGTTCGCGCGCGGCCTCGTTCGAGCGCATCACGCGGCGGCCATCAAATGCACAACCTGATTCCGGCGTGGCATAAGCATTGAAGACATCGGCCGCCTTCTCCCGACTGTGTAGGCTTCCCCCCGGCAGAAAGACCAGACTCTCCTGACTGGGGCTGATGGCAACATATGGGTTACTGCGAACATCCAGCCCCTGCTGAGCCAAGACCCGGTGGGACTGCTGCGCCGCGCCTTCAATAGTCCGATCATACTGGAGTGTCGTGGCAGGCGGCCACCCCACCCGCAGCACCTCACCATACAATGTACTGATGCCCGGCCGTAGCGTTGCCATAACGGCGCGGGGTGGCGCGCTCGAATTCAGCCGCTCACGGGCGGGATAGAAGACGATGCGCCCTAGCCCGGCCGCTACTCCTGCAGAGCCGATATGACGAAAAGCCTCAAGCAGAAAGCGATAGGGTAAAATGTAAGCACTGTGGACAACTGACATTATATAATCCTGAAATTTCATAGCGGGAATGCGGCCGATATAAGCAGATCAGACCCCGCCATTGCAACCGAAATCAGGTTAGGCGAAGTTTGGCCTATTTTTACAGGCATTCCTATGGTTAAGACGCCCTCTTATGCGGGGGCCAGTCCACCCACGGGGCGGCCGGGAACACCGCTCGGGGGTTCGGGCAGCGGCGTGGGCGGAAAAACCGCACCCCACTGGAGGCATTCACACTCATCCTCTTCACCCGCGCCGGGGTCCTGATGACGAACCAGCTGTGCAGCCCGATAGATAACAAGGTCGGCTGATTGCGGGTTCGTCCGGCACAAGTGCGTGAACTGTTCAGCCAGACGATCGCGCTGGCCAAGCTTGGTTTCCAGAGTCTGGATATCCTCGGCCAGAAACTCGGCCAGCGGGAACGGCTCCCCATCATCCGCGCTATCAGCTTCCCACTCACGTATATCGGATGCATAGTGTGCTCGCGCTGGCTGACTATTGCCGTGCGCGAGCTGGGTTTGCAACGTCTGCAACAACTCTAGGCGTGCTGCCTTGGGCGCAAAGCGCTGATCCAGCAGGGCCTGTTGATTAAAAATGGTGACTTTCTCCTGACGCACCAGCAGCCCCTCACTCGCCAATGACTCAAGACGGGTTCGAACCTCGGATTCACTCAAGACAGGTGGGAAGTGTGAGAAACGCGAGCCTTCATCCATGAGTGGCAAGGCCAGTCGGGTCAGCCATGAGCAGGCCTGACGCTGCTGGCGGGCAAATTCCGTACTCACCTCATGCACCTCGCGGGCAGTTAGCCATGGCGGGTAGAACCCCAACACCGTCCACAGGTGATGTTCGACCAGATTATTACGCAGGCTCATCAGCAATTCTCCTGGCGGGCACTTTAGCGCCCCCCACACCGCTCCGGCAAGAAAAACCCCTCCCGGACAGCCCGGAAGGGGTCGACTCTATAATGAATTCAGAGGCTTACCACTGCGCTGCGTCATGCGCGGCCAGTGCGGCCACCGTGACCAGATCAGAGACCCCGGCATCCATCGGTGCAATCTGCACCGGTTTACCCAGACCGATCATGAGCGGGCCAATCACGGTGCCGCCCATCTTCTGCAGCAGTTTGCTGCCGATATTAGCCGCATGCAGAGCTGGCATCACCAACACATTGGCCGGGCCGGACAGACGGCAGAACGGATAGTGCTTTTTCATCAGCTCATAATCGAGGGCGACATCAGCCGACATCTCGCCATCATACTCAAAGTCCACCGGGCGACGGTCGAGCAACGCGACGGCCTCACGAATGCGCTTGGCCTTTTCGCGCATCGGCTGGCCGAAGTTGCTGAAGGAGAGCAGCGCCACGCGCGGCTCGTGCCCGAGCTGGCGGGCCTTGGCCGCGGCCTTCAGGGTAATTTCGACCAGCACCTCAGGATCCGGCAGTTCATGCACGGCGGTATCGGCGATAAACACCGTGCGTCCGCGCATAACCGCAATGGACAGGCCAAACGGCACCGTGTTCTCCTCATAGGGAATGATCCGCGTGACTTCCTCAAGCGAGCGCGAAAAGGAGCGCGTCACACCCGTGACCATACCGTCGGCATCGCCCATCTCGACCATCAGCGAGGCGAAGGTGTTGCGGTCATTGTTCACCAGCCGCTCACAATCGCGATACAGAAAGCCCTTGCGCTGCAGACGGCGGTACATGGCGTCAGTATAGCGCTTGTTGTGTACCGACAGGCGGGCGTTATGGACTTCAAGGCCGTGGTCCTCCGGTAGACCCGCTGCCTTCACCACCGCCGCGACCCGATCTTCACGACCGATCAGCACCGGATCGCCATACCCGGCCTGACGGTAGGCCAGCGCAGCGCGAATAACACGCTCTTCCTCGCCTTCGGCGAAGACGATACGCTTTTTCTTGGCACGAACGCGCTCGAAAATCAGCTGCAAGCTGTCGGCGGTCGGGTCAAGACGCGCGCGCAGCTCATGCTTGTACGCCGTCATGTCGGTGATGGGGCGGCGCGCCACGCCGCTATCCATCGCTGCTTTGGCCACCGCAAGCGGAATGGTGGTGATCAGACGCGGGTCAAACGGCACCGGCACAATATACTCCGGCCCAAACCGCAGGCGACGGCCCGCATAAGCCCGATCAACCTCATCGGGCACATCCTGCCGAGCGAGATCAGCCAGCGCTTGAGCCGCTGCAATCTTCATCGCATCATTAATGGTACTGGCGCGCACATCCAGCGCACCGCGGAAGATATAGGGAAAGCCCAACACATTGTTGATCTGGTTGGCATAGTCGGAACGGCCAGTGGCCACAATGGCGTCACCGCGCACCGCCTTCACCTCCTCCGGTGTAATTTCGGGATCGGGGTTAGCCATGGCCATAATGATGGGCTTGGGACCCATGGCCGCTACCATCTCGGGCGTCACCGCGCCTTTAGCCGAGAGGCCGCAGAAAATATCCGCCCCCTTCATAGCCTCTTTCAGGGTGCGCAGATCGGTCTTAATCGCATGAGCGGATTTCCACTGATTCATGCCCTCGGTGCGGCCCTGATAGACCACGCCCTTGGTATCGCACAGGATGACATTATCATGCGGCAGCCCCATGGCCTTGAACAGCTCGACACAGGCAATCGCCGCAGCCCCCGCACCATTAACCACCATCTTGGCAGTTTTGATATCGCGGCCGGTAACATGCAGCGCATTAATCAACCCGGCGGCGGCAACAATCGCCGTGCCATGCTGATCATCATGAAACACCGGAATATCCATCAACTCCTTGAGGCGATCCTCGATGATGAAGCACTCCGGCGCCTTGATATCCTCAAGGTTGATGCCGCCAAAGCTGGGGCCAAGGAACTTCACACAATTCACAAATTCATCAACGTCTTTGGTGTCGACCTCAAGGTCGATCGAATCCACATCGGCAAAGCGCTTGAACAGCACCGCCTTGCCTTCCATCACCGGCTTGCCGGCCAGCGCACCCAAATCGCCCAAGCCCAGAACGGCAGTCCCATTGGAGATAACCGCGACGAGATTACCCTTGGCGGTATAGTCATAGGCGGTGCTGGGATCCTCGGCGATCTTGAGGCAGGGTGCGGCCACGCCGGGCGAGTAGGCGAGCGACAGATCGCGCTGGGTGGCCATTGGCTTGGTCGGCACCACCTCCAGCTTACCGGGGCGACCCATGCTGTGTAGTGTCAGCGCATCGGCGTCGGTCACCTTGCGTTCATTCTCAGGGGCGTGGGGGCCAAGTTCTTCGGACATAGTCGGACACTTTCTTCAAAAGCAGGAAGTGAGCCGTTTTAGACCATCTTGGCCCGAGGGGGAATAGCAGCGCCTGCGATTTGCTGCACTGCGACATGCCGTCAGCTAACCCCACGGCCCACGCGGATGGCCTTCGGTTCCTGCCAACCGGGCGGGAGCCACTGCAACAGGCGTAAGCTCGCCTGCCATGGCCTGCAGGCGGCGGATGCGCTCCTCCATCGGCGGGTGCGTGGAAAACAGCGCACCCATCCGGCGCAGATGTAGCGGATTTACGATGAACATATGCGCGGTGGCCGGATTGTTCTCGGCCCGGTTGAAATCGATGCGCTGCGCGGTGGTGTGCAGGTTCGCCAGCGCCGAGGCCAGCGCGAGCGGATTACCACAGATCATCGCGCCGAGGCGGTCGGCCTCATACTCACGCGTGCGCGAAATAGCAAACTGCACCACGCTGGCAGCAAGGGGGGCTAGGACCATGGCGGCGAGCAGCGCAAGCGGATTGGCCGGGCCGTCCTGCCGGTCGCTGCGCGGGCGCCCCATCAGCATGGCCATGTTGCTCAGCATGCCCAGCGCCCCGGCCAGAGTGGCGGTGATGGTCATGGTCAGCGTGTCGCGGTTTTTGATATGCGCCAGCTCGTGGGCAATTACCCCGGCAATTTCATCGCGCGAGAGGCGCTGCAGCAGGCCGCTGGTTACAGCGACCGCGCCGTTGTGCGGGTTGCGTCCGGTGGCGAAAGCATTGGGCTGCGGGCTTTCGATCAGATAGACCCGCGGCATCGGTACAGCCGCGCGGATGGCAAGCTCGCGCACGATCTGCACCAGATTGGGGGCGCTGCGTTCGTCCACTGGCTGAGCGCGGTAAGCGGCCAGCGCCAGTTTATCGCTATTCCACCACGCGATCAGATTCATGATCGCGGCCAAAGCAAAGGCCATCACCATGCCCTGTTGCCCGCCCAGCAACCCACCGACGCCAACAAAGAGCGCCGTCATGAACGCCAGCAGGAGCGCAGTCCGAAAATAAGCCATGAGCGAATATGGCGACAAGAAAGGCTTGCGGCAACCCCGCTCCACCGCTATTTCATGGCCATGACCCCAAAGCCTGACCGCACACCCCAGCCCGAGTCCGCGCCACTGAATGAGCGCCCCCTCATTCAGCAGCCCGAGGGTGAGCGCGGCGGCCCCAAAGGGCCGGAGCCGACCCGCTATGGTGATTGGGAAACCAACGGGCGCTGCACGGATTTTTAGGCCTCCGCCGCGATCGCAAAGCTTTCCTGCTCCAGCTTATCCAGATCCAGCGCCGCGATCGCCGGACGCATGATCTGCGCCATTTTTATTGTCCACTCGACCAGCCAGCTGACTTGCCGCTCGCGGGCAGCCTCATTGCGAGCAGACTGGTTATCCAGATAAACGGCAATCCGGGCGGACTTACGCTGCAAATCGTTTTCATAACACAGGGGGAGCCCCGCAGCACTGTCGAGAACAGCGCGTTGCTGTTCAAGGGCGGCAAAGGCAGCCTTTGCCAGAGGCCCTGATATATAAACTTCGATCCGCAGTTTCTGATCGCGGATGGAAACTGCGGCGAGATGAAAGCGCACACGGCGATCGCCACCGAGCTGATCGACAGTCTGCCAGCCATCCTTGTAGGGTGTCCGGCCAGCCGCATTTGCATAAAGCGGTGTGAGCTTGGCCAGATAGTGCTGCCAGTAGCCCATCCAGAACTTTTGGGTGTCATTGGCGGGGGTTTGGGCGCTGGCTTTGCTGGCGCGGGCCATGGCCCGCGACCAGTTATTCGGACTGCACACCAGCGTGAAATTAGGGGCGCATTCCGATGCTTTTATCGGTCCCTCTCCCGCCAAACGGCACACACTGACTTCAATGGCGAAAAAATTTATTTCTTCTGGCGTATGCGCGTTCAACCAGTCAACCGCCGCGCGGTGCTCTTCCCGAAATTCTGGCGCAATCCAGATAATGTCCTTAACCTTGCGATCATCAATCTGGATCCCGGCGGTATAAGTCAGAATCTGACCCAGATGATTGTGGTCACTGGGCTCGAGCTGATTTTCAATCAGCATGAGCCGACCATCGGCATCCTGCACCAGAATATCCGCTGCGTAGCGTCCCACGGCCTGCTCAACGGCCAAAGCTTCCAGAGTGCTGCATCCAAGCAGGTCAGCCAGCAATTCCAGATTATCAGATTGTGCCAACCAGGGCGTGAAATCGCGCGCTTCGTCAGGCCAGATCGCCCTTAAGGGGACAGGCGCAAGACGACCAAGAGTGACTGGAAGTGACATAAAACGCTCTCCTCGCTAGGCAATTTCTCGGGGTATAGACCTGAGTGTCAATGCTATATCATGTCAGCCGCCTAATAAACTCGCGCGTCAGCTGCGCCGGGTTAGCGCGCAATGACTGCAGCTGGGTATGAAAGCGGGCATGGTAAAGTCGAGGGGAATCGGCCACGTAACAGGTAATTCGAAAAATTATTAATAATCAAGATATTAGCCTAGTTTCCGGATTTTGGTACGACTCTGTTTACCCTTTAACCATTATGATAATGTTGGATTGCTGCGCCGCACCAAGACGGACGGCGGGTCCGGAAGGTTGGGGGATTATGATTTATCACTGGTATGAATGGCACCGCCGCGCGTTGCAGCCCTTGAACGCCATGGCCGGGGCCACCCGCGCCGCGTTGCAGCACCCCCTGCTGCCAGCGTCCTACACCCATATGGGCCGCGCCATTGCCGCTAGTGCCGAACTGATGGAGCGCGTTACCCGCCGCTATGAAAAACCCGAGTTCGGCCTGACCCACACCGTGGTCGATGGTAAGAAGGTTGAGGTGGTGGAAGAGGTCTTGGGCGAGAAGCCGTTCTGTCGTCTGATTCACTTTGCCCGCGATGTGCCGGCCCACCGCCCGCGCGATCCGCAGATTCTGGTGGTGGCCCCCATGAGCGGCCACCACGCCACTCTCTTACGCGGCACGGTAGAAGCGCTGCTGCCCGAGCATGATGTATATATCACCGACTGGCTGGATGCCCGGCTGGTGCCCCCCAGTGCGGGGGATTTCGGTCTGGACGACTATGTCGACTATCTGATCGATTTTCTGCAGGGTCTGGGGCCGGAAACCAATATCGTTGCCGTCTGTCAGCCCTCGGTGCCGGTGATGTGCGCGGTGGCGCTGATGGCCGCCGCAGACGATCCCGCCCAGCCGCGCTCGATGGCGCTGATGGGTGGCCCGATTGATGTGCGCAAAGCCCCTACGGCGGTCACCGAATTTGGCCGCAAGCACACGATTGACTGGTTCAAGCGCAATGTGGTGGCCGAAGTGCCGCCGCCCTACCCCGGCGCGTTTCGCAAGGTTTATCCCGGTTTTCTGCAGCTGATGGGCTTCATGAGCATGAATGCGGGTAATCATGTGAAGGAGCATCTCAATCTTTTCAAACACCTGATTGAAGGTGATGGCGACAGCGCCGCCCGGCACCGCAAATTTTATGATGAGTATCTCGCCGTGATGGACATTCCCGGCCGGTTCTATCTCGATACGGTTGAACATGTGTTCCAGAAGGCCAGCCTGCCCAAAGGCGAACTGATTATCCGTGGCAAGCGCGTTGACCCCAGCAAAATCAAACGCACCGCGCTGTTTACCATTGAAGGCGAGTTTGATGATATCTCGGCCCCCGGCCAGACCAAAGCGGCACACGATATCTGCAAGAACATTCCCAAGCATATGCGCGAGCACCATGTGCAAAAGGGCGTGGGCCACTACGGTATTTTCAACGGTCGCAAATGGCGCGAAGAGATCATGCCGCAGGTGCGCGATTTCATCCGCAATTTTGACAAGCCCGCCAAGCTGGGGCCGATCAGCAAGAAGCATCACGCGGCCCCGCTCCCGCCCAAGACCGCCCATGCGCGGCGCCTGGCTAACGCGGCAGCCCTGAAAGCCCGAACCAAAAAGAGATAGCTGGCGTTAGCGCGGTAACAACCGCCGCACCGTCACAGGCGCGAGCTGTGCTAGACGCCGTACAGTGGGTGGGAGGCCTGCCAATTGAGTGGCGGAAAAACGGGTCCTCGCCGATTTGCCGCTCGTAGGTGGCAACGCCCCGCCTTCCGCACTACGTCCTACACTGGCATCGGCCTCTATGATCGCCCGGACACTAGCCGCTGTGAGTTCGCCATGGCCAACCGCCAGCGGGTCCGGCTCGCTCAGGTCCAGATCCAGCTCGGTCTGCCGGTCATCGACCGCGCCAGCGATCATTAAGTCATCCAGCCACTGCCAGCTGGCATCAAGACCAAACAATTTGTGCCGCCCAGCCAGAAGCATGCCAGCATAATGCGCGGGCTTAGCCGGGATGCGGCGGCGCCCCAGTGCATCAATCGCCCCTTCGATTGCGGCATCGTCATAGCCGCGCGCATCCTGCAAGGTCAACAAACGCTCGCGGGTAACCTGATCGCTATGCACGTCGATCGGATTAAGCTGCGTTAGGCTGTGCCAGACATCGTTCATGTCCGGACTTGGATAGTGATCGCGCACGGCCACGGCTGGCCAGCGAAAATTGCCAATCTTACGCGCCGGGATAAACTCACCACCGCTAAGCATATAATCAAGCAACAGCTCTTTGGCCCCCGGCGCGACCGGCCACGGCGCTGGGTTAGCTTTATGGCTGGCCAGATGCCTGAACCACGCGGTGGCCGGCTTGCGAACTGGCGTCTTGAGTGCAATCAGGGTTGAGTTGCTCGGGAAGTATCTGACGTGGGGCCGCAGATTCGTGCGCTGAGACAGCAACAAAAAGACATCAACCGGAGGATGCCGGGGCGACCTGACTCGCATGGCACTGGCGAGAGATCCAAGATACTGGGCCGGATTGTTATAAAAAGGCGCGGTGCGCAGAGGCTGGCGAATTTGCCGGTTCATGCCCAGCATACGCCCATCGAGTACCATCACAATCAGGCTCCGGCCCGCGGCCGGGTGCGCGATTTCGCTGAACATCTCCTTCACATCATCCGGTTCGGGCGCGGCCAAGCCATCCCCCACCTGCCACACCATGCTGGTTTCAGGGCCGCTGAAGGCTTGGCTAAGATCCCGCAGGTCATAGCCAGGCTGGGTGTTGGTGCCCTCGCCCCAAAGAATGCCAACCGACTGAACCGGGCGTGTTTCCATGACTAACTATCCTTTTTGTAAACGACGGCGGGTGGAGGCAGGCAGGGCGTGTGCAAAGGGCTGTAATCTTTTTGGTAAAGCGGTGATCTCTGCGCCAGTCAGGCGGCGCACGGGCGCGCGCTGAGCCGGTGGGCGGGGTTGTTCCGTAACAGTGGCTACTACGACTCGTTCGATTGGCGGCGCACTCGCCTGAACCACCGGAACGGAGGTCACCACCCCAACGTCAACCGGATTATCGTTGGCGGCGACGAGAGTAAACATATTGCGCAGACGACTGGCAGTTTCATGACGATCAAAACATTCGGCGGCGAGGGCGAGATAGAGCCGTTCCTTGATCTCAACTCGTTCATGACTCAAAACCGGCCGGCCGACGATGGGGTAGCGGGCAGCCAGATAGTTAAGTCGCCCGCGGTTGGCGTGGCGCTGCGACCATCCGTGCAGAGAGATGGTATCGACCAGTTGGCGCTGGCTGGCATACTCATGCCACAGCTCATTAAGGTGAATACGCTTGCAGCCCGACACCGCAATGTCGGGTACACCCCAATAGCCCCGTTTGCCCGAGGCCATCAGGTCGATCAGCAGATCTTTTGCGGCGGGCGGCGTAGCCCAGTGCATGGCCCGGTTGCCCGCGGCATCAAGCCCATAGACACTGCTGTGCACCCAGCTATCGGTTACAGTGTTGGGGCGCATGCGTACCGCCACCACAGTAGAGCCGCGCGGTAACTGGCGGGCGAGAGCATGAATAAAATCGGTTTTACGGGCCACCAGCAGAAAAACATCGACCGGTGGGCTGGCTTTGGGCAGCGCTGACGCCAATGAACGCAAGAGCCATGGCGCGTCCCGTCCGCTATGCCACAGATGAGCGGGCTGCACTTTATCGCGGCGCCAGCCATCCATGATTCCCACCAACAGGCGGCGGTTGAAGGCGGCAGCCGTAAAGTCTTTCAACAGCTGCTGCACGTCCCTAGCCGCGGGTACAGAATCGCCATCACCGCACACCCGCAAGGGTGTATTGGGATTGCCGCTAAACGCCGTATAAGATGCGCCGTAGGAAACGGGCAGTTGATGCTGATTGGACGTGCCCTCACCCCAGATGACGGCAACGGAATCAATCTCTTGAGAAACAACCTGCGCAGGCATGGCAGGCAACCTAGCGGCGCTCGCCACCCCAGCGCAACAGAAAAAGGGTTAAGATTGACTGCGCACCCGGTTAACGGCGTCTTTCCATTGGCTCTGCCAACGCTGCGGCAGGTTGCTGGGCTGGGGCAGAAAGCTCTTGTCGCACTGCCAACCCGCCGCAAGCACCGGCAAGGACGGGATAAAGCCACCCCCGAGCAGAGCGAGATAAGCGGCGCCAAGCGCGGTGGTTTCCGTTAGCACCGGGCGATCAACCCGCAGACCTGTAATATCGGCCAGCTCCTGCATCAGGGCGTTGTTGCGGCTCATACCGCCATCAACTTTTATGGTTGTCAGGGCCTGACCTTGCCGATCGCGAGTCAGGCAATCAATCAAATCCATGCTTTGAAAGGCCATGCTATCGATAGTGGCTCGCGCAATATGCCCCAGATGGCTATCGCGGGTGAGGCCCAAAATGGCGCCACGGGCATTCGCATCCCAATAGGGTGCACCAAGACCTGTGAACGCGGGCACCATAACCACGCCGCCACTGTCGGGCACACTCGCCGCCAGTGCCTCAACTTCCTTGCTGGCGGTAATGGCATGCAGCCCATCGCGCAGCCATTGCACCGCGGCACCAGCGACAAAAATACTGCCTTCCAGCGCGTAGGTTACTTCGCCTTGCAGGCGCAGCGCAACGGTAGTGAGCAGCCGATGGGTGGAGGTAACCGCCTGCTTACCCGTGTTGAGCAAAACAAAGCAGCCGGTGCCATAGGTGCTCTTGAGGCTGCCGGGCTCCAGACACAACTGACCAACTGCTGCCGCCTGTTGATCGCCCGCCACGCCGCGAATGGGTATGGCGGCACCAAACAGGGCTGCATCGCATAAGCCGAAATCGCCAGCACTGTCCAGCACCTGCGGCAGTACCTCGGGCGGGATAGTAAAATATGCCAGCAGTTCGGCGTCCCAGTGCTGGGTGCGAATGTTAAACAGCAAAGTCCGGCTGGCGTTCGTGGCATCGGTAGCATGCACCTTGCCCCCGGTGAGCTTGTAGATCAGCCAGCTGTCGATGGTGCCAAAGGCCAGCTCACCGGCCTCGGCGCGCGCGCGGATACCCTGCCCCTTATCGATCAGCCAGAATAGTTTGGTAGCCGAAAAATACGGATCGGCCAGCAGACCGGTTTTTTCACGCAGCCACTCTTCGGTACCATTGTTCTTGAGCGCATTACAGCTGCTGGCCGTGCGGCGGTCCTGCCAGACAATGGCATTGTAAACCGGCTCGCCGGTCTTGCGATCCCACAGCACTGTGGTCTCACGCTGATTGGTAATGCCGATAGCTTTGACCTGCGCGGCCTTAAGATTGGCTTTCTCGAGCGCTTGCTTGATAACCTGCTGCGTATGCTGCCAGATCTCGCGCGCATCATGCTCAACCCAGCCATCTTGCGGGTAATGCTGGGTCAGCTCGATCTGTGCACTCGCCAGTTCGCGCGGCACATTGTTCTCAAACTGATAGAGAATGGCACGGGTCGAGGTGGTGCCCTGGTCAAGCGCAAGGATGATGGTCATGATGATGTCCAGTGTAGAAAATCAGATATCAGGTAACAAATCAGGACCAAAGCGGGTACGCTGAACCCCGCCGCCCACCAGCGCGTGGCGGGGTGGCACAACCCGCCGATAAGTGTCAGGCACAAAGCCAGACCCAGCGCAGCATAACTGCGCAGTTCGGGCAGATAAAAATGCGCCCCTACTAATCCTGCGCCCCATAGCGCCAACAGGCCGAAAAAGATCAGCCGGGCGCAGCTCATTGAAAGGCCGGCTCCTGAAAACTGCGCAGTTTACGTGAATGAATGCGCTCGAGCGTCTGTTCGGCCAGAAGATCCAGCGCCAGCATGCCAATGCGCAGATGCTGGTTCACCTGCTGGCGATAGAAGTTCTGCGCCATGCCGGGCAACTTCAGCTCGCCATGCATCGGCTTATCCGACACGCACAGCAAGGTGCCATAGGGCACCCGGAAGCGATAACCGTTGGCGGCGATGGTCGCGCTTTCCATATCCAGCGCAATGGCGCGGCTCTGACTGAAGCGCTCGAACATCTGGGCGGTGTCGCGCAACTCCCAGTTGCGATCATCAATGGTAGCCACTGTGCCGGTGCGCATTACACTCTTGAGCGCGTACCCGGACAGCCCGGTAACACGACTAACCGCCTGCTCAAGGGCCACCTGCACTTCGGCCAGTGCCGGGATGGGTACGCTGATGGGGAGGTCGTGATCAAGCACATGGTCCTCACGCACATAAGCGTGCGCCAGTACATAATCGCCCAACCGCTGGGTACTGCGCAGACCCGCACAATGCCCGAGCATGAGCCACGCGTGCGGACGCAGCACCGCCACATGGTCGGTGATGGTTTTGGCGTTACTCGGCCCCACGCCGATGTTGATGATGGTAATGCCGATATGCCCCGGCCGCTTGAGGTGGTAGGCGGGCATCTGCGGCATGCGATCCGGTGCCTTGCCCGAGCTGGGGCCAGCCGGGCCGCCAAAATTCTGGTTCATCGTCAGCACATCGCCGGGCTCGACAAAGGCCTCGTATTTCTGGCGGGCTGTGCGCTCGGCGAGGTCGGTGGCCTCGATCATCTGCTCCTGCCCATAGCGGATAAACTCGTCGATATAAAACCCGTAGTTGGTAAACAGAATGAAGTTCTGGAAATGCTCCGGGCCGGTGCCGGTATAGTGGCGCAGGCGATGCAACGAATAATCCACTCGCGGCGCGGTAAAGGGCGCCAGCGGCAACGGCTCGCCCGGCGTGGGACGGTAGGTGCCATTGACGATACTGTCATCCATGAAGTTGAGATCCGGCAGATCAAAATGCTCGCGGATGGCCGTGACACGGCCGGGGTCAAGCTCGGATTCCAGATGCATGCCGCTGGTGAAAGCAAAATGCAACGGGATAGGGGTGTCGGACACACCCACTTCGAGCGGTTCGCCGTGATTGCGGATGAGCTGGCGGAACTGTTCGAGATAATAGGCAGCAAAAATATCCGGCCGGGTAAGTGTGCTCATATACACACCCGGCGCGGGCACAAAGCCATAGGCCAAGCGCGTATCGCCCCGGCTGGTGCTGGTGGTGGTGAGCTTGATGTAGGGATAACAGGCGCGCACCTTACCCTTAATCCGCTCGCCCTTGGTGAAAGCCAGAAACCGCTCGCGCAGATAGCCGGTATTAGCCTCATAGATTTCGCGCACGCGGGTCACGGCGTCTTCCGGCTGGGTGAAACTGCGCGGGGCAAATTTGGGGGTGGGGTCGAATATCATCACTTATCCTTCTACTCCCATCAGGGCGCGGGCATATTCGCGTGGATCAAACGGCTTGAGATCGTCAATCGTTTCGCCCACGCCCACCGCCACAATAGGCAATTTATACTGTTCGGCCAGCCCAACCACCACCCCGCCACGGGCCGAGCCATCGAGCTTGGTGACGATCAGGCCATCCACCGCCACCATCTCACGAAACGCCTTGACCTGACTATGGGCATTCTGCCCGCCGGTGGCGTCGAGCACCAACAGCGTGGCATGCGGCGCACTGGCATCAATTTTTTGCAACACCCGCTTGATCTTGGCCAACTCGTCCATCAGACCTTGTTTATTCTGCAGCCGTCCGGCGGTATCAATCAGCAGCAGATCAGCCCCCTGCGCCTTGGCATGTTCGAGTGCCTTATAGGCCAGCGCAGCCGCATCTGATCCCTCGGGGGCTGTGAACACCGGGCAACCCGCCCGCTCGCCCCACACCCTGAGCTGCGCCACCGCGGCGGCGCGAAAGGTATCACCCGCCGCCAGCACCACTTTTTTACCCTGATCGGCCCAGCCCGCCGCCATTTTACCGAGCGTTGTAGTTTTACCCGCGCCATTGACGCCCACCAGCAATACCACAAACGGCTGTTTGCTCTCGTCAACCACCAACGGTCTGGCAGCAGGTTGCAAGAGCTGCTCAATCTGGCCAGCCAGAGCGTCTTTCACTTCACTGTCGGTGACATCTTTGCCAAAGCGGTTTTCGGCAAAGTCAGCCACCAGCTTGGCCGCTGTCGCCGGACCAAGATCGGCGGCAATCAGGATGTCTTCCAGCTCATCCAGCGCCGCTTGGTCAAGTTTGCGATGGGTGAAGAGCTGGGTAATGTTTTGCGTGAGCGCCGACGTGCTCTTACTGAGGCCCTGCTTGAGCCGCTGCCACCAGCTGGTTGTTTCGGTTATCTCGGTCATCCTACCCACTCGCCCCGGAATGTTTCAACCCACGCCCCGGTCATCCAGACGGAATCATCGGCCTTCCATTCTATCTGCAAGCTGCCACCTTCAAGCTGAACTGTCGCGTTGCGAGCCGACAGGCCGCGTCGTGCTGCTGCCACCAGCGCCGCGCACGCACCGCTACCACAGGCCAGCGTAATGCCTGCCCCGCGCTCCCACACCCGCATGCGCAGGGTGTGGCGATCAATCACCTGCACAATTTCAACGTTGGTGCGCTCGGGAAACAGCGGGTGATGTTCCAGCCGGGGGCCGAGATGGATCAGATCAATCGAGGCTGTATCCTCAACAAAAAACACACAGTGCGGATTACCCATATTCACCGCAACCGGATCGACCAGCGGACCAAGCTCCAGCGGCAGATGAAGCGTGTCCTGCTCATCCACCAGCGGAATTTCACTCCATTTCACACGGGGCTTACCCATGTTGACCCCCACCGCATTGCCCGCGGCCAAGGCGGGCAGAATACCGCTGATGGTTTCGATCACTGCCGCGCTCTTGCCACTTTCGCGCATCAGGGTGGCGGCGACACAGCGGGTGGCATTACCACACGCGCCGGCCTCGCTGCCATCGGGATTATAAATCGCCATAAACGCATCGGCCTTGCTGTGGCGCGGCGGCTCAATCACGATGATCTGGTCACAGCCGATGCCAAAGCGGCGGTCCGCCAGACGCTCCAGCTGTGAGCGCGAGAGCTGCACCGGACGCACACGACCATCAATCACGACAAAGTCGTTGCCAAGGCCATGCATTTTGCGAAAGGGCAATGTCATAACTCTATATAAGCCATGGCAAAACAAATTGTCAAAAAACTGTCACATGACTCTCCACCAAGGTCCATTTAGCCTGCGTGCAGGAGGACCTACACATGAGTATTTTACTTGAAGCCGCGGGTGACGCCGCTATCTGGAGCTCGGGCCGTGGCACTTTGGCTGTCGTTTTCGGCTTGCTGGCCGCCGCTGCAGCTTTTAATAACCCGCTGTGGAAAGAGCCGGAAACGGCCAAAATTGCGGCCACAGCTGCGCAGATTACGGTTAAAGATGCCAGCGCATGCGCTTGGTTTGGCTGCATGGATGTGAACGCATTCAGTCTTTACCAGACCAAGGTCAGAGGCGTGGACAGCACCGGTCGTGAGGTTGAGGTCACCATTTGCCGAACAGCATTCTCCAGTGACAACCAGGTTATTCAGCGCAAGAAAGTCACTGATCAGGGTATGAAAAAGCACGAACGCAGCGTCACTCATGTGCGTGTCGTCAACGGTACGGCAGTCCTAAACTAAGCCGCACTTATAATTTGGGCGCAGTGACTTGGGCTGGCTTTTGCGGCGAGGTTGGCTCAAGCGGCTGGGCAACATAGTCCAAGCTAAGCTGAGCCAGACAGAGCATAACGGCAAGATTGGTCACCGAACCCATCATCCAAGGATAAATCCGCGGCGAGACTCTTGCGTCTGGGGTACCGGAATCGGCGGCGTTCATCAGGCTCTCCGCCAATCGGTCAGAATGCTCTGCAATCTGGCGGCGGGCGGTTCTGTGAAAGGCAAGGGGGACTCGCAGCATAATGTTGCCGAATGCCGTTGTCGCAGAAAAGCCAGAGCCAAAAGCGCGCGCGTAAGCGGATAAGCCCATCTACTCCCCCTGTTATTGGAGCGGGTGAGGGGAATCGAACCCCCGTATGCAGCTTGGGAAGCTGCCGTTCTACCATTGAACTACACCCGCTTTTCTCGCTGTTATGACCCCGGCGCGGCGGAAAATCAAGATTAACTATTCCTTTCCGGCCCCGGCAGCGGCATTATTGCGCCGCCTGCCCCCTTGCTGTGGGCATCCACAACCCCATATTACCGCTATGGACACTGCTATGACCCTGCTGCCCGAAGTCCCCGCCCTTGCTCCGACTCCCTCGACCATCAAGGATATCAGCACCAAAGAGTTTGCGGCCGAGGTGATCAAGGCCAGCCTTGAGCAGCCGGTGCTGGTGGATTTCTGGGCCCCGTGGTGCGGCCCGTGCAAGCAGCTGGCCCCGGTGCTGGAAAAAGTGGTGGCGGCTACCCGCGGCAAGGTCAAACTGGTCAAACTCAATGTTGATGAGAACCAGCAACTGGCAGCGCAGCTGGGCATCCAGTCGATCCCGGCGGTATTTGCCTTCTACAAGGGCCAGCCGATCGATGGATTTATGGGCGGACAACCGGAAAGCGCCCTCAAGGCCTTTATTGATAAGCTTGTCAAACTCAGCGGCGGCGGTGCAGCGGGCGCCGCGCTGGCGCAGATGCTGGAACAAGCCAACACCGCGCTGGCGCAAATGGATATTGAAACCGCCAACACCCTCTATGCTGATATTCTGGCCACCGACCCCACACATGCCGCGGCCTATGCCGGGCTGATCAAGGTAGCCCTCGCTGTGGGCCAACCCGACGAAGCCAAAGCAATGCTGAACGAGGCTCCGCCCGAGATAGCGAGTAGCAAAGAGCTTGATGGGGTGCGCGCGCACTTGGCGCTGGCTGAGCAAGCCCAGCAAGCCGGGCCGCTGGAGGAGCTGGCCGCAGCCGTAACAGCGCAGCCCGATAACCATGCCAAGCGCTATGATTATGCGGTTGCCCTGCATGCGGCGGGGCGCAGCGAAGAGGCGATTGACCAGCTCCTTGAGATTATCAAGCGCGAGCGGGGCTGGAATGAAGACGCCGCGCGCAAACAGCTGGTCACCATTTTCGAGGCGCTGGGCCTGATGCATGATCTCACCGTTGCCGGGCGCCGCAAGCTCTCAGCTATTCTGTTCACATGAGCGCACCTAAAACCGACACTGACATCCTGCCGATTTTTCCTCTTGCCGGGGCCTTGCTGCTACCCGGCGGGGTGCTGCCGCTCAACATCTTCGAGCCACGTTATCTGGCCATGACGCAGGATGCCCTGCTGAGCCACCGCCTGATCGGCATGGTGCAGCCCAATGGTGAGACAATGCCCTGTGGTACGCCGTGTGTGCACAAAATTGGCTGCGCCGGGAAAATCAGTGAAGCGATCCCAACACAAGACGGCCGCTTTTTGATCGAGCTTACCGGAACGCGCCGCTTTGCCATCGAGGAGGAGCTGTCTGCCCCGCGCGGGTATCGCCGCGTGCAGGTGCGCTGGCTGGACGAGCCAGAGGTGCCGGTCAGGCTGGACCGCGCCCGGTTGATCCCCGCACTGAAAACTTATCTGGAAAAACGCAAGCTGGAGTGCGCGTGGGAGAAACTGACCTGTTGTCAGGATGCGAATGTCCTGACCCTGCTGGCCATGCTCTGTCCCTTCACCGCCGCTGAACAGCAAGCGCTACTGGAAGCGCCCGACGCAGCCCGACGCGCCGATCTTCTGCTGACCCTGATTGAACTGGATGGGGCCGGTGGCCCGCCGAACTAGGCCTTGCCGCTTGGCGCGGGCATGCTAAGAGCGGAGCATGTCTACCCCCGATCGCAAAATGCTGGAGCTGCTGGTCTGCCCACTCACCAAGGGTCCGCTGGACTATGATGCGCAGACGCAGGAACTAATATCGCGGCAAGCCAAGCTGGCCTACCCCATCCGCGACGGCGTACCGGTACTGTTAATAGATGAGGCGCGAGTCATCGAGCCCTGAATTCTTTATGGTTAATGCACGTTTTCTGGTTGCGTTTGACTTTTGTCTTTTGTTACCGTTACGGCAGATATAGCGAAAGGTGATTTAAATGCCTCTTGTCTTGAAATACACAAACATGATTACGCGCGATGGCCAGCCCCGCTATTTCAGCGGCCCCGCAGCCGGATTGGTGGAAACGGATAGGCTGGTTGCAACCCTTGGGGAAAGTCAGATAACGGCGCGCCAGCTGCTCGTATCGGCCAGCCTGATGCGACGCGCAATACCCAGAACTACAGACATTGATTGTGCAACCCGTTTCTGCCTGCTCTCTGGCAGTATGGCGATTTTAAGTGCGGCTGTTTTGAAAGCCAACGGGATTCAAACCGAGATCGTCTACGACCTGCCTCGCCCTCTCAAAGCCTTGCGCAAGGGCCTCAGTAGAATTGCACCGCAGCCCGTGCATAGGCCCTTGCCCCATCGCGGGACTGAGCTAAGCTGACCTCCGATTTCGGAGGAGAGGCATGAACAAAATTTATCCCGACGCCAAGGCCGCACTGGCGGGTGTCCTGAAGGACAATATGACCATCATGGCCGGGGGCTTTGGCCTGTGCGGCATTCCAGAAACCCTGATTGAGGCTATTCGCGAAAGTGGCGTAAAGGGCCTCACCTTCATTTCCAACAATGCCGGGGTCGATGGTTTTGGCCTTGGTAAGCTGCTGGAAACCAAGCAGATCAAAAAAATGATCTCGTCCTATGTGGGCGAGAATAAGTTGTTTGAGCAGATGTTTCTCAGCGGTGAGCTGCAGCTGGAATTCAACCCGCAAGGGACGCTGGCCGAGCGCATTCGTGCCGGTGGCGCAGGGATTCCCGCCTTCTTCACCAAAACCGGCTATGGCACCATTGTCGCCGACGGTAAAGAGGTGCGTGAGTTTGACGGCGAAATGTATGTCATGGAGCGGGCGCTTAAAGCTGATCTCGCCATTGTGAAGGCGTGGAAGGCCGACCGCGAGGGTAATCTGGTCTACCGCAAGACCGCACGCAACTTCAACCCGATGATGGCCACGGCCGCCACGCTGTGTGTGGCCGAGGTCGAGCAGATTGTGGACACGGGCGCACTGGACCCGGATGCCATCCACACTCCCGGTATCTTCGTCAAGCGCCTGCTGCACGGCGCGCGCTACGAAAAGCGCATCGAACAGCGCACCACCCGCAAAAAAGCTGCCTAAGGAGAGCACCATGCCCTGGACCCGTGACCAACTGGCCGAACGCGCCGCCAAGGAGCTGCGCGATGGGTATTATGTCAATCTTGGTATCGGCATCCCCACTCTTGTCGCCAACTACATTCCGGCGGGGATGGATGTGACCCTGCAAAGCGAGAACGGCATGCTGGGTATCGGCCCCTTCCCGTTTGAAGGGGAAGAAGACCCGGACCTCATCAATGCGGGCAAGCAGACCATTACCGCCTTGCCGCGCTCAAGTTATTTCAGCAGCGCCGAGAGCTTTGCCATGATCCGGGGCGGGCATATCGACCTGTCCATTCTGGGGGCCATGCAGGTTTCCGAATTTGGCGATCTGGCCAACTGGATGGTGCCCGGCAAGATGGTGAAAGGCATGGGCGGCGCGATGGATCTGGTCGCGGGCGTCAAAAATGTGGTGGTGGTGATGGAACACACCACCAAAGAGGGCGAAAGCAAGTTTCTGCCCAGCTGTAATCTGCCGCTGACCGGCAAGGGCGTGGTCGACCTGCTGATTACCGATCTGGCCGTTTTCCGCATTGACGCCAAAAGTGGTGCTCAACTTATTGAGCTGGCACCGGGCGTAACGCTGGAGGAGGTAAGAGCCAAGACGGCGGCCACGTTTACGGTTGCGGCGCAGCTGAAGGCGGCGTAACCGGGGTAAGGGCTGCGTCGGGCTGGGGACGCCGGGCAATCCGGCCAATCAAGCTGGCAAATTGGTCGGCGATTCCAGCCGTATGCTGCTCGTCAGGACCAAGGGGCACCGCGGGAGTATAGCGGGTAAGAGCAATGCCGTTACCCGCAGGTGCCGTGTCGGCGGACCGCTCATGCTGTTGAGCCCGTTCAACCAGCCGGGTAAATTCTTCGGCAAACTGCTGTTCTGCGTGCGGCGCTTTTTTGATCTCACCGCCATCAGTGAGATGCCAGCGCACCAGAAACTGCACATCCTGCTGCATCACTTTCAACCGCTCATACTCGCGCCCGAAGGCCTCGGGGGAGAGGCCATTATTCTCGAGATTGAGGCTGCCATAGCGTTTGCGGTTCAGCGAATCCCCCCAGCTGAACGTGGCCTGCACTGGTGGGCTTACGGCACCTAATACCAAACTGGCAAGTCCGGCAAAGGCCGAGAGCGGATTCTTGCCGGGCAGGTCGGGAATGACTTTGTCATCTACCCGCGTGAGGCGCATCATCGCCAGCTCGGCGGAACTCCCTGCCGCCATTCGTTGTAAATTCGTGCTTTGCATAAGAGCTTCACTGTGCACCATGGCGGCAGCAATACGCGTATAGCGCTCTAGGCTCGCCGTGGGATGGGCCGGAGAAGCTGAGAGATCAACCGCAGGATCGGGCATGAGCTGAGGTTAACAGAAAGCTCTGAATAAACCCTGAAATGATTAGCACGAATTTACCTAAAATGCGCACAACCTATTGATATATATTGCTTTTTAGGCGATATGGCTTGCTTTGACAGGGTGCTTTTCGATATCCTGTAAAAGAGTTGGGACGTTCCCCCTGTTTTGGCCCGGCTCGGTTTTCGGGGTTTGCTTCCCTTTGGGGAGTGGATCCCGACCAGTCTGCCCCGACTGGCATGGTTTCCTTAACGGCTGCATCTGCGGATGCAGCCGTTTTTTTATGAAGATCAGCGAACGGCGGTCGCGGCTGGCGTTACGCCCGGCACAGCCGCCGACGTGCTGGCCGCACTGCCATGGACATAGAGTCCGCGCTGGCCATCCATCGGTTTGAAGGCTTGCGTTACGCCCAGCACCGTTTCGGCCCCGCCCAGATAGAGGATGCCGTCGGGCGGCATCTGGCGGCCAATGCCTTCGAGCACCTTGGCTTTGGTCGCGGGATCGAAATAGATCAGCACATTGCGGCAAAACACAATATCGAACTGGCCGAGCGCCGTCATCGGCTCCAGCAGATTGAACTGCTGGAACTTGATCTTGCCCTGCATCTGCTTGCTGATCTGCCACTTGTCGCCGATCTGGGTGAAGTGCTTGACCAGCATGGTAATGGGCAGACCACGCTGCACCTCGAACTGGGTATAAAGCCCCTGCTTGGCTTTTTCGAGCACTTCACGGCACAAATCAGTTGCCACGATCTCGATAGTCCAACCCGGCATCTTGCTGGCTTCTTCATCAAGAATCATTGCCAGCGAATATGGCTCCTGCCCGTTGGAACAGGCTGCCGACCAGATGCGCAGGCGGCGCGTGGCGGCCCGCGCCTGCAAGAAGCGCGGCAGCACCACCTGACGAAACTGGTCGAAGGGCTTTTGGTCACGAAAGAAGGATGACTCATTCGTCGTCATCGCATCGGTAATATCAGCCAGCAGAGCCTCATCAGACTTGCTGCGCAGGGCATTGGCCAGTTCGCCCAGATCCTTGAAGTTCCAGCGGCGGGCCACCGGCATCAGGCGGCTGTCCAGCAGATAGGCCTTTTCCTTGGTCAGTACGAGACCGGAGCGCTGATAGACGAATTTGGCAAACAGATCAAAATCTTCAACTCTCATGCCGCCCCCGCTTTCTTGCGCAGGTAAGGCCCAATCTCGGGCAGTGGTAACACGGCAGCACACACACCCGCCGTGGCGACTGCCCCCGGCATTCCCCACACCACCGAGGTGGGCTGGTCCTGAGCGACGATCATGCCCCCGCCATTCACGACGATTTCGCTGCCCTTCAGGCCATCGGCCCCCATCCCGGTCAGGATAGCCACCAGCATACGGTTGGCACCATACATCTCAATCAGGCTGCGCAGCATCGGGTCTACTGCCGGGCGACAGAAATTCTCCTGCGGCCCGGAGTCAAGCCGCGCCACCACCCCACTGGCTGTCCGGGTAAAGAGCAGATGGAAATCGCCCGGCGCCAGCAGCGCCTTGCCGGGGGTCAGGACACTGCCGTCCTTGGCCTCTTCACACGGAACCCCGGTCTGACGCGTGATGTGGTCAGCCAGAATGGTGGTAAAAGTCTTGGGCATATGCTGGGTGATGACAATCGGCTGCTTGAGGTTTTTAAGGTGCGGTAGCACGGCGAACAAGGCCTGCGGCCCGCCGGTAGAGGAGCCGATGGCGATCACATCCGGTACCAGCGCGGGTGCCGGACGCAAGGTAATCTTGCCCCCTTCATACAGGCGCGATTTGGTAACGATGGGCGGCGCGCTACTTGGCGCACCCGGACTGACTGTACGAGCCACAACGCCCGCGGGCAGTGGGCCGACTTTGCCAAGGCGCTGACGCTCGCGCCAGGCACCGTTGCCCAGCTCCCGCACTTTCTCCAGCAGGTCGCGTTTCCAGTCCGCCGTAGCATCGACCTCACGGGTGGAGGTCGGCTTGCTGACATAATCGGCCGCCCCCAGCGCCATGGCGCGCAGGCTGATCTCGGCCCCCTGCAAGGTGAGGGTGGACGACATGATAATGCGGGCCCAGGGCTGCGCTTTCATCAGCAGGGGAATGGCGGTCAGGCCATCCATCACCGGCATTTCGATATCAAGGATGATGACATCCGCCAGTTCGCGTTGGGCAAAGCTCACGCCGGCCTGCCCGTCCGCCATGGAGCCGACGATGAGGGCCTCGGGAATATCGGTCAGGGCGCGGGTGACAAAGCCGCGGATGACCGCAGAGTCGTCGACAATAAGCACCCGGATCGGGTCGGCAACAGTGGGTTCAGGCATAGTCCTTGGTTATCCAATCAGGCCGACTTGTGAAAACTTGGTCTGGATGATGTCGCTGTCAAACGGCTTCATGATGTACTCATTGGCCCCAGCCGACAGCGCTTCCTTGATGTGATTGAGGTCCGCCTCGGTGGTGCAGAACAGAACTTTGGGCTTGTCGCCACCGGGCATCTTGCGCAGCTCGCGCAGAAACTCAATCCCGTTCATCACCGGCATGTTCCAGTCGAGGAGAACGGCGTCCGGCATGGCCTTGCTGCAGGCTTCCTGTGCTTTCTTGCCGTCTTCGGCTTCCGTACAGGTGAATTTGAGATCTTCCAGAATCTTCCGGGCGATCTGCCGCACGACACGGCTGTCATCAACAATCAGACAGGTTGCCATTCTCGTTCCCCTTACCCCATCACGATCATCTGCGCTCAGGCGGCGGACGCCGCGGAGAGATTCAACAGAGCCGCAATATCAATCACGACCATCAACTGACCTTGTAACCGGTATATCCCACGCGAGACATCCCGCCAACGGGGATCCAGTGTCGGTGGATTGGCTTCAAAATCAGCCGCATCCAGCGACATGACTTCGCCCACCTGGTCGATCAGCAGGCTGTACTGCTCGCCATTAAGATCAACCACGACGCTCATGCCCTTCATCTCAGCCGGGCGCGGCGGCAGACCCAGCCGGGTACGGACATCGATCGCCGTTACGATGCGCCCACGCAAATTGAGCGAGCCCGCGACCTCGACCGGGGCCAGCGGAATACGGGTGAGCCGCTGCGGCCCGAGCACATCGCGAACCTGCAGCACCGGAATGCCAAACAACTGTCCGGCAATCGTCATCGTCACATACCCATTGGCCACCGACGGCTCGGCCGCACTGGCGGCGTGAAGAGGGGTAACATTACTCATGCGGCACCTCGCTGGGCTTGCAGGGTTTGGGACAGGGTCGAGAGCAGCGCCTCACGATCGAACTTGGCGACGTGATTGGCAAAACCGGCACGGCGACCGCGATCCTGATCGATATTGGTCGCGTGGCTCGACAAAGCAATCACCGGTACGGCCTGCCAGCGGGCATCCTTCTTGAGCGCCTCCACAAACTCGAACCCGCTCATCCCCGGCATTTCGATATCGCTGACGATGATGTCAAACTCCACGTCACCCTGACAGAGCTGGAGCGCATCAATCGCGCTTTCTACCGTGGTGACCTGATAGCCCGAGACGTTCAGCAGCGGGGTCAGCATATTACGGAAGAAGGAGCTGTCATCAACCAGCAGGATGCGCTGGGCCCGGCCTTCCTCTTTGCCCTGAAACGCAGTCGTCGCGCCGAAGAAGTCCTTGAAGGTACGGGTCAGATAGAACCCGGCATCAATGACTTCGGTGCTGCGTCCGGCGATAATGGCTGAGCCCATCAGACCTTGCGAGTCACTGCCAAGCTGCACGTTGAGGTGTTCTTCAACGATATCGACAATCTCGTCGACCACCAGACCTACCGAGCGCTCGCGATCCGCAAAGACCAGCACCGGCTGATTGCCCTCGCTGCGCAGCTTGACGCGCTCGTTGAGCGGGATCAGCGGCATCAGGCTGCCGCGGTACTGCACCACCGCCTGACCACCGGACTGCTCGATGGTGGCGACGTCGATATCCTCGAGGCGGGCAACCAGCGACAGCGGCACCGCCTTGGGTGCCGTATCACCCGCACGGAACAGGAGCATGGCCAGTTTGTCGCCACGCTGGGTCGCAGGATTACGCGCTTCCTCAGTGGTCTTCTGCTCGTCCTCACCTGCCGCCTTACCGGTGGCGGCGGCGATGCCGTTGGGATCGAGAATCATGATGACGCTGCCGTCGCCCAAAATGGTATTCCCCGAGAACATGTCGATATGGCGCAGGATTGGCGCGACCGGCTTGACCACGATTTCCTCGGTGTCAAAGACGCGATCCACAATGATGCCGAACGTCTGGCTACCGACTTGTGAGACAACGATGGTCGCCTCGGCAGTCGGCGCGGCCACAGAGGGCAGCTTGAGCAACGCTGAGAGCGTGACCAGCGGCAGCAGGCGATTGCGCAGACGCAGAACCGGCGCGTTATTGATATGCTCAATCGAATTGTCGCTGTTCTTGCCACCAGCACGCACCAATTCAAGCACACTGATCTGGGGGATAGCAAACCGCTCGCCCGCGCTTTCCACGATCAGGGCCGACACAATAGCCAGTGTCAGCGGGATCTTGATGGTAAAGGTACTGCCCTTGCCTTCCACCGACTTCATGTCGATGGTGCCGCCGATCTTTTCGATATTGGTGCGCACGACATCCATGCCCACTCCGCGGCCGGATACGGCGGTCACCTGTGCTGCGGTAGAGAACCCCGCCTTGAAGATGTACATATGCACCTGGGCATCGGACATGACCTTGACTTCAGCTTCGGTCGCCATGCCGTTCTTGATGATCTTTTCGCGGATTTTCTGGGTCGGGAGACCACGGCCATCGTCGGAAATCTGGATGATGATATGCCCGCCCTCGTGGAAAGCGTTCAGAGTGACACGGCCGGTTTCCTTCTTACCCGCCTTGATGCGGTCGGCTGGGGTCTCAAGACCATGGTCGGCTGAGTTGCGCACCATATGGGTGAGCGGGTCCTTGATCATCTCCAGGACCTGACGGTCGAGTTCCGTTTCGGCGCCGAGCATCTGCAGATCAATTTTCTTGCCCAGTTCGCTCGACAGATCGCGAATGATGCGCGGCAGCTTGCTCCAGGCATTGCCAATCGGCTGCATGCGCGTCTTCATGACCTGCTCCTGCAGGTCGCTGGTCACATGATTAAGCCGCTGCAGCGGCGCGGCAAACTCGGTGTCTTTTTGCGTGCGCAGGATCTGCAGCATCTGATTGCGGATCAGCACCAGTTCGCTGACCATGGTCATCAGACCTTCCAGCACATCAACATTGACACGCAAGGACTGGTTGGCCAGCGCGGACTCTGCCGCTGGCGCGCTTTCCTTGACGGGCGCGGTTGAGGCGGCAGTCGGCGCACTGGCGGGGGGTGGCGTCAGCTCAGCCGTCTTATGGGCGGGCACAGGGACAAACCCATGCTCATCGGGAGCCGGGCTGGTAACGGCCGCGGCCACATCGGCGGTCTTGTGGGCGGGCACCGGCACAAAGCCATGCTCGTCCGGCACCGGTTCGCTGCTGACCGGAGCCGAAGCTGCGGCCAACGGGGGCGCAGCAGCAGCAGGGACGCCGCCGCCATCCTTGCCATCGGCATGATCGTTGAGCTGGGCAATCAGCTCGGTATCGGCCCCTTCCGGTTCGGTCCCGGCTTCTTCCAGCGCGGCCAACAGGGTTTTGATCCGGTCAAGCGCAGCCAGAATGAGGGTGACGGAATAGGGCGTAACCGGCAGTTTGCCATCACGGAATTTGCCAAGAATGTTTTCGCCAGCATGAGCGACCTGCTCCAGACGGGGCAAGCCAAGAAAGCCGCAGGTGCCCTTGATGGTATGCACCGTCCGGAAAATTGTGTTGAGCAGCGCCGGGTCGTTGGGGTTCTGCTCGAGCTTGATGAGCTCGTTATCGAGCACCGCGAGATTCTCGTTCGTCTCGGTCAAAAATTCGCGCAGCAGATCATCCATGAACGTTCCCCCTACATGCCCATTCGGGTCAGGTTATCGCTCTATTTCGCGCAGAAAGACCTTAACAAGCCGTTACCCGAACAGCTGATCGTTAAAATTACAACTTATTGATAGGTCTTGACCTTTTGCTGATCAGGCAGCGACCGGGACAGGCGTATAAACAAGGCTCATGTCCAAACGATCCTCGCCGCTCTGGCTCCACCCCAGCTTGACCCCATAATGCTCGGCAAACCGGGCTGTGATATAGGGGTGAATGCTACGTGCCGTAAGGTCATCTATCGCTACGTCACCCTTAAGTGCGGGCCAGGCTTCCTCCCGGGTTCCTGCGCCACGACCTTGGGCGAGGATGGTAAGGCGGCCCGGTTCAGGCCGCGCCACCTCAATCGTGCCGCCGTGGACCAGATTTTCTACAGCCACGATCAACAGGTTAAGCAATACCTTGGGCACTCCGCGCGGCTGCCCGGTGATATCTTTCATAACCGCCGCATCCCAGCTGATGGCGGCCCGACTGCCGGCCAGATAATCGCGCAGAGTTGTCAAAATATCATCGCAGGACAGATTGGCATCGGCCCCGGCTGCCCCATAGCCCACGCGAAACAACCGCAGACGCCGCGCGGCCTGCTCGGAAGAATGGCCGATCAGCTTGGCGGCCTCTTCCCCCACCTGTGCGCCCATTTCTTCAAGTAATTCAACACCGTTACTGATGGCCCCCACCGGACTGATGAGGTCGTGGCAGATGCGCGAGGCCAGTAATTCCATCACGCGCAGATTTTCCAGCACCGGCGGCATGGTCATCTCCTTAAATTCTGTCGCGGGCGCACCTGTGTGGCCCGAAGACACCATCGCTGGTTTACCTTATTTTGGCAACATCCTCACTAGGGATTGTTTACTTTTCACCCGGCACACTCGGGCATGGCCTCGCGCTCCCTTTTTCAGTCCGACACCGCCGCCCACGACCTCGGGCTCTCCCTGCTTGGGCAGCTCGGGACGGGCGATGGCCTGCTGAGCAGTGTTGTCCCTCTGCGCGCCGTATTGATGCAGATGCTCACGCTCTACAGCTCGGCGGTGCTGGTGATCGCCGGGTTCATCGTGTTGTATTATTTTACGCTGGTCATTGTCGATGCCGCCAAAACCGGTCAGGCCTTCCGGCGGATCGACCCGGTATGGGGGCCGCTGCGGCTAGTGATCGCCATTGGCATTCTGGTGCCTCTGGGCGGCGGCCTGAACAGCGGCCAGCTGATGGTGCTACAGCTCTCGCAGTGGGGTTCCGGTCTGGCGTCCCAGCTCTGGCAGCAGGTGGGCGAAGATAGCCAGTTGGTACAGCCCATGATCGCGCGGCCTGGCCCGGTACCGGCGCTAGCGCTAGTGCGCGCACTGGTGCTGCGCGATGCCTGCGTGGCCTACACTACTCGCTTGGCCTATGAGCAGCAGACCGCCTATCGCCGCGCTCGCGAAGCAATCAAATCCGACAAACCCGCCAATGATGCCCCGGTTCTAACGCCACCAACGCTCTATCCGGTTCTCGCCCAGCCGGTCGCTACCAACGCCGATGGCTCGCAGACGACACCCTATGGCTGGACCGAGCGGCCTTATTTTTGCGGCTCCACCACTATTTTTCCGCCCACTCCGCGCACCGAAGAAACCCTGTTCAACCTGCTCAAGCAGGCCCATGTTGATGGCCTGCGCCGACTAGAAGGACGTACACAGGAATACGCGCAGGACTATCTGCAGCTGGCCATGGGGCAGCGATTGCTTAACAACCGCTCGCCTCTGACACTGGCCGAAATCTATGAGACGGAGTTGCGCTTTGCCAATTCACCCGGCTTCAACAGTGCGCTGGGCCAGCACCTGTCGATCCTGCACAACCAGCTCCGACCGCTCGGCTGGGTGGGGGCGCCCGCTTATCTGGATTCGATTCTACGCTTGAATCTGCGTTTGATCAGCTTGAACGCCTCCCTGCCCCAGATTGACCCACCTGAGGTTCTGATTGCGCCGCCGCCACTGGCGACTGCGACGGCTGCGGAAACCAAAATCTACGAACTGTTACACCGCATTGACCGCTCATGGGGCGATGTAGCGCGCGTCCCCCCGCTCAGTGCGGCGGGATTGGGTGGCTTATCTACCTTGCTCAGCCATGCGGTCGCGCTGTCGCGCGAAGTGCCCGGTACAGGCGCGGCCGGTCACCAGTTGCGGGTGGCACGCGATCTGATGCAAACCAGCGATTATGACTGGGCGACCTTTGCCCGACAAAATCCACTGGTGGGTCTGGCTGAACTTGGCACCTATCTGACCGGCAAAGCCGCCGGACTGCTGGCCGGAGCGGGGGTGCTGGATAGCGTGGGTCCGGTCACCGGGCCAATGGTGGTGATGATTACCGCTTTGGGTCTGATGGCATTCGTTGTCAGCATTGCCCTGCTGCTGGTCCTGCCGCTGATCCCCTTGGTCCGGTTTTTTCTCGGCGTCGCGGTCTGGCTGGTGGAAGTGTTTGAAGCGCTCATCGCTATTCCGCTGGTCGCGCTGGCCCATCTGCGCGCCGACGAGCATGGGCTGGCCGGACAAAGTGCCATTTTGTGCTATCTGATGATCCTCAAGATCATGCTGCGTCCGGCCCTGATGGTTCTGGGTCTGCTTGGCGGCTTCATCCTGTTCCTGATCCTGCTCGGGGCGCTAAACAGCCTGTTGGCCGGCAGTATGCCCGGCGTTATTAACAGTGGCCAGATCTCCAGCCTGTGGTTTGTGCTGGTGAGCGGGGTTTATGCCCTGCTGCTGCTGGGAATTGCCAATGCCTGCTTCAAGCTGATCGACTGGCTGCCCCAGCGCACTTTAACCTGGCTGCAAGGCCTGCTGCAGCCGGGGCGCAACCACGGCCAAACAGCCCCGGAACCGACCGCTTGAGGATACGACCTGCGGCACTGCAGCTTCCTTGACCGTTGGGGGCGGGTCTGCTACCCCAAATACCCATGAGCACCGACATTTTCAGCGAAATCGACGAAGACCTGCGCCGCCAGAAGCTGGAGCGCATCTGGAAAACCCATGGCCGTACCATTCTGGTCGTGGGCGCCCTGCTGCTGCTGGCCAGCGGCGCCTATGCCTACTGGCAGGGGCGGCAGATGACCAGACTGGAGGCAGCGACCGCTACTCTGACCACCAGCTTGCAAAAGCTGAAAGACGACAACCGCGAAGCGATTCTGGGCGAGCTGTCAGCCTTTGCGCCCACCGCACCGGAAGGGCAGGCCCGACTGGCCAAGCTGTACGCCAGTACACTGGCCGACAAACTGGACAAAGACGAGCAGGCCAAAACCGAGCTGACCACCCTTGCCGAGGACAGCCGCCAACCGGCGCTGTATCGCGACTTTGCCCGTCTGCTGCTGGTCTATCGCGAGCTGGATACAGGCGATCCGATTGCCCTACAGAACAGACTGTCTCCCCTCAAAGGTAAAGACAAGCCTTGGCGCTTTGCTGCCGAGGAGCTGTCGGCGCTGCTCAGCCTGAAACAGGGGGACAGCGCCAGTGCCAAAGCCGCGCTGGAACGCCTGCAAGCCGACAAGGATGCTCCGCAAGGTGTGCGGGAACGCGCCACCCGCATTCTCTCGACCCTCTAAGCCTGTTCTGACCGGGAGGTTGCCATGATCCGAAATCTGAGTGGCCACGGCTCCGGCCTGATGCTTATCCTGCTGCTGGCGGGCTGCACCGACAGCTGGCTGGGTGAGGCCGAGCCGCCCCCCTTGCCGGGTGAACGTATTCCGGTGCTGGCGTTTGACCAAAAACTGCAGGCCGACGCATCCCTTGTCGGCCAACCCATGCAACTACCTGCGGCGGTGACCAACACCAGCTGGTTGAGCGCAGGCGGCAATCCCACCCATGGCGGTGGGGCCTTCGAACTGGCCGGACAGCCACGCGATGTCTGGCAAACCGATATCGGTGAAGGCGTCGATGATGCACGCCCGCTTCTCTCGGTGCCAGTAGTACAAGGCGATCAGGTATTTGCGCTGGATACGGAGGGGCTGCTCTCGGCCGTCAACCTGACCAGCGGCAAAGCTATGTGGCAACGCCATGCCGCTCCGCGCGAACTGCGACACAAAGCCGATGGCGGTGGACTGGCCCTGAGTGGAGATGGCCTGGTGATCGCCAGCCTTGGGTATGGCGAGATGGTTGCCTTTGCCGTGACCGATGGCAAGGAGCTCTGGCGCACCCCCACCCGTAGCCCGCTGCGCAGCGCTCCAACGGTGGCCAATGGCCAAGCCTACGTGGTGACGATTGATAATCAGCTGCTCGCCTTTGATGCCCGTACCGGCCGCCTCTTGTGGAGCCATGCCGGACTGATGGAAGCCGCCGGACTGCTTGGTGCTCCCAGCCCGGCCGTCTCGGGTGATGTGGTCCTAGTGGCCTACTCCTCGGGCGAACTTTATGCACTGCGAACCCTCAATGGCGGTGAACTGTGGAGTGACAACCTTACCGCCACCCGCCGCGAGGGTGGGGTCCTGACACTGGCGGCTATCCGCGGTCTGCCGGTACTGGCCGCGGGCGGGGCAGCGGCTATTGCTGTCAGCAACTCCGGACGACTGGTCGCAATTGACAACCGTAGCGGCCAGCGGGTGTGGGAACAGCGCCTGTCGAGCCAGCAGACACCTTGGGTAGCGGGCGACAGCCTGTTTGTTGTCACCACGGATGCCGAGCTGGTGGCCCTGACCTTGCGCGAAGGCAAACCGCGCTGGGTGCAGCAGCTGGCGCAGTGGGAGAATGCGAAGGATAAACGCGGCGTTATCAGCTGGTATGGGCCGGTGCTGGCGGGCGATCGCCTGTGGCTGACCAACAGCGAGGGCGAAATGCTCAGCTTTGATCCCCATAGCGGTCAGGCACTGGAGCGGCAGGATCTGGGCACACCGATCAAGCGCCCGCCGATTGTTGCCAACAACACGTTGCTGGTCCTGAACGACAACGGCCGTCTGCTGGCGTGGCGCTGAGATGGCCCTGCGTGTTGCTCTGGTCGGCCGCCCCAACGTTGGCAAGTCCACCCTGTTCAATCGGCTGTGTGGCAAGCCGCTGGCGATTGTGCATGACGAGCCGGGGGTTACCCGCGACTGGAAGGAAGCGCCGGCGCGCCTGTCCGATCTGAACTTCATTGCGATTGATACAGCGGGTCTGGAAGATGTCGCTGGCCGCCCGAGCAGCGATCCGATTGCCGCCGGTATGCGCGCGCAAACCGAGGCGGCACTGGCGCGGGCCGATCTTATCCTGTTCGTGATCGACGGTAAGGAAGGGGTTACCGCCACCGACCGCACGCTGGCCAAATGGCTGCGCAAGCAGGGTCGCCCGCTGATTCTGGCCGCCAATAAATGCGAGAGCCGCACCGATTTAAGCGACGCCTATGCGCTGGGTCTCGGCACTCCGCTGCCCATCTCGGCAGCGCATGGAGACGGACTGGCTGATCTCTACCAGCAGCTGCGCCCACATGTAGACGCACATGCGGAAGATGGCGAAGATCCGGAAGCGGGCGACAAACCGATCCGCCTTGCTCTGGTTGGCCGCCCCAATGCTGGCAAGTCCACCCTGTTCAACGCCCTGATTGGCGAGGATCGCGCCATGGTCAGCCCGATTGCGGGCACCACACGTGATACCGTAAGCGAAGACTGGACGCATGAGGGCCAGGCCTTCCGCTTGGTCGATACCGCCGGGCTGCGCAAAAAGTCCAAGGTCGACAAGGGCGTCGAAAAACTGGCGGTGGATGAATCGCTGCGCATCATCCGCCTCGCGGAGATTGTCATTCTGGTGTGCGATGCCACCATGGCGCTGGAACAGCAGGACCTGACCATTGCCGATCTGGTGCTGCGCGAAGGCCGGGCCCTGATTATTGCTCTCAACAAGTGGGATCTGGTCAAATCGCCGGCCGCCGTACTCAAAGAGCTGAATGCCCAGTTGGAAGAGACCCTCAGTCAGGCCGCCGGGATCACCGTCATTCCCATCAGCGCGCTCAAGGGCCGCAAGCTTGATAGTCTGATGCAGGGCGTGCGCGATGTCTATCGCCGCTGGGATACGCGCGTGACCACCGGCCAGCTTAACCGCTGGCTGGAAGCGATGCTGGAGGCGCACACGCCACCACTGGTGAAGGGGCGGCGCGTGAAAATCCGCTACATGACTCAGCGCAAGGGCCGCCCGCCAACCTTTGTGCTGTTCTGCGGCACCCATGCCGAGCCACCAGACAGCTATATCCGCTATCTGCAAAACGGTCTGCGCGAACGCTTTGATCTGCCCGGAGTGCCGATCCGCATTGAAATCAAAAAGGGTCGCAATCCCTACGCCGAGGGCGACGGCAAGAAAGAATAAGGCCTCACGGCAATTGCATTGGTGGCAAACTCTCTGCTAATTCCCAGTGATCACGTTATCCAACTAAGAGGTGCTTTATGTCCGCCCCCTCCCCTGCCAACGCTTTTCGAGCCGGAGTTTTGATCGGTACGGCACCGGTGGCCATGCTGGCCGTATGCCTGACGGATGCCCTGTATCAGGACCGGATGACCAACCGGCTCTTGCGCCCTTATACCAATCTGTCGCGGTACAGACCTGTGCCGACCTATACACGCACCGAAACGCTCAGTTGTGTCGCGGGTCTGTTCTGTGCACTGGCCGCGCAGACCGCGCTCGTCGCAGGGCTGATCGTTGGTGGAGTGTCGGCTACCACATCGGCGCAGGTGAGCACAGCCACCCCATCACATCCTTCCGCCCACCCTTAACCTCTGGTCGCTTTAAGCACCCAGAAGCTGCGGGTATCGGCCAGCACCTGCGTGGGGCCGATGCACTTTTCCATCGGCGCACGATAGGGCAGGAAACGGTTGCCGACAATGTAGAGCGCCCCACGGGGCGCAAGTTTTTTGGCCGCGCTGCTAAACAGCTCTTCGGTAATCGAATAATCGGTGTTCTGTCCGCTATGAAACGGCGGGTTACTGACAATCACATCCAGCGGGCCGGGGATGGCGGCCAAACCAGCTGCCACATGCACGGTCACCCCGCTGATTTTGTTTTCGCGCAACGTGGTTTTGGTGGCGGCATAGGCCAGCGCGCTGACATCTGACGCACTCACCACCAGATCGGGCTGACGTAACTTGAGCCACGCTGCGATGATGCCGCAGCCACAGCCAAAATCATGCACGCGGGCACCCTTGGGCAGTAGCGGTGTATGCTCAAGCAACAGGCGGGTGCCGTCATCGACCTCGCCGTGGCTGAACACACCGGGCAAACTGACCAGCACCACATCCTGCCCGGCCACATGCGTCAGGCTGCGCTCCTCCCAGGCGGCTAAGCCGTGCGCTGGCGCGCTCTCGCGCAGCACCGCATGCCACAATTCAGCATGGCCACCATAGGCCACCTTCTCGACCTTCATCCAGTGCTCATTCAACAGCGAGGGGGCGGAGGAGATACCGGAGCGACCAGCCCCAAACAACCAGAGCTTGGTTCCCGCGCCCACCTGCTCGGCCAGCATACGCAGCAACATACGGGTGAGGGATTTGGCCGGATTCCAACCCATGCACACACCGGCCAGATCGGCAGGACACTCCTCCAGCCAGTTTTGGCGGCGGGTGGAAAACGTCACCGGCCGGATATCGGGGCGTTCGCGCACAATATCGGCCGCCACGCCATCGGCATCAATAAACAGCACCCGTCCGGCGGGCAGCTTGGCCACCGCCTGTGACAGCACCCAGCGGGCGTCGGCGGTACTCATAAAGGCTTAGCCTTAGGCCACAGCGGATTCAGTCGCGCCGGGCGGCTCACCCTGATCGCTGCCGGGCTGTGGCATCTGTGCAGGGTCTTGCACTACTACGGCAGCGGCATCGGTTCCCTCTTCACCGCCCTCTGGGGTACGCGCGCGGTACAGCTCACCGGTAGCTTCCTGAATGGCGAGGATGATACGGTAATAATGCTCGGCGTGCTGAAGATAGTTCTCGGCCTTCACACGGTCGCCCGCGCTCTGTGCATCGCGCGCCAAGGCCTGATACTTGTCGAACACCTGAAAGACGTTGCCGCGAATGCGCACATCCGGGCCATTGCTGTCATACATCTGGTGACGATTGGGGACGCCACCACTGTTAGCGGTGTTACCGCTCATCGAGCTGCCCCCACCACCCCGGCGATGTCCGCCGCCATTGTTGCTGCCACCCCGACCACCACGCGTCCGACGCATCATCATCATTACTCACTTTCGTTGTTTGAACCGTGGTCTCAGGCTTAGCAACTAAACCGACTACGGAGAGTGTGGCCGGGCGCAGAAGGCGCAAACCGCACGACACCGCTCCAGCCTAGCCTTTTGCGCGGCCCAATCCAAGCCTTTTTTCAGCTCTTAACCACAACCAAGGCGCGCGGCACCCCGCCAAGATCATTTTTTATCGATTTGACGGTTAAATTCTGTGCTTTGGCCAAGGCACTCACGCCTGCCCCCTGCCCGAGGCCCAGCTCCAGAACGGCCACCCCACCAGGTGCAAGATGGCCGGATAAGCCAGCCAGAATGGCCCGGTAGGCCTCCAGTCCATCTGCCCCACTCACCAGCGCCGTGAGCGGGTCAAACTGGCGGACCTCGGGTTGCACCTGCTCCAGCTCGTGCCGGGCCAAATAGGGTGGATTACTGATGACCAGATCGAACAGCCCCTCAACCTTCTCCCACCAGTTGCTCTGCAGGCACTGCACGCGGTCTGCCAAACCAAGTGCACTAAAATTCTCTTGCGCCGTGGCAAGGGCCGCCGCGCTGCAATCAACGGCCACGCCCGTCGCCTGCGGATACTCCGTGAGCAGTGCGGCAAGCAGACAGCCGGTGCCAGTGCCAAGATCAAGTATCCGGCGCGGAGCCAAGCCGCAGTCCAGTGCGGCCTCAATCAGCGTCTCACTATCCGGGCGCGGCTCCAGCGTAGCGGGGGACAGCTTGAAGGGCAGACCCCAGAACTCGCGCTGACCGAGAATGCGCGCCACCGGCTCATGCGCCGCGCGTCGCTCAATCAGGCTGTGATAGATGGCAAGCTGCTCCGGGGATAGCTCCTGCTGAGCCTGCATCACCAGCGTGGTGCGTGACAGGCCCGTGGCCGCTTCGAGCAGCCAGCGGGCATCCAGATCAGGGGTAGCGATCCCGACCCGGGCCAGATAGACCTGCGCCTGCGCCTGTGCCTGCGCTAGCGTACTCACTCGGCGGCACCCAGCTCGGCCAGACGGGCGGCCTCATCGGCCTCGATCAGCTTGTCGATAAACTCATCCACCGCTCCGGCCATGACATTATCAATCTGGTGGCTGGTGTGATTGATGCGATGGTCGGTGACGCGTGATTGCGGAAAATTGTAGGTGCGGATGCGCTCGGAGCGATCGCCAGTACCGACCTGGTCCTTGCGCAGACTGGCCCGCTCGGTAGCGAGGCGCTCGCGCTCCATCTCGTAAAGCTTGGTGCGGATGATCTTAAGCGCCTTGGCGCGGTTCTTGATCTGCGATTTTTCTTCCTGCATGTGCACCGTGATACCAGTAGGCAAATGCGTCATGCGCACAGCGGATTCGGTTTTGTTGACGTGCTGGCCGCCCGCACCCCCCGAGCGCATGGTTTCGATCTTGAGGTCTTTTTCATCAAGCTGGACGTCCACCTCTTCCGCTTCCGGCATCACCGCCACTGTAACAGTCGAGGTATGCACCCGGCCCGAGGCTTCGGTTTTGGGTACGCGCTGCACACGATGCACGCCGCTCTCAAATTTCAGCCGGGCGAATACCCCTGCGCCGGTAATCTCGGCACTGGCCTCCTTAAAGCCGCCGATGCCGGTTTCAGAAATTTCCAGTGTCTCAAACGTCCAGCCCCGCTTGGCGGCATAAAGGCGGTAGACATCGAACAGCTGTGCGGCAAACAGGGCAGCCTCATCTCCACCGGCTCCGGCGCGAATTTCCAGAATAGCGTTGCGCTCGTCCGCGGCATCCTTGGGCAGCAACATGCGTTGCACCTGCAGCTTGAGCGCGGGGAGCTGCTCCTTGTGCGCCAGCCAGTCGGCCTCGGCCATCCGGCGCAGTTCCACATCGCTCTCGGTCTTCATCATGCCTTCGCACTCAGCGATCTGCTGCTCGCACGAGCGCAGAGCATTGACCGCGTCGACCACCGGGGTCAGCTCGGCATATTCCTTGGACGCTTTCATGAAGGCTTCGGCCGCCAAGGACCCGGTGGCCAGCTGGTCGCGCAATTCGTCATGGCGCATGAGAACGCGATCGAGGCTGTGTTGCAGCGACATCGTTAAAAAGTCCGTTTGCTAGAGGTGAGGATGAGTCGAGTGGAGCCAGAGCAACGCGGGGGTTACCCCTGCCGGCGGCCGGGTGAGGTCTTCCAGTAGCGGTTCCTGAGCAAACACCTGCCCGAGATCGCGTAGCCGCGCGTGGTTGGCATTAAAGCAGACTTGTAGATGATAGCCGTTATACTCCGGCGCATCCGACAGCAGGCCCGTGGTCACCAGACCCCGGCGTTGGGCCGCTTGCGCAAAGGCCAGCGCATTGGCGCTGTAGGCGAGGGCGATACTGGTTTGCTGCTTGAGCACGCTTTCGGGCACAAACACATAATGCTGTTCCGGCCGGGCGGCATTGCCCTCATGCTCAAGGCGGGGGGGAGCCACCGCACCGCGCAAAGCGCCCGCCAGCTGCTGAAAACTGTCACTGACCTCCAGCACGCACTCGCGCTCAGCCGCAGCGGTCGGCTGCTGTTTGCCGAGCGGCCCCCGCCGGGTGCGATAGACCGCCTCCTGCGCATTGGCAAAGATCACTGCATCCTGATACGCCGCGCGCAAAACCTGCCAATACAAATGATACAGGCGATGCGACGGCTCGGTCACGGGCTGATAGGGCGAAACGGATTGACCAAAACGGGCCATGCTTGATCTTCTGAAGAAATTTATTAAAAAGCAAGTCAATTCACAGTAGCATAAATAACTCTGTATTTACAAAACTCTAGTTCAAAACTGCCGAACCATCCAGCAAGCGGGCGGGATCAAGCAGAACTTCGGTGCGCGAGCGCCCTACCGGGGTGGCCAGCGGTGCAACGCGATCATCGACCAGAATCGCCAGCATGGCCAGATTACCGGTCGAAAGCTTGAGCACACGACCCTTGGGAATTTCGTAGATCTGGCCGGGCTTGAGAACCAGACTGGCCACACGCACTCCATTAAGGTCATGCAGCTGCATCCAGCCCTCGCCATAAGCCCGCACCCGGACGGTGGGTGGTGCCACGACCACCGGTGCCGCGGGCTGGGCATAAACGGTGCCAGAATGCCCCTCGCTTGCCACCGGCGCGGGAGCTTCGGCAAAGCGGCTGGGCAGCGGGGGAACTTCCAGCGCCCGCGCCCGCTCGGTTGAACTGCCCGGCTGCCACACACTGTAAATACTCAGCAGCATGATGAATCCAGCCAGAAGCGCGACCAGACCGGGGCGGCGGCGTACTTCCATATCGACTGCTGCCTTGAAGGGCAGGGCGGGGAGCGTCGGCAGCTCGGCGAGGGCGCGATTATCGTTCGTGGCCTCGGCTTCAAAGCGGGTGAGCAGCTCGGCGCGGTTGAGCTGCAGGAAGCCGGCATAAGCGGCGACGAACCCCTTGGCATAGACCAGCGGTGGCAGATCGCGAAAGCGACCCTCTTCCAGCGCTTCCAGATGACCTTCGCGGATATTAAGGGCACTGGCAACTTCGCTCAGCCGGTAGCCTTGCAACAGGCGGGCATTACGCAGCTCGCTAGCGATGGATTCCGGCGTATGCGCTGCCGCCAATGCCGCGCGGGCAGGGCTGGCATCACGCCAATAGGTCTTGAAACGTCCGAGTTCGCCCATTTATTAACGATCCGTTAAGAAACTCTGATGGAGCGAGTCATAACAGACACTTAGCCGAATCGGCAACGGTTATTATCTCGAATTGTCGAGAAATACCCCATGGTCCTGCGCATAGCCCCAGATTTTGGGGCGAAGTGAGTGATCGGCCGCTCCTTGCAGACTCTCCAGAAAGGCCGAAAACGGCCCAAGCCGAAGCGAGCGCAGCATCAGCTTGACCCCGTCCATCGCTCCCGCCGTCACCGACAGGCTGCGAAAGCCAAGACCGAGGAGCACCATTGCCTCAAGTGGTGCGCTGGCCATCTCGCCGCACAAGGTCAATGGCTTACCGGCCTGCTGACACGTCTGCGCGACGTGGCGCAGCATATTGAGAATGGCCGGGGCCAGCGGGTCATACCGCCCGGTAATGGCGGGATTCCCCCGATCGGCCGCAAAGGCAAACTGTAGCAGGTCGTTACTGCCAACCGAAAGGAAATCCACCTCCGCGAGCAGAGCGGGCAACTGGAACAGCAGGGCGGGCACTTCCAGCATGGCCCCCACTTCAAGCCGGGCCGGCGGTGGCTCCCCGCGTGCGGCAGCACGCTGCACTTCGATCTGCAACAGTTTTTTCGCGGCGCGCAGCTCGGCAACATCAGCCACCATGGGAAACATCAAGCGCAGGGACTGCCCCGCCCCGGCCCGCAACAGAGCGCGCAGCTGGGTGCGCAGCCAGGCCGGCCGATCCAGTCCGATGCGAATGGCCCGCCAGCCCAGCGCCGGGTTTTCCTCAGCCGGATGGTTGAAATAGGGCAGGAATTTATCGCCCCCGATATCAAGGGTGCGGAAGGTTACCGGCTTGCCCGCTGCACCAGCCAGCACCTTGCGGTAGATATCGGCCTGCACCTCAACATCCGGGAAGTCGCCGCGCGAGAGGAACGGGATTTCGGTCCGATACAGCCCGATGCCCTCAGCGCGGGTTGGCTCCAGCTGGGCAATGTCGAGCAGCAGGCCGCAGTTGAGCAGCAAGGAAACAGGCACACCATCGGCGGTGACTGAAGGCAGAGCACGTACCTCGCTGTTGCGCCGCGTCTGATCGGCGCGCAGGGCCATGCCGCGGGCAAACTCGGCCCGAATTTCCTCCGAGGGGCGGATCATGACCTGTGCATTATCGGCATCGATCAGCAGGTCATCTCCGCTTTCGATGCGACTGAGAGCCTGCGCGCATTGCCCGATCACCGGCAGGCCCAGCGCCCGTGCCACAATCACCACATGGCTGGTGGCGGCCCCCTCCTCCAGAACAATGGCGCGCAGGTGTTCGCTGGGCACCTCGAGCAACTCGGCCGGGCCAAGCGAGCGCGCCACCAGCACCGCATTCTCGGGCAGCGGCGCGGCGCGGAAGGCATCGGCCGGACGCAGCAGATGCTGCAGCAGGCGACGCGACAGATCTTCAAAGTCAGCTACCCGCTCGCGCAGATACTCGTCGGGCTGGGTGGTTAGATGGGTTTTGATCTGCTCGAGTACGCGCAGCACCGCCCCCTCGGCCGAGAGGCCGGTGCGGATGGCCTCGTGCAACCGCGCAATCCAGCCCCGGTCCGCCGCAATCAGCCGATAGGTACCCAGTACCTCATCGCGCGTCGAATTTCCGCTGGGCGCAAACAGGGCATCGAGCGCGGCATGCATGGAGGACAGGGCCGTCTGCAAGCGCTTGATCTCATGCGCCGGGTTATCGGAGACCAGATGTTCGGGCACCACTTCAGGCGCCCGCAGCACCGCCTGCCCGATCGCCAGCCCGGCGTTCAGGGTCACCCCCGTCAAACGACCTGGTAAAAACGCCACCGCCACATCGGTACCCGCTTCGGTGCGGGCGATATACTCGCCGCTCGCTACCAGCTCGGCCAGCACCATGGCCACGGTTTCAAGTGCCTCAATGGTCTCGGCCGTATAGCTGAGTGCGTCGCGGTGCTGAATGGCCAGCACGCCGCGCACCTTACCCGCCCGAATGAGCGGGACCGCGCAGAACGAGCGATATGGCTCTTCCCCGGTTTCCGGACGGTAGGCAAACTGCGGATGCTCGGGCGCGTTACTGGTAGTAAAGGGTGCCAGCGAGGCAGCCGTCGCACCAATCAGGCCCTCCCCCACCCGCAAGCGGGTTTGGTGCACGGCGGACTCTTTCAGACCAACGGTCGCAAACAGTTCCAGCACTTCGCCGGCCCGCTGCAGATACAGCGAGCAGACATCCGCACCACTGGTGCGGGCAATCAGCCGGACCGCCAGATCAAGCTTGTCCTGCGCGGGGGTATCGGCGGCCATGGCGGTGCGCAAACTGGATAGCAGTGTACGGGTATCCAGCAGTGACGGAGCCGGTGTTTCCGACAACTCCCGGCTCATGACCCGCCTGCGGGATGGCGCTGCGTCAGCGCGGCGCAGGCCTGTGTGACCAACTCATCGAGAATATCCTTGGCGGGCTGAATGGTGGTGACCATGCCTACACTTTGCCCAGCCATCACCGAGCCGGTGTCGACATCCCCCTCCACCACCGCACGGCGCAGGGCACCAGCCCAGAAATGCTCAATCTCCAGCTGGGCAGCCTTCTGATCCAGCTCGCCCCGATCAAACCGCGCGATCACCTCGCGCTGCTTGTCCATGAATTTCCGGGTACCTTCATTGGCAAGCGCGCGCACCGGGATGACTGGAAAGCGCGGATCGATCTGGGCCGAGGGCACCGCATCGCGCGCGGCCGCCTTGATGAACGCCTGTTTGAAATTGGGATGCGCCACACATTCACTTGCGCAAACAAAACGGGTCCCCATCTGCACCCCGGCAGCGCCCATCTCAAGGAAGCTGACGATAGCCTCGCCCCGACCAATACCCCCGGCCACAAACACCGGAACCTCATCGATATGCGGGAGAATCTCCTGTGCCAGCACGGTTAGCGTCACCGGGCCGATATGCCCACCTGCTTCCATGCCCTCAAGGACCAGCGCATCGGCCCCGAGCTTGATCAGGCGGCGCGCCAGCACCAGTGCGGGCGCAAAGCAGATGACCTTGGCACCACCTGTCTTCAGGGTACGAATGGAATCGGTGGTTGGTACGCCTCCGGCGAGCACCACATGACTGACCTTTTCCTCCAGACAGACGGAGATAAGCTCGGCCAGCTGCGGGTGCAGGGTGATGAGGTTGACGCCGAACGGCTTCGTGGTGAGTGCGCGCGTGGCCTTGATCTCGGCACGCAGAATCTCTGGCGGCATGGAGCCTGAGGCCAGAACACCAAAGCCCCCGCCATTGGAAATGGCCGCCACCAGATGGCGCTCGGACACCCAGGTCATGGCGCCACCCATAATGGCCAGCTCGGTCCCCAGAAAGGCGCGGCCTTTGGCCCACAGGCGATCGAGCTGGGCGCGGGAGAAGGAGTCAGGCGGCGGCATCGAGACCATAGGCAGTATGAAGGGCACGCACAGCCAGCTCGGTAGTGGCTGCATCGATCAGCACGCTGATCTTGATTTCAGAGGTGGAGATCACCCGGATATTGATGCCGCGCTCGGACAGGGTTTTGAACATGGTGGCCGCCACTCCGGCATGACTGCGCATCCCCACACCGATGACGCTGACCTTGGCCACGTCGCTGTCACTGCTGAGAGTGGTAAAGCCGATGTCGGCCTTGGCGCTCTCCAGCGTGTGCAGGGCGCGGGCCAAATCCCCCTTGGCGACGGTAAACGTCAGATCGGTGGTACCATCGGCCGAAATGTTCTGCACGATCATGTCAACATTGATGTTGGCGCGGGCCAAGGGCCCGAACAGGGCCGCCGCAATGCCGGGCTTATCGGGCACACGGCGCAGGGTAATCTGTGCTTCATCACGGCTGTAGGCGATGCCGGTGACCGGTCGATTTTCCATGTTCGTCTCCTCATCCGCGAGCAGCGTACCGGGAAGATCCGAGCCGATCGCCTCCTCAAAACTCGAGAGTACCTGCACCGGTACATGATAGCGCATGGCCAGCTCGACCGAACGGGTCATCAGCACCTTGGCACCCTGCGAGGCCAGCTCCAGCATTTCCTCAAACGTCACACGTGGCAGCTTCTGGGCGCGGTCGGTCAGGCGTGGATCGGTGGTGTAAACGCCATCGACATCGGTATAGATATCGCACCGATCGGCCTGCACCGCGGCAGCGAGCGCCACCGCCGAGGTGTCCGAGCCACCCCGGCCCAGCGTGGTGATACGCTGATCGGGCGTTACCCCTTGAAAACCGGCAACCACGGGCACAACGCCCTGCGCCAAGGCGGCAGTTACCCGCTCGGCATCAATCCGGTCGATCCGCGCTTTGCCATGAGAGTCGTCACTCACCAGTGGAATTTGCCAGCCCTGAAACGAACGAGCCTTCAGACCAAGAGCCTGCAAGGCGATCGCCATCAAGCCGCTCGTCACCTGCTCGCCACTGGCCACCACAGCATCACATTCGGCCGGATCAGCCTGTTCGGCAGTGCTGCGACAGTAATCGACCAGCGCATTGGTCACCCCGGCCATAGCCGAGACCACCACCACCACCTGATGCCCGGCAGCGACTTCGCGGGCGACCTTGGCCGCAGCGTGCTTGATGCGCGCTACGTCGGCGACCGACGTTCCCCCGAATTTGAGCACCAGACGCGCCACAGACGATCTCCTTCTCGCGGCTGTTTGTCCGATTTTACCGGCCTGCTGTCAATGTTGCGCGGGATAAAAAAGAGGGGCATAGTCCGGCCATGCGTAAATCTGCCTCACACCGCCGCTTACACTCCCGTACGGTTGACCCGGCTGAGCAAGCCCATTTTGCCGCTCTGGGTGGTGACTGGTGGGATCCGGCGGGTCCCTTTAAGGCTCTGCATGCTTATACCCCGGTGCGGATGCAGTTCATCCGCCGCGCGCTAGGTCGCCCGCTGGGGGGATTGCGCGTCCTGGATATCGGGTGTGGGGGCGGTCTGCTGAGCGAAGCGCTGGCCAAAGCCGGAGCCATAGTGACAGGCTGCGATACCACGGCGGAGTCGATCGCCGCAGCCAAAGAGCATGCCAAGCGCCACAAGCTACCCATCCGTTACCTTACCGCAGAAGTGGCACAGCTCCCCCCGCGCGAGACCTTCGATCTGGTGATCGCCAGCGAAGTGCTTGAGCATGTGAGTGATGACCGCGCGTTTCTGGCCGATGCGGCGGCGCGGGTAAAGCCGGGCGGTATTCTGGTCATCACAACACTCAACCGCACCCTGCCCGCGCTGTTGCTCGGTGTTGTGGCAGCCGAGCATATGCTGGGCCTCGCCCCCAAAGGCACCCATCAGTGGCAGAAATTCCGTAAGCCGTCCGAAGTTGCGGCGGCATTGGAACCACTGGGTCTGGTCGTGAAGGGTATCAGCGGTGCACGGTATAATCCGCTATTTAACGAGATGACCCTTGCGCCCACCGCCACCAGCATCAATTATCTGCTGTGGGCGCACAAACGTCCCTCAAAGAAGCGGATCTAGCTCACCTTTGGCATCCAGCGCATACAGATCGTCGCAGCCGCCAATATGCCGCTCGCCGATAAAAATCTGCGGGATGGTACGCCGCCCGCCGGACCGCGCCAGCATCACCTCAAGCTGAGCTGGATCGGCTTTGACATCAACCTCGGTAAAAGCCGCCCCCTTTTTCTTCAACAGCTCTTTGGCCTTGACGCAATAGGGACAGTGCGGGCCGGAATAAACGGTAATGTCAGGCATGATATTCTCCTTCTCCTAACCTAGGGCGGATTGCTCAGGCGTCAACCTGCTCGGGCCGCACCACCCGCGCGAGGGTTAGCACACGAACTTCTTGTGCGCCCGCATTCTGCAAGGCTGTGGTGCAGGCCTCAAGGGTGGCGCCCGTGGTGTGCACATCATCCATCAGTAAAACGATCCTGCCGGTATAATCGGTGCGGACGGCAAAGGCATCTCGCACGTTTTTCAGGCGCTGCGCACGGGTCATGCCCACCTGCCGGGCGGTGCGGCGCGTACGGCGCAGGCCATGTAGATCAACCGGCAGCCCCGTAACCTGCCCCAGCGCCCGCGCCAGCAGGGCTGACTGATTATACCGCCGCCGCCACAGGCGCGACCAGTGCAGTGGCACAGGCACAATGACATCCACGCCCGACTGCAGATCGGTAGCGGCCCGCTGCAGCCAAGGGACAAAGGTGGGCAGCAGGTGCAGCTTGTCACCATACTTGAAGCGGCTGATGAGCTTGCGCCCGACCTCATCATACACCAGCGCCGCACGGGCTTTACTGTAGGACGGCGGATCGGCCAGACAGGCGGCACACTCCAGCCCCGCTGCGGCCGGTGTAGTGAACGGCACACCACATCGCACACAACAGGGCGGCGCGATGAAGGTGAGTTTGTGCCAGCAAGCGGCACACAGCGCTCCGGTCTGATCGACCCGGCTGCCGCACAGGCCGCACAGGGCCGGCAGCAGGAAGTCGGTGAGAACAGCCAGCATCTTCATGCTGACTCTTTTACCGCCATTGCCTATAACTGTCGCTGTGAATCCTGTCTTTGACCGTGCCCTGCTGTGCCAGCGCCGCAACCGCGCCGCGCCCCGTTTTGCCGAGCACCGCTTTTTGTTTGACGCCGCGGGGGCCGAGCTGCTCGACCGCCTGTCCGACCTGCGCCGCACATTCCCGGTTGCGGTCAATTTCGGCTGTCACGATGGGGCGCTGACTCCGGCGCTGGCAACCCGCACGGGGGCACAGCAAACCCTGCAAACCGAATTGTCACCGCTGCTGGCCAAGCAAGCGCAGCAGCATGGCCCGGTGTTGCTCGCCGATGAGGAACTGGCACCGTTCGCCCCGGCTACACTGGATCTGGTTATCAGCAATCTGACCTTGCAATGGGTAAATGACCTGCCTGGCTGCCTGATTCAACTGCGTCGCGCCCTCCGGCCCGATGGGCTGCTGCTTGCCAGTCTGCTGGGCGGCGACACATTGTTCGAGCTGCGCCGCTGCCTGATGGAAGCCGAACTGGAGCACAGCGGCGGGATTGCCCCGCGTCTCTCGCCCCTCACCGATGTACGCGATGCGGGCGCTCTGCTGCAGCGGGCAGGTTTTGCCCTGCCGACGGTGGATCGGGATGTTCTGACAGTAACCTATGACGATCCACTCAAGCTGTTGCTGGATCTGCGCGGCATGGGCGCGAGCAACGCCACGTTCAACCGCCCGCGGGTGCCCCTGCGCCGGACAGTTCTGCTCGACGCGCTGCAGCGTTACCGTGATCTGTTTGCCCAGCCCAATGGCCGGATCATGGCGACGTTTGAGGTGCTTACCCTAACCGGCTGGGCCCCGCATGAAAGCCAGCAGCAGCCCCTTAAGCCGGGTAGTGCCGAGCAGTCGTTACAGGCGGCGCTGGGTTCTAAAGAATTGCCTTAAGACGCGGCAGCAGCGGCACCGAACCGGGGACAAAATCATACTCGCCAAACGCGACCGGAGCGACCCAGCGTAACTGCTGACCTTCGCGCGGGTGCAGCTCACCCCGCCACCGCCGACAGATAAACACTGGCATCAGCATATGAAATTCGGGATAGGCAAAACTGATGAACGTGAAGGGCTCGAGATCGCTGGCCTGTAACACGATCCCCAGTTCTTCGTGCAGCTCACGGATCAGCGCAGCCTCCGGCGTTTCCTCCGCCTCAAGTTTGCCACCGGGGAACTCCCAATAGCCCGCCAGCGGTTTTCCTGCCGGGCGCGAGCCGACCAGTACCTGCTTCTGTACATTCACCAGC
>DDSC01000004.1:70918-96840 GCA_002343265.1 Micavibrio sp. UBA2400
CCCCCCCGCCGCAGCGGGGGTCAAACCAACGATCCGGTCCTCCCTTACTGGGCAGGGTCAGCGGGGGGCGCGCCATCGGCGACCTTCTCCAGCTGTTCCTGCAGCGGCAGCTTGGGCAGGGGCGGCACACCAGCCGCCTCAAAACGCTCAATCTTGGCCTTGGCGCGCAGACCATTGATCACCTCGTTGAGCTTCTCCTGCTGCGCCTGTTGCTGCAGCTGACCTTTCATCTCCTCATAGCTGGGCGGGGTGCGGTCCTTCATGTCCTCCACCTGAATGAGGTGATAGCCAAACTGGGTCTTGACCGGCTCCGGTGCCAGTTCGCCCTTCTTGAGGCTGAAGGCCACGCTGGCAAACTCGGGCACCATCATCTCGCGACCAAAAAAGCCCAGATCGCCCCCGGTATCCTTGCTGCCGGGATCTTCCGAGTGCTCCTTGGCCAGCTTGGCAAAATCCGCACCGGCCTTGATCTGCGCCAGCAGGTCCTTGGCCTTGGCCTCATCCTTGACCAGAATGTGCCGGGCCTTCACTTCCTTCTCGGTCTTGACGCTGGTCAGAAACTTCTCATACAGCGGCTTGAGTGCGGCATCGCTGTCCAGACCGGCAATGGCCTTACGGATATAGGCTTCCTGCAGCACCTGCTCGCTGGCGAGACGAAGCGCACTCTGCACCGCCGGGTCCTGATCCATCTTCTCAGCGCGGGCCTGCTGCAGCAGCAAGCGACCACCAATCATCTGCTCGGTCAGCATCCAGAACACCTGATCACTTTCGGGCATACCCTGCGGGGTGCGCTGTTTGATCATGGTATAAAGCGCATCGACATCGCTCTTGAGAATCACGTCATCACCCACTCGGGCGACTTTGGGGTTGTCCGCACTCTCGGGCGCACCGGCAGCCGGAGCAAGCGCAGCCGCAGACTCGGCCTGCGCGACTGACGCCACATCGTCCTTGGCGACCCAATATCCGACACCTGCGGCCACCACCGCCAGAACCAGAGCTGAAACAACGTAACGCGATGCCATTCAGGGCCTCCTGCTATAGGTTAATTGCTGTGCAGGTGTACGATGGGTGGCCTTCTCTCGCAAGAGCGGAAAGCCGGACATTCTGGCGCAGCGAAATACCGGCAAATCGCAATGGTTAACATTGACACTGGCCCTTAAAATCCCTACTTAACAGCCTGTCGGCCCGCTCTCGGGCCTGTTTACGTCAGGATGTTTCATGCTCGCCGCCCTTACCCGCTTTGTTCTTGGCAACTCCAATGCCCGGATCCTCAAGCGTTACGAAAAGAAAGTGGCGGTTATCAACGCCCTTGAGCCGCAGTTTGCCGCCCTGAGTGATGAGCAGCTGAAAGGCAAGACGGCCGAGTTCCGCACCCGTCTGGAGAAAGGCGAAACACTCGACGCCCTGTTGCCCGAGGCTTTTGCCACCGTGCGCGAGACCGCCAAGCGCACCCTTGGTCAGCGCCATTTTGATGTGCAGCTGATCGGCGGCATGGCCCTGCACGACAAGACCATCGCCGAAATGAAAACCGGTGAAGGTAAAACGCTGGTGGCCACTCTCGCGGTGTACCTCAACGCCCTGCCCGGCAAGGGTGTGCATGTGGTGACCGTCAACGACTATCTGGCCCGGCGCGATTCCAGCTGGATGGCGCAGATTTACGGCTTTTTAGGACTGAGCACGGGCGTGATCGTGCACGGCCTTTCGGATGCCGAGCGCAAAGCCGCCTATGCCTGTGACGTCACCTACGGCACCAACAATGAATTCGGCTTTGATTATCTGCGCGACAACATGAAGTACGCGCTGGCCGAGATGGTGCAGCGCCCCTTCTGGTTTGCCGTGGTCGACGAGGTGGACAGCATCCTGATCGATGAAGCGCGCACGCCGCTCATCATCTCCGGTCCGTCCACCGACAGCAGCGAGCTGTACACCAAGATCGACGCACTGATGAAAAACCTGCCGCCCGAGGATTACGAAAAGGACGAGAAGTCCAAATCGGTCACCCTCACCGAGCTGGGCACCGAGCGGATGGAAGAGCGGCTGCGCACCAGCGGGCTGATTGAAACAGGCGGTCTGTATGATGTGCACAACATCCAGCTGGTGCATCATGTGAATGCAGCGCTGAAAGCCCATCAGCTATTTACCCATAACGTTGACTATCTGGTCAAGGACGGCAAGGTTGTCATCATCGACGAATTCACCGGCCGCATGATGGAGGGCCGCCGCTATTCGGACGGCCTGCATCAGGCTCTGGAAGCCAAAGAGGGCGTACCGATCCAGCGCGAGAACCAGACCCTCGCCTCCATTACCTTCCAGAACTACTTCCGCCTCTACCCCAAGCTGGCGGGTATGACCGGGACCGCGCTGACCGAGAAGCAGGAATTCGGCGAGATTTACGGTCTGGATGTGCTGAGCATCCCCACCAATGTACCTGTGGCGCGCATCGACCATGATGATGTGATCTATGTCGGACAGAACGATAAGTATGCGGCCATCATCGAGCTGATCCGCGAGTGCAATGCGATCAAGCAGCCGGTGCTGGTGGGCACGGTGAGCATCGAGAAGTCCGAGCTGCTCAGTGCCGCGCTGAAAAAGGCCGGGATCGCCCACAACGTGCTTAACGCCAAGTATCACGAGCAGGAAGCCGAGATTGTCGCGCAGGCCGGGCGCCCCGGCGCCGTCACCATTGCCACCAACATGGCGGGCCGCGGTACCGACATCAAGCTGGGTGGCAACGAAGACATGCGCATCAAGAGCGAGCTTAAGGATATGCCCGAAGGTCCGGCGCGCGAGGAGGCTATCGCCCGCATCAAGACCGAGGTGGCCGCGGCCCGCGAGCAGGTCAAACAGGCCGGCGGTCTGTTTGTGATTGGCACCGAACGGCATGAGAGCCGCCGTATTGATAACCAGCTGCGTGGGCGCTCCGGCCGTCAGGGCGACCCCGGTGGCTCGCGCTTCTTCCTCGCGCTGGATGACGACCTCATGCGCATCTTCGGCACTGACCGCATGCGCGGCGTGCTGACCACACTGGGCATGAAGGAAGGCGAGCCGGTGTATGACCGCCGCATCAGCTGGGCGCTGGAGAAGGCACAGCAGAAGGTGGAAGAGCGTAACTTTGATATCCGCAAGAATCTGCTGAAGTTTGACAACGTCATGAACGATCAGCGCCGCGTGATTTATGACCAGCGCCGCGAGCTGATGAACACCGAGGATGTGAGCGATATTACCCACGATATGCGCGAAGATGTGCTGACCGAAGCCGTTACCCGCGCCATCCCCGAGGGCAGCTACAGTGAGCACTGGCAGGTGGACAGCCTGCACGAAGAGGTGCGCCGCCTGACCGGCCTTAACCTGCCGCTCAAGGACTGGGCTGCCGAGGACGGTATTGCCGAGCCGGAAATTCTCCAGCGTGTCCTGAAGGCGGCACACGAGAAATACGCCGCTAAAGTGGCGCAGAACTCGCCCGAGCTGATGCGTTTGGCAGAAAAGAGCGTGCTGCTCCAGCTGCTCGACCAGAACTGGAAAGAGCATCTGTTACAGCTCGACCACCTGCGGCAGGGCATTGGCCTGCGTGGGTTTGGCCAGCGCGACCCGCTGAATGAATACAAGCGTGAGGCGTTTGATCTGTTTGGCGCGATGATGGCGAATGTCCGCGAGCAGGTCACCTCCACCCTGATGAAGCTGGAGATCAAGCTGACTTCGCCCGAGGCGCTGGCCCCGCGCCGGGCGCCACAGGAAATGCGCGAAGTGCGCCCAGAGGCTGAACCCGCCTTTGCGGATGGCCCGCTGCCAGAGGGGGTTGGCGGGTCGGCGACCGCGCCAAATTTAAAGCCGCTACGCAAACCCGTCATGGATTTGCGCGACCCTGCCACCTGGGGCGATACCCCGCGCAATAACCCCTGCCCCTGCGGCTCGGGCAAGAAGTACAAGCATTGCCATGGTTAACTGCAGGGCCTGAATCTCGGCTAACGCTTTAAATAGGCTTGCTTTCGTATCCTGAAAAATTCTATTTTCGGGCATGGCCCATCTTTACGAACCCAAAGCTTTACCGCCGCAGCTCGATCATGTCTTTAACCTGATGGCCCGGCTGCCGCTGAGCCATGTCTTTTGCGTGGGTGGAGCGCCACGCGATGCCGACAACGGATTTCCGATCCGGGATTATGATATTTTTGGTACCCCTACCGAGGGTTTAGCGGCGGTTGAGTTCGATCTGCGGAAAATTCTGTGGAACGAAGTAACCAACGATCCGCAAGAGGGTCGCTTTGCATTCAAATACGCTGGGGTCACTGTTGATCTCGCCGTTTTCGATACGCCCATTCACATTGATCCTCTGCTCGAGGCAGCCCCTGTTGCTATCAGCGCCATTGCTATAGAGATGAACCCTCGCCGGGTGTGGGTGCGACATGACTATGAGCCGAATTGCAAAGAGCAGGTCATCCGTCTTTACGAAGCATGGGATGATAAAATCGGTCGCGCCTATGCCGAGAAACTGCATGTAAAAACCGGATGGGAAGTGCGCGGCAGCCGAGGCCGCCTGATTACCCCGCGAGCTGAACGATGAGCGCACTTCTGTATGACCACAATGCCCCGCGGGCATTAGCCGCGCTTACCCCGGTCTTTGCAACGCTGGCGCAGGCTGGTTGCATGGACCTAGTAGCCTTTGGCATGGGAGTAGCCGAGCTGGAGCAGGGTCGCACGCCCGCCCTCGTGAATGTTTGGGCGCGGCACATGGTGCCGGATCGGGGCGCGGCGCTAACGACCCTATCGGGAGGGCGTGAGATTCATACGCACCGCGCCACCCCGCAGATCGTTCGCAACGATCAGCCGCGCATTCTGATGGCCGTCGCCGGTCAGGAGATCGTGCTTGAGTTGTACGGAGCACCGGATCCGCAGATCCTCGATCATCTGGCGGTTAGGCCCCTGATTGGCGGCTACCAGATTGCTCTCGCCCCTCACGGCCATGCGCGGGTCAGTGCGGCTTATCGGGCTGCTCTGAGATCAGCGCTCGCCGCAGATAATATCTAAAATCCAATCTTTAACCCTGCGGCCTCTGCAACCCTGCCCTGTCGCTCGCCTTGCTTGACTTTGCTAGGTCAGATTTTTTATAACGTCCGTATTGGTCTAAGGAGATTGTCATGTCCGTTCGCATTCCCAGCACCCTGCATACCCTTTACAACCCGGCGCTGCACACCCAGCTCGCCCCGGTGTTTACTGTGCTGAGCGCGGGTGGCATGGATTTGCTGGTGGCGTATGGCGCTGGTGTGAGCGAGATGGACCAGAAGGGGCAAACCCATCTGGTGTCCATCGTCGGCCGCGGCCCTGAATATGGTGCCCGCCCGCTGGTTGCCTTTCTGGATGCGGCCGGGATGACGGTGGCGGACACGCCGGATGTTGATCGCGGCGCGCTGGTCACCTTCACCATGCCGGAAGGGCTTAAAGTTAACGTCAAGCTGGCGTCACCGATCATGACCAACTCGACGCCGGAAGAAGTGACCGTGATGATGATGCGCGATGAGCTGCGCGGCCAGTCCATTCCGGACTATCAAATCGCCGTGGCTCATCAGGGAGCGATACTGGTGACCGATCGCTATCAGGCGGTCCGTAATAACGCCCTCAGTCACGCCTAGGCGCTCGCGCTTTCGGGCTTATTTGCCGCGCACCGCGGGTTTTTTGAAGACGAAGTCGGCAGCGTTGAAACTGACCCCGGTTTGCAGATCGCTCAGGGTCACCGCCGTGGTCAACCCCTGCACATCGCGCACCCGCCAACCCAGCAATCGCAGCGGGACATCACTCAGACGCAGGGTCAGCTCGCCCGCATCCGGGTCTTTGGCACTGCGCACGCTCACTTCCACCTCGGTGGGCACGGGATGGTGTACCCCGGTAACGGTCACATCATCGCCCTGAAAGCGGATGCCCTTTTTGAGCAGAAAGCCGGGCAGCGCCCCGCTGATGCTGGTCTGGCTGGCTTGCTTCATCTGGCTGTCCCATTGATGAATCACGCTGCCATCGGCGACGATGAAATCGCCGCTTGGTGCAGCGTAGTCAATGCGCAACCGACCCGGTCGCCACAGCTTGAAGGTGCCCGTCACCTCGCCTTTGCTGCCATCGCCCAGATCGGCATACTGCACAAAATTGGCGCTCACGGTGGTAAGGCTATTGAGGTAGGCCTCGACCCGGTCGAGCTGCGCGCGATCGGATGCGCGGATAACCACCGGCGGCGGGGCATCATCCTTGCTCGTATCAACCGCGGCGTGCGCCACTAGCGGCAGGGTGAGAAGGGCAACAGCGAAGGCAACAGACGAAAGGCGCATGAATATCTCCTGCGCTCATCTATAGCCCGGCCCTAGTGCCCGCGCAACGCGGCGCACGGTCTCAGGGTGCGACAATCCGGCCCTAGGCTGGCAAGGCTATGGTCTGCATATGCTTTTGTAAATGCTGCAAGTGCCCGACGCTGTTCGCCAGCATAACCGCCTTGCAGGTAATGGTGCCGCGCCCCGGCGGAACGTCGATCACCGCCGGAATAATGCCGGTATAGCCACTATTCTTGCCCTTAAACAGATGACCATTCATCTGGCTGGCCACATGCGCGAAGGCATCACCGGGCCGGGCGGGGAGCGCAAACTTGAAACTGGCCGACAGCGCGTGCTTGGGCGTTTCGCTCAGGGCGGCAAAGCGGTGCGTCAGCCCCACCAGTGGCGAGTTGCCGGTCAAACGCGTATTGGCTTCGTTGAGCACGGCGGTTAGCTCGCCATTGTGCTTCTCCGCCACAATGGCATCCACCCCCACATAACCGCGATATCCATCCTGCCACATTTTGGTGAGCAGCGGCTTGGCCGCCTGCACCGCCGCCTGCGTGAGGGGTTTATCCTCCTCCTGCGGAATGGCTCCACCGATATACTCACCATTGCGGGTGCGGTTCACCACCGTCTCGATATGGGTAATGCCTTTGGGGCCGAGCGCCGCCTGCACCCCTGCCTCACCCACCACCTGCTTGATACCGGGCAGCGCCCCGACATCAACTTCCAGCACAATCGGCATGAAATAGCTCAGGCCCTCAAACAGTGCCTTGGGATTGGCCGGACCAAAGCCGCAGCCGCGATAGGCCGCATCAATGGCTTTGAGCGCAGGTAGCGTCTGTTGCAATGTCGCCCCCTCAGCCCGCGAGACACCCTGCCCGCCCGACAGCGATGTCGGCTTGACCCAGATGCGGGTTTGCTCGGGGGTACGGCCGAGCGCTTTAATAATGTGCTGCATGTCCTTGAGCTTTTGGTGCAGCTGATGCGGATGATAAATCACCACACCCGGCGGGATCGACAGGCCCGGAATGCTTTGTTCGTGCAGATATTCCTTACCAACGAAGTTGAGGAAATGCGCATTGCCCAGCAGCGTCTTGCCGCCATGCTGCTTGGCCACCACCTCCACATCCTCGGTCACATAAGAGTTGACCAGCGTTTTGCCACTCAGCACCGGGGCAAGCGATTTATCTCCATCCAGCGTGGCAAAGACCGAGGCGTGCGGATAATAGCGGCTGTCGCTGGTGGGGCGCACTTCATGCAAAGTGCCTTGCGCGATATAGGTATGCACATAGGCTGTTTGCGCAGGCGTGAGTGGCAGATGCAGGGCGGTACTGCCCTGGCCGCTTAGGCCCAGTACATATTGGTGCGAGACGCCTTCGAGATCATCACTGGCAGCAAGCCTCTGGCTGGGGCCTTGGGGGTTAACCACCAGTGAGTTGGCAAATACGGCTTGCCCGGGAGCAAGGCCCAGATAGGAAGCGAGGCTGGAAAAGCCATTTTCAAGAATGCCGGTTTGCCACTGCGGGCTTTGATTGGACATAAAAACACCTGTAAATAAACACATGAAACTGGGCAAAAATACGGCCCGGGGCAAAGTAGGGGTCGCCCGTTCACAAATAACTTTTCAAATAATCAGAAAAAGCCGCTGCGATCCGGGGTTACCCGCAGATTCGTCGTCGCAGAGAAGAAACCGTGTGCAGCAGCATAAAGCTATATAACGATAAGCCGTGTCCACTTGCAAGCACAGATGCCTAAAATTGAAAGCTTAACTGGTTAAGCCTCGTATTTATTGACTTTGCGAGTGACAAACTGCTAGAGCAGCAACGGATTTGCTAAGGATGACCATGATGGACGAGAGCACACAAGGCCCGCATACAGCTGCACAAAAGCTTTTTGGCAGAGATGTAAAAATGTTCCGGGAGTCAGTTGGACTCAGCCAAAAGGAACTTGCCGAGCTAACAGGAATACCCTCAGGAACATGGGCGACGTGGGAATCGCGCAAAGAAAAGATGTTGAGCGGCCCTGCTACGGTTTGTCTGCGTATTCTTCTGGCCGAAACGGCGGAGCTACGCGGCGTGCGAGAAAAAACTCTCAAGCGCCTTGCTGAGCTAAAACCCGGCGGCTAACTAAGCCACCTTGGAGGCGATTTTGGCCGCGTCGTAATAACGGTCAAAACAGGCGGCCACGGCACGCACGGCCATGGGGTAGGCGCGATCGACCGTAAGCTGCGAGCCACTTCGGCGCACCAACCCCGCCCGCTCATAGGGCACCAACCGCGCCAGCGCATCGCCAAGATCGCTCACGTCACCAAGCTCGGCGGTAAACTTGCACATTAAATCGCTGATGATGCGGCCGCGGCGGTGGTCGTCGGCGCTACGGAAACACACGCGCTTGAGCGGCAATTCGCCCTGCGCCACGCGCTGCTGATAAATCTCCAGATCCGGCTCATTCTGCACAAAGCAGCCCGGCACATCGCTGATCGATGAGGCACCGAGGCCCAGCAGCATGCTGGCCACATCATCGGTATAACCTTGGAAGTTACGGCCCAGCGTGCCGTTCTGCATGGCAATGGCCAATGAGTCGGTGGGCTTGGCAAAATGATCGATGCCGATTTCGGCGTAACCCGCCGCCACCAGCGCTTGGCGCATCACGCGTTCCTGCTTTAATTTATCAGCATCATTGGGCAGGCCGGCATCCTCCAGCGCCTTTTGATAGGTCTTGAAACCCGGCACATGCGCGTAGGAAAACAGCGAAATACGCTCGGGATCAAGCGTCAGTGCCTGCTGCGCTGTCTCGGCCAAGCTCGCTTCGGTTTGATGCGGTAGGCCATACATGAGATCAAGGCTGAGCGCGGTAATGCCCGCGCCGCGCAGATTCTCCATCACGCCGCGCACCAGCTCGATGGGCTGCACGCGATGGATGGTTTCCTGTACCTTGGGGTTAAAATCCTGCACGCCAAGGCTGGCGCGGTTGATACCGGTGCGCGCCAACACCTCTACCAACTCGGGCGCGGTGGTGCGCGGGTCAAGCTCGATGGCTTTTTCGCAGTTAGCGGTAAAGGCAAAGGCCTCACCCAGCGCTTCCATTAAGGCGGTAAACTGGGTGGGCGTGAGCGAACTGGGCGAGCCGCCACCAAAATGCAGGTGGCTAACCACTACGCGCTTGCCCAGCTTTTCTCGCACTAGCTTGATTTCCTGATGCAGCGCGACTTGATAAGCGGCCATACGGTCGGCCCGCTGGGTGATAACCTGATGACAGCCGCAGAACAGGCACAGCGAGCGGCAGAAGGGAATATGCAGATAAAGCGAGATGGGGGTAGCGCTGCCCGCCAGCTCGGCCAGATGGCTCGGCGTGCGCGCAGGCGTAACCGCCGCAAACTGCGTGGCAGGCGGATAGCTGGTATAGCGCGGGGCGGGCTTGCCCAGCCAGAGGGGGACATGATCGCTCATGGCGGGGAGATTAACAAAGTCCCGCTCATAAAGCAAAAGCTGATCGGATGCTCCAATTACCCAAGGAAACGCTTGAAATTAACCAACCGCCTGTGGTTTATGGAGTGAGATCAAATTTTTAAGGAGATTCTCATGGCCAAGAAACCCCACGACCCAACCCCCATGCCTGTTCATACCGGCGTCGGTTGCGGCAGCCCAGCCTCACCCGAGGCTGAGGTTATTTCTCTGGCGCCGTCGCCGAAGGAGCGCCCGCACCATGTACTTGGGCGCATGATCGGTACGGCTGTCCGCCGCGCCCTGCGCCCGGCCCGCGCACCGCACACGACGATGCCCAAGCCGACGATTCACAAACTGGGTTAGTTACCGCGCGCTTTCGCCGGGCACCAGAATTTCGCGCTTGCCCACATGGTTGGCGGGGCTGACAAGGCCTTCGCGCTCCATCCGCTCGATCAACCGCGCGGCACTGTTATAGCCGATGCGCAGGCAGCGTTGCAGATAGCTGGTGCTGGCTTTCTTATCGCGCAGCACGATTTGTACCGCTTGGTCGTACAGCGCGTCACCGCTGCCGCCCTCGCCGCCCATGCCATCGCCAAAGCTGCCCTCTTCCTCTTCCTTGGTGACGTCTTCAAGGTAGCTGGGCTCGCCTTGCGTCTTAAGGTGTCGCACCACGCTCTCAACCTCATGGTCGCTGGCAAAGGGGCCGTGCACGCGGGTAATGCGCCCACCGCCCGCCATGTACAGCATATCGCCTTGGCCAAGCAGCTGCTCGGCACCCTGCTCGCCTAAAATGGTGCGACTGTCGATCTTGCTGGTAACCTGAAAGCTCATGCGGGTGGGGAAGTTGGCTTTAATGGTGCCGGTGATAACGTCCACTGACGGGCGCTGCGTGGCCATGATGAGGTGGATACCCGCTGCACGCGCCATCTGCGCGAGGCGCTGGATAGTGGCTTCGATATCCTTGCCTGCCACCAGCATGAGGTCGGCCATTTCGTCGACGATCACCACGATATACGGCAGCTCGATCAGATCGATCGGTTGCTCTTCAAACACGGGCTTGCCGGTATCGGCATCAAAACCGGTTTGCACACGCCGGGTGAGCACCTCGCCGCTGCTGCGGGCCTCACGGATGCGCTCGTTATAGCCATCAATGTTACGCACGCCCAGCTTGGCCATGGCGCGGTAGCGGTCTTCCATCTCGCGCACGGTCCACTTGAGGGCAACCACCGCCTTCTTCGGCTCGGTCACCACCGGAGCGAGCAGATGCGGGATACCGTCATAGATCGAGAGTTCCAGCATCTTGGGATCGACCATGATGAAGCGCACCTGCTCGGGCGTCAGCTTGTAGAGCAGCGACAGGATCATGGTGTTGATGGACACCGATTTACCTGAGCCCGTAGTACCCGCCACCAGCAGATGCGGCATGCGGGCCAGATCAGCCACCATCGGCTCGCCGCCGATATCCTTACCCAGCACCAATGGCAGCTTGGTGGTGGTCTTGGTGTAGCTGGGGTGGCTGAGCAGCTCGCGCAGGAATACGGTTTCGCGCTTCTGGTTGGGCAGCTCGATACCCAATACATTACGCCCCGGCACCGTGGCCACACGCACCGACAGGGCGCTCATCTGGCGGGCGATATCTTCGGACAGGGCAATCACGCGCGCACTCTTGGTGCCCGGCGCAGGCTCCAGTTCATACAGTGTCACCACTGGACCGGGTGAGGCCTTGAGGATTTGCCCCTGCACACCGAAATCACCGAGCACAGCGGTAAGTTCTTCGGCAGTCTGTTCGAGTTGATCCGCGCTCTGGCGCACCACGCCCTTGTCACTGGGCAGTGCCAGAATATCAAGCGAGGGGAACTCATAGCGCGAGCCGCTGGCGGTGGCCACGCGGCGCTTCTTGGCGGGAGCGGCCTTGCGCACCTTGGGAGCCGGAGCGGGTGGCTCATCGTCCGCATCTTCAAACGGCAGTTCATCCTCATAGGCGACGCCATCGTCATCCTGTCCCTGGCTCTCCGGCTTATCGGTGAGCAGGCGGCGGGCGGGCAGTGGTTTGCGGCGAAGGCGGTCGACGACCCACAGCACGAACAGATAGCTGACCACCACCGCCCATTTGGCGTATTTGTAAGCGCGGCGGAACCCATAACCCCACTGGCCATAGCTGAAGCCAAGCGCGGGGAAGAGCGCGGTAGCGGCAAGAATGGCGCAGATGCTGGCTGGGCCAAAAGCACGCAAGCCCTGCCACGCCCCCGGGATGATGCCACTGAGCAGATCCAGCATCAGCGCCCCGGCCACGCCGCCGGACTGCACACCAAACGGCCAGGTGCCAAACACCGGCAGACCCGCCAATCCGGTAGCCGCCAAGAGAATCGACCATGCGCTAACCAGCACGCGCCAGCCAAACAGCGGCAAGCCCAGCTTGCGCATCACCCGCACCCCCCACGCGACCAGCAGGAGCACCGGAATAAACGCGGCCAGACCGAAGCCCTGAATGAGGAAGTCGGCGGTATAACTGCCAGGGATGCCCAGCCAGTTGGTCACAGACCCCGCGGGGGCCGCCGTATTGAGCGACGGATCGGCCGGATTGTAGCTGGCCAGTGCAAGCAGAAGAACCAGACCGGTGGCCATGCAGGCCCCACCCAGCGCTTCCTGTACGCGCGCGCGCAAGAACGCCGCCACCGCCGGTGGAAACAGCGGCGGCCGATCGGACCCGGCCACCCAGCGCGGGGGAACGGAACGGGGTGAGTACTCGCTCATGGTCGTGATTTTACCCTTTGTTTTGCAAAACTGCCAAGCTTTCCTTGCAGCCGGGCTGAACTTTAACCGATCAGGGTCGCCAAATCCTTAACCGGATAGTTTTGACAAACCCCGGCCCGGCTTGCTAGGGTGCCGGACATGGCCAAAAGCTACACCATCATTGAGAAGAGCCAGCAAACAGGGCTGTCCCGGCAGCGCGGCTGGTGGTTTGTGCTGCAGGGCAAATTCGACACCATGGCGCCCCTCAGTTTCGTCGGCCAGACGGGCAGCATCACCCTGAAAGACGGGAGCAGCCAGAGCACCGAAGTGCTCGATACCCAGTTGCGTAACGGCGTCCTATCCGTAAAGCTTGACGGCGTAGATGGCCACGCCGTGGGCCGTCCGGCGACGCTGGTGATGGGGACTTGAATGCTGCACGAGGTTGATCCCACCCGCCTGCCCTATCGTCAACCGAGCGAAATGATCACCATGTTCGAGTGTCTGCGCGAACGCGCCGAGCTTGGCGGCTTGCTCACCATCGAATTTCGTACGCTGGCCAGTCAGCCCTACAGCGTAACGCCCGATGGGCTGGCGCTGCATCTTGAGGAGTGCCGACAACTCCTTGATCCGCGCACCGGCACCCCCCAGCGGCAAAGCGCGCTCAGCGCCGCCCGCCGACAGCTCGCGGTTGACGAATTCCGTGCCTGCAAGGCTGCGCAGCTGGCCTTGTTCCAATACCAACTGAGCCGTGACGAGCAATGCGGGGCCGAGGCGATTCCTCAGCAGGTGGTGCTTGATATACTCCGCTCCATCAGTAATCCGCCCCCGGCCCGCGCCGCAGAATTGCAGGCGCGTTATCGGGGCCTGCAGTTTCGCAACCCCGGACGCCGCCTATAATATCAATCTATTTCAATAGGTTGAACCAAATTTAACGCACCCGTTATCCCCTTGAGCTACGCTTAGGGGGATGACTGATCCTCAGCTGGACCCACCCCGTCCGCACTTCTGGTCTGCCCTCAATGGCGACTTTGATGCGAAGCGCAGCGTTTTTGCAAAGCAACTGCAACAGGAATTTCCCGGCGTCCGGGTCCTGATTGTAAACCCGTATGACCAGCGTCAGGATGCCAGCCTGATCCGCTCGATTACCAGCTTGCGCTATGAACCCGACAACCTGTCGCAAACCGCAAATGACGGGAGCGGGCAACTGGCTACGGCGTGGGATAATTTTAACAGACTCTGGGTTTATGTGCCAATTGCCCTGCGCACAATTGGCCAAAGCATTGATAGTGAGGCTAGCGGGACTCAGGCGATGCACCTTTCTCTCCAGCTGCCGGGGCAACACGCTCAGGATCAGGCTCATCTGCATGTGATCGGTCTGCGGAGTAACTGTACGGGCTGTCAGGCGGATGGGGGCGACTACACCCTTCCCTTTAGTGCGCCCCGCGCCGCCACCTTGAACAGTCTTGATGATATGTTTTTCGTCTATCATGAAATCGGGCATATGGTCCAAAAGCTCACGCCGGGCAGCCTGCTGGAGCGCTTCCGGACCATCACCGACGCCCCTCTGGCTAGACGGCGCAGCGAACAGGAAGCCGAAATCTTTGCCAACCTCATGATGGTGCGCGAGGGCGGCGAGTTGGGCCTGCGCTACGCAGAGATGCGCAGCGCTAATCGGCAACAGCCTGACACACCCCCACCCTACTTGAATGGGGGTGAGTTGACCGCAGCCACCGCATGGGCAAAAGAGAACATGGGGTCTTTGCGCCAAATGTCGATGCGGGAGGTTTTTACACAGGCACAAACCCTGTATCAGCAACACGCCATGCCGCGGGCTGAGTATCTCACTCTCGTCTCGGCTGGATCAAGCGCATCACCATCGCCAATCCTCGAGCGCCTTACCAAAGCTTGGGACGATCGTATAGCTCTGCAGTATCACCGCGCCTCGTCAGAGGTCATGCAGCTTTATGAGACGCTCGCCGCAACGAATCAGCCTTCGGCCCCTGCGACGCAGACATCAAAACCGCCGATGCCTAATCTGTAACCTTATACCCGCACGACATTGCCGCAGAGTTTCTTGAGCAGGTCATCAAGTTGTTCCAGCGTCTGGTATTTGATCATCAAGGTGCCTTTGGTACCCTTGCCCAGTATGTTCACGCTCATGCCCAGCGCCGTGCTGATGGTTTTTTCCAGCTGCACGGTGTTGGCATCGCGCAGTTTCACGCCTTGATGCTTGGTGGCGACGGACGCCCCCGCTTCCAGTCGCTTCTCGCGCGCCAGCTGTTCGGCCTCGCGTACGCTGCCTTTGAATCCACCTTCGTTGACCAGCTTGTCCAGAAACTCCGGGTCCTTGATCGCCTGCAGCAAGGCCCGCGCGTGGCCGGCTGTCAGCCCTCCCTTGGCCAGTGCCTGTTGCGCTAGCGGCGGCAACTGCAGCAGACGCAGTGTGTTGGCGATATGGGGGCGGCTCTTACCCACCAGTTGCGCGATCTGCTCCTGCGTGCGGCCAAATTCCTTCTGCAGGCGGGCATAGCCCTCGGCTTCCTCAATCGGGTTGAGGTCCTGACGCTGTACATTCTCGATCAGCGCGACTTCCATCGCCTGTGTATCATCATACTCGCGCACCACCACCGGGGCCTCGGTCAGCCCCGCGGCCTGCGCTGCACGCCAGCGGCGCTCACCGGCGATGATCTGGAAATGGCCGGGACGAGTGGGATCGCGGCGCACCACCAACGGCTGAATAATCCCCTTCTCACGCACCGACTGGGTGAGATCGGCCAGAGCAGTTTCGTCAAAATGCTTGCGTGGCTGGAACGGACTGGGTGCGAGCAGATCGAGCGGCACATTGCTCTTGGCCGGGCGCACCTGATCGAGTTGGGCATAATCATCCGCAGCTTCACCAAGCAGCGCTCCCAAGCCCTTGCCGAGTGTGGCGCGGCGACGGTTGGCGGGCGTTACCCCCTGCCCCTCGGCTGTGGGGGCCGAAGCCGTGCCGAGCAGAGAGCCGGGCGCGCCGCCCAGCGCGGTACGAGTAGCAAGGCGTGGTTTTTGAACATTGTTCAACACATCATCGTCGGTACTCATTCAGCCGTCTCCAGTAAGCGGTGGGGTGTCGCAGCCTGAGCAGCGAGTAACGCTGCCTCACGCTGTAGAATTTCACGCGCCAGCAAAATATAAGCCTGCGCACCGGTCGAGCGGAAATCATAGATCAGAACCGGCTTGCCGTGGCTTGGCGCCTCGCTGATGCGCACATTGCGCGGGATCACATTCTGATAGACCTTGTCGCCCAAATAGGCACGCACTTCATCTTCCACCTGACGGCTCAACGCGTTGCGGCGGTCGTACATAGTCAGTATTACACCTTGCAGCTCAAGGTGTGGATTATAGTTCCGCTTGATGATGTCGATTGTCCGTAGCAGATGCGACAGCCCCTCAAGAGCATAGAATTCGCACTGTAGCGGCACCAGCACGGCATCGGCGGCCACTAGGGCGTTGAGCGTCAGCAGGCCGAGCGCGGGCGGGCAGTCGATAATGATATAGTCGTAATCAACAGGACTACCGCTCCCCTGCCCCTCGCCCACGGTCTGCGGGCGGGCGCGCAGGTTGGTGTTCAGAAAGTATTCCCGGTTGGCTTCCGGCACCAGTTCGATCTCAGCCCCGGCGAGGTCCGATGCGGCGGGAATGATATCAAGACCGGGAATGGCAGTCTGGCGGATGGCCTGCGCCATCGGCACGTCACCGAACAGAACGGCATAACTGCCCGGGGTACGCTGCGCCGGTGCAATCCCCACCCCGGTCGAGGCATTACCCTGCGGATCGAGATCAACCATCAGCACACGTTTGCCAACCGCCGCCATGGCGGTAGCCAGATTTATGGTAGTGGTGGTCTTGCCCACTCCGCCCTTCTGGTTGGCGACGACGATAATTCTTGGCTTCACCCCAACCTCCCCTTTTTATGCCTGCGGCGGCTTGAGGTCCGACAGGATCAGGATTGCAGCCTCCGGCGCGGTCTGGCTAGGAAGATGTTTCACATGAAACACCCAACCGGCCCGCCGGGCGGCCTCAACCTCACTTGCCCACCCTTCACCCTTCAGCAACACAAATCGCCCATCCGGCTTTATGTGTCTATACGCCATTGGTAATAACTCGACAAGCGGGGCAAACGCCCGCGCAGTAACAACGTCGGCCATAATCGGGGCAATCTGCTCAGCGCGGCCTGTATGCACGGTCACCGGCGCTGATGTTTCACGTGAAACTTCGCGCAAGAAAATCCCCTTGCGCTGATCGCTATCCACCAGATGAACGTCGGGCATCCCCATAACAGCCAGAACCAGACCCGGAAAGCCAGCACCACTCCCAAGATCGGCCAGCCGCCTGGCCCCGGCCACATGCGGATAAAGCTGGGCAGAATCCCAAAAGTGCCGCACCCACAGCTCGGCAATAGTCTTGGGGCCAACGAGATTGATCTTGCGTTGCCAACCCTCGAGCATGGTGGCGTAATTATCTAGTTTCGCCAAAGTTTCACGGGAAACAGTTACGTTACGTAAGAAATCGGATCTTCCTTGGTCGTGCATAGACCCGTCCTAGCCGAATTCGCCCTCAATCGCCAGATCTGTTTAGTGAACTAAGTTCATTAAGCAGCACGGCGCGCAGCCAGACTCGCCACCGCGAGCAGGGCACGACTACACATGGTGGTATCGCGCAAGCCCGTGGTTTTGCAGTGAACCTCAGCCTCACCCACACGCGCAATTGCCTGCTCGAGTCGGTCCTGCCGCCAGCGGCTGGCCTGAGCGGTAAAGCGCTCACGATCTTTCCAGAAAATCGGCGGCTTGAGCTGCTCCATCGCCAAGGGTAGGGGATCGCGACTGGCCACCACGCTGTAAAGTCGTTGCAGATGACGCTGCGCCGCCCGCAAAATCGCAATCGTCGGCAGCCCGTCGGCATAGAGGCGACCCAGCGCCCGGTCAAGCTCGGGCAACTTGCCATCCGCTGCCAACCAAATTGCCGCGTCACTCTCCAGCGTGGCGGAATCACCAATCGCAGTACTAACATCCTCGTAGTCGAGCTTGCCCTTGGGCCCGGCATAGGTGATGAGTTTTTCAATCTCCTGCCGGGCCAGCGCCCGATCGGACGCAAGTAGCCCCGCCAGCAATTGCAGCGCATCACGCGTCGCGCTCACTCCTGCAGCTTTGAATTCTTCTTCGGCCAGACGCAGGCGATCGCGCTCATCCGCCTCATAGCAGGGCAGGGCGGCGGCGACATCCGCCCCCTCAAACAGCTTGCGCAGCGGCGAGGTGGGGCGCAAATCACCAGCTTCAATGATGAGAAAGGAATCGCCAGGCGGCAGCTGGGAAAATGCATTCTGCACCGCTGGGGCAACATTATCTTCAGCCCCGCGCAGACGCACCAGACGACGCCCGCCCATCAGCGATTGGGCGCCCATTTCATCGGCAATACGTGCCATATCGCTGGTAACCGACGCCGGGGCGAGGTCAACCACATTAAACGGATCATTCACATCCGGCACCAGACGCAGAGCCAGATTAACGGCCCGCTCGCGTGCCAAGCCCTCATCCGGCCCGTAAAACAGCACCGCCCGCAAATCCGGCGGCAACGCTTTCAGAAAAACATCAACGTTTTTGGGCTTCACTTGATTCGCCCTACCGCTTCGTTACTTGAGGGCTGACTTTGCCCTACCGCTTCGCTACCTGAGGGCGAGGGCGCCGAAAGATATAAAGCCACCCGGTTAGTAATCAGATCGGCCAGCTGGGTCAGGCCGCGCTCCTGCGCATTGGCTTCAGCAGCACTGGTGGCATACGGATCGGTAAAAATGTTATAGCTGACAAAACTGCGCTCGGTACCGGTGAGGGCAGGGGCAGCCTCGCCCGTGCGAGTCAGGGCGAATTGCGCGACCCAGCTGCTGCGCGCACGCGTGGCCACATCATCGCGGCGCAAGCCCAGATCCTCCTTGCTGCTGTTCACCGTTACGCTCAAATTCCACTGCGCTGGCTGCTGTGGCTGCGCACCATAAAAACGGTCACTGAGCAGCAAGCGCAGTTGCTGACCCGGCCGATCCGGCAGATTGGCAATGGCCACGGTGGACAGATGTGAAGCCGCCTGCTTGGTATTGCCATAGAGCGGGGTGAAGCCGCAGGCGGAAAGGACCATCAACGAAAGCAGGGGCAGATAACGAATCATAGCTGCACTTAAGCCCAGACGCCCAGTTCGCGCAATTGCTTACTCGCTGCCTCGGCCCAGCCCTTGTTGGCGGCGGGGCTGGCAGGTGAGGGGTGCAGGATATCGCCAAAGCGCAGCGGTAGCCCAGCCAACGCCCGCTCGGCCTGCGCGCGGGCATACTTACCGACGCCAATCACCAGCTCAGGCTGCAAAATCTCGGCCTGCGCCCGCAAATGCTTGTCACAAGCGGCGATCACCGGGGCAACTTCGGCCTTGGGCAGCTTATCCGGCGTCACGTTCTTGGTGCCATTGAGCCAGAGCAGGGGGCAATAGTTGGTGACAAAATGATCGACAAAAAAATCTTCGGGCGTAGCAAACCGCTGGGCAAACAGGCCCCACAGGCGCTTGCCGCTCACCTCAGCCCGCGTGCAGGCAAAACCATCAATCGGCTTTTTGGGGTTTTCGTTCGCGGGCTTACTCACGGGCGCGGTAATGCCCAGCCAGTCACGCACCGCCGCGATCTCGCCAAAAGGCACGCCGCATTGCGCCATGCCAAAGGGGCCGGGATTCATGCCCAGAAACAGCACTTTCTTGCGGCCTTGACCAAAGCGACGCAAATACAGCTCGTGCGGTGCCCACGCATAGTCGAGCGGGTTATAGGTGTGCGTCACCGGGGCGGAAAAGCGCAGCGCGCTCACCTCGTCGCGGAGCTGCTGGGCGGCGTTAATTAACTTCATTCTGTCCTCGTCAATAGAAGAACACCGTTAATCCATTTGATTTTTCTAGACTTGGTTGAGGTGGATTGCTAGTCCTTGCGTGTTACAAACAGGAGATTTGAAGATGACGCTCACCGCCACCGAAGCTTTCACTCTCCTGCTGTTAAAACCTGATGCCGATATAAAAGCAGCGCTAGAGCAAAGTGGCCTGCAAGCCCAAATCGAAAGAACATTAAGGCTACAAAAAGAGGTACTGCTCAGCGCGGGGGCGGAGAGGCTGTGTGTTCTATATCGCCTCTGCTCCGAGACTGAGGTTGACCGTACCGTGGGCTATGGCTTTGGTGAATCACAGGACCCCTATTGCTCAACCGAGATCGTGTTTGCCTCGCCCACTTGTACGCCGCCGTCTTATGTGCGCCGCACGGGTAAGGATATGCTCGGCAATCTCGCGCTACTTAACGCCGCGTTGAAGTAGCTAGCCTACGCCACCACATTCACAATCTTGTCCGGCACCACGATCACCTTGCGCGGGGGTTTACCGTCGAGGGCGCGAACCACGCCTTCTTCGGCCAGTGCGGCAGCCTCGGCGGTTTTTTGATCGGTGCCCTTGGGCAGGGTAATGGTGGCGCGCAGCTTGCCATTCACCTGCACGCCCATGGTCACCGTGTTCTCGACAATCAGCGCCGGGTCGTAGCTCGGCCAGCGCTCGTAAGCGAGGGACTGGGTATGGCCCAAGCGCGCCCACAGCTCTTCGGCGATATGCGGGGCAAAGGGGCTGAGGATGAGCACGAATTTTTCCGCCACGCCTTTGGGCAAGTGCGGTTCTTTCTTGAGCAGGTTAAGCGCTTCCATCATACGGGCAATGGCCGTGTTAAAGCGCAGGTTTTCAATATCCGTGGTGACCTTGGCGATGGTCTTGTGCAGCTCGCGCCGCACCGGCTCACTCGCGTCCGTCTCGGCACCATCCACCCACACGGGGCTAAGCGCATCGGTATCGATATTCACCACCCAGCTCCACACCCGCTCAAGAAAGCTGTACACGCCGGTGATGCCGTTGGTCTGCCACGGCTTGGTGGCCTCCAGCGGGCCCATGAACATTTCATACAGGCGCAAGCTGTCGGCCCCGTGACTGGTCACCACATCATCCGGGTTCACCACATTGAGCTTGCTCTTGCTCATCTTTTCAATCTGGGTGTTCAGCCTGACATCGCTGCCTTTGACAAACCACTGTTCGTCGCGCTGCTCGGCATCGCTGGGACGGTAATACTTGCCCTTCTCATCCTTGTACGAATAGGCAAGGATCATGCCCTGATTGAACAGCTTCTTGAATGGCTCATTGGTGGAAATCAGTCCGGCATCAAACAGCACCTTATGCCAAAAGCGGGCGTAGAGCAGATGCAGCACCGCGTGCTCGACACCCCCCACATACAGATCAACCTGACCCCAGTATTTCTCTGCCGCTTCACCAACAAACCGGCCCGTGTTGTGCGGATCCATAAAGCGCAGGTAATACCAGCACGAGCCGGCCCACTGCGGCATGGTGTTCAGCTCACGTGTCAGCTCTTCACCGTTCAGGTTCACCTTTACCCACTCGGTCGCGCGCCCGAGCGGCGGGTCGCCCTGCTCGGTCGGGCGGAAGTCGGTGAGCTGCGGCAAGGTGAGGGGCAGGGCGCTGTCGGGCAGCGCGACAATGCTGCCATCTTTCTTGTGCAGCAAAGGGAACGGCTCGCCCCAATAGCGCTGGCGGCTGAACAGCCAGTCGCGCAGCTTGTAGGTCACCCGGCCCCTGCCGATGCCTTTGGCCTGCAGCCACTCGACCATTTTGGCCTTGGCTTCTGTTTGTCTCAGGCCATTGAGGAAGTCGGAATTAACGGCGACGCCATCACCCGTATAGGCCTCTGTGGCGACATCACCGCCCTTCACCACCTCGATAATGGGCAGCTTGAAGGCCTTGGCAAAGGCATAGTCGCGCTCGTCATGCGCCGGCACCGCCATAATAGCGCCGCTGCCATAATCCATCTTCACATAGTCAGCAATCCAGATCGGCAGCTTGGCCCCGTTCACCGGGTTCACCGCATAGGCCCCGGTAAATACGCCGGTCTTTTCCTTGGCGGCAGCGATTTCGCGATCGCGATCAGACACATTCCTGGCCCAGGTAACATATTTTTCAACTTCGGCCTGTTGTGCGGCGCTGGTGATCTTGCCCACCAGCGGGTGCTCCGGCGCGAGTACGCAGAAGGTAGCGCCAAACAGGGTGTCCGGGCGAGTCGTGAAGATATCAAAGCTGGCATCGTGCCCTTCAACCTTGAAAACCACCTCGGCCCCTTGCGAGCGGCCGACCCAGTTGCGCTGCATCTCCTTGATGCTGTCCGGCCAGTCCAGCTCGTCCAGATCGTCGACCAGACGGTCGGCATAGGCGGTGATCTTGAGCATCCACTGCTTCATCAACCGGCGCTCCACCGGCTCACCGGTTTCGATAAACTTGCCGTCCTGCACTTCCTCATTGGCCAGCACGGTGCCCTGCGCCGGGCACCAGTTCACCGGCACTTCGGCCAGATAAGCGAGGCCTTTCTCGTAGAGCTTGAGGAAGATCCACTGCGTCCACTTGTAATAATCTTCATCTGTAGTGCTAAACTCGCGCGACCAGTCGTAGCTGAAGCCGATGCTTTGCAGCTGGCGGCGAAAGACATTGATGTTCTTGGTGGTCACATCCTTGGGGTGCTGCCCCACCCGCACCGCATAGCGCTCAGCGGCCAGACCAAAGGCATCCCAGCCCATGGTGTGCAGCACGTTGAACCCATTCATGCGCTTATAGCGCGCGACGATATCGGTGGCGGTATACCCCTCGGGATGGCCGATATGCAGCCCCTCGCCGGACGGGTAAGGGAACATGTCGAGCACATAATACTTGGGCTTCGGACCGCCGTTGGGCGTCTCAAACGTCTTGTGCTCAGCCCAGTACTGCTGCCATTTCGGTTCGATGGATTTGAAGTTGTAGCGGCTCATGGCGGTTCTCCGTCCCCTCTAAAAAACCCATTTAACATGAAAAATCAAGCCGATAAGCGTAATTAGAGGGGGCTGCTTTATGGTTTATTAAGCCGGGGGGTGGTACTGTGAAGAGAGGTATAGCGTAGCAGGAGGCTATCATGAAGGAAACGAAAAAAGGAATGAGTCCGACCGAATGCCTTGGGAACATGGCAGGAGTCATCTCAACTGACAAAGCACCGGGGCCGGCACCCCTTAATGCCGGCAAGAAACTTCTGAACCCAGATGGAGTTGTGGTGCCGCCAGCCGAGCTGGCAGAAGCCTCCTCTCGAATTCACTACGCCCAGCATGCCCATTCTACTGTCGACCTTGGCAATGAAATCATCTCATGTGGGGCACTCGCCAATGCCCTCTTGCACAGCCCCGCCAAGGTTGAGGTTCCCAAGAGCAAGCCCCTGATCAAGACCCAGCCCAAATAAACAACTCAGTTCCTTACTTCACCGCGCTCTGGCGAATCTGGCGGGCGCGAGTGAGAATGGCGTCTTCCAGCTTCTTGCTGCTGTCCGCCGCCACCGGCGCGTCCTTCCAGCCGCCGCGGCCATCGGCCACCTGACGGAACACGCTGGCCTTCAGGGCATCGGCACGCAGCTCGCGGCTGGTGACATAGATTTGCGCCTTGGTGCGCTCGCCCGGCACGGCCGGGTCGGCGTACCAGTCGGTCAGGATCACGCCACCAAACGGGTCAGCCGAGGCGAGCGGCATGAACGAGACGGTGTCGAGTGTGGCGCGCCACAGGAAGGAATTGACCCCCAGACCTGTCTGGCCGTCCTCCTCGGTACGCTTTTTCTTGCCCAGAATATCAAAGCCGCCTTCGCCGCCGGTAAGACTGCCATAGCGGTAAATGCGCTCCCGGTCCGGGTCCGGATATTCGGCTTTGCTCTCTACGCCCGAACAAGCAGACAGGGAGAGCAGGGACAACAGGGCAACAGCCAGAGGCGGTAAAGTCTTCATGGCGGCAATTAAGCCAGATTTGCGCCCAAAAGCAACAGGGCAGGATGTGACATCCTGCCCCGCCCCTTAACACATTTGCGTTGATTTAGAACGCAGCGGTGACGTCGACGACGGCAACCCAGCCATCTTCGTCGTTAACCGAACCGGCACGGTCACGGTCGTAGAACGCCATGTCCAGACCGGTGGTCAGGCCGGGGGCCACCTTGTAGGTGCCGCCGAAGGCCAGCGCACTGTAGTCGCCGCCATCGGTACCCGCGGTGTCACCGTTGGTCTCATAGTCCTCGTCGAGGTAGCTCACACCAACACCCCACGGGCCGTTCTCGTAGGTCAGACCCACGTTCCAGCTGGTGATGTCGTCGCTGGTCTGCGCTTCCGCCTGCAGGCTGTCGCCATTGTCGGTGTAGCCACCGCCAAAGGTGAAGCCGTTGTAGCTCAGCTGAGCACCCAGGCTCCAGGCCGACAGATCTTCCGTCGTGGCCAGATCGCTGGCATCGGCGAAGTTGTACAGACCACCAACGGTCACGCCCACGCCCTGGAACTCGCCCTCATACTTCAGGCCGATCTCGAACATGTTCTTCAGATCGCCTTCGGTCAGGCTCACGGTTTCACCCGAGTCGTCCTGCTCCGGAGCGTAGCTCACGCCAGCCTGGAAGCCCGAGAACTTCGGGGTGTAGTACGTGATCTTGGTGGCATCATCGCTGTCGAGAGCGGTGAAGTTGTGGTCACCACGATCGTTCACGGCAGTCGCGTAGTTCGCGTTGCTCAGACCCGAGCGAGCGGTCGACGGCAGGAAGTCGTCGTAGCTGCCATTGATCTGGCCAACACCAACGGTGGGGGCAAACACGGCCAGTTCGGACGCACCATACCAGTCACCCATCTCCACCCGACCCCAGCTACCAGCCATATACAGGTACACTTCACCGCTGTTGGTGGAGTCGCTGGTCGACCCTTCGAGCTGCACATGGGCGCCATATTGCAGGCCGTTATCCGCCGTCGCATCGGCGCTCACCACGATCTCGGCTTCCGACGTAAAGTCGCGCGAGCTGTCAGTTGCCGTGTCGTGGTCAAAGAAACCAGCCTGGAACGCGGTGAAGCCACCAACGGTGACTTCCAGATCAGCGCGGGCCGGAGCGGCGCTCAGGGCGAGAAGGGCCGTAGAAGCCAAAAGTAAACGACGCATGAGTAATCCTCCAAGAAAGTTGACGCGCCTCATCAAAGCGCAAAAAAGTAAACAGCGGGAGTGGACTCCCGCTGTCTGTGACAAATCTACAGTCTGGTGTGACTAAAATGCCGCTGTCAGATCCTGCACCATCACCCAGCCCGAGGTATCGGTGCCGCTGGCGCGGTTGCGGTCATAAAAGGCGAGGGCCGAGCTGGTCGATAGACCGGGGGCAATCTTGTAGCTGCCGCCAAGCACAAACGAGCTGTAGCGACCACCATTGCCATCGGTGCCCAACTGGCTGCTGGAATCACCATTGGTGCCGTAGTTCAGATTGAGATAGCTGGCGCCAACACTGTATTTGTCCCAGTTATAGGCCAGACCGAGATTCCAGCTACGCACATTGTCGTCACTGGTGCCGGTTGGATTTAGGCTGTCGCTATTCTGGGTGTAGCCACCACCCAGCACAAAACCCTGATAGGTCAGCTGGGCACCCAAGCCCCAAACCGACAGATCCTCGGTCGCGCTGGCCCCGTTGCCAAAGGTAAAGGCGCTGCTCAGGTAATAGCCAAAATCGCCTTCGCTACCGCTGTAGGACAGACCCGCCTCAAACACATCCTCGGGCAAAGAGCCGGTGGTAGTTTGCACATTCTCGCCCAGATTGCCGGAGAAGGGGGCATAGGACACCCCAAACTGCCAGCCGGCATAGAGCGGTGTGGTGTAGGTGAGCTTGGTGGCATCATCGGTGTCGAGCAGGGTATGGGTGGGCGCCCCGCGATTGACCAGCGGGTGACCACGATCGGCCGCCGGAATATAATCATCATAGCTGCCCGCCGCATAACCCAGCATCGGCACCGGGGTCATTTTCAGCAGCTCGGTGGCGCCGTCATTATCGCCCAGCTCAAGCTTGCCCCACGCACCACCCAGCCACAGGCTGGCTTCATCGGCGTTCACACTATCGCTGGTCGAGCTGTGCAGCTCCAGCTTGGCACCATACTGCAGGCCGTTATCCGCCGTATTCTCGGCGCGCACAAAAATCTCGGCTTCGCTCAAGAAGTCCCGGCTGCTGTTGGTGGCGGCATCATTCTCAAACACTGCCGCCTGTACGCCGGTATAGCCCCCCAAGTAGACCTGCATATCGGCCTGCGCCGGAACAGTCAGGGCAACGGTGCACACGGTGGCAGTAGAAAAAGCGAGGCGACGCAGCAACATCGGACAAACCTGTAAAATTCAAACCGCGGCAGGATTACCGCTAGCGGCAATCATATCGCCCACTCACCAATAGACAAGCGAAAATGACACGACCCAGTAAAAGAAGCGGCAAAAAGAAAGAGGCCCGGACGTGAGTCCGGGCCTCCTCTATGCTTGATCTAAGCGAAGCTTAGAACGCAGCGGTGACGTCGAC
>DDSC01000025.1:0-5695 GCA_002343265.1 Micavibrio sp. UBA2400
TACACACACGGCAAGCCGTCTTCCCGCGACGTGACAGTGATAAGACCATTGGCGGTATCACCGTCAAAGTCAGTGACTTTATAACCAAAAGAAAGCGTTGGATTATTATCCAGATCGAGATTCTGGACAAAGCTGTAGCCTGAGGGAGTGAGTGTGAGTGTAAAGACGACAGTCCCATTCGCGAGTTTACCCACGGCACTACCATCAGTAACAGTCACGTTTACGGCCTGACCATTGCTGGTTAGTCCTGTCATACCCCCAAACAGCTTGATGCTGCCAGCTCCATCGGCACCGTAATCATGCGGCAAGGTACCCGTTACAGTCACACCAAGATCGGCCACATCTAGGGTGGCAGTTCCAGCCGTCGGGCCGTCATCGCGCACTGTGATGGTCAGTGCACCACGGGTCGAGTCTCCATCACCATCCGTTACCGTGAAACCAAACCCAAGAGACAGAACATCATCCGGATTTCCAGCAATCGGATGGTCGAGTGGAGCAAACTGGGTGAAGGTATAGGCTCCAGTTGCTTTATCGAGGGTAACTTCAAACGCGAGAGCACCGTCGGGCAGGGTGCCGGTGGCGCGCGTACCATCAGCCGAAATCACAACAGTGATCGGCTGACCGTGACTGGTTAGACCTGAAGGCCCATCCGCCAAACGCACCTGACCTGCACCATCATGTCCAAAGGCGAATGGCAGAGTGCCTGCGACACTACCCATACCGTCTGATTCATCAAGACTAGCAGAGGCTGAGCCATCCAGTGAGGGACCATCGTCAGCGACACGCACTACAATGGGCGTATCAATGGAGTCACCATCATAATCGGTAATGCGGACCATAAAGCCCACACTGATAATATCATTCGGATTGCTCGTATCCGGATGATCCAGCGCACCGACCTGATTATAGGTCCACGCACCCGTCGCCGGGTTCAGCGTCAGTGTGAACACCGTCACGCCATTTGCCACACCAGTCACCACACCATCTGTGACAGTAACAACAACCGGCTGGCCATGACTGGTCAGGCCACTTGGGCCACTGACCAACTTGATGCTACCCGCACCATCGCCACCATAGTTGAAAGTCAGCGTACCAGAGGCAATTAGCGGTGCACCATCGGTTTCATCAATCAGTGCGGCTGAGCCCGTGACAACGGCCGGACCGTCATCGTAGACCCGGATAGTCGCTGTCCCATCCGTATAATCGCCATCGCGATCCGTCACACGAATGACAAACGGGAGATTGAGGAATTCGTTTGGATCACCAGCGATCGGGTGATCAAGAGATATGTTCTGCGTAAAGGTATAGGTGCCGGTTACCGGATTAAGGGTAAAGACAAAGGCCGTATCGCCCGTTGAGGTAACACCAGAGGCAGTCAAACCATCTGCCGAAATAGTCACCACAATCGCTTCACCCCGGTGAGTCAAGCCCGCCGGGCCGTCAATAATGCGGACACTGCCTGCTCCGTCAGGACCGTAGTCAATACCAATCGGGCCGCCCACGGACCGTGGGTTGCTGAAGTCCCCCCCGCTGCCGCCACCACCTGTTTCATCTACAGCATTCAACGGATCGCCAACACCAACCAGGCCACCGGGCTTGCCATCCGGGGGCGTGAGGGTGGAAATTTCAGGGCGTAGACCATCAATTAGACGATAGCTCAACGAGGTCGATCCCAGCGGACCAAGAGGATTACCAACACCCGGCAGATTGCCTGCATCAAACGGTGAAAAACCCGCCCCTGAATTACCAACCGGCGCGTTGGCCTGCGGCCCTGCGGCTGGCGCACCCGCCGCCGGGGCAATATTATTCAGTGAGGCAAACTGAATCGGCTCGGCCTCACAATTATTGACAATCAAGCGTGTTGCCGAGGCCTTGTCTGCAAAATCTTCAAGGACAACCACGGCACCATCCGCAAAGCGGATGACAACATTACGCCCTTCCGCTTCAACCAGTGCATCCTTGTAGTTGAAGTCAAAATTATAAGTCTGCCCATCGGCAAGGGCGCTATACGTGCGGGTCTCACCTGCGGCTGGTTTATTAACCAGAACCGCATTGGCAAGTTGCTCAGCACTCGCCGGTTGCAAATCGGGGACCGCACATACCTCAGGTGTCTGTTCTGGCATAGCTTCCGGCGTACCAGCTGCAGGTGCAATGGCGTTCAGATCAACTGGCGCGGTTTCTTCAGAGCCAGCCGCAGCCACCACAGGCATCGCCTGCTTATCCCCCTCAACGGCAGCCGCATTCGCAGGAATGCAAACCACCTCAGGTTCAGAGGTCGGGGTCGGGGCATTTTTGGCAGGCGCTTGATCAACCATTTACATTCTCCGCTTTTGAAAGCTTCCAGTCAGGCAAACAGGCAGGACACTAAGGTCTTATCATCATTGCCTTTAAAACATGGTAATAATGGCGAAACCATACCGCGAAGTCCACACAATATTATAGTTAATTTTAGAAATATACACCGCATCGAAGCGCTTGATATGGCGCAGAAATTACGGTTAAAAAATGGCGCACCCTACAGGAGTCGAACCTGTGACCTGATGCTTAGAAGGCATCTGCTCTATCCAGCTGAGCTAAGGGTGCAAACCGGTTATGAAGCTTTTTGCCGTCTACGGAAGTTATCGCCATAGTTCCGTGGAGTAACAGAGCGTTCCTGTGCCTCATCAAGGCTATAAGTCCAGCCCTGCCTGCGCGCATACGCCACAGCCGCCTCGGCGCTGGAAAAACGCAGCCGCAGCTGGCTCAGGGTATCCTGAGCACTCACCCAACCCATCAAAGGCTCGGCAACGCGGGGGCTTTCCAGCTCAGGCTCAAGCAGCCACACCGCCGTCTTGCCGCGGCCCGATTGCATGGCCGACTTGCTGGGCCGGAAAATGCGCACATTCATGATGCCCTCTTGGCTCTGACAACTCTGGTCGGGGCGCCGGGATTCGAACCCGGGACCTCTAGTACCCAAAACTAGCGCGCTAGCCGGACTGCGCCACGCCCCGATAGCCTATCGATACACGAGCAACGGTTAATGAACAAGTAATTAGACGGAAAAATCAGTTAAATCGGGCCTGCCACTCGGCCCAGGAGGAGCTGGAAATACGGCTTCCTACAGAAATACCCCGCTCTTGGGCTTGTCCTCCAGCGATCTCCAGCCCGGCCAAAACCGGAGTTTTAGAGGTTATCAGTGTAAGATCATGGGGCTGAGCCATAGGATGGATATCGATGATGACCCCATCCCGATCGATAAAAAGGATATCAAGAGGCACCAGAGTATTTTTCATCCAGAACTGCTCAATGCGTGGCTCAGGAAAAAGGAATAGCATACCTTTATCGCTCGACAGGTGCTGACGAAACATCAACCCTTGACTGAGTTCGTCCGGCGTCCGGGCAACCTCAACCAGAAACACATGTTGCGTATTCTGGGGCGTCGTAATGGTGAGCAGATCCGGTGTCGCAGGTCCTTCCGCCGTAGACAAGGGCTGCACCACAAAATACAGACCCACGATCAGCAGCAGGATAGCCGGAAGCAGCCGTATCATGCGCCCACCTGTGTCATCTGCTCAACCCACGCCACATAGTCCGGATCCGCTTGGGCGGCTGGCAGTGCAATAATGGCCGGTGTTTTATAACTATGCAGCACACGCAAGCGCTGCCGCACGCGTTCAAATAAAGCGGCGCGCGTTTTCAAGAGCAAGGGAATTTCTGGGCCGGACTCAAGCTGTCCCTCCCACATATACTGACTGAATATTTTTTCACCCCGATTGGCGCAAGCGACCAGTCGCTCCTGCACAAGCGTACGCGCGATCTGGTCCGCCTCATCGGCAGTGGCACAGGTGGTGTAGATCAAGATCATTTCCATAGGAAATTTTTACCCCTCGTCAGCGTCAGCGTCTATGCTATAAGAGCCAACCTCAAATTTGGGAATACCATGCAGCCAGCTCGCCCGACCTTGATGCCGATTGCTTCCGCCCCGACTGACGACCAGCGCCGCTGGCTGAAGTACGGCGAAAAGCAGCCCGGCGGCAAGCTGCCGCTGTACGATGAGGTGGGCAAGCGCATCAGCCCCGACCTGATCCAGTCCTGTGTCAAAGCCGGCTGGGCGGAACCGTGGGCGCTCAACCCTACCCGTCACGAGAACCTCATTTGCCGCCTAACTGAGGCGGGACGCCAGATTTTGCAGCGGGAAGCCGTGATTCGGGTCGATTTCAGCCTTTGGCGCCGGGACACAACGGAAGCAGCCGCGCCTCCCCCCCAGCCACCCTACCCGGAAACAGCCTCGCGCCGCTGATTGACGCCGCCCAATAAATAGGCCAAATTCCGGCAGAATTATCTTTTACCGGGGTTTTGTCATGCGTTTTACATCTGTCGCTCTCTTCGCGTCCCTCACGGTTCTGACCGCTTGTGCCAGTCAGCCCGCGCCTACACCAGTGGTAAAGGCTCCGGCCAAGACGGCATCCGTCAGTGACCTTGAACTGGTGACAGCGAATCTTCGTGAGCAGCATGAAGCCATGAGCGAAACCCTGACCTGGCTGGATGGCGAAGTGACCGCGCTGCGCGCAGCCGAAAAGCTGGCACCGGCCAAAGTCCTCTCGCCGGAAACAGTAGCACCGTCGTCAAAAGACGATACGGAAGCCCCCGAAACTGCGGACGACACCCCGCCAACTAAAGCCGAGGTCGGTGAGTTGACTGAGCAGGACATGGCGGCGACTGAGACCAAAGCGGCTACACCTGAAGCGACAAAACAAGTGCCGATGATTCATCTGGCGTCCTATCTGCACGCCGATCAGGCCGATGCGGGCTGGGCCACATTGCAGAACCGCTATCCTGCCCAGCTGGCGGGTTTGAAGGTTGCGACCATGGCCTACACCGACAAGAATGGTCAGGTGTGGGAGCGATTGCTGGCGGGCCCGTTTGCCACCAAGGCCGATGCATCTGCTCGCTGTGACGAGATCAAGACAGCGGGCGGTTGGTGCGAAGTGCTGAACGGCCCAGCGAATTAAGGCCGAGGCTCTTTCCCCGCCACGTGCAGGCGGAGCCAGAGCGCGCCCATGTTGGCCATGGCGCTGACCATGCGGCGGGTATTGGCCATCGCGAAGAACTCAGTCACGGGAACACTGCGGCGCAGGATGTTTTCGTGCTCCTGCACAACGCCGAGGACGGCATTATGCCGAGGTGCACTGACTGTCGCGAAGACCAGAGTTGCCCGCTCTGAACTACCTCCCTCACTCAGATAAAGTCGGTCGAGCACAATGCGAGGGTCGCGTAATTCCAGCGCCATTTCCTCTCGCGCCTCACGGCAAGCCGTCGTGAGTGCATCTTCCCCCTCATCAATTTTCCCGGCCGGTAGAGCATAGGTAAAGGGATACTCGCCACGATAGAGAATTCCGGCGCGCATTTCGCGCCCCAGCATGACCATCTGCTGCGCAGGATCATAAGCCAAAATAAACACAGAATCGCCACGCTCAACAACCTCCCGATTAACGAGCAGCGATCCTCCATCAAAGCGCTGGTGTTCAATCTGCAGGCCGTGAACCTTCTGGAATCCATCCGCCTTCAATAGAGTCTGGGATAGGATTGTGGCTTGGGGGTTTTCATTCATGGCGCGCTCTCCTCGCCTGACTGACTAGCGAAGAGGCAACACGAGCGCAAATAAAAAACGGGAGCGCTTGGTCGGAATGGCGGGATTCGAACCCACGACCCCTTG
>DDSC01000025.1:5907-17984 GCA_002343265.1 Micavibrio sp. UBA2400
AGTGCTCTACCGGGCTGAGCTACATTCCGACCGCAAGCGGGCGGACTATAGTGAGTCGGCACGGGAAAATCCAGTGCTTTCTGTGGCTTTGATAATGCCTATTTATTCGCCTACGCGGGAACCTTTAAGCTCACTTCCCGGGCACGGGTCACAATTCCATCTTTAAAGGCAGCTAGCGTCAGTCGGTGGCAGAAGCGGATCTTATCGGCTTCACTCCGGCTGAATGGACCTACTGTTAAGGCATCCGGCATTGCGGAGAAGTCGAGAAAAAAACGGGCATCCTCTGCTCGCAGCTCGCATGGCAAGCCGCTTTCGATCTCAACCGTCAAGGTGCGGGCATCGACCAGCAACATGATGTGGCCAGTCTTGTTATCCACCAAAGCCAGGGGTTTTACCAACGTTGCGGCCATCACCAAAAGCACCCACTCCCGAAGATCAGAACAGGGTTGTATAAGCACAACCTATTCGCATTCGTGTCAAGGCGCGAGTGGCTTTTTCTTAGGAAAATTGAGGGCCTTTCGGGCGGTGCAGCTGCGCTGCGACTGGCGCCACCGTGGTGGGTGCCTCAGCGCTCAATCCACTCAAATCGATCATTCCACTGTCCCCGACGCCAAACAGATTCCCAGCACTAATCGTAGGAGAATGAAAATCAAGAACAGCGGCGACCTCGCTCGCGGGCATCACCTGCTCCGCTTCGCCGGACAGTGTTAGACCTACCGGGCCAGTAAAGTCTCTCAGGGCTGCAGTTGTCGCTGGATCAGCGCGATCATGGGCGATGGTCATAGCCAGACTCCAATTCAGATGAACTGAAGTCAGTATGGCAAATTACCGTTAAAAAGCGGTTTCAGATCACGTTAACTAACTGATTATAAATCAAAAATCAGTCGTCAAGGGTGGCCCGCAGATCGCGCAACTGCTCCAGCAGCTCCTCAATCAAACGGGCGGGGCTGCCTGCGCGCTTGATGGCCTGAACATCAAGCACCAGAGGCCGATGCTCATCTTCCGGCTGCTGCGCTGCAAAAGCAGCTCGTGTACGCGGAAAGACATCTGGGGCAGGACGAACCATCTTGGGTGCGTCCTCCAAAAGACTGCGATGCTCGCGCAGTACTTTTTGCACACCTTTAATAGTGTAGCCTTCTTCTTGCAACAGGCGACGAATGCGCTGAAGCAAGGCGACATCTTCCGGGCGATAGTAACGCCGCCCACCACCGCGCTTAAGCGGGCGGAGCTGGCTGAACTTGCCTTCCCAGAAACGAAGGACGTGCTGCGGCACGCCCGTTTCCTGTGAAACCTCACTAATGGTCTTGAATGCCGTGGCTGACTTGGCAGACACCAGCGGCTCAATCAGATTGCTCATTCATCATCCTCCGTCGTGGAGGCCGGTGGTACGGGCAACCCCTTCATCCCTGCAGAAATGCGTTCCTTGAGCGTGTGGCTGGCGCGGAACATCAAGACACGACGCGGAAGAATTGGCACTTCCTCGCCGGTCTTGGGGTTGCGGCCAACGCGCTGCTTCTTGTGGCGCGCACTGAAGCTGCCAAACGATGACAGCTTCACCTGCTCCCCCGCCACCAAAGCTTTGGAAATTTCATCAAGGATCACGTCAACAAACTGGGCTGACTCGTGGCGCGACAGCCCGACTTCGGCATACACAGCCTCGCTGAGATCGGCACGGGTAATGGTCGTTGGGTCAGTCGTCATGGCTCATCCCTTGTTGATAACTCAAACGCTACTGACAGGGAGAGGCAGAGTCAAGCCAAGAATCCTGAATTTTCCTTATCAAACCATATGTTACGGGAAAAACACGGCGAGTCTTGCCGAGTCAGAGCCTGATTCCGGCAAGGTTTGCCTCTTCAAGCGTTAACTTCTGCAGGGTTGAAGTCGCCAAACGCAATTTGCTAGGTTGCCGCCATACTTAGATAGAGACTTTAATATGACAATATCAAGACACACCCTCGAGCTGCTTAAACAATATCTGCGTACTTATGATCGCGAAGGCGCAGAGGGGCAGCTGTGCAAAGAGAAAATTATAGCGGCGATAACCGAGTGGACCGGTACCAAACGCCTGACTCTTGCCACATCCCCCCGGCCTGATCCTGACGAAGTCGATGCAGTCCTCTGCTACTCGGTTTTCAACCAGAACAAGTCTCTTGCTGGATGTTTTGTCGCTGCTTTGGATCGGCAGCTTGGTCGCCTCGCTATCTGCGGGACAGCGCCAACCAAGAAAATACCCCCTCTAAAGTTGGGTAAAATCTTAACACGATTTAGTGACGATGGGCAGATCATTCTGGGCAATGATGTTTGTTTTATCGCCGATAAACATTCGGCAAAGCCGCGTGACTTGAGTATAGGCATCATAGAAAGCATCAATAAAAACATTGATGCCCTCCTCCGGCCGGCCCTTTCAAATCAGCCTGCTTTTACAAAAGAGCGTGATGACTTGCTTGAACCGTTGCTTAAGGCCATCCGGCAAGATGAGTTGAGCGAGTTTCGTGGTCAGCTAGGGCGGTTCTATCGTCAGCTCGATCCCAAAATAGTGCACCTCATGCGTAAGGCGCGTGTTCCCGCAACCAGCGTCTATAGCTGGCTCGCGGGTGCTGGACATGCTCCTAAGCATGACACGCAAGCCTGCCAGCGTAATCGGCAGCAGGCCTTTGTGGCATTTCCCGCGCTTATTAATATGTTTATGGAGGAGCCTTTCACGGCTGAGATTGATGCCAATCGCCCGCTTATTGAAACAATCATTAAGCTCGAAGACTTGAAAACTCCTAAATGGGAGAGGCATAGAGTTACTGCAGCATTCCTGCGCTCAATTCAAGGTTTACGACCCTGTGATATCGACCGGAAAGACAAGTGGAGGACGCCAACCGAGGATGGGCGCTATTGGGGACGCAGTCACTTTGAGAATAATCTTGGTTATTTCTCACAGCTACCACCCGAGTGGCACCCTCACTCACCACATGACTGGTGGCGGATTGCCCGGCTGAGCACTGTAACCCGTGACTGGCAAAATTTACTGGATTGATCAGTGCCTGACCTGATCCGGGATTTCGCTCGCCTAGCCGTGTCAGACCGCAGCGTCATAGCCCGCGCCCGTACTAGCAATGGGCGTATTGCCGCCCAAAAGCATACACAGGGCGGTAAAGTTACTCCCGCATTTGTCACGGCTATTGGCCCTCTGCCCGACCACGAAAACAGCTGGTTTCGCCTGTCAGATAGTCTCTGGGATGCTCTTACCGCAGCGTCGTTACAAATTGCACTCCCTGCCCTAGTCCAAGGTTGCATGGCCGCCCAGCTTGATTGGGGATCAGCGCTCATCGGTGAGCAAGAGGGCATCAGCATGAAGCGAGAGCCGTTCCGCACTGCGGCTGAGTTGATGTTTGTTAACAGCACGGCTTACCAGTTACATCGCCTTAGCGCCGATTGGCATGACCAACATGACCGTCACCAGCATAGCATCAGGCGTTATGACGAAACATCACGCTGGCTGGAACTATTCCCGCCCCTAACCTCGCCGCAAGGTGTCTCTCTGACATGCCTCTCCTCTACGCAGGCCTTGCAAGCAGAAAAGGAAGCGATGCGGCATTGCGTCGATGGTTATACTTATGTGTGTATGTTTGAACGTACGCATATTGTAAGTTTGCGGGGGCCAAATAATTCGTGGCGCACCACACTTGAACTCATTCCTCGGTCCGGCGATACTGTAAAAATAGGTCAGCATGAAGGACCGAAGTTTCATAACACCTTACCGGATGCTGCCATCAAAACAGCGAGCTGGATTGTTGAGTCCATTAATAGCGGGACGATCCCGGTTGACTGGGCTGCGATCAACCAAAATCACAGCAAAAATATCGCGATGCTGAAGGCGCACCGTAAGAAGGCCGTTATGCTGCAAGTTAATTTTGATCCAGAGTCTGCCGCTGATGCTGATAACGCTTACCTTCGGTGGCATAAACTAGCACCTCAGGTGTTTCGAGAGAGCACGCGTACAGCTTTTCTGCAGCGCGTACGCTTGAGTGATTATGTTGAACAGTTCATAGCGAATAAGCGCTCTACCAGCGGATCAGCGCCGCGCCCCAGGTAAAGCCGCCACCCATTGCTTCACACAGTACTAAATGGCCGGGCTTGATGCGGCCATCCTTTACGGCTGTCGCTAAGGCCAAAGGAATGGATGCTGCTGAGGTATTGCCGTGTTTATCAACCGTCAGGATGACTTTGCTTTCTTCCATCTTCAGCTTGGTCGCTACTCCGTCAATAATGCGCTTGTTGGCTTGATGTGGTGCCAGCCAGTCGAGTTCATCTGGCGTAATAGCATTGGCCGTCAGGGTTTCCTCCACCACTTCGGCGAGGCGACGCACTGCATGTTTAAAAACTTCCGGCCCGTGCATACGCACATGGCCTGTGGTACCTGTACTGGATGGCCCTCCATCAACCATAAGCAGGTCGTATTGCGCGCCATCGGCATGCAAATGGGTGGAGAGGACGGCACGGTCAGTCTTGTCGCCCTTGCCCTGGATCGCTTTGAGGACGACCGCTCCAGCTCCATCTCCAAACAATACGCATGTGGTACGGTCTGTCCAGTCGAGCAGGCGGGAAAAAGTCTCAGCGCCAATCACCAGAGCGCATTTGCTTTGACCAAGGCGGATCATGTTATCGGCCATCGCCAGTGCATAGATAAACCCGGAACAGACCGCCTGCACGTCAAAGGCCGCCCCCTTGATTACACCCAGCTTGGCCTGCACCTTGGCCGCGGTGGCAGGAAATGTATTATCCGGTGTCGTGGTCGCCACCACAATCAAATCTATCTCGGCAACATCAACCCCACCCTGCGTCAGCGCATCACGCGCAGCCGCAACCGCCAGGTCAGACGTCAGCTCACCTTCAGCGGCGATATGGCGCTGACGAATACCCGTGCGCTGCACCACCCACTCATCACTGGTCTCTACGCCCTGAGCGACCAAATCATCATTGGTCACAGCACGGGCGGGCAGATAGCACCCACAACCGACAATCTGAGAGCGGATCATGATGTCGCCTTTCCCGCACGACTAAAGAGCCTGCCATCCGTTTTATAGACCAAGTAGCTCCAGAGCAAGGTGGGGAGAATCAGCAGCATAGCCCAGCGCAGACTCAGGTCACTCTGCAAGTATAGAATAAGCGAAGCTGACCATAGCACCACGAGGTTACCAAGATCCCACCCGAATTCAGACCAATAGTGAAACCACAGCGGATCCTGGGTCTCCTTAGCCCACCGGTAGAGGGAGGCGATAAACGGATGCGTATAACTATACGAACACAAAGTCATTACGGCCGTAATAACCGCAATCGAGAGCGGTGTGCGACCAAGAACAGCCAAGGCTATAACTGAAGCGGCATAAGCCAGTGCACCCCACGCCACCACGGCAAGTCCGTGCCCAAGGTCAATCCGCCGCGCCACAAACATGGTCATAAATGTCGAGAGAATGATTGTTACCGCCAACATCCATGAGAATTTTTCAACCGTACCAAGCTGCAAGAATATAGCCATCGGCCAGATTACCGCCATGACAGCACTGGATGCCCCCCACCCCGCAAAGAGTTTCATGCCCGCCTTGTCGACTTTTAGACCAGTTCGAATATCAAGCGGACGGGCCGGACAAGGCTCGGGCAGGAAAAGAAGCGGCAATAGGCTGAGTAAAAGTGCCATAGCCGACAGTAGATAAATCAGATTCCAGCTCCCTGTCTGATGCAGAAGTGCTGTTGCTAAAGGCGCGCATAAGGCCCCGGCATTCATGAACATGGTGCGCCCAGACAGTTGTCGACCGAATTTTCCATGTTCCGCCAGAGTTGCAAACACCGTGTGGTAGGCATGCCAATAGAGCGCTTCACCCGCACTCATCAGAACTAACCCAACCCAGAGCAGGGATGACCTCTGCTCACTCACGGCAAAGCAGACAAACCCAAGCGCTAGAATGAATTGGCCAATCACTAAAGCCGGTTTACACCCAAACCAGTGAGGGATAAGAACAAGCGGTGTGCGCAACAAGAACCGCAACCCGATCAGCGCCCCCATAATGAAGCAGACAGCCGCAAGGGAAAATCCGCGTTCCAGAAAGAACACACCGCTAATTTGCAGTCGTAAGATCTGGCCGAAATTGACCAGACCGAGATGGATGAACAGATAGTTAAGGTGGCGATTACCAAAGGCTCCGTCGAGAAAGTGGCGAAGCATCGGTTAACCTTCCTGAAGCCCGGCACCGAAGAGAGTGGATAGTTGCCCAAGCTGAGCCTTGATCGTATCGTTACTGCCGTGCTTCACAAGATCATGCGCCACACCAATAGCGTTGGCGAAACCAATCCCGTCCATACTGCCGTGGCTCTTAACACAGATACCCTGCAGCCCAAGAAAGACCGCACCGTTATAGCGGCGGGCGTCGAGTCGCTCTTTTAATGTATGAAAGGCGGGCTTAGCCAACCAGTAGCCGAGCTTGCAAAGCAGCGAGCTACCCTGAAAGATCTTTCGGAGAAAGTCACTGTACAGCTTCCCCACACCTTCAGCGGTCTTGAGGGCGACATTACCGGTAAAGCCATCAGTCACGACCACATCCACTGTACCGGCTGTGATGTCGTTACCTTCCACAAAGCCATGAAAGCGCCACGGTAGTTGCCCGGCGTCCTTCATCACCCGCGCGGCTTCACGCAGGCTATCTTTGCCTTTGGTTTCCTCAGATCCCACGTTAAGCAGACCGACACTCGGGCGTTGCTTTCCCAAAATGGCAGAGGCAAAGGCCGACCCCATGAGCGCGAACTGGATCAGATTGTCGGAGTCACACTCGATATTGGCACCGAGATCCAGCATCACCACATCGCCATTGCGTGAGGGAAGCAGCGAAGTGAGTGCAGGCCGCTCGATGCCTGGTAGTGGACGCAGGACGAACAAGGCCATCGCCATCAAGGCGCCGGTATTGCCACCGGAAACAACAGCGGCGGCTGTCCCATCAGCGACGGCATCAATCGCCAGACGCATGGAGCTGTCGCGTCCTGTGCGCAAGGCCACCGCTGCCTTCGCCTCCGGCGAGACGACGCTGGGCGCGTGTTGAACCCGCACACGCAGGGCTGGAAATCCTCTGGCTTCGACCAAAGGCACGAGCTTTTGGCTATCCCCAAAGATGACGAAGTCGGCATCCGGATATTTAACAAGGGCCAGCGCCACCCCATCCATAACCGACACGGGGGCGTGATCGCCACCCATGCCGTCAACTGCGATGGTGATACGCGGTGAAGTCATTTAAAGCCGGCGGGGCCGGAGCTTAGGCGGAGGCCGTTTTACCCGCAACGTTCCGGCCATCATAGTGGCCGCACGAGGGGCAAACATGGTGTGGACGATGCAACTCACCGCAGTTCTTGCACTCAACAGCTGCATTGGCAACCAGAGCCTGATGGGAACGGCGCATGCCGCGCTTGGTGGGGGAGGTTTTTCTCTTAGGTACGGCCATAATAGTCTCTCTTGCTGAATCCGGGTCAGGCGGGCTTTCTAGGCGAAACTGGCGAACAACGCAAGAGGAATAAGCTAATGCGTTGATAAAAATGCATAAACAGGCCAGCAGCTAACGTTTTTCGTCGTCGAATCCTTGAAATTCAACACCTTCCTTGCGCGGATAGGGGTTTAGCCCGAGCGAGAGGTGCTGCACCACCAGCTCGCCCAAATCGATTTTACCGTTAACAATTGGCTCAGGCGCATCGGTGTCATCGTCCCAATTTGGCTCAGCATTCTCGTCTGCCTCGTCTGAAAAGATCGCCTCAATCTCCTCTTCTACAACCTCGGGGACCGGCTCCAGAGAAACGACACAGCTTTGCGCGACTGAGGCCGTCAGCTTTCCTTTCACGCGCACTTGCCCGCCATGGCCGGCTGAAAGACGCAGCTCAGCGCTTAATGCATCCAGTGCGAGCAGCCCTAGCCGCTTGGCAATCGCGGCGCGTTCAGCATCGGTTGGCGTAATGGTATAATCGCGGTTCAGCTTGGTAGCATCCACGAGACGCGACAATTCAGGACTAGGGTGTTTCTTCATGGCTCACTCACAGGAAACGCAGGAAATACAACCGTCCCCGCTGCAATCTCGGCTATCGGTTGTTGATCAAGCAATGCGACGGCCCGCCGGGTATACCAAATGAACGGCTGTGTCAGATTCAGACCCGGCTCATCAGGCAGCGTACCAAACAAATTTCGGGCAAGGGCCGCATGAAGAGCCGCGTCATCATCGAGAGCTGCTTCATACGCCTGCGCACGGCCGTAGAAACCCTGCGACATTTTTTTGATGCGCTTGCCAACACCCATATCACCCACGCCAAGCTCGCGTAGATTCAGATCAAATTGAGCGAAGAGCAGATCAAAAATTTTCTGCGCCAAGTCCTGCTGGCCAGCCCGCAAGCGGCGGAACAGCAAGATGGCGTGAAGAATGAGTAATTCATAGCGGCCATCAAGAGTATCCGGCACGCCACCTTGCTGGTAAAACTCCGGACGTCGACTCGCTGTCACCAAGGCGTGGTGAAGCTGTAGGGCGGAGGATGGCTCAGGGGACCGAAAGAGCGCAAACATTAACCTGTTAACCTCGCTTGCAGGACTAGGCGGGTTATGTCACTTTGCCACCTGTTCGGTCAAGTCAAACTGCAAGTAAAGTGAGCTATCATGACTGCTGCCCTGCCCCGCCTTGCCCTTCTTGGCACTGTTTTTTTGTCAGCCTGTGCGCCCGTTGTGCGCACGCACGGCAATCTGGTTGATCCGGCGGATCTGACTCAGCTCCGTCCCGGTGTCTCAGGGCAGGCCGATGTGGTGGCACTGCTTGGAACCCCCTCGGCCGAAGGCACCTTCAACCCGAATGAATGGTACTATATCGGCCAGACAACCAAGCAGACCGCATTTCTGGCACCCGACATTAGCGAGCGACGTGTTGTCAAAGTTACGTTCGATCCGGCGACAGCGCTGGTACAGAAAGTTGAGCAGCTCGATAAAAGCGATGGTATTGAGGTCGCCCCTGTCGCGCGCACAACTCCAACTGCGGGTCATAACCTTGGGGTAATCGAACAGGTACTCGGGAACGTGGGGCGGTTTAACTCGCCCAGCAAGAACAAGTAGCCGATCCGTCTAAGTATTAGTTTTATACACAAAAGAAAAACCCCGGGGTGTGGTTCCCCCGGGGTTCCGTGGTCTGCCGGCGAAGGCCGACCTTTCTCCACCCGCTAGCGCAGGTGGAAACTTCTTTACACGCCAGCCATCATCTTGCTGGCAATGGCCAACAACAGAATGGCGACGATGTTGATGATCTTGATCATCGGGTTGACGGCCGGGCCCGCGGTATCCTTGTACGGATCGCCAACGGTGTCACCCGTCACAGCAGCCTTGTGGGCATCGCTGCCTTTGCCGCCGTGATGGCCTTCCTCAATGTACTTCTTGGCGTTATCCCAAGCGCCACCGCCCGACGTCATCGAGATTGCCACAAACAGGCCGGTCACGATGGTCCCTAGCAGCATAGCCCCGAGAGCTGACAGCGCCTGCGCTGTTTCGCCAGTGACATAATAGATAACCGCGAACAGCACCACTGGCGCCGCCACTGGCAGCAGCGAGGGCACAATCATTTCCTTGATCGCGGCTTTGGTCAGCATATCCACGGCTTTGCCATACTCCGGCTTGGCCTTGCCTTCCATAATGCCGGGTATCTCGCGGAACTGGCGGCGCACCTCTATCACGACCGAGCCAGCTGCACGACCAACAGCAGTCATGCCCATAGCCCCGAACAGGAACGGCAGAGCACCGCCGATCAACAGACCAACCACAACATAGGGGCTCTGCAGATCAAAGCTGACTGGAACATTGGGGAAGTAATGCTTCACATCCTCAATGTAGGCCGCGAACAGTACCAGTGCCGCCAAGGCAGCGGACCCGATGGCATAGCCCTTGGTGACGGCTTTGGTTGTGTTGCCCACGGCGTCCAGCGCGTCAGTATTGACCCGGACATCCTTGGGCAGGCCCGACATCTCGGCGATGCCACCTGCGTTATCTGTCACCGGTCCATAGGCATCCAGCGCCACAACCATACCGGCGAGGGCTAGCATGGTTGTTGCGGCGATTGCGATGCCATACACACCCGCACAATTAAACGCTACCAGAATACCGGCGCAGATCACCACAACTGGCAGAGCGGTTGCCTCAAGTGAGACGGCCAGACCCTGAATAACATTGGTGCCATGGCCTGTAACCGACGCATTGGCTACACTTTTAACCGGGCGATATTTGGTCGAGGTGTAGTACTCGGTGATCACGATCAGCAGGGCAGTAACGACCAAACCAACCAACGCACACCAGAGCAGACTCATGGCGGTCACGCCCGCGTGCCCTACCATGCCCAGCGGCAAACTGAGATCACCAAACACCATGACGGTTGCACCGTAGATGAAAACGGCCGAGAACACCGCACTGGCCGCAAAGCCCTTGTACAGTGCGCCCATGATATTCATGCTCTTGCCCAACTTGACAAAGAACGTGCCAAAGATTGAGGCAATAATACACACCGCGCCAATCAGCAGCGGATAGACCATCGCCATGTCCGTCATCAGGGCATTCGCCCCAAAGACAACCTGACCCAGCAGCATGGTCGCAACGGTGGTCACGGCATAGGTTTCAAACAGATCGGCCGCCATACCCGCGCAATCACCAACATTGTCGCCAACATTGTCCGCAATAACGGCCGGGTTGCGGGGATCATCTTCCGGAATACCGGCTTCGACCTTACCAACCAGATCGGCACCGACGTCGGCACCCTTGGTAAAAATGCCACCACCCAACCGGGCAAAAATGGAAATCAGCGACGCGCCGAACGACAACGCCACCAGGGCTTCAACCAGCTGCCGCATCTCAAGGCCCAGCTGTGTCTTAAGTACATAATAGTACCCACCCACACCGAGCAGGCCAAGGCCAACCACGAGCAGGCCGGTTACAGCACCCGCCTTAAAAGCAATATCAAGCGCGGGTGCGATACCACCGCGCGCGGCTTCGGCGGTGCGCACATTCGCTCGTACCGAGATATTCATACCTGCATACCCTGCAAGGCCGGATAGCACGGCACCAATCACAAAGCCGACGGCCACGTACCAGCCAAGGTAGGATAGCAGTAGAGCGACAACCACACCCACGACTGCGATGGTTGTATACTGGCGGTTCAGATAGGCACCGGCACCTTCCGCGATTGCAGCAGCGATGGCCTGCATGGTTTCATTGCCGGGCGACGCAGCCTTGACGCGACGCGCCAGCGCGAGACCAAACAGCACAGCGAGTACGCCGCACACCATTACCATCATCATGTTGAACATCATCGGATCGGCAGGTAGTTCCATTTTCTTACCTTCTCGTTATGGCCTGACCACAATGTAATCAGGCAGTTATCCCCAAAGCTTGCCGCCCTTTGGCAGGACGGGTGCCAGAGGTTGCCTCAACCGGCAAGCGAAGGCAATGCCCGAGTCGCAACTCAGCGAAAAACAGCCCCGCTCCTGTGGCAAAGCTGTAAAATCTAATAATTTCAATAGATTAAGCCAATATCAGCGCTGACTCTGACTGACCTGCTGAATAAAAATATTTTGCACGACCCCGGTCGGCAGGACTTTGGCATTGGCCACTTCCAACCGCTTGCGAATCTTTTCGAGGTCGACCAGCGGCCCGTTCATCCCCTCTCCTACATAAAACGCACCGTAGAGATTGGAGAGGTAGGCGTCGTTAAGCGATGGGACGCGCTCGGTGATTTGTGCGGCATCCGCCCCATCTTTGGCCTCCAGTTTCACAGAGATGCGCACATATTGATAGATCTTGCCATTGCGGATGATGGGCACCGTCAGCGGTCCCACGGGAATGAACTGAGGGCCCTTGGCCTCTTCTTCCTTGCCTCCCTCTTTGGCCGGAGCATTTGCCAGTGCCGAATGAACAGGAATCAGAGCCAGACAAGCCAAGAGAAGCAAGCGGGAAAGTGTCATGCCGGGCATCATACTTCAGCTCCCGTTTCGAGCAAGATAGACTGGAAGAAAATTATACAATGCAGCGAGATCGGAAGAGC
>DDSC01000025.1:18220-18422 GCA_002343265.1 Micavibrio sp. UBA2400
TAGCCCCGCCATGCCTCACTGTTCAATTCCAAACTATTCGACCGCCTCGTTACTCGGTGTTTCCTCATCTTCAACCGTTTCAGCCACTGGTTTGCCGGAACCGGGTATACAGTCGATCGCGAGCTTTTCGTTCTCTACCCGCACCTTCGCGATGCCCCCCTTGGTCAGCTTGCCGAACAGAATCTCTTCCGCCAACGGTTTC
>DDSC01000035.1:0-55492 GCA_002343265.1 Micavibrio sp. UBA2400
GTCGGACGTTCGAATCGTCTCGGGTCCGCCACTTACTTTCATGTTTCAGGCAAGAAAAAAGCCCGCCGGAGCGGGCTTTAGCCGATTATTGGAATGTCGGAGCCCCTGGTGGGCGACCAGGGATCGGCTCGGATGTCCTGGTATTCGGCGTGCTCCCCGCTTCGGTACAGGCCTTGCCACGGACACGGGTGCCCCAGCTGTCAACATTACCGCACATTTGGCCGTTCTCGGTGTTCACGGTCCCACCAACCTCGGTCCCGCCACCGCGCGCAACGGCACCAATCTGCCCGCCACCAATAGAAATGCCACCGTATTTTGTATCAAAACTGATGTTTGCACAACCGCTCAGCAGACCAGTAGCGCCTGCTGCAGTAGCCAGAGCAGCGAGCTTGGGGGTTAGTTTCTGAAAAACTTTGGTAACAAGCGACATGGCGCACCTCTTTCAAGTTAATTTCGTATTCATATATACACGGGGGCAGCGCATGAGTGCAAGTGAAAAACACAGAATTATGGTTAATTATCAATGACTTGTATTTATCTCAAATACAACCCATCACCTTAACCATCTAAGCCTCTATTAAGGCGCGCTAACCTCAATTGGCACGGCCATGCCCCCCATACCCCCCTGTTCCTGACCGTCATTCATGGTGTGGTGGTTGATATGGCAGTGAAGCAGCCAAGTGCCGGGGCGGGTAGGGGTCCACAGCAGGTCATAGCGCTCTCCCGGCGCAACGCTCAGTGTGTCCTTGGTCAGTTGGGCTGCAGTCGGGACCGGCCGCCCATCCGCTGCCACAATCCGGAACGGGGCCCCATGCAGATGGATCGGGTGGGAAAATGCCCCGGCATTGATGATGCGCAGCAGGACCCGCTCACCCACAGTGGCGCTGATTTTTCCGCTCGCAGGCCAGCTCTTGCCGTTGATGGTGAAGTAGTTGGGCAGCATCCCTTCCATCGGCATACTTGGCACATTGCCGCCTTCCTTCACCGTCCATTCGCCCAGTACAAAGGTGTGCTCACTATCCCACGCCTTGGCTTTTGGCGGTGTCGCCGGGTCGATGATGAAAGCCCCTGCGAGCCCCAGCGCCTGCTGACGGTCTGGCATCACATGGCTGTGGTAGAAGAAGGTGCCGGGGGTGTTGGGCACAGTAAACTCATAATGAAACGTACCACCGGGCGGGACGGGGTCTTGCGAGATGCCGGGCACTCCATCCATCTCGATCGGCACATCAATCCCATGCCAGTGGACGGTGGTCGGCTCGGACAGATTGTTAGTAAAAAGAATACGGATTTTCTCACCGGCTTTGACGCGGATCATCGGGCCGGGCAACTGACCGTTATAGGCAAAAGCCGCCACGTTGGTATCCTCGGTAATCGGCCACGCCAGCTCATCTGCCGCCAGCGTGAATTCGCGCACACCATCGTTGATGCGGCTTTCCAGCAGCTGGCCGCCGCTACGGTCGGCGGCAGCCAGCGGGAAGGCCTCAGGATCAAGTGGGGTGATATCATGGCTGCTGTGCAGGTCTAGTTCATGGGGGCGGTCGCTCAGCTCCATCGGGGTCATCACTACGGCATCGGGCACCAGCTGGGTCGGGGCCGTCGCCTCCGGCTGGTCGTTCGGAGCGGGTGTGGGGGCCGACTGAGTCATCTCCGCGTGATGATGGTCCGTTGCCGGAGCTGTGGCCGGAGTGGCCAACGCCGCCGGAGCCATAAGGACCGTAGTAGCCAGTAGTAATGCGCGCATAAGACACCCTCCTGCCTGAAAGGTAAACCTCTGCCCGCAAGCGTCAATGCGGCGAATTGGTTATTTATACTCGTTTACGTTGGCCTTGGTATAGGTCACGCACTGCATATAGCGTGGATCATTCAGCGGGCCACGCACGACAGGCCGCGGGTCGATAAATTCGGCATACTCACCTGCGCGCACGCCTTCGCAGAAGACGCGCATGGCCGGTTCCAGCGGATCGCCATACGGCACTTCGGCCCAGCGCGTGGGCATACCAATCAGGGCAAAAGGCAGCATGCAGAAGTTCGAGACTCCGGCCTCGCGCAGCTTGCGCATAAAATCATGGCGCTGGCGGGACAGGCGATTGAAGTCTGGATGCGCGCGGTCAGCGGTTATTTCGGTCAGTTCAAAGTAAATCCGGTGGGGTTCGCGTTCGCTCATCCCTACTTTCTTAGCTCACCACCCACAGCTTTTGCAACAGCGGCGACAATCTTTTGGCTCAGCGCCTCGATCTCGGCCTCTGTTAAGGTTTTATCGCGCGGTTGCAGAGTGACACCGAGTGCCAGTGACTTCTTGCCGTCGGTCAGCCCTTTGCCTTTATATTCATCGAAAACGTTAACAGCGACGATCAGCTCTTTCTCGGCACCCTTAATGGCCTTAACAAGCTTGTCGGCGGTCACATCTCCGTTCACCACAAAGGCAAAGTCGCGCTGCAGCGGCTGGAAGGCGGGCAGGTCGAGCTTGGCTTTGGCGGTGCCCTTGCTACGCGGCGCGGGCAGATTGGCCGGGAACATCTCACAAGCCACCGCTGTCTGTTTCAGATCCAGCGCCTTGCGGATGCCGGGGTGAATCTCGCCAAACTGCGCCACGATCGTAGGACCAAGCCGCAGGCAGCCCGAGCGACCGGGATGGTAGTAGGCCGGCGCATCGGTGCTGACTTGCAGGCCAGCGGTGGGCACGCCCATGACCTCCAATAAAGCCAAGGCATCGGCCTTGGCATCAAACACATCCACACTCCGTTGCCCGCCCTGCGGTTGACGCGGGGTGGCCTCGCCGGTACGCACGGCTGCCAGCACCTCGCTCTCGCCGGACGCGGTAAACGCCGGGCCAAGCTCGAACAAAGCCACATCGCCATAGCCGCGGTCCGCATTGCGCTGGGCGGCACGCAGCAGGCCGGGCAGCAGATTGGGCCGCATGACGTTCATATCGCTGGCAATGGGGTTTTGCAGCACCAGCGCCGGGTCAACCGGGGTAAACAGCGCAGCATCTTTATCGTGGATGAAGGAGAGCGTTACCGCCTCCAGCAGGCCGCGTGCCGCTGCAGCCCGCCGCGCGGCGGTAAGCTTGCGGGTGAGGGCTGGTACAGCGGCCGGGGCCATAACACTGGTACGGGGCAGTGGTAGCGCCGGGATATTATCAAAGCCTTTGATGCGCAGAACTTCTTCGACCAGATCGGCCTCGCCCATAATGTCCGGGCGCCAACTCGGTGGGCTGACTTTATCCCCCACAACCGTAAAGCCAAGGGTGGTGAGGATTTTCTCCTGCTCGGACCACGGCACCTCTACCCCGCCAAGCGTGAGCACCCGGTCTTTACGTAGAGTGTAGCTGCGGGCGTGGGCGGGTGCCTTTCCGGCAATCACCAGCTCGCTGGCCTCACCGCCGCACAGCTCGAGGATCAGGCGGGTGGCCAGCTCGGCATAATCTTGCACCACCGCAGGGTCAAGGCCGCGCTCAAAGCGATAACGTGCATCGGTCATCACCCCCAGTAAACGCCCGGTTTTAGCGGTGCGGACGGGGTCAAACAGCGCGACTTCAAGAAACACGTCGGTGGTGGCCTCATCGCAGCCAGTGGCACTGCCGCCAATCACACCGCCGAGGGCTTCGACCCCCTCAGCATCTTTAATTAAGGTCATGCCCGCTTGCAGCTCATAGACCTTGTCATTGAGCGCGGGCAGCATCTCGCCACCCTTGGAGAGGCCAACAGTGAGCGTATCGCCTTTCACTTTCTTGAGATCGAACACGTGCAGGGGGCGGGCGACATCAAAAGTCAGATAGTTGGTGATATCGACGAGCGCCGAGATGGGGCGCAGGCCAATCGCCTTGAGTGCATCTTGCAGCCAACGTGGCGAAGGGCCATTCTTGACACCCTTGAAGGCACGGCCAATGAACAGCGGGCAAGCGGTGCTATCTTCGAGCACCACCTTAAGCGGGCTGGCAAAGCTGCCTTTAACCGCAGTAGTATTGATGGGTTTGAGTGTCCCAAGGCCCGCGGCGGCGAGGTCGCGGGCAATGCCGCGTACGCCAGCACAGTCAGCACGGTTGGGGGTCAGCTTGATTTCGACGATCGGGTCATTCAAGCCCAGCACTTCGGTCAGCGGTGTGCCGATGGGATATTTGTCATCGACCTCAATGATGCCGTTATGCTCGTCGCTCAGTCCCATCTCGCGCTCGGACACCAGCATGCCGTTGCTCTTCTCACCGCGAATTTCACCTGCTTTGAGAGTTATGCCTGTGCCGGGAATAAAGCTGCCATCGGGGGCAAAAATGCCTTTCATGCCGGTACGGGCATTGGGCGCGCCGCATACCACCTGCACTTTGCCTGTGGATGTCTCAAGCTGGCACACGCGCAGGCGGTCGGCATTGGGGTGCTGTTTCGCCTCCAGCACATGACACACTTTAAAGGGGGCTAGTTTGGCAGCGGGGTCTTCCACCCCTTCCACCTCAAGGCCCACCATGGTGAGGGTGCGGGTAATCTCGTCAAGTGAGGCAGTGGTGTCGAGGTGCTTCTTGAGCCAAGAAAGAGTAAATTTCATGTTAGGCAACGCTCCCTTGTGCGAGGGACGGGGCATCAAACGGCACAAAGCCGTAATGCTTCATCCAGCGGATGTCCCCTTCAAAGAAATTGCGGATATCCGGAATGCCGTATTTGAGCATCGCCGCGCGATCGATGCCCATGCCAAAGGCAAAGCCCTGATATTTGGCGGGATCGATGCCGCAGTTGGACAGCACCTGCGGGTGCACCATGCCGCAGCCGCCCATCTCCAGCCAGTCACCATGGTTGCCCATCTTGATCTCGCCACCTTTGCGTGAACAGCCAAGGTCAAACTCGGCCGAAGGCTCGGTAAACGGGAAGAAAGAGGGGCGGAAGCGCACCGGCAAATCCTGAATGCCAAAGTACGCGCGATAGAAATCGAGCAATACGCCTTTGAGATGGGCCATGGTGATGGCACCAATCTCGTCGATCACCAGTCCTTCGATCTGATGGAACATCGGGCTGTGGGTGGCGTCGCTGTCGTAGCGATAGACTCGGCCCGGCGCGATGATGCGGATGGGCGGCTTTTGCGATAGCATAGTGCGCACCTGCACCGGGCTGGTGTGGGTACGCAGCACGCGTTTGCTGCCGTCTGCCGCATCGGGCATATAGAAGGTGTCCTGCATCTGCCGGGCTGGGTGATCGGGCGGTACATTCAGCTTGGTGAAGTTATAGTCATCACTCTCGATCTGTGGACCAGTGGCGACGGTAAAGCCCATCTGCGCAAAAATCTCGATCAGCTCGTCAATCGTCTGGCTGATGGGGTGCAGGCGTCCCGCGTTTTCAGCGCGGGCAGGCAGGCTTACATCCACGCGCTCGGCTTCCAGCTGCGCGTTCAGCGCGGCACTTTCCAGCTCGGCTTTCTTTTTCTCCAGCGCTTCGACAAACTCATTCTTGAGCAGATTGCGGCGCTGGCCTTCATCCTTGCGCTGTTCGGGCGGCAGACTGGCGATATCCTTGACCCAACTGGTAATTACCCCAGTCTTGCCCAACGCCTGCACACGGTGCTGCTCAAGTTCATTGAGGTTAGCTGCTGATTTTACACTGTGCAGCAACTGCTCGACAGGATTAGTCATCACAAACTCCACGAAACAAAAGGGGGCGGTTTGGGCCGCCCCCTTGTGTATCACAATTTTGATTTTTTCTCGCCGGATTACGCAGCCTTGAGGGCGGCAGCTGCCTTGTCGGCGAGCTGCTGAAAGCTGTCCGGGCTGGTGTAGGCGATATCGGCGAGGACCGAGCGGTCCATCTCGATGCCCACCAGCTTCAGGCCATGCATGAAGCGGCTGTAGGTCAGGCCGTGCTCGCGGGCGCCAGCGTTGATACGCTGAATCCACAGGCCACGGAAATCGCGCTTCTTGTTGCGACGGTCGCGATACGCATAGCGCAGCGCCTTCTCAACCTTTTCAATCGCAATTGTATAGCTGGTATTGGCGCGGCCACGATAGCCCTTCGCCAGATCAAGCATTTTCTTGTGACGGGCTTTAACCGTTACACCACGTTTAACGCGTGCCATGTTGTCTCTCCCCTCTTAGAAGCTGTAAGGCATGTAGTGCTTCATCACGTTCACACCATCGGTCTCAAACAGAACGAAGGTGCCACGGCTCTGACGCATCATGTCGCGCGGGCGAAGGGAGGTGCCATGACGGCGGTTAGCCGAGCCAGCAATAACCTTGGCCGGGCCGTTCTTCTTTTTCTTGCCACTGATCTTGAAGCGCTTTTTCGCGCCCGAGTGGGTCTTCAGTTTGGGCATTTTCATCTCCATACGTTAGGGTGAAGGTGCATAGGCAATGCCCTGCCACGGCACCAACAAAACAATCTCTAGTAGCCTTCGCGCTCCAGACGCTTGCGCAGCAGCTTGCGGCCACGGCGCACGGCTTCGGCGGCACGGCGCTTCTTCTTGTCCGAGGGCTTCTCATAGGTCTTGCGCAGCTTCAGCTCACGGAAGATACCTTCCTTCTGCAGCTTCTTTTTCATGACGCGCAGAGCTTGCTCTACGTTGTTATCACGGACGACGATTTGCACCGCAACCACTCCTTAAAGGTCAAAAACACGAAACGGGCCGGAGCAATAGCATGACTCAGAGCGGCTTGTGAAGCGCAAAATCAGGCCTATAGTGCCCATACATTCACCGGAGAGCCTGCCATGCCTGCCCGCAAAGCCTCAAAATCCAAAAAATCAAGCGAATCCAATCCCTTGCCGGAAATGGACAAGCTGCTGCGCGTCGCGCTACCGCTGGTGCCCGGTTTGGGCTTCTCTCCCGAGTGTTTAAGCCGTGCCGCGGCCAAGGCCAAAATCCCGCCCGCGCGGGCGCAAGCGCTGTTTCCCGACCTGCCGGATGATCTGCTGGCGCACCTGGCCAACTGGGCCGATCGGCAGATGCTTGCTGAGTATGAGCAGGCCGCCAAGCGCCTGACCCGCGTGCGCGACAAGGTGGCGCTCGGAGTGCGGCTGCGCCTTGAAGCACTGACGCCTTATAAAGAGGCCGTGCGCGAGGAGCTGCGTGAGCTGGCCAAGCCATGGCATGTCCCGCAGGCCACGCGTCAGCTGTTCTCGACCTGTGATCTGATCTGGACCTGCGCAGGCGATAGGTCGACTGACTATAATTACTACACCAAGCGCACCCTGCTGATGGGTGTCTACGCCAGCACCACGCTGCGCTGGCTAGCCGATGACACTACAGACCACACCGCAACCTGGGAATTTCTGGCCCGCCGGATCGAAAATGTGCTGCAGGTGGGTAAACTCACCGGCGCACTCAAGACCATGGTGAAAACCCGCTGCGCCTGATAATCAGGGAGTGAGCCAGCGTGCGATCTGATCGTACAGGGGAAGGCCGATCAGGATATTGAACGGAAATGTGATCGCTAAACTCAAGGGCACATAAACCCCGGCGTTGGCCTGCGGCAGGGCGAGGCGCATGGCTGCAGGGACTGCAATATATGAGGCGCTGGCAAACAGCACCATAAAGAGCAGTAGAGTGCCATGGTCGTGGTCAAGCACATGACCGAGACCCGCTCCCACCAGTGCACTGAGCATCGGCATATAAAGGGCAAACGCTACCAGCGGTAGTGTCAGGGCCCGTACCTCACGCAGCTTGCGCGCCACCAGCAGGCCCATATCCAGCAGGAATAGTGCGAGAATGCCCTGAAAGGGCGTGATCAGGAACCCCTCCATCTTTTGCAAGCCACTACTTCCGGTCAGGGCGCCTATCAAAAAAGCCCCAAGCAATAGCATGACCGCCCCGTTGGTAAAAACGTCGCGCGTGAGATGCGCGGAGCTATCTTTGCGTAGTTCGGGGGTGGCGCGGTAGGCCAGATACAGACCGGACGCAATCGCCGGTGCTTCCATGACGGCCAGAACCGCGACCATATAACCAGCATAGGCAATGTTGTGGGCATCCAGAAACGCGGCGGCTGTGGCAAAGGTCACAAGGCTGATCGAGCCATAATGGGCAGCGATGGCGGCGGCTGTGGCGGTGTCCAGACGGGTCGTCAGGCGTAGCAGCGCATAACCGGCAAAGGGCTGCAGAAAGCCGAACAGAATACCCAAGCCCAATGTGGCGAACAGCTGGATATCGAAGCTTCCTGTTGCGGTCAGTGCAGATCCACCCTTGAAGCCAATCGCCATCATCAGGTAAATCGCCAGATAGCGGCTAATGCTTTCGGGAATCTCAAGATCCGAGCGGAACCAGCCCGCCAGTACCCCGAGCAGGAAAAACAGCATCGCCGGTGTCATCAGGTTTGACAGGGCGATCAATACAATGTCCATGATGAGGGTGCTTAGTTGGCGTTGGTTTCGAACTCGCGCACGCCCACCTCATCCTTGCGGGCTTGAACGCGGTCGCGGATCAGATTGACCAGCTTCTCTGGTTCCGGCTGGGCAATCAGGGTCAGGATCGGCAGGCTTTCATCGCGGCTGATGACGCGTACATGGCCAAGCCCGAGGATGGTAAAGTAGAGCGGCGCATCAATCATGAAGTCGCGCACCCGGAACAGCTCAACCTGATCGTAGGTGCGAAACAGAATGCCGGATTTGACGGAGAGCCGCTGCGTGGTCAGCGTATAACTGGTCAGGGCCAGCAGAAGAGTGTATTTGCCAACCGGAATGATGGCCAGAATCCACGGCACCAGAGTGAGCCACCAAGCGGGCTGACCCTGCGGATAAAACACAGGGATAAGCTGAGGAATGATGGCGACAACCTGGATGATGTACCCGCCATCAAGCAGAATTTTCTGCCATGCGAAACTCAGTAAAGCGCCAATAGCCAGCGAAAACAGCCACATATAAATAGTGGCCCGCAGGGCGGGCTTCCCATGCCAGACCTGCTCCTCGGTGCCGGTGGTAAAGCCGGGGCGGCGGGGCAGGGCATCGGGCATGGTTACTGATCCTTGTTCTGGGTCTGCTTTTTGCGAAACGCATCAAGAGTAACGACCTCTGCAACGCCCTTAGGGGCGGGCGGGCGGCTGTCACGGATTGCGGGGCCGTCTGCGTCGTCGTCCCCCTCCTCATCATCAAAGGGTGACTGGAATTGCAGGGCAAAGCTCACAGCCGGATCGGCGAAGGTAGTAATGGCCTCGAGCGGTACGACCAGGCGCTCAAGCTTGTTGTTGAAGCTGAGCGTGACCCTCAGAATATCATCTTTCACTTCAAGATCGTAGAACTGGTATTGCAGGACAATAGTCATCTCGTCCGGATACTGCTTGCGCAGATAGTCGGGAATGGCTACGCCCGCGTGAGTAGTGTCAAAGGTGATAAAAAAATGATGCTCGCCGGGTAGGCTTTTGCGCTTGGCGACGTTATCAATGGCCTCGCGCACCACGCTGCGCAGGGCTTTTTCCACCATTTTATCGTAACGGAGCAGATCTTCAGTCATGGCGGTAACCTAGCCATATTGACGGTTAAGTCAAATGGTTAAGTGCGGCCTGACTTAGTCGTCCTGAGCGCCGAGAGCAAAGACTGAATTGACAAGCCGACGTTTGGGGGCAGGGACATCCTGCCCACGGGCAGCAGCCAGAAAGCGCTCGCGCCACTGTCCCTCGCGGTAAATATCACGACCGGTGTTAAAAACAGTCGCCGGTTTTTGCCGGTCATCGCTAATCACAACGCGCTCGCGAATTCCGGTCAGGTCGGTATAGCTGATGGTCTGGAACATTACGGTCAGGCCCGCAACATCAAAGTCCCATATGTTTTCAATACGGGTACCCTGACGGCGGGTCCGGTCTGGGGCGCGGTCGGGCCGCAACATACGGGCAGCCTCAAGGATCGGGCAATCGTCGGTGATTTTTGGTGGCGAGGCCATAACATCTTCCTTCCCTGCAAGAGCGGGACGCCACCTTTACTCAATTCAGCATCGGAAATGCAAGAGCAGAAGTGTTAATAAGTTGGGGGGATTCTGTTGCCCGGTTCCCCCCGGACCGCGCTTAACAATTACGCCGCGAGGCGCACGTCAGCGGTAGGAGCAACGTTATCGTTGGCACCTGAGTTTATGGCCCGACACGACGGAACCATCCCGGGTAAAAACAGCAGTCTTTACTACGCACGTCGATCCTAGTTCAGCCCCATAGAGATGGTGGAGCTGCCGGGTACCGCCCCCGGGTCCGTTACGTCTATTCCACGCCGCGTTTATCACCATAGTCGGGTTGCCCCGACACCCTTAATTTAGGCGTTAATCGTTAATTTTTCAAGCTTTATCGCGCCCTTGATTTGTCAGACGGAATCGCCTCACTGTGCCCGAAATCAACAGCAGGAGCACCCCATGGCCGATATTTTTGTCATCGACGACCAAGCCCCCGAAGATATGGCCATGCTGCAGGCGCTCTATTCGCGCAGCCCTGCCAGTGTGGTTAGCCACCTTGAGAAGCTCAAGGCCGTCGGCTCGGGCAAGTTCATGGAACAATACTATGTGGGCTATGGCCACGCCTCGATTGGTGACTGCGGTATGACCACCGTATTTATCGAGCAGGTGTCCATGCTGGTAGCCAAAGCCGTGCAGGATAATCCACTCTACAGCGGGCAGGAGGCCAGCACCCGCTATCTCGATTTTTCTAGGCAAGCATTACACGACCCCTATAATCATCCCGCCAGCGCTGCCATTCTGGCCGACTGGATGAAGCTCTATAACGCCACGCTGCCCAAGCTGGTGGAAGGCCTGAAGAAGCAATATCCGTTCGACCCGGCCCAGTACAAAACCGAGAAGGTGTGGAGCAATGCGCTCAACGCCCGCGCGTTTGATATCGCCCGCAGCCTTTTGCCCGTTGGCACCACCACGTTGCTCAGTTGGACCACCAATCTGCGGCAGGCGCGCGATCATCTGCGCCGCCTTAAGCATCACCCGCTGGCCGAAGTGCGGGCAGTGGCGCAGGATATCTTTGCCGGGCTGTATCTGAAGTATCCCAACAGCTTCAAGGCTGACGACATGACCCGCGCGGATAGCCGCGATGCCTATGCCGGGCAGTTTACCACAACCAGTTATGTGGCCAAGGCGGATGATGTTATCGCTCGTAACACTCTCAGCGCTGCCGAATTGGCGCAACTGGCCAAGGGCGAAGTGATTGCCCGCCGCACTGCGCTCGACCTTGAGGGCCTGCGCCGTAATGAGCAGGAGGTGCTAGCGTCGCGCCCGAGCGGCAGTGCGTTGCCATGGCGGCTTGAGGCCTATGGCCGTTACAATCTGTTCTTCCTGCTCGACTTCGGCTCGTTCCGCGATATCCAGCGCCACCGCAATGGTGTGTGCCAAATCCCGGTGCTCGATGCGCGTTTTGGTCTGCACCCTTGGTATCGCCAGCAATATGCCCAGCTGCTTGGTCCGGCCGATCTTGCGGCGCTGGATGAGCAGTTTGAAGCACTGCTGGAGCGTGTGAAGGCGCTGCCGCAGCAAGGCATCGTGACGTCGGACCTGAACGATCAATATCTGCTGCCCATGGGCCTGTCGGCACTGGTGGGTGTTTCCTACTCGGTGCCACAGATGGTGTATGTGGGTGAGTTGCGCTCGGGCAAAACCGTGCATGGCTCGCTGCGCCCCATCGCCCAGAAGATGCTGAAACTGGTGCAGGCCGACCTACCGGGCATAGCTATCCATGGTGACTTCGACGTGGACGATTGGAGCGCCAAGCGTGGCGAACAGACCATCGCCGAGAAGCAAAGCGCGTGAGGAAATAACTTTTCCTTTTCAAGGGCCAGCCGAAGGGCTGGCCCTTTGCCTTTGACTTGTGCTAAAACCGCTCCGCAATCAACAAGGAGCACTGCCATGTCCCGCCAGTTTATCTATGTCATGAAGGGCCTTACCAAGGTTTATCCCGGCGGCAAGAAGGTGCTCGACAATGTCTGGCTGTCCTTTTACCCCGACGCCAAGATCGGTGTGCTGGGCGTCAACGGTGCGGGTAAGTCCACCCTGCTCAAGATCATGGCCGGCCTTGATAAGGAATATGCGGGCGAGGCGTGGGTGGCCGAAGGTGCCACGGTGGGCTATCTGGAGCAGGAGCCAAAGCTTGATCCTGCCAAGACCGTGGCCGAAAACGTGATGGACGGTATTGGCCCGATCAAGCAGACGGTGGATCGCTTTAACGAAGTCAGTAACCTGCTGGGCGAAGTTTCCGACCCTGATGAAATGCAAAAACTGCTCGACGAGCAGGCCGAATTGCAGACCCAGATTGACGCCGCCGATGCGTGGGATCTCGACCGCACCATTGAGATTGCCATGGATGCGCTGCGCTGCCCGCCGGGCGATAGTGGTGTGGAGAAGCTTTCGGGCGGTGAAAAGCGCCGCGTGGCGCTAGCCCGCCTGCTGCTCAGCAAGCCCGATCTGCTGCTGCTTGACGAGCCGACCAACCATCTGGACGCCGAGAGCGTGGCATGGCTGGAGCGCACCTTGCGCGAGTACAAGGGCTCCGTCGTCATGATTACGCACGACCGCTACTTCCTTGATAATGTCACCGGCTGGATCCTGGAGCTGGACCGCGGGCAGGGCATTCCCTACGAGGGCAACTACAGCGCGTGGATTGTGCAGAAGCAAAAGCGCCTTGAGCAGGAAGAAAACGCCGAGAGCAACCGCCAGAAGGCATTGGCACAAGAGCTGGAGTGGGTCCGCGCTTCGCCCAAGGCTCGTCAGGCCAAGAGCAAGGCTCGTCTCAAGGCGTATGAAGAATTGTTGGCCGCCAGCCAGAACCAGCAGGAAGGCAGCGCTCAGATCATCATCCCCACCCCGCCGCGTCTGGGTGATTTGGTCATTGAGGTTACCGGCCTCAAGAAGGGCTTTGGCGATCGGTTGTTGATTGATGATCTGTCGTTCAAGCTCCCCCCGGCAGGTATTGTCGGTGTGATTGGCCCCAACGGTGCGGGTAAAACTACCTTGTTCAAGATGCTGACCAAGCAGGAAAAGCCCGACGCAGGCACCATTCGCTTTGGCGATACCACGGTGCTAGGCTATGTCGATCAGAGCCGCGACAGCCTGAACGCTGGCAAGACCGTGTGGGAAGAAATCTCGGATGGCAATGACATGATCCAGCTGGGCAAGCGCGAGATGCCCAGCCGTGCCTATGTCGGCTCATTCAACTTCAAGGGGCCGGATCAGCAGAAGAAGGTGGGGCAGCTTTCGGGCGGTGAGCGCAACCGTGTGCATCTGGCCAAAATGCTCAAGAGCGGTGCCAACGTTCTGTTCCTTGACGAGCCGACCAATGATCTGGATGTGGATACGCTGCGTGCGCTGGAAGAAGCGCTCAGCAACTTCCCCGGCTGCGTTGTCATCACCTCGCATGATCGCTGGTTCCTTGATCGCATCGCCACCCATATTCTGGCCTTTGAAGGCGACAGTCATGTCGAATGGTTTGAAGGCAATTTTGAGGCTTATGAGGAAGATAAAAAACGTCGTCTGGGTGAGGATGCAGTTAACCCGCACCGCATCAAGTATCGTAAGATCGCGGCCTAGTCATGAAATGGCTACGGCGCCTGTTCGGTTGGGTGACGCTGGTCTCGTTGGTGTTCTGGGCTGCCGCTGCCGTTTATCTTGTTGAGGCGCAGTACAAGGATGTGCCGCCCAAGGATTGGCCCTACAGCTATGACGAGTGCGTCATCCGCTGGAGCCGACCAGTTGCTGATGCAGCCAAAGCCGAGCAGATCAGGCTTCGTTGCGGTGACTACTATGCCCTCTTGGGCGATCGCCATGCGCCGGTGCTAGCGCGGTTACGGCAACAAACCCAAGGTCGTATCGCCGAGCAGGTGGTGCACGTCTATCTGCACGAGACAGGTGGCCCTAAGCCGGGGGATGTGGTGACGGGTGCTTCGGTTCTGGCAGCTGTAGGCAGTGAGCGGCTGCTTGGCATCCTGTATCAAGCGGTGCGGGATGCAAGCCTGCCGCCCTCGACCCAGCGCCGGGTGACCGAGCGCTGTCGGCTAGAAGAAACCATGCGCGCCGACCGTGCGTATCATGCCGATTTTATTTGGCAAATTTGTGCACAGCCGTAATTCGTACATAATAAGTCCTGATGTTTGGGACCTGTCGAGTCTTATTGTTGCGTTGCGGTAACGTTAAGAAAGATAGGAAAAACAGGTCTTTCTTCATGCTGGTCAACGGCGTTTGGCATCCTGTATTGTGCCCGCAGTTTGATCTTACCAAATGGAGCTTGTTATGCGTGTATCTCTCGTTTCTGCCTTAGCCCTTCTGACTGCACTTGTCGCCGTGCCCGCCGGGGCGGCTGACTTCAAGACCAAGGAAGCGGGTGACTGGCTGGCGCGTGGCCGTGTTGCCGCGGTGGTGCCGATGGATGGCGGTAATGTACTGAACCGTGGTTCGGGCACCGACACCGGCCTTGATGTCAGCAATATCACCAACACCATCATCCCTGAACTTGATTTCACCTACTTCTGGACCAAGACTATTGCTACCGAGCTGATCTTGGCTACCACGCCGCATACCGTCAAGGCGACCGGTAATGTTGATGTCGGTGACGTCTGGCTGCTGCCGCCCACGTTGACGGTACAATACCATCCGCTGCCGGACAGCCAGATCAGTCCCTATGTTGGTGCCGGTGTGAACTACACCATTTTCTACGGTGAGGGTGGCGGTTTGGCAGGGTTTGACGTCCGCAACAGCTTTGGCTTGGCCCTGCAGGCTGGTGTTGACTATCAGCTCAGCGGTCCGTGGTCACTCAACCTTGACGTCAAGAAGCTGTTCCTGCGTCCGGAGGCCGTTACCGGCTCGCTGCGCGTGAAGGATGTGAAGATTGATCCGTGGATCATCGGCGTTGGCGTTGGCTATCGCTTCTAAGTCGCGTGCACCTAATAATACAAAAGGGCCGGAGGTGACTCCGGCCCTTTCTGTTTACGCCGATCTGGGCGTTACTTCTTGAGCAGATCGCGGATTTCCGTGAGCAGCACGATCTCGGCAGCCGGAGCGGCGGGCTTGGCCTCTTCCGCCTTCTTGACCTTGTTCACCAGTTTGACCAGCCAGAACACCGCCCAGCTGACGATCAGGAATTTGATAATGGCATTGAGAAAGACACCGTAGTTGATGGTGACAACCCCGGCTTCCTGCGCGGCCTTGAGTGTGGTGTAGGTTTTGATCGCGGCACCGTCTGTTCCCGGCAGGGCCAGCTTGTCCGGTAATGCGAGGAACAGGTTGCTGAAATCCAGCCCACCCATAATCCAGCCAACTGGTGGCATGATGACGTCCTGCACCAGCGACGTGACAATCGCAGTAAACGCCGCGCCCATGATAATACCGACTGCCAGATCGACCACGTTGCCACGGCTGATAAAGGCCTTGAACTCCGAAACCATGCTCATTGTGTACTCCTTGGGTAGTTGTTGTTCTCTACGGCCACCATAGCGAAAAAGTCTGTGCGTGCAAGGAGTTACAGCAACGCTTGCACCAGCGCTAGCGCATTTGCTAAGCAGGTGTAGGGGGATAGATCATGTTGCGCAAGCCGTGCCTTGGGGCTGTTACACTTTCGTTCGCTGCACTGGCCAGTGGGCAGGCGTCCCTACCGATTGCCCTAGAGGGTCTTCCCGCGGCGCGTGACATCAGCGATATCACGGCGCGGCAGGAGCGGCGCGGCTACACCCTGACATGTCTCTTCTCCAGCCGCATTAGTGCTCAGCCGGGTGAGGGGCTGATTTTTGACACCCGCACCCTCTATCAAGTCAGGCCGGACTGTAAGCTGGAGCCATTGGTGCAGATCGCCCCCGCCGATCCGGGCTCGCCCCGCGAACTGGTCGATCAGCTGGCTCAGCTCAACCCCTATGCCGGGGCATATTTGCGTGGACAGTCGCTCGGTGCGGGACTTCCCGCACGGCCCGTGGATGGCGATGCGCGTATGGGTATCCGTTTGCCCGCCGATCTGACGCTAGGAATCAAGGCGCAGCAGACGTTGCGCACAACGGCGCTTGCCACACCGCGTTCCGGCTCCACGCTTCCGGCCGACTGGGCCACCCGACGTGGCCTACTCGCACCAGAACCGCGTGGCGCACCGGAGGCCGCAGGGTTTTATGGTCTGCTGCAATGCGGGCTGCGGCGAGGCGTGGCCCCTGTGCGCGTGGTGCCGCGGTTCAGCATCATACTGACCGATACGCGCAGCGCCTACTATACCGATGGTGATTGCCGAATCCATCCGCTGGTTCTGCTCCCATCCTCAGTTTCGCCGGGTGATGCCACGGGGCCAGGAGGGCGTCATGGCCTTCCACCAGAGGTGACCAATCCGCCGGGGCAGAGCGCCTCTCCGGCCGGCGGACTGCTTTTGCAACCTGCGACCGCGGGCCTGCTGATGGGAGCACTCGGCGCGATCGGACTGGACATCCAGCAGAACTGGCAGCAGTTGCAGGACTGGATCGTTAACTCCAGCCCTGACGCCCATCAGGCGATCCTGACCCACCAGAATGAGGGCCTCAGCGCTACCGAGCGGGGGAAGAGGGTTGTTCAAGAGAACGCCAATCATCCACAAGATGATTGCGATAAGCTTCATTATGAAATTGATATGCCTACATGCAATGCCGTTGGTCGCGCACGAGGGGCGGCGGCAGCGGCGAGGTGTATCGAGTCAGCCGTACAGCGTTATGCGGCTTGTATCCAAAGGAAACCTCTGCCACCCTTAAATACATGGAACTAAACCCTACTCCGCTGTACACCATCTCAGGTTACTTGCCCAAGACAGAGGGAGAGCGAGTATCGCTGACTGTCTACCAGTACCCACCTCAATTGAGCAGTGATGGCAATTACTATTCTATCGTTAAGACAGAGCCGCAGTTATTTGGACATGAGCGGAAAATTGCCGGCATCGATGCGGCGCAGTCAACCGAGCTTGCCGCGCGATTTATTCAGAGCTTTCTTGACCAGTACGGGTGTCTCGATATACATGGACAGCGGCTTATAATGCCCGGTCAAAATAATAAAATCGGTCTCTGACGGTAGAGTAGGCAGTTTTGTTAATGGATCAAAGTCGACTCAATGAAGTTCAAGCTCTATTCACTTGATAGTTGTGCATAAAATGAATTGTTAGCTGAAAAAGCGAAAGAGAACGATTATGTCAACTTTGATCTTAGTTTGGAAGTTTGGCATAAAATGCGAGCGCAGTAGTTGGGCAACATTTTGTCGTATACGTTCCGTCTGTATAGTCATTTAAATTTGTTCGGTGGAGCGTACAGGCTCCGCTTGGTCCAGTTCCTACTGCTGTGAAGTATGTTGGCGTAATCAGCTTATCAAATAGTTTCCCTAAAATAAGGCGATAAAGTTTAATACAGTGAGGTGCGTCAATTGATGACCCTGACGAATGTCCCATATAAAAAGTTCCCAAACTTGGTTGTAATTGTATATTCAATCTTTTGCCATAAGGGTCTACTGGAAAGCCAGTCGTGCTATACGACCAGCCTGCAGGAAGAGCTATGGATCTACCTAGAGTATAGTTTAGATCGACTGCGATAGGTCCTGAGGACATAAGAGAGGCGGGGAATTTGGTGGCAATCACATCAATATAATATAACCAGCCTTCCTCGGTCTGTTTCCAACGATTAGCTTCCATCACACTTGATGCTGCCGCCCAGATCCCGCCGATGACAAGGCCGATAACTCCCAAGACAAAAGCTGCCTCGATAAGGCTGAAGGCGCGCCTAAAAGTTGAGGGGGGGGGGGATCTGCATAGCCAGTACAATAAGATTGGGAGAGAACTTGTCTATAACTATCTAGCTACTCTAATTCAGCCCGGTGACTTGCTGCCCGCGTTGGCGGTGCTGGTCTTTCCTGCGGTGCGGGCGCGGAGTTGGGCGAGCAGGGTTTCAACCTTGCCGCTACCGTTGGCGATGATGCTGGCAAACTCCGAACGCTGGGTCAGGCTCATGCTGACCTGCTCGATGATCACATCGGTCACGCGCGGTTTGCCATCCGGTCCATCGGTGACTTTCCAGTCGACCACCACGGGGGGGCGGCCGCCCGTCAGGTTGATCTGGCTGGTGACCAGAGCGGTTTCCCCATCCATACGCACGCCCGTAACGTTGATGGTTTCACCCGAGTAGGCCTGAAAGCGGTTGGCATAGACCCCCACCACATAGGCTTCAAACAGTTTGGTGTATTCAGCCTGCTGTTCCGGTGTCGCAACGCGCCAGTAGCGGCCAAGTACAAAACGGGCAATCGCCTCAAAGTCGAAACTGGTATTGAGGATGGTGCGGAATTTTTCCTCAATCTGGGCTGGGGTCTTGTCGGGCAAGGCTAGTGTCGAAATGGCGTCTTGGGCCATGGTTTCGATCAGAGCGCGGGATTTATCCGGAGTAGCCGCGTGGGCCGGGGGAGTGGCCGTCAGCAACAGGACCAGCAAGGATAGAAAGGCCAACACACGCATCACGTCTCAATCCCTCACATCTCGCCTCTTGCCCGCTTATATCAGTGACCGGGGCCAAGCTGTTTGGTGATCTCGGCTGCACGGTGCTGGGTATACAGGCTTCTAAAGGCAGCATAGCTGTCAATCGAGTTGCGGCGCGTGTCGCGAATTGCCGCATCAAAGCTGGCGCGAGTATCCAGAACCCGCAGGCTGTTGGCCGCGAACAGCTCGGTGCTCAACTCATTGTTGGCGGCTGCAATGCGGATTGGGTCGGCTAGCCAGTCAACCCCACGGCCAAGGCCGTCACGCAGTGAGGATGGGCCGACCAGCGGCAGTACCAGATAGAACGCCGGATCCATGCCCCAGCTGGCGAGAGTCACGCCAAAATCGGTATCCTGATAGGGGAGGCCCGCCCCGGTGGCCACGTCCGCCAAGCCGGCGACACCCGCTGTCGTGTTGACTAGGAAACGGCCCATAGCCACACCAAAGCCGTCAAAGTTGCCCTGCAGGAGCTTGTTCAGGGCGATGATCGGCATTTCAAGGTTGCGGACGAAATTGCGGACCACACCCTGAATCGGTTCGGGTACCGCTTCGCGGTAAATGGTCGATGCCGGACCGATCAGCAGAATGTCAGCCGCTTCATTAACCCCGTAGATCGCGCGGTTAAAACCTTCAAGCGGGTCGTGGACTTCACTGTAGTCGGCCTTGGTACTCGCACACGCCGAGAGAGCGAGAACAGACACGGCGAGAAGTACATTACGCAAGGTGTGGGGCAGGGTCATCATCATGTCCTCGGTGAGATCCTTAACGTTCAACTGTTGCTCTTAACCTTATACACACAGTCTGCTTGCTTAATCCTTACCGGGGGAACAAAAGCTCACCTAACTGCGCGATCCGCTTCGGTTTTCGTTTATAGTGGCTGGCCTGAGGATTCCCATCTGATTCCTTGTGAGTCCCATGACCAGATTTGACTCCGCTTATAACTGTTGCAAAAATAACGCATAAGCAGGCTGGTTGTGTCGGATATGTTTGCAGCGAATACAAAAACAAACTAGGTTTCAGGGTATGAGCACTCCTAAGTCCGCCATACCTGAACAGGCTTATGCTGTACCGCCAACTGTTGCCTTCTTTCATTTGCGCCGGACCACACGCGAGCTCCGTCCGGCAGTACACTTTGCTTTTCTCTTAGGTGGTTTGGCCTGCCTGCCGGTGCTCGCGGCTATTGGTATCGCGGCAGCCCTGACGTCAACTCAAAAATATATGCGGCCGGGGACGAATAATCGTCCGTCATAAAAGGGCTGGCTTCGCAGTCTAGATTCAGATTATCTACCCGCCGATGAGTGCGCCGCCCGCTGTCAGTTTTGAATTTTTTCCGCCCAAGACGGAGTCGTTAGAGCATAGCCTGTGGCATGCCGTCGAGATTCTTGCCCCGCTGAAGCCGAAATTTGTCTCCGTCACCTACGGCGCAGGGGGCAGCACACGGGCACGGACCCATGATATTGTGACCCGCTTGCAGCGCGATCATGGGCTCACGGCAGCAGCACACCTCACTTGTATCGGTGCCAGCCGGGCCGAGATCAACGCCATCGCCGAAAGTTACTGGCAGGCGGGCATCCGGCATATTGTTCCGCTACGGGGTGACCCCCCTGGTGGTATGGAGGCGCCCTACACGCCGCAGGTCGACGGGTATGCCTATGCCGCCGATCTGGTGGCGGGCTTGCGCGCGCTGCATCCGTTTGAGTTAAGTGTGGGAGCTTATCCCGAGGGGCACCCGGCAGCGCTATCGCTACAAGCCGATCTCGATAGTCTCAAACGCAAGATTGACGCGGGTGCCACCCGTGCCATTACCCAATTCTTTTTTAAAAATGAAGCGTTCTTCCGCTTTCGTGATCGCGCCAAAGCGGCCGGAATTATGGTGCCGATTGTTCCGGGCATTCTACCGATTGGCAGTTTTGCCAAAGCCAAGGAATTTTCTCGCAAATGTGGCGCAGCCATGCCGGACGAGTATGACCGTCTGTTTGCCGATCACGATACCGCCCCGCAGCTGGTGCGTCAGCACACCGCCATTGAGGTGGCCAGTGAGCAATGCCTGGAGCTGCGTGCCGGTGGGGTGGAGCATTTTCACTTCTACACCCTCAACCGGGCTGAACTGGTGGCGGGAATTTGTGCCGCGATCGGGGTGGGGCAGCCTGCCGCGCGCATGCCCCAGCCGCAGCGTACGCATCTCTGACCCCTCATTCATTCTTCTGCTATATGTGTAATCCATGAGCAAACTTCTCGAGGCCCTGCGTGAGCGTGTGCTGCTGTGTGACGGCGGTATGGGTGTGCTGGTACAGAATATGACCCTTGATGTCACCACGGATTATTGGGGTAAGGAAAATTGCACCGATATTCTGTGTCTGTCACGGCCTGATCTTGTGCGGGAGATCCACCGCAGCTATTTCGCGGCGGGCGCCGATATGGTGGAGACCAACAGTTTTGGCGCTTCGCCCATCACGTTGGGCGAGTTTGATCTTGGTGACAAGGCGTTTGAGCTGAACACACGCGCTGCTGAACTGGCGCGTGAAGCGATGGAAGGGTTTAGCGATGGCCGTCCCCGCTATGTCCTTGGCTCCATCGGTCCTGGTACCAAGCTGCCCACGCTGGGCCATATTGCTTACCAGCCGCTTGAAGAGGCGCTCACAGTTCAAGCCCATGGCCTGATCGCGGGTGGAGTGGATGCGCTATTGATCGAAACCTGTCAGGACCCGCTACAAATCAAGGCCGCAGTGAATGGGGCAAAGGCGGCTATCACGCTGGCTGGACGCGCGGTTCCCATCTTTGTCCAAGTGACGGTCGAAACTACGGGTACGTTGCTGGTGGGCGCCGATATTGCGGCAGCGGCCACTGTGGTACAGGCGCTGGATGTGCCACTACTCGGGCTAAATTGCGCCACCGGCCCGCAGGAGATGGCCGAACATGTGCAGTGGCTGGGGCAGAACTGGCCGGGGCTGATCAGTGTACAGCCCAACGCCGGATTGCCGGAATTGGTCAACGGAAAGTCGCATTATCCGCTGACGCCTGACGAACTGACCAAATGGCAGGAACGGTTTATTCGCGAGGATGGCGTGCATCTGATAGGTGGGTGTTGCGGGACGACGCCAACGCATATTGCTGCGCTGGATACCATGTTGCGACGGCTTGAGCCGCAGGGTCGCCCCGCCGTCAAACAGCGCACGGTGCACTGGGTGCCCTCAGTAGCCTCCCTCTACAGTCAGGTTGCCCTCGCGCAGGAAAACAGCTTTTTTTCGATTGGCGAACGCTGCAACGCCAACGGCTCCAAGAAATGGCGCGAGTTGCAAGAGGCGCAGGACTGGGATGGTTGCGTGGAGATGGCACGCGAGCAGGTGCGCGAAGGCAGCAATGCGCTTGATCTGTGTACGGCGTTTGTCGGGCGCGATGAAGTGGCCGATATGTGTGCGGTGGTGCCGCGTCTGGCCAAAGCCGTTACCGCACCGCTGGTGATCGATTCAACCGAGCTTAAAGTATTGGAAGCTGCCCTGCCGCTCTATGGCGGCAAGGCCATCATCAATTCCATCAACTTTGAGGATGGGGAAGAGCCAGCGTCCGCGCGTCTGAAGCTAGCCAAGAAGCATGGCGCAGCGGTGATTGCGCTGACCATTGACGAAGAAGGCATGGCCAAGACGCCGGAGCGCAAACTGGCAATTGCCAAGCGGCTGCATAACTTTGCTCATGCCCATGGCCTGCCCGATCACGACCTACTGATCGACCCGCTCACCTTTACCATTGCGACGGGCAACGAGGATGATCGCAAACTCGGCCAGTGGACGCTAGAGGGCATCAAGCTCATTCGTGAGGCCCTGCCCGACGTGCAGATCATTCTGGGTCTGTCCAATATCTCTTTTGGCCTCAACCCGGCCGCGCGGCATGTGTTGAACTCGGTGATGCTGGATTTGGCGCAACGGCAGGGACTGACCGGCGCAATTGTTCATGCCAGCAAGATCATGCCGCTGCACAAGATTGCACCTGAAGAAGTAAAGGTTGCGGAAGACCTGATTTTTGATCGCCGCACTGAGGGCTATGATCCGCTGCAACAACTGCTGGCACTGTTTGCGGACCGTAAAGTCGATGCAACGCAGAAGAAACAGCGCGCCGAAACAATTGAACAGCGCCTGAAAGACCGTATTATTGATGGGGATCGTGTTGGTCTGGAGGATGAGCTGGCGCAGGCGATGCAGCGCTACACCCCGCTCGACATCATCAACACCCTGCTGCTTGACGGTATGAAAGTGGTGGGCGAACTGTTTGGTGCGGGCAAGATGCAACTGCCGTTTGTCTTGCAGTCGGCCGAAACCATGAAAGCGGCGGTGGCCTATCTTGAGCCCTTTATGGAAAAGGCAGCGGGCACGCACAAAGGCACGATCGTACTGGCTACGGTGAAGGGCGATGTGCATGATATTGGCAAGAATCTGGTCGATATCATTCTCACCAATAATGGCTATCGTGTCATTAATCTGGGCATCAAGCAGCCGCTCAGCAATATCCTGGCGGCGGTGCGCGAGCACAAGGCTGATGCGGTGGGGATGAGCGGCCTACTGGTGAAGTCCACCGTCATCATGAAGGAAAATCTGGAGGAGCTGACGCGCGAAAAGGTGCAGGTACCGGTGCTGCTTGGTGGTGCCGCGCTTACTCGTGCGTTTGTGGAAGAGGATTGTGTCGGCGCCTATGAGAGTGGGCGTGTGGCGTATGCCCGCGATGCGTTTGATGGTCTCGCTCTGATGGATAAGGTAGTGACGGGCAGCTTTGATGCCTATCTGGCCGCGCTTCAGGCCAAGCGTAGCCACAAGCCCAAGAACACCACGCGGATACTGGGGCAGGCAACACAAGCTGCTCCGCTAAGTGTCGATGAGGCGCGCGCGCGTCGCATCGCTAATCGCGTGGATATTCCTGTGCCACCATTCTGGGGTGCCCGGTTGGTCGAGCAGATCTCGCCCAAGGCACTATTGCCTTACCTGAACGAGCGGATGCTTTATCAGCTCCAGTGGGGCTATCGTAAAGATGGTAAGAGCTTTGAGGACTATCTGGCGTGGGCGCAGCGCGAGCTGAAACCTATTTTGACAGGCTTGCTCGAGCGCTGCATGGCCGAGGGTATTTTACAGCCGCAGGCGGTTTATGGCTTCTGGCAGTGTGCAGGGCAGGGCGATGATCTAGTGATTTTCGAGCGTGAGAAGGAAGTGGCTCGCTTTACCCTGCCGCGTCAGGCCGAGGGGCAGCGGCTAAGCATTGCCGATTATGTGCGCGATATTACGGATGGCGAGCGCGATGTGATCGGCTTTCAGGTCGTCACCATGGGGCAGAAAGTGGCCGATGTGGCTCGCGACTGGTTTGAGCAGAACAGATATCAGGACTATCTCTACCTGCACGGCTTGGGCGTTGAGCTGACCGAAGCACTGGCCGAATATACTCATAAGCGTATTCGCGCCGAGTTGGGCTTTGCTGGCGAAGACGCGCGCGAGATGGACAAGATGCTGCAACAGAACTATCGCGGCAGCCGCTACTCCTTTGGCTATCCTGCCTGCCCGAACCTTGAAGATCAGGTACCGATCCTCAGGCTGCTTGGGGCCGGGCGTATTGGGGTGGACATCTCTGAAGGATTCCAGCTTCACCCCGAGCAATCAACTTCCGCGCTGGTGCTGCACCATCCGAAGGCGAAGTATTTTTCGGTTTGATTAAGGTTAATGCGACTGATTTTTCTTGCTGCTAGTGAGCATGAGATTATACACTCCTATAATGTCTAGCGTTTTAAAATGCACTCCGCCCTCAGAGCCGGGAAATAATCTGGTCGCTTATTTGCTCGGGTGTACGGCAATTTACACACTTTCAATGCTGGGTCGGCAGGGACTGATAGACGAGGCGTGGTATGGCGCTGCTTTTGGTGAATACGGCCGCCATATGCGCCACCATATGGGTAGTACGGCAGGGGCCGGGTCATTGAGCGCTATCGGCTGTCTTCTTTTTTCCAGCGCCGCAAGTCTTGCCAAATCAGCAAGCCAGACAGTGGGGAGGTTTAACCGGTTAGCCAGTAGTACTTCAGAGAATGCCGCAGGCATCGCTGCAGTGGTTTCGGGTACCGTCCTTACAACATGGGAGTTATTGCAGTCGACGCTGCCGCGACGCTCTTTTGATTGGATTGATCTGGCCTGTGGAGCAGGTGCTATTGCTGCATCTTATGTTGTTTGCTCTCGTGATAATCGACCGAATGGACCATCTCTCTAGACTTTACTCCAGCTCCATCACCATCCCCCTTGGTGCTGCATCGCACGAAGACGAAGTATTTTTAGTCTAGTTTTACAGGCACACACTGTGCGGCTGAAGCGATTTTGCCCATACTCGTTTCAGTTCCACGACAATTGAATTTGGCAATCACGTTTTTGTCGCTGTTGAAGCACATTAAAACACCACCCTGCGGATAAGGGCCGTAATAGTTGCTTACGATCGCCAGTCCGAAATTTTTGCAGGCTTCAAGAGAGTTGATATTTTCGGCTCCCGCATACATGGCTGAGCGGGCATCGACATTTCCAGCAAGATAGCCAGCGCTGGTGATTTTTTCCTTCTCTGCTTTCGATGTTGGGATAGTATAGGGCGGCGGGTTAGGACCTGCGTAAGCAGTATTTCCTATCAGCAGCGCCGCCACACCCGCGACGCAGGCGTTGAACAAAACATTGGGGCGAATATCCATCATGATTACTCCTTTGCGCTGAAGGGCAGCGCTGAAGATACCTTAGCGAAGTACAGGGCCAAGGTGTGTGAAGCTTTGATGACAGATCGCGTTAAGGATTAGCCGGGCTTTAAGGGCTTGGGCACAACTTTAACGCTGCATTCGCCGGTTGTGCCGTTTTTGGGGGGTGGGCAGCTTTTCTCGACCGCAAACAGGGCAATCGGTTCGCCGGTTTCGGTTTTCACGCAGCTGAAATCCTGCCGAGTGTTTTGACCGGGAAGGATATCGCGCACCTCAAGCAAGCTGGTGGCGAGGCTCTCGCACTCAACCTTGTCTTTGGCCCCCGCGATATAGCCGCGCGTCCGCAGTTCCAACGGCAGACTCTCCGTTGCGCCATGCTGATCAACCGCGGGCAAACAGAAACTGGTTACCGGCTTCTTGATAAGCCAGGCAAGAGCGCGATGAAGGACCGAACAGGACTCCGTGGGATCAGCCATCTCTTAAGCTTCGTTGATGTTGCTTAAAAAGCGGGAAAGATTGCAACACATTTTAGCTATGTCACTCTTATCGGGGCCTCTGGATTCCGTTTACCAATTGTTCTATGACAGGGCATGAGTGCCGCCCTTGCCATGACATCACCTGACGCCTCCTATCTTGCCAGCCTGAACCCGCCCCAACGCGCGGCGGTAGAGGCGCTTGACGGCCCGGTGCTGGTGCTGGCCGGCGCCGGCACGGGTAAAACACGTGTGCTCACCACGCGCCTTGCTCATCTGCTCATCAGCCGCCGCGTCTCGCCCTATGAAATTCTGGCGGTGACCTTTACCAATAAGGCAGCGGGTGAAATGCGCGAGCGTGTGGCACACCTCATCGGAGCCTCGGTCGAGGGCTGGTGGCTCGGCACGTTTCACGCCTTGGCGGCGCGTATTCTGCGCCGCCATGCCGAGGTGGTGGGGCTGCATGACAATTTCACCATTCTGGACGCCGATGATCAGCTCCGCCTCATCAAACAGTTGATGGATGGCAGCGGGATTGACGATCAGCGCTTTCCGGCCAAGGCCGTGCTAGGCATCATCCAGAAATGGAAAGATCGCGGCGAGGAGCCGGAGCGGGTGACAGGCGGCGGGGAGGGTAAAATTCTCACGCTTTACCGCGCCTATCAGGATCGGCTTAAAACGCTTAATGCGGCCGATTTTGGCGACTTGCTGTTGCATAACCTCACGATCTTCCGCACCCGGCCCGAGATTCTCGCACAATACCAGCAGCGCTTTAAATACATTCTTGTCGATGAATATCAGGATACCAATGTCGGCCAGTATCTGTGGCTGCGCTTGTTGGCGCAGGGTGCGCGTAACATCTGCTGCGTGGGGGACGATGACCAGTCGATCTATGGCTGGCGCGGTGCCGAGGTGGGCAATATCCTCAAGTTCGAGCAGGATTTTCCCGGTGCGCAGATCATCCGCCTTGAACAGAATTACCGTTCGACCGGGCATATTCTGGGTGCCGCAGGCGGACTGATCGCGCGTAACCGCGAGCGTTTAGGTAAAACCCTGTGGACCGCTGCCGAAGAAGGTGAAAAGGTACAGGTACGCGGTTTGTGGGATAGCGAAGAAGAAGCTCGCTGGGTGGGTGATGAGATTGAGGCTGCGCAACGCAAGGGCATCCCCGCCGCACAGATTGCCATTCTGGTGCGGGCTAGCTTCCAGACCCGCGAATTTGAAGAGCGGTTACTCACTTTGGGTATTCCCTATCGTGTGATTGGCGGGCCACGCTTCTATGAGCGGCAGGAAATTCGTGATGCGTTGGCCTATTTGCGGGTGCTGCATCAGGGCGCTGATGATCTGGCGTTCGAGCGCATCCTCAATACGCCCAAACGCGGCATTGGCCCCGCCACAGTGCAGCAGCTCCATACGGCGGCGCGGGCTTTAGGAGTGCCGCTGTTTGAAGCAATCGCCCGGCTGGTCGAGACGGAAGACCTGAAGCCAAAGGTACGCTCCACCTTGCGCGGCCTCATTGAGGATTTTCTGCGCTGGCGTAATCAGTTGCAAACCATCGCCCATCCACAGGTGGCGGGCATGGTGCTTGATGAAAGTGGTTATACCACCATGTGGCAGCAGGATAAATCGCCCGAAGCACCGGGGCGGCTGGAGAACCTTAAGGAACTCATCAGCGCCATGGCTGAGTTTGATACTCTGGCTGCTTTTCTTGAGCATGTCAGTCTGGTGATGGAGCAAGTGGAAGGCGCAGGTAATGAGGCGGTCACGTTGATGACGCTGCACGCGGCCAAAGGCCTTGAGTTTGATGTGGTGTTCCTGCCCGGTTGGGAGGAGGGGATATTTCCTAGCTCCCGCTCGCTCGATGAAAGTGGTGAGCGCGCCCTGCAGGAGGAGCGGCGCTTGGCCTATGTCGGTCTCACTCGCGCCCGTAAAAAAGCTTATGTGGGCTATACAGCGCGGCGCCGCATTCACGGCCAGTGGGAAGATGCGCTGCCCAGCCGCTTTGTCGCCGAATTACCAAAAGAACATATTATGAGTGAAACCAGCCGGGGTATGTTTGCTGATGGCTATGGACGCTGGGCCACCAACAGTGGGTATGGTAGCGGTTTTGGCGAGCGTACCAATTTTAGCTATAACCCGCCCGCCCGCGCTGTGTCTGTCACGCGTCGCGCACAGGCCTACAGCTCGGGTCAGCGCGTGTTTCACGATAAATTCGGCTATGGCACCGTGACGCAGGTGGATGGCGATAAACTCACGATAAGCTTTGACCATAGCGCGGCCAAACAGGTGATGGCAGCCTTTGTAGCACCCGCAGATGGGGAATGATGCGTAAGCTTTTGTTCTGTGCCTCTCTTTTGGTTCTGCCTGCCGTGGGGCAGGCAGAGGTGCTGCCGCTCAATCGTACCGATGCGTCCGTGCACACCGTGGGTGCGCTTCAGTTTCGTGGGGCTGTCACCATTCCTCCCGGCAAAGGCAAGTTCGGCGGGCTGTCAGCCTTGGCAGTTCTTGAGGAGAATAAGGAGTTGCTGGCTGTCTCGGATGTCAGCCGGGCATTTCGTCTAACCTTAACCTGGGATCAGCAGGGTCAGCTGATAGCTGCCGTTCCGGACAAAGGGGCGGCACTGCTGGATGATACGGGCAAACCGCCCAAAACCCGCGCCCGCTTTGATTCCGAATCCTTGACGCGTTGGGAGGATGGCTGGCTGGTGGGATATGAGCGCACCCACCGGATTATGCACTTTTCGGACGGACCGGCCGGGTTGCAGCAGGTGCCGGTGGCATGGCCAGCGGTACCCGAATGGTCAGCCCTTCCGTCCAATCTTGGCTTTGAGGCGCTGGTGAATTTGGGGCAGGGGCGTTTGCTGGCGATCGCAGAGGCCTCAACAGATGGGACCACGCATCCAGCGTGGCTGTGGCAGGATGGCCACTGGTCGGATCTGACGTATCGCTCAGCGCTGACGATGGTGCCAAGTGACGCCACGCTGCTGCCCGATGGCGACTTGCTGGTGTTGGAGCGCGGCTTTAATCTCTTCTTTAATTTCCAGTCCCGTCTGGTGCGCGTCAAAGCCGATCAGATCAAGCCCGGCCAGCTTTTGGAGGGTGAGGAAATCGCCCGTTTGGCGAGTCCGCTTATTACCGAGAATTTTGAGGCCTTGGCCGCGGGACGTGCGCCAGATGGTGCAATTCGCCTGTATATCGCCTCAGATAACAACTTTAACGCCGCACAGCAGACAATTTTAGCGGTGTTTGATCTAATTTCTCCCCCTTCCTCCTTGCGGTAAGCTATTGTCTTGCCAGAATCTATCCGCTACAACGGATGGCATGTTTGTTTTCAGAAGGACGGTTGGGTCCACCATGACACGCGCTCGCTACTCTCTCATTCTTCCCCTTCTCGTGCTGGCCGTTACTGGCTGCTCGTCGGTCAAGTCCAGCCGCCCGGTCGATCAGACCGTGGTGTCTGCCGATTTTGGCAATACTCCCAGCGAGGTGGAGATTTCTGCTCGTCTGGCCGAAGCGGCGCAACGCACAGCCACCGCGGTCGAAACGCTCGCCTCCATTGAGCAGGCCCGGACGCCCGAGCTGTATACGCCGGTCGTCAGCGATGTGCCGCCGGAACTGCGATTACTGATTACCATGCAGTGGCGCGGTCCGTGGGAAAACGCCTTGAGCGTGATGGCTGAGCGTGTGAAGTATAAATTCCGCGTCATTGGCAAGGCCCCGGCCACGCCGATTGTTGTGCTTGTTGATGCGAAGCAGCAGCCCTTTGTCGATGTGATGCGCAACATCGGTCTGCAGGGCGCAGGCCGGGCTGATCTGGTTTTGGATTCTCGCAACAAAGTCGTGGAAGTGCGTTATGCGCCTGATACCGGCCGTTAAGCCAGCTCTCGTTTTTCTTGCTCTGTTTCTGGCATCCGCTCCAGTTGGGGCTGATACCGGTGGCGACCGGATGGAGCGTCCGGATCAGCAGCGTAACGCCCTGAATGGCGATACGCCGACCAGTGTCGAGCCGTTGCCTGACGACGGCTTCGAGGTTCAGCAAGCCCCGGCCAAAGATGAGGGCACCCCTGAAGGTCTTGATGCGCTGATGAACGAGCGCGGCGAGGGTGGGGATCCGGCCAAGAACGCGGCTCGCAAGATGCACATGGATGCGATGAAGGAAGCGGCGCTGTCCTACGGGGCGCGCGGGGGTCTGGCCCGCCGTACATGGGAAATCCGCCAATCGCTTGATCGCAAAGCAGGTGACCTTGACCGCACCTATAACTTCAATGCTCTTCTTATCGCTGCCCCGTCTGGCTTCATGATCGAGCCACCGATTGTGACGGAAGCCCAGCAGAACATCATCGTCGCCGGTGATGGTCAGGAAGCAGCAATCGCCGATACGATTTACAAAATTGGCCGCGAAGCGCGTATCGTTACGGCCGCGCGTGAGTGGCGTACCTACCTTGAGCGTGACTGGGGCAAGGTCGCTCCGCCGCCCGATGTTCTGTTGCCGCGCAGTGAAGAGGAGCGCCTTGCCTGGGCCAAGTGGGTGGCGCAAGGGTGGGAGGCTGGCTATAAGCAGGGTGACGAGATTTTCCAGTCTGATCTTGATCGTCTGGTGCGTGACTATACCGGTATGGTACGCTATCGCACCTTGCTGGCGCAAAACATGATTTCAGCCCCTTACGCCCTGCAGCAGGACCGGGGTGTCACCGGCGGCGGTGGCGAGATGCGGATTGGCGATCGTGCGGTGTCCATTACCGGTCAGTCCCAGTTGCAGGCGCGCCCCGAGCGCTGGCAGCCGGTTCCGCGTTGATGAAGGCCGCCTGACGTGAGCGGTGGTGGATCCGGTAAGCTGTTGAAAATCGAGCCGTGGCCGGCCGAGCCGCCGCGCTTGTTGGAAGAGCATGTCGATCAGCTTATCATGTATTGTGTGCAGCATCAGGCCTCAGATATCACGCTGCAGACTGACCGCCCGGCGTATGGTGAAATTCATGGTTATCTTTATCCGCTGACAGCAAAGCCGCTGGATCCGGCGGATATGAACACCATCCTGACCCGGCTTTACGGGGTCGATGCGGTAGCCAAGCTCGCGGCGTCAAAGGACCTTGATCTATCTTATGAAATCCGGCTCGATCGCTTTTCCAAGGTCCGGTTCCGCGTTAACATGACCGCCATCCAGACCAAGGGGCGTGATGGCGCGCAGGTTACCATGCGCGTGATGCCCAGCGTGCCGCCGACCATGAAGGATCTGGGCATTGAGCAAGAGATTATCGATAATTTCTCCCCGCGTCAGGGGTTGATCTGTGTGACGGGACCAACCGGTTCAGGTAAGTCAACCCTGCTGGCAGCTGGTATGCGTATGCTGATCGAGCGCGACGGTGGCTGTGGCAAGATGTTGACCTACGAAGCGCCGATTGAATACACCTACGATGCCATCACCAATCCACAGAGTTTGGTTAGCCAGACTGAAATCCCCCGGCACTTACCCAATTTTGCCGCCGGTGTGCGTAACGCCCTGCGTCGCAAGCCCGCCATCATTCTGGTAGGCGAATCGCGTGATCGGGAGACCGTCGCGGCCTCCATTGAGGCAGGCCAGACCGGCCATGCGGTCTATACGACGGCGCACACCATGGGGGTTGCCTCGACCTTGCGGCGTATGGTGTCGGTGTTCGAGCCGGGTGAGCGCAACGAACGCGCTGGCGCACTGATGGAAACCTTGCGCATGATTATTACACAGGCATTGGTGCCGCGTGTGACGGGTGGTCGTGTCGCGGTACGTGAGTTTATGGTGTTTGATGACGTGGTGCGCGAAGAGCTGCTCGATATGCCGCAGGAGCGCTGGTCGAATCGTGTGCAGCAGATGTTGCCGGATCGGGGCCAGACAATGCAAAAAGCCGCAAAAATTGCTTACGAATCAGGGCAAATTGATCGTCGCCATTACCTCATTCTAGCCCGAGGGAGCGCTGACTGATCATGGTTAGTGACATTAAGGAAATTGGCGAGTGGCACTGGCGCGATACCATGCGTCCAGCCCGTTTTATCATGTTTGATGCACGCGCAGCACTCTTGGTCATCATGTTTATTCTGCATCCGCGTTCCTACACCCTGTTTATTTTTGTTGTGGCGCTGATTGGCTTCTATTTTCTTGAGCGCATGGGGTTAACCTTTGAGGCTGCCTTGCGTGCGCTGCGGGCTTGGCTCTGTGGCAACTCCCGCCCGGCCCATATCTGGACGCATCGCCGATTCTGGATCGATCTGGGATCGGGCTGATTGTTGCTTTTTTGCACCAAAAAGCTTTTGCGCCTACGTTGTCAACCCTTACAAACTATGGCAAACCTATTCACTGATGCCATTGATTCCTATGGCTTTAGCTTGAGATTCACGAGACACCATGTCGAGGGTGTCGCAACGAGGGTGAGGATATCGTGAAACAGAAAACCTCTGCACGTCTTACGGCTCCGCTATTGCGGGTCCTTGCTCTCGGGTGCCTTATCGTTACACCACTGGCGGGATGCTCGAAGTCCACGCAGGCGGTCGCGCCGACTTGGGAGCCGGGCGCACTTGCAAATGCGTCAGACACCAGTGCCATTGCCTTGGCCACAGCACTGAGTGAGTTGGAACCCGACGGCAAGCGCTTCTCGATTAGCGATGGCATTGATATGTCGCAGTCGGTGCAGCGTGCCGATGCGACACTATCGCTAGACGATCAGATTACCTACGTACTGGCACAGGTTGGTCTGCAGGCCCGCCATGAGCAGGATGTCATTTATGTAGAGCCCAAGGCGGTCATCGCCGCACAGGATGATGTCGCCAAGATCATTACGGCAATGCCACAAGCCCCGGTAACCGCGCGTCCGTCTGCTCCCGCCGCTGCTCCCGAGCAGGCCGAGCACGAAGTCGCGGCACTCGAAAACACCATCCGTGCACGCCTGCATGAAGAAACCGTGATGGGTCAGCCCGTGCGCCATCCCCGCGATCGTAAGCCGGTGATGACTGAGCCCGTTGCCGTGGCTGCCCGTGGCGACGAAAAAACCATTGGTGATCTGATTGCGGCAGACGCGCCGACGCAATCATCGCCCCCCACCCATCGCCTGGCTGACGGAACGCTGATGAATGCGCCGGTTGTCAATCGGCGGGACCGTGCGGCGGTTGCTCACGCGCCACAGCTTGCCGCTACTGAACCAGTGCCAACGCCAGCCGTGTCCCCTGTGTTGCGTACTGCACGCCTCTCTAATGGCACTTTGATGAATGCACCGGTGATCGGCAAGGGTGATCGGTTGCCCGAGCCGGTCGCGCTGGCTGAGGTGAAGCCGGCACCTGCACCTGTGTCCGAAGCTGTAGCGCCCGTTGAGCTCGCGCAGGCTGAGTCAGCCGTGGTGGCCGAGCCGGTGGCGACCAGCGCCGTGGTGCCTGAGAGTGCGCCGATTGTTGTTGAAGACAGCAAGCCGCGCCGTAACTGGGCGCGTAAATCTGCGCCACAAACTGTGACTGATGCTCGTTCTGTCGCGGAGTCCGTAACGCCAACGCAAGACTCTTCTCCTGATGTCGCTGTCGCAGCGGCCGAGCCAGCCAGCATTGAAGATCTTATTTCTGCACGGCCCCTGTCCGATGATGCTGCTCCCGTCCAAGAGAAGGCAAAGGCTATTGCTGCTGCTGCGCCGATCGTCATGCTGGTTCCCACCCTGAAGCCCGTGCAGAGCGCACAGGTTGTGCCGGAGACGGCACCGTCGCCTGCTCCTGAGGTTAAGTCGGAGCTCGCCTCGGCGCCGGTCGAGCTGGCCCCCGCTGGATCGTCGGCATCGGCACCAGTAGAACTGGCCGTTGCCCCTGAGAGCAAACCTGCGCGTCGGAATTGGGCTCGCGCCTCACGCACCGAGACACCTGCGGCCGTGTCGGCCACGGAAACGGCTGCTTTAGCCGAGGCGGGCTTGGTTGCTCCGTCGGATACGGTGGCTGATCAGTCCAAGCTGGCAGCCGATGTGACCACAGCTGATGCTCCGGCTGCCGGACGCCCTGCCATTCTGATGAATCTGCCGGCCAGTAAGCCGACGGAGATTCCCCCGGTCGTGACCGCGCAAGCCAGTATATCCGATCAGGCCGGTACTGCGGTGCATAGTGCCAATGCCGACGCAGCTCTCTCGGCAATGGCCGGGGCGGACATTCACCCGGAGCCATCAGCTCTCAAGAACAGCAAGAACTGGGTGGCCAAGCGCGGAACAACTCTGCGCGGTACTCTCAAAGACTGGTGCGACCGGGCGGGCGTGCAGTTGATCTGGCGTTCGGAGTTTGATTATCCGCTCGCGGCGACCGTCGATGTTGAGGGCGATTTCGAAGGCGCAGTGCGGACGCTGTTGTCCGGCTTCAGCGCCGCCGCCCCGCAGCCCTATGGGCGGTTGCATCGTCAGGGGGGCAGCGGTGGCAGTGTGCTGATCGTGTCGTCGCGTGGTAATGATTACGGGGATAATTAAATGCGTCTGGGCCTGACGGGAGCGTTGCTCCTTCCGCTGTTTTTAACAGCCTGTGCAACATCGGATCTTGATGACGCCATTGAAGGCCGCTCGGATGATCTGTTGGGCCGTATCGAAACAGCCCGTGCGCCTGCTGCGGCTAAAGGCTCGACAGAAACCCTTCTTGTATCGGACAGTATTTGGGCGGGCGACACCGCTTATCGGATGACCGCCGGTGAGACTCTGCCTGATCCATGGCAGAAAGCGGATGCGATAGCCCTGCGCAGTGATACGCCAATGACGTTGGCTCAGTTGGCATCCCTTCTATCTTCCCAGACCAAAATTCCCATTCGTTTGACGGGTGGGGCTGAGCGCGTAGATGCCGATTTACGGCAGTCGCAGGGGACAGCACCAACCGTTCCCGGTGCGGCCACCTCGGCGGGCGGTACGGACGTCGGTATTGTGCTGTCCTACGAAGGGCCACTGTCAGGTCTGCTAGACCTGATTTCAGGCTACTACAACGTCAACTGGGTGTATCAGAACGGCACCATTACCATCAACCGCTTCCTGACTCGTACCTTTGTCATTGATGCACTGCCCGGTTCGATTAGCGTGTCTGCTCCCGGCGCAACCAGCGCGACAGGAACCGCGGCTGCCAGCGCTTCGGCCACGCCGTTGGCCAGTGCCAATATCGATATCTGGAATGATATTCAGCAGACGCTCACCAGCATCATCGGCGATCAGGGGTCAGTAACCCTCTCGCAATCCTCGGGAACGATTGTGGTCAGCACGACCTCGGACCGGATGGATCAGGTGGCCCGCTATATTGAAGACGAAAACCAGCGTCTCAGCCGTCAGGTTGCTGTGACGATCGAGCTTTACTCGGTCGATATTGAGGATGAGGCGGCGTATGGCCTTAACCTGACAGCTGCCCTGAGCAGCATTGAGGGTCTGCCAACCATCAACCTGTCTGGCCCATCAAGCGGCCTCACCAGCCCGGGTTCTATTACGGTCAATCTGGTTGAGCCAAACGAGCTGGTTGGGACCAATGGCGTGTTTCAGGCGCTCTCGACATTGGGCAAGGCAACGCGTGTCGCTCAGATTCCGATCACCACCCTGAATAATCGTCCAGCGAACCAGCGCATTGCAGTTGATACCGCTTATGTGTCTGAGGTCTCGACCACCACAACCGGGACATCAGGCACCTCGACCAGCTCGGCGTCTACGGATACGGTAACAACAGGTATTACGGTGTCGGTCCTGCCGCGCATCATGACCGACGGCCGTATTTTGCTGCAGTACGCGCTGGCGCAGGGCGAATTACTGCGCTTGGCCAATTTCACCGTGGGGACCGATCAGACCATTCAGCTACCGGAAACGCAGGGTATTTCGTTTAGTCAGCAGGTCATGATGAAAAATAATGCGACTCTGGTGTTGGCCGGATTTGACCAGAGCGACTTGAGCAGCAGTGCTCGGGGGGCGAACCGTCCTTTGTCGTGGGTTCTCGGTGGCAGCACCCAGTCGCAGCAGGCCCGCAAGATGGTGGTGATCGCCATTACACCGCGTGAGATCAGTGTGGCCCGTCGGGAGGCATCGTAAACCATGACAGCCGGCGTTATAACCGTCGGCGGTAAAAAGTATGCCGTTGGCCTTTATTGGGAGGTCTCGGATAGTACCAATGCCGCCCGTGCTGCTCGTCAGGCAGCAGCGCAGTCCGAGCCGAAAGCGGATTTTTATTGCGTTCGTGCCGGTAACAACAAGGGGCGCGCTCCGCAGTTTGGTCTGGGCGATGAGAAGCTGGGCCACAAGTGGGGTATGCCTACCGCGGCCGCCACGCTGGCCAATCGGCAGCCCGGCTCGTGGGCGGGTGTATTTGTTGTTCCTGAAGGCGTCTGGTTTATTGAGGTCCGCGACGATCTGATCGCGCCCGAAGGCGATGTTCTGTTTGCGGATGAAGCGGAGGCCATGGGCCGTCTGCAGGAGACCAGCGCTCGTGGTGGTCTTGAACGGATCTATGCCCCGGCCAGCTGGGCTATTCCGGGGGCAGAAGCCAGTTCTCTCGCCTCGCTGTTGTCAGGCAAAGCGGATGTCCGACTGACACCGGTCAAAATCCCCAAGAAAGTCATTATGGCGGGCATGGCGGCTGCGGCAGCCATGGTGGTTCTCATTCTGGTGATAATCGTCATCATGAATATGCGCGAGGCTGAGCAAGAGCGGCAGCAGGCCGAGGAGCGTGCCCAGCAAGCTGAAATGATGCGCCGACAGAGCGAAGAAAAAGCCCGCCTCGAGGAAGAGGAACGTAAGCGCCGGCTACAGCAGCAGGCGCTTCAGGCGCCAACCTTCCAGCGGACCTGGGAACAGATACCGCTCCCTCTTGTCTGGCTGAATGGCTGCCGCACGGCGATGGAGGAAATTCCTGTTTCGCCTTTGGGTTGGGATCTGGTGAGTTTGCGTTGTACAGGCAATCAGGTCTTCGCGACTTGGAATCGGGTTCAGGGACCGGCTGATATTTTGCCCGGAATGGAAATAGATGCGTCCTTGCGTTCTGCTACTCGTGTTGTAAATTTACCACAGCTAGAGCCGCGTGGCGATACGCAGCTCTGGCCGGGCGAGGCCATTTCCCTTTATATTCTGAGGAACGATTGGCAGGCGGAAATTTCTTATATAGGCGATGATCCGCAGCCGGTGTTACCGGATGGTCAGAAAGTTCCGCCGCCGCCTTGGGTTAAGCGTAGTGTACGCTGGACCGTCCCCTTGTCGCCATGGACCTTAAAAGGGCCGCTGGTTGACCTTCCGGGATTTGTTATACAGAATTTAACATGGTCGCGTGATGGTAGCTGGCAGATTGAGGGTGTTCTCTATGAACAGCGAAAATAGGTTGAACCGTCTGTTTTTCTTGGGGCTGCTGGCTACAGCAATCAGCTTGCATGTGGCTATTCCTGGCGCACTAGGGTCGCCCACCGCACCGGAGGACGCTCCCGTGGCCGTGAGTGAGCCTGCCGCATCGCCCGCGCCGTCTCCCACCAATGCTGAGGTAGGTAAGGGCGAACCTGATTCCCCCCCCTTAGCCGAGACTCGCGAAGATGAGCAAGCATCAGTGCCTGACGTTGCCGCTTTGCCCGAGGCTGACCCGCAGATGAGCGCGCAACAGGTAATTGAAATGCTGCGCAGTGGCAATAATAACAAGCCGTTGAGTGTGACCCAGCTGGCCGCAATTAATGACATGCTCAAGCGCATGGAGTTTCTTTCTGCGGTTGAAGATAAGATGCGGCAGATGTCCTTAGGTGCGGTTGTGCCTACCAACCGTCCAGCTCCCATTGCCAGCAGCCCTCTATCGCGGCCCTCTGGCATGGCCGCTCCTGTCACCAGCTCTGCCCGTGCGGGTGGGGGTGATCAACCAACTGTAGTCCGTGTTATTGGCGCAGCCGGCCGTTATTCTGCCGTCCTGTCGACGTCTTCAGGTTTTATTACCGTGAGGGAAGGGGATGAGACCAGTATTGGTCCGGTCCGCCAGATTACGCTAAGTGGTGTCACGGTTCAGTCCGAAGATGGTCTGACTCAGCTGATGTTTGCTGGTGCGGCGGGTTCATCCCTTATTTCTAGCCGCTAAACTGTTAATTTTGCTTAATTATTAGGTATGCAATTGTGCCAGCTTACCTATAAATCCGTCCCGGCTGCCTGAAAGCCCACCTCAGTTTAGGGCTTCATTAACCCTGACAGGCCTTAACTATAGGCTGGACCTCTGCCGATGCCGCAACTGGGCGTTGGCAGGACAAGATTTATATTTAGGGTGAGCAATGTCAGGGAAGCCTGAAACATCAACAGATGCCCCCGCTGCGGGCAAGGAACAGCAGAGCGGGCATGAGCCGCGTCCGCCGCGGATTCCCTTCGCTGGCAAGGTGTTGACCTCCGAGGGGGGCGATCTACGCGTTCCTGCGGAGTCACGCAAGCTATGCGCCCTGTTTGATACCGGTATGTGGCTGGTGTCCGAAAGTTATAAAAACTCGCCCTTCGTTACTTCTGTCGCGGCGCAGGCACGCCGTCAGGGCTTCAAGGTTGATGAGCCGATGTATGTGACGCCCGACGTCATCGCTCAGGCTTACAGCTATGCCAGCAAAGTCGATCAGGCCACCGTAGTCGATGAAAATCAGGTTCGCCGCCGCATCAAGGAAGTGTTTCTCAAAGCGCGTGAGGCTGGGGCCAATGACGTACATATCGAAGTAGCGGATGGCCGCACCAAGATTGAATTTCGTATCGATGGCTCGATGATCGTTGCCGATACGCTGACGCAAAAAGAAGGTGAAACGCTGATGGCGGCCATCTGGTCGCACTCGGCGGCACAGTCCGGCGCGACACCCAATTGGCTGGAGCCGATGGCAGCTATGCTGCGGGCAGGGCAAACCGGCAAGGATTCGCTGGAATTGCCGGAAGGTCTGCTCGGTGTGCGCTGCCAGTGGATCCCGATTGTCGATGGTGGCCGCTATCTCGTGATGCGTATGCATTACGACAACCTGCATATCAAGGGTGGGCATCCGGATATGGATGTCGATGCCTTGGGCTTTACGCCAGAGCAGACCTCGCTGGTGCGCCACCTGCGCCGACTGCCCGGCGGCATGCGGATCGTTGCCGGTCCCGTGAATCAGGGTAAAACGACAACCCTGCGCGTGATCCTGAATCGGCGCATGGCCGAGACCAATTATCGCCTGAACTGTCTGCTGATCGAGGACCCTCCGGAAGGGGGCATCATCGGTGCTCGCCAGATCGGCGTGGCCGCCTCCCATGACGAAGAAATGCGCGAGCGCGTATTTATGGAAGTGCAGCGCTCGGCTCTGCGTCTTGACCCGGATATCATCATGCTGGGCGAGGTGCGCGATCTGCAAACCGCTGGGTTCGCCTATAAGCTGGCCCTGACCGGTCGTCAGGTCTACACCACAATCCACGCCTATTCTGCGCTCGCTATTCCGCAGCGCCTGCGCGACATCGGCATTCAGCCTTATCTGGTATATGACCATAATCTGCTGCGTGGTCTGGTGACGCAGCGTCTGGTTCGGACCATATGTCAGCATTGCAAGGTGCCCTTTGCCGAGGCGATGCGCCAGCGCCCGCAGCTGGCCGCGCTGATGATCCGTCTGCGTACGGCGGTCGCCCTGATGGATGCCGAAATGATGGCGCGCCGCGATAACGTCACAGCCGATGATATCAAGCTGCAGGAGCCGGATCTGAGCGGTGTCTATGTCACCAGCGGCAAGGGCTGCGAGCATTGTATTGGCGGCCACTCCGGTCGTACAGTGCTGGCCGAGGTGGTGGAAACCGATAGCCGCCTGATGGCTCTGCTGCGCGACGATAAGGTCGATCAGGCGCGCGCTTACTGGCTCTCGCACAACGGTCTGGGCGGTCTCTCCATGCTCTGGCATGCCATGGGGAAGGTCGTGAAAGGGCAAGTCAGCCCCGAGGATGCCGAGTTTGAATTGGGCCCGCTCGCCCGCGAGCGCGATCTGCGCGAGTTTGAAGAACGTATGGGGCGCTCGTGACGACCGTATTGGGGTTTTGACACATGCTTGAGGAATTCTCCCTTTCCCTTGCGCAGATGAAAATGCGCACCAGCAAAAAGCAGCGGTTTCGCATTTACCGCAAGCTGCAGGGCATGATGGAAATGAACGAGCCGTTACCGACGGCGCTGGATCGCCTGTGGCGTAATGTTTCAGAAGATGGCGTAAAAACAACCAAGCCTGCAGCACTGGCGGTGCAGCAATGGCTGGAACGTTCGCGTCAGGGTATGACGCTTGCCGACATGATGGACGGCTGGGTGCCGGCGCGTGAGCATATGCTGCTGCGGGCGGGTGAGGAATCTGGCAATGTTGCCAAAGCCATTTCCTCCATCATGGCGGTGGACGAGGCGGCTGAAAAAATGCGTCGCGCCATTTTGAGTGCGATTACCTACCCGGCCTTCATATTTCTGCTGTTGTCGGCCGTGTTGTGGATGTTCGGTGTTAATCTGATTGAGCCGATGCGGCAGAATACGCCGCCTGAGGTATTTGCGCAGATGGCTGGTATTGCCACGGTGTCCGACTTCGTTCGTGATAACGGTTTTTTTGTTCTATGCGCTGTGGGTGGTATGGTTGCGGGAGTCATTTTTGCACTTCCGCTCTGGTGTGGCCGGATCCGGGCGGTGCTAGATATGTATCCACCGTTTGCCTGGTATCGGATCTGGCAAGGTAGCGCCTTCCTGCTGTCAATGTCCGCGTTGCTGAGTGCGCAGGTGCCATTACGCAAATGTTTCGAAATTTTGCTCAATGGCGCCAAGCCGTGGCTGGCGGAGCGGTTGGAAGCGGCCCGTCAGGAAATTTTACGTGGGCGCAACCTTGGTGAAGCACTTCGCGTCAATGGGCTTAACTTCCCGGATCCGGCGCTTGCGCGCGACCTTGAAATCCTCTCCGAACGCGCCGATGTTGCCCGAACCATTGAGATTATCGCAAAGGAATGGCTGGATGAACAAACGCGCGCCTTGAATTCGCAGGCCAGCATGGTGCGGGTGGTTGGGATGGGGTTGGTGGGTGCCTTCATCGCGTGGGCCATGATGTCAATTGTTGGTATAAGTCAAAGTGTTGCCACGGCTATGTAAGGCCGCACATCAACTTTTTTATCTAACTTTTTGATATAGTGCAATAATGACACACTTGTTACTCAGCGGTAAATATCCCTGCTTAGCCATTGCCAAAGGCAGGAAATAATGTTCACCTGTGGGCAGACTTTGGGGCTGCTCATCAGCCAGCATATAGACAGGAGAGTAGAATGATCGGTTATACCCGCAAGCGCGCTGCGCAACGTGGTTTCAATCTCATCGAAGCCGCTATCGTCCTTGGTGTCGTCGGTCTGGTGATCGGTGGTATCTGGGTGGCCGCTGCTGCGGTGCAGGCGAACCTGCGTAAGGCGGATGCCTCCAAGGGGCTAATCCAGATCGTGCAGAATACGCGTAATCTGTATTACGGCCAAAGCGCGACGGCCACCGCCGATATTACCTCGCAGTTGGTCAGCGCCAAAGCCCTGCCAGCCGATTTTATTAATGGTACGGCTGGTAAGAATCCCTTCAATGGTGACGTGACTGTGAGCATCGCTGGTGCCTCGTTTGACCAGATTGATGTTCTATTCGGTACTGTGCCGAAGGACGCCTGTATTGACCTCACCTCCAAGAACACCAACATCAGCACCGGTCTCGGCCTCAGCCAGATCATCATCGATGCTACCGGTGGTGGGTCGGATGCGACCATTACGACCTTCCCCTATTTGCCAACCTCCGCCGCGACCAACTGTGGCACCACCAATGATATTACGTGGAGATTTGGTCTGCGTGGCTAATCGGTATATATAAACCTGTATCAGGCGGCTCCGCAAAGAGCCGCCTGATTGCATTTAAGAGGATAGTATGGGTGGCTTTCTTGTTGTCATGGCCGCACTTTTGCTGGCTCTGTTGGCATCGATCCTACCCTTGGGTGGCGGCGAGCCATTGACCTCTGGTGGAGCACTGAACCGGCCGAGTGTTCAGGTTGTTGCCGGGAATCTGGTTCAGTACCATGCGGCCGCGGTTGATTTTGTGACAGCCAACCGCAATCCGGCCAGTACAACGTGGACGTTTACTGATAGCGATCAGAGCACGGTGCGTTGCGCCTCCAGTTATACTGGGGGCACCTATGCTCCTTGTTCCACCGAGTTTGCCCCGCCGGGTTTTCTCGCCCCAAGCGTGATGGGGACCAGTGCCAATGTGGTGGACTGGACAGTATATTATAAGGACTCGACCGAAGATATTGTCGTTACCTACGCCACCAGCTCATCCAATGTGGCTGGCTATGCTCCGGCGCAAATTGCCCGCGCTCTGGACGATTTCAGCTTAGGTACGGCATATTCGGATTGGTACTGGGGCGTGGTCGCGGGTGGGGTTCTACCCAATCCGTCAAATCTGACGATGCCAACTGGTTATGCCGGCGGAAACGGCGTTGTAGCGATTGCGACAGTACTTCCTTAACAGTTTCATGATGAGCTGACCCGGTAAGGGAGTAATCAACCGTGAGCGAGCAGAAAAAACTCAAAGAACTGACCTTTTGTGATCTCTATATCAGTATTGATCGCGAAGACGCGCGCTATCGCAAGGATCGCACATCAATCGTCAATACACTGAATTTCGTTCCGCCCGAGTATTCAGCCGATCTGGCTGACCTGCGGCAGTTACTGGCTCTGTCCCTGCATCAGGATTTTTCCATCGATCACGGCGGCGTGCGTTATCGCGTGGCGCGGCTGGTGGATGTTAACGGTACGTGGTTTGTTTTAAGCCGCGGAGTCACCTCCATTCCCAAGCTGGAATCCTTGGGGCTGGATCCCGCGGTCGTGCAACAGATCCAGTCGCTCGGCCGATCATCCGGCCTGATCCTGATTGCGGGCGCTACCGGTGCGGGTAAAACCACAACCAGCGGGGCGATCCTGCAGGATTATCTGATCCGCTACGGCGATCTCGCCGTAACCATTGAGGATCCGCCTGAGCTTCCGCTATCCGGCGACTATGCCGAGGGGAAGGGGCACTGCTTCCAGATATCGGTCGATGAAGATGAATGGGAGCTGGCGCTGAAGGCGGCGCTGCGCTATCGCCCACGCTATATGTTTGTGGGTGAGTTGCGTATGCCGGGGGCCGCTTTTCAGGTCTTGCGCGCTGCTGTCTCGGGGCATTTGGTGATTGCCACCATGCACGCAGGCTCGGTTGAGCAAGCGGTTGAAGGGCTGGTGACACTTGCGGCCGAAAAGGCGGGCGGGATCGCCAACATTCTGGTGGCCGATGGCCTAGCCGGAATCATCCATCAGAAGCTGGTTCTCCAGCTGCAGGCGACTAGCCTGTTTGCCAGCAGCAGCCTTGGTGACCCGGTTCGCAACCTGATCCGCGAAAAGAAATTCGGCGCTCTGACAACGATTATTGAGCAGCAGGCTGCGCAACGGGCTGAGGCTCGCCGTCAGCAGGCGTCCGGTCGCTAGACCTGCGTTGACTACGCCGTGACCTTCCGGCTGGCTTTGCTGTCATCCGGGCGGGACAGCTGGCTGGAGATGGCGCGATCCACCAATTCAGTGACGATCTCGTCAATCACCTTGCTCTTGGCGGCGGCATCGGTATCGCCTTTTTCATTCGCCATGGCCACACGCCGGTTGATTTCCAGTCGTGCGGATCCACTCGGATAGTTAAGGGCCAGAATTTGCCGTGCCCGCGAGGCACCTAGGCGGGCATAGAGGCGGTTGCGGACAATGACGTCCTCCGCCGAGGTGTTCAGAGCCCACAGCTCAATCGGACCCAGAGTATTGATCAGATGTTGCTCGTAGCGCCCTTCAACGGTCGAGAGGACCAGCAGACAGGGCGCACCACCGGCACGCGGACCAGTCAGGCGGTTCTTGATGACAACCTTGGCGGTATCCGACAGGCCAAAGCGATCAACGGCTTTCTGCACCGCCTTTTCGGAGACAGTTGAACCCAGCACCCAGACTCCGGTTGCAAGATCGACCATGGCATCATCAAAGTCTTCCAGCAACTGGGAGGCGAGGACGATCTGGACACCCCATTTACGGCCTTCACGCACATCACGAACAATCTGTGAGCGGACGGCCGCCGATTTACTGGTGCGGTGAAATTCGTCAAAACAGACACGCTTGGGTGTTTCGCGAATATCAACCAGTCGCTTCTGGTGGTAGATGCGGTACTTGTCCGGCAGGGCCTTGACCGCATCCTCACCCATCCACCAGCTGCGGATAAGGGTATGGCGCGCCAGCATGTACATGAGCGCGGTTTGCCGGTCAGCCGAGTCATCGCCCTGCGGAGCAACATCCATCAGATCAAGGGCGCAGACGCGGGCGCCACCAATATCAAAACGCGTAATCCCCGACAGGATCGGGAATTCTCGAATCGCTGAGGTAATCATACGCTCAAACGCATTGATGATGGATTCCGATGATGCGCCGAGCTTGGTCTCTTCCAGAAGTGAGCGGATTTGCGGACGGCGCGAGGCCGTAATCATGTCGGACAGGGTCGGCACCGCATGGCGCTGGGCGAGGGATGCATGATGAATGAGGCCCAAGTCAAACAGTGCCTCGACCACATCCCACCAGTAGGGCTCACGCGGCAGGTGGATGTTGTAGGACTTGATCGCCTCATCAACCTCAGCATCGATATACGGCAGATAATTGCGGGCTTCGGATCCCGTCATACGGTCGTCACGCCAACGGAACATCTCGTCGATGGTGAAACCGATCAGCTGGGTAATGCCGTCATAGGGCTGCTCCTGCCCCGGTGGGGTGCACAGGATGGTGCAGAGTTCGATCAGGAAGGAGCGCTCATCCGCTAGTGGAGCGCGCAGGCCGATTTGAGTATCAAACGGGTTGATCGAGTATTCCTGCGTCATGCGCAGGCGATAGTGAGAGGCTTCGTAGCGGCGATCGGGCGGCAGGGAGTCGCGGATGAGCGAGATCAGGCCCGCCGAGGAGGGGCCAATATCAATCATGGCGATAAAGGGCAGCTTAGAAATACCGGCCGCGAGTGCGGTGCCAAGAGAGAGGGCATTGAGCAAGACCGATTTACCGGCACCGGGTTGCGCGAAAATCAGATCGAACCAAGTGGTTGTCATGGCGCTACCAGTCTGATACGGCCAGACGCGTCCTTCCGGTGTGCGCAGCAGAATGGCACCAAAATCAAACGGCGAGGATGCCGGTTGCCAAGGCAACAGCTTCAGGACTTCTTTCAAAGGGGCGATGCCCGGCTCAGCCGTAGAGGCACAAGCAATGCCGAGAGCGGAGGACATTACGCCCTCCAGCGGATCGCCAATCAGCTGGGACACGCGGCACTGGCCCCAACCTTCCATGGCTTGCATCAGGTTGGCACTTTGCTCGTCGAGCACATCGGGCCCGGCTTCCACCCGACACCACGTCGCCGCGGAGATGCGGATGCGCACCACCGGCTCGGCCTTGGACAGCAGCGCCAAGGCTTCAAGCGAGTTTTTGATCATCCGGTTTTCGGTATTGGTAAAACCGATGATAGCAGTCAGGAATTTGCGCAGGCCAGCCCCCGACGCGCCACCACTTTCGATCAGGAATGAGATGCGATAAGGCATCGGCTGCTCGGCCAGCCGCTTCATCAGGCGGGAAAATTCGGTCGCCTCTGCGGGGCCCAGCACCATATCGACCGGGCTCCAGAAGGTATTCCCGATCTGGACTTTGTTTTGACTATGCACCTCGGCATCCTGTTGGCACAGTTGCCGCGCCAGCGGCGGCCAGAGAACTTCCGAGTAATCCTTGCGGGAGCGCGGCTCGCGTGCCGGGATCGGATCACCGGGCAGACAGGCTCGCCATTGTCGGGCAGGGTGCTCCGGATCAAGGCTGGTCTTAACCGCGCGTAATGCCTCATGGATGTCGATGATCTTGGAGCGGATGCCGATATCATCAAAGTTGTTCTTGATCGAGGCAACAAAGCTCTTATGGCGTGTGCGTAGGGTGCCCAAGGCAGCAAAAGGAAACTGCGCATTGGTGGCCCGTACCCACTTAATTGCTTTTTTCTCTTTGGCTTCCCGGTCAAAATCACTCTTGGTCAGCGACGTGGGGCGGGTCCAGACCACGACATAACATTCTTCCCACGCCAGATATTTGGCCAGATGGCGGGCACGTTCATCAAACAGATCACCCAGCTCCAGACCGATATTGGCGGCGGCCGCGCGGTTGGGGCGCATGATGGTGTCCAGCTCCCGGCGCGAGCGGGTGGGATCGCGCATGAAGTGAAACTGCAGAGCATAGCCCGGACGATCGAGGCGAGAGCCGATCTTCAGCTGAGCCTGCTCGATGATGTTCTTGAACTCCTGCTCACCGACGAGGCACTTGGCGCCGTCCACCTTAACAAAGCTGACCAGCGAGCCATCGCGGGCCACCAAAGTCGTTTCATCATCCGCAGTTTCAAGTGCAATAAAAGCCTCCATCGGCTGCTTGAGCGTGAGGTAGAGGGAGGCAAAGAAGTCGTTGAAAAAGCGGATCATTCAGGTCAGTCGTCCCAAGCTTATGTCGGTCGGGCGATCATAACCCGGAACAGATATCCGACAAAGGCCTAAACCGCGCGGCTAGGTAACCTATTGAGAAGGTCCGGCCAGCTGGAGGGGGCTGATTTACCAAACGGCCCCTCCCGCGAGCGCCAATAGGCCAGCATGTCGGGGAACCGGTCAACCTCTCCTGCTGCCGTGCGTTGCATGCGCCGGTCTAAGGAGAAGAGGCGCAGCCCCTCCAGTTTGTCCTGACGCTCATCATACTGAGCCTCGGTCAGAAAATCAGTAAAGGCAGTCGCCAGGATGAGCGGATCGTCGGTGCCAAGACGCCGCTTGGCTTCGTCACGTCGGTTGCGTAAAGCTTCCAGCCCACGTTTTGCGGATTCGGCAGCATCGCCCTCACTGGCCCGGGCCACATATAACGCTCGGACTAGGTGGTTGAGCTCAGCTTGCGTCAGCTCCGGCAGCCAGATCAAAATGGCCTCACCGAGCATACCCGCACGTTCCAAGGATAGAACCTGATCGCACATGTGGCAGCTGGTCACCCAGTCATCGGCTTGTCCGGGGCGCGCCACGCCCTCGGCATTCAGCGGGCGAACTTCCTGAAACTTCTCAGAGTGAAATCCGCAATAAATACAGGTGTGATGATCCCGTGCCAACACCTTGCTTCGCACGGACGCTGATAAAGCGGCAGAAGACCCCGAGGTGATGCTACCGGTAAAGCCGGTCCGGATCGACAGAAACAGAGGGCGCAAGGGGGTCCTAGAACTGGGCATGCCCTGACCATAGCCGATAACTCTGGATATTCAAGAGATTAAGTCGGTCTTGCACGGGTCAGAGAACGAGGTAGATGCGGCAGTGAGATTGTGCGCGCTAAGAACTAGTACCCTAAACCACATATGGACTGTTGAGGGGTGGGCCTGATGTGAGTCAGAAAGAAAACGGGGCGCAGAGTAAACTGCGCCCCGTGGTAATTGATTCAAGATCTTTTAGGGTGCCAAGACAGCGACGCTGTTGTAGGTTGCGGTGCCCTTTGACACACCCTGAGTGTTCCGCATCATATCGAGGAGGAACGGGATGGAGATGAACAGGGCACCCGCAGCCAGACGGCCCAGACCGTCCTTGATCGGGGTTTGACCCGGATTGTCAACGTGCGCCTTCAGCTTGGAAATACCGGCGACGCACAGGGCAAAGCCGATAATGTAAGCTGCGAAGTTAATCAGCTGAGGAACGGTCTTCAGATTGTCACGGACGTTATTGATCGAGTCAGACACTTGGGGGTTTTGAGCAAGCGCCGGTACAGCTACCGCAACCGCGACTGCGGTTAAGGCGAGAACAGAGAACATCTTCTTCATCGTGTGCCTCATAAGGTTGCGCCTGAAGACATCTTCAGGCTCTTTCAAGGAGGAGCATGACATAGAATTCCTTTCTATTCAATAAAACTTAGAGGATAGAGAAAATAATCGTCAAGTATTTAACAGAAATTTAACAGGGAATTATTTGATTACCTTTTTTTAGGATTATTGCCCAACACTGCAGGGATGCGCGTTAGCCAAAACTGGCGAAGCCGCAGCTTCCGCCACAGAAGGTTTGCTCAATGGCAGCGAGGGTCGGTGAGATATTAATCGCCAGTGCGCCGCCAATCACATGGGTAAAAGCTGCGGATGAACTGACACTGGTATTGCCATCGGCTAGGGCGCGGAACATCAGGAAACCGCGCATGAAGGCGATAAAGCCAATGATCTGGATAAAGGTAAGAATAGCGCCAATTGCCTGTTCCGCATTCGCCAGTGATGCCGCCGGTATGTTGGCGATCGCCAGTCCCTTGAACTGGACGACTGCGTTGCCGAATAGAGATGCCGTGAACATATCGGCTGTGGCCGCCGTGGAAAAAAGGATAGCACCCACTAGAATACGCATCAGGGTGCCAGGACCGAGTGAGCCGCGTGGCCCATCCTGACCAGCGCCCTTTGCCATACGCATGAAGCCCGTTGTCAGGAGGAACAAACCCAAGACCACACCGGATCCCCAGATAATGAATTGAAGCGGCTTGCGGATATCATTGACAAACCTAATCATCATCTTGTCGAGACCGTTGCCGGCACCATTCAGGCCGAAAGCGGCAGCGGCCTCAACTGATTTTCCAGGAGTTTTGAGCAAGGTCGAATTCTGTAGCAAATTCATCGCTGCAGGTAGGGAGATCAGGAGTGTCGCGGCAAGCAAATACCACAGGCCGTGAGAGAGGGGGGTGCGCTCTGCATTATCAACGTGGGCTTTGATTTTAAGCAAACCAATAACGGCAAAGGCAAAACCGGAAATGTAAGCAATTGTTTGAATTAGTAGCGGGGTGCGGGAAAGGGTATTCTGAGCACCCTTCATCATCATGTCACCAACTTTTGTCTGAGCCATGACCTCGCCAAAGGGCAGCAAAAGAGCGTAAATGGCCAGCGCAAAGAGAATCGCTTTGAGTGCCTTGGTGTCAGTTGTTATCGAACGTACGGCCATAATCTGCCTATCCTCCCCGAACTAGCTCTGATTATATCAGGGCACAAATACGGAGGAAATAAACATTAAGTAAAACTTTGGCTAATTACAGGCTATTGCCGCAACGTGCCACGCGACCCGACTACAGTCCACGTGCCGTCCTTCTGGGTGATTGCGTTAACCCGGCCGAGGCCTGGAAGTTGGTCTCCAACCTTGATATTCTGTAATTGTCCCTGAGGCCCACGCGATACCCACGCCTCGCCAGCTTGGGCTGCGCGCAATACCCACGCAGGGTTGCTTGTCGGTGTCGGTTTGGCTGGGGCTGGCTTTTCGGCCACTGATACCGGCGCGGCCGCTGGTTCCGGGGCCTTGGCTCGTGCTCCCCCGCTGCTGGCTTGAACTGACTTGAACTGAGCCTCAAGCGCGGCCATCTGGGTTTTCAGCTCAACCAGATCGGCAGCGGTGCCAGACTTTGACAGAGACTGATCAACGGCACGGAGCAAGTCTTGTACCTGATGTTCAAGCACAGCAATACGCCCCGCCAGATCATCGGTCGCGGCTGCAACCGGCGCAGGTGCACTGCCCGCAGTTGTAGTAATGGGGGGCGTATTGGTTGGTTGAGGCGCTGTCATGTCCGAATTAGTCACGACCTCAGGTGTCGGCTGCATTGGATCCGCCGTCACTGAATCCACAGCGCTGGGCAAGGCGCTATCCAAGCCTGTTGGAGTGGGCGCACTCAACGCCGCGTCCACCACACTGTCGGCAGTTGAGGGAGGCTGCTCCTCAAGGCTAGTTGGGACAGAGATATCTTGAGCTGGCTCCAGAGGCGTTGCGCTCATGTCATCTGTCGTTGTTGCATCAACATCCGGCGCTGCAGTCGGCAGAGCCGGAGTAGCCCCCGTGCCCATGGCTTCGGCTGAGTTCATGTCGGCCGCTGGGACGGCGGTGGTAGCATCGGCTGGCGTGGCGACCGGGGCAGAAGACATATCAAGGGGGGCAGCGGCCGGATCGGCAGCGATGACATCCGCTGTCGGCGATTCAGCGCTTTGGGGTAATATGTTGGTGTAGTAAAAATAACCGGCACCAGCGGCTCCAACGAGACCAAGCGCTACCCAGGGCAATAAACTTGACTTGGATTGGCGGACTGGAGCTGTCTGCCCGTCGAAGTCATCATTGTCCACATCCCAGTTTTCAGCATCTGCCGCGGGTTCATCGGCAAAGGACTCACCAAAATCGTCAGTCTCTGTTTCGGATGCTTTGCTGTGTTTCTTACGACCGCTGAACATTTACAACCTCATAGAGATAGGGAATAACCAATAAGGGCAGGCAATTACTGCTCTGAATCCGTCACCTTGGCAACAAAGAAAAGGCCAATCGGCGTTCCGACAGCTACACGAACTAGGCGCTTGATGGCCGCCGCTTCCTCATCGGTGAACTGAGCAACCCGGTCAAAGGCATCACCCATACCAGCATAAAGCGCATCCTTGAGATCTTGATCGCCTGTACTGTTGGTGGTGATGGAGGAAGAGCCTGAACTGGTGACCGACGTTGTGCTGGTGGGCTCTGAGATAGCCTCGCCGAACGACGAGAGGAAACGGGCTGCAGCAGGCATCAGGACACGCGAAAAATAGCGTGAGTCAACTTCTGTGGCGACTGATCCCAAGGTCGTATCCGGGTCCAGTGCCAGAATGTCAGCCGTGTATTCTTTTTTCCGGAAAACAATCGTGCGGAATCGTAACGCCAGACTTTCACGGAATACTTCAAAGGTGCCGACCAGACGCGCTCCGGCAAACGGACCCGTGAGAACCCGCGCGAGGATGGGGCCAGGAAAATCCGAATTCGCTTCGGTCACCATTTCTCCATAGTAAACAGTCCCGGCCGGGACCAAAACTCGAGCAGATGACGCGGCGGATCCGCCGGCTTGCGCAGCAGTCGCCTGCGCCCCCGCAGAAGCTTGGGTAAGCGATAGATCGTCAATACCACTAACAGTTGTCAAGGATGGCGGCGTCCACTGAGTCATCAGCAGATCCATCTGAGAGCGATAGAGGCGTGTGTACTTTTCAACGATCTCGGGCGTCAGAATTTGGGTCTGCGGTACCGTCAATTCACCCGTAGGCAGTTCAGCCTGGCCGGGCAGACTGGTGGACCCCAACGAGGACGATGTGGGCGCCGGGGGATTAATCAGACTCTCAAAATCGCGCAGGGGGTCGGACTCTTCAACGGCAAGATCGGTCCCTAATACAGTCGGTGATGAGACCGCAGTTGACAGGGGCGTGGGCAGGGCGCTTTCGCCGCGAGCCGCAGCTTCATTTGCGCGGTTCTGGTCAAGTTCCTGAACAGCGCGCAGGTATTCAGGCGTTGCTTCTGTCGGGTCCGAAATCGCCCCTTCGGTTGCGGCAACCGGTATCACCGTCTCCTCGACAACCTGACGCCGGTTCATGTACTGAACACCGGCGATGGCCCCTCCGCCAACCACGACAACAACGGCTGCGAGCTTGAAGATGGGATTGCTTAGGATACCCTTCAGTCCGGTCGAGCCGGATGATTTGCGATACCGCGCCGCGCCAGGAGTTTCGTTAAAGTCAGTGCTCATTGTGCTTCTCCTGCGACGAATCCTTCAGGACGGGTCAATCGCGCCCGAACCATGACGCCTTGATCGGATAACAATAAAACCGGCGTGTCTGGAATGGTATAAACCGTTGTGCCGTCGCCCGAGCTGGCGCTGGAGGACCATGCGGGTGAAAGTAGACTGTGCGGCGTGCGCAGGTAGGTTTGGCCCGAAATATCCCAAGCCGCCGAGCGATCATCAAGGCCCATAACCTTTAGGCGCTGCGCCCCGGCCGGGGGATAGCCATCAAGCACGGCCATCAGTGTGCTGTCACCGGCAACAAGTGTGGCTGAAGAATCAAAACGCGGCGGCTTGGCCTTCGGGCCAAGGGCGGGGACGCGCACATCGTAGCGATAGAACACAACATCCTTGCCAGCGACAAGCTGGAACGTTACAGGGGCCGACAGACCGCGCAGCTGTAAGGTGAGATTACCTTCATAAAAACGATTGAGAGGAATAATACGGAAAATATGCGAGCTTCGTTGCGCCGTCTTGATGTCAAAACGGCCTGCGAAGGCCATATCTTCAATGGGCCACGGCGCGCCCGTCGCATCCATCATCACAACGGTTGTCACATAGCCGGCAGCAACTTTGATAACAGGCGGCGCCGTACCGGGATCAAGGGAGACCGTCTCGACTTTTAATTCCGCCTTGGGTCGGGTCGGGTCCTGCAGGCTGAGGGCGGTCGCCTCCTGCGTTTCTGACATGCGGGAAATGATCTTTTTAACCTGGTCAGGGGTAAGCGGCATGGCGCTATCAATGGCCTCATTAAGACCTTTCTCACGGGCCGCCTGCTCGGGATCATAGGCAGGTTGGCCCATGGAGGGCTGACCTGCGGAGTCTGGCGGCAGGCCAAAGGAGTCGTTTACCTGACTGTAGGCAGGAGATGAACACACCGCTACGCCGATGCATAGCGACAGACTAAATATTACCGACGGATTTTTGACAGCCATGTCTTCCCCCACGATTGTAACCGTTTAATACGATTGCCTGTTGCCTTCAAGTCCAACTATAGAAAATATATGTATATTTTTAGGGATAGTGGTGTTTTTGAATAATGTCCTTGAAAAGGGCAAAAGGGAATTAATAGGTTGTTAACTAACTGACTACACTAGGGCTGTGCTTGCACTGTCCGCCATCTGGTAATCGCAATTCCGCTTGGATTGATGTCAGTAGGTACCCGTTCAATACCGATGTCAAAGGTGACTTGATTTTCCCAAGGAGCGTACAAGCTGACGCGGCGCATAAAAACATCTGCTCTGATATCATAGGAAAAAATACCGCTCACAACGCCTTTTCTGAGAATCTGCGGGGGGCGGCCGATGCGGGGAATAGAGATCATTTTGTAGTCCTCTAGCAGAACCCGAAGGCTGGGATAATGACGATTATGAGCCCGCATGTACCGATTGAAAGACTCCCAGCCCCGCTCGGTAAAATAGGGTCGTATATCCTCAAGCCGAAGCCGGAAGTCATGGTGCCCCATCGTGTTGGCCAGTCGGAGAATGTCTGTCAACCAGAGTAAGACGGTGTTGTCACCCAGATCACGACTCAGTGGTGGTAGCACGATGAGTTTGCCATCGACGCTGGTTGGAAAGACCCGAAATTCCTGTCGTGAGAAGCTCACCAGCATAGACATTACAATCAGCAGGCCAGCAATCAAGGCTAACTGGAGATAGCGCAAAATAGAGGCCATTTTGGCTCCATCCTGCAGATAGGAATTGCTCAGGCGGGCAGTAACCACGGTACGCTGGTTCTGGCGGTCGCTGCGCTTGGCCAAGCTGACTTTGACGGGAGTGGTAAGGGAGGGCTGGGACATGGTCATTTACTGTGTAATCTTGAAAATGCCGAACGGATATCCTGCCAGCGATGTTTGCGTTGGCACACGCTGAATGGTTAACGTTACGGTGTTGTTTTCGACACGGGTGTTGCCTGAATAGAAACTCGTGACAGTACCGATTTGCACAGTCCAGGTGTAACGCCCTTTCACCTCACCCTCTTCAAGGACGACCGCCAGACCGCTGGGGAGGGTTGAGACAAAAATGCGTTGCGCCTGAGTACGACTGAGCAGATTTGTTTCCCAGAAAGCCAGTCGGAACGAGTCCCAGCCATAATCAGTAAAAAAGCGGCGCGAGGCATTGATTCGAGTTATAATATCGTTGAAGTTATATGTGAATATTTCTCCGACCGCGAGTTTACTCCAATTGAGCAACGCCTCACTTCCGGTGTTGGGGTTCAGGGAGGCGGCGAGCTGCGTCGGCTCGCCGCCTGAGCGGTGGGCGAGTAATATACTGTAGCGATCTGTTCCCTTAAGGTAGAAAAAAATTGAGGCCGCGAGAATGAGAACGCACAGCGTGCCATACATGCTGAAATGAACAGCACCCTCGGCCAGAATAGCAGGGCGTAGTCGTTCGGCTGCGATTTTTCCTTGGGCGCGCGCCTTTTGGGCGAGTTGACGGGCTTTTTGTGAGCTAGACGAACGAGATGAACCCGTCATGGCGTCCCCTCGGCTTTGGGCTGGGAGTCGCTAGCCAGTTCAACAGAGACTTCATCACCGATCTGCTGCGCCCGCTCTATGGTCGTCACGGTGTAATTCCGTCCCAGATCAATGCTACGCGAGCGCTGGACCTCGACGGTAACAAGCCACGGCGTTTGCCGGGCGCGGGTGGCCCCGAGCCCCTCTTGTACGGAAAGACGGAGAGGAACCTGAACTACCCAATAGTAGATGTGCGTATCATGAATACCCTTGTCCAGAATACCTCCTCCGAGCGAAGGATCGATCTTGGCACTAAAGACCAGAGCGCGCGCGAGCAAGTTATCCAGGGCGGCGGATGTGAGGACGGCCTTTTGAAGCGAATCAAGGGTTCCGGGTTCAAAGGCATCTACACTCAGCTTGCGGCGTTGCTCCTTATCCAGAAAGCCAAATGTCAGGGCAGCTGCGATGTCATCGGCGACACGGGAGAAGACCTCATCATCGGTCATAAGGGGTTGATCGAGCGGGATAACGCTTTCAATCCGCCCAGAAATAGAGGAGACAAAAAAGCGGTCATTCGGATTGGCCTGAAACAGCAGAACGATTGACACAACCACTAAGGCTAGGGCGACAAAAGCTTGCCCAAGGGCGACTTTAAGTAAGACCCGATAGCTGTCGCGGGTAAAAAGATGATGATTTTCAATCGATTTCAAGTGGTCCGGGGGATTTTGCAATACCTCGGTATCTTTTTGGGTGACGGCGGTGGCCTTCGTGCCGAAAAAACTGGCTAACGGGTTCATTGCGTTGCCTTTACCGCGAGGATCTGATTAATGCCGATACTGTCACGGCTATCCATGCTTGGGGTTCGTACGATCATCAGAGTCACTTTCCAAGGCTCATTCGTTTCGCGATCGACTTCCTTGAGAGAGACATTGATTTGTACATCAACCTGCCATGCATAGGTATAGCCATCAAAGCCCTTTCCCACGATTTTCGTTATGGAGTTGCTGCGGATTGTGGCCAGCATGACACGATTTCGTCCCAGAATGGTGGGGTTTTCAACAGCGTTGATGCGTTCAAGAATCTGGGCGGCACTCAAGGCGTTTGTAAAGCTGGTCCACCCGGCCAGCGTGAAAAAGCTACGCGAGTCCTGCAAGCGCAGGCTGTGATCGTAATAGCCAAATGTCAGGCTGCGGGTGACCGCTTTTTCAGCCCAAGCGGTAATCTCGGCATCGGTATAAAGAGGATCCCATAGAGGTTTTTCCACAATCAGGCTGTTATCGTCCCGAATAGGAAAGAAATAATCCTTGCTGCCCGTGTAGCTAAGCATTTGAAAGATATTCAAGATCAGCAGGATAATGATGACCGCTTGTCCTGTCACCACGATGGTCATGCGCTGGAGTCCGGTGCGGTAAAATCCGTTACGCGCCAGAATAAGGGCCAGACCGTCCGCGCGTGAAGCCGGGAGGGGAGCAGCTTGAGCAGCGGCAGCAGCCGGACTCGCAGGGTTAGTCTGCTTGTCCAGAACGACTTTTCCACCAGAGGAACCAGATGAACTCATAGGCTATACGTAGTGGAAAATTGCGAATCCGTCGAGCCACCTTCCGGATGAATTGAGGACTAGGGAGCTATAAACAGGGTACATAGTAGTGAAACGGAAAGCGCAGGGGCAAATGGGAATTCATCCGATTTGTAAATCCGCCGCCAGATGATCCCGGTAATAAGCCCGAGCAGGCTGGCCAGTATCAGATATATAGGGACTTGGGCAGCTGGAAGCCAGAGGGCCGCGGCCGCCATCAGTTTGACATCGCCCCATCCCATCATGTCGCGTCCACGCAAACGGCTGTAGCCAAGCGTCAAGAGCAAACCGATCCCTGCGGTTTGCAGCAGGATCGGAAGAGCACA
>DDSC01000035.1:55677-56093 GCA_002343265.1 Micavibrio sp. UBA2400
ACCGATCCCTGCGGTTTGCAGCAGACTTAAGAGAGGGTCCCACCATATAATGGGAGGGTGTCCGAGGAGCCAGAACAGGCCCAGCGTGGCTACCGCGAGGCTCGCTCCATCTGCGACATATCCGGTTTCAAGATCCGTGACAGTAATAAACAGCAATAGAAGCACCAAGCCGCTCAGCAGGACAAAATCAATACCAAATCCATAAAGTCCGCCCAAAAGGGCCAGACTCAAAGCTGCAATTCCTTCAATCCAGAGATAGCGCGGGCTGATCGGATGCTGGCAACAGCCGGATATCCCGCGTTGCAGGAGCCAACTTAAGACGGGAATCAGATTTTTGGCTGTCAGCCGCGCCTGACACCGGGGACAATGTGAGGACGGGAGCCAGCTCTCTTGTCGGGGCCAGCGGTAGCTGGCCA
>DDSC01000035.1:56302-94455 GCA_002343265.1 Micavibrio sp. UBA2400
AGCGGTAGCTGGCCATGCCGACAAAACTACCGAAAATAAGGCCCAGAACGCCACCACTCAGACATGCGGCCCACCAGGAAATGTCAAAATTCATAACAGCAAGCGTACTTTACTTTTATGGTATCGCCAAGATTGTATGCCTGAGAGAACTATACCGTTTCGTCTTCGCGCACGCGGGGTTTGAGCGCTGGGTCAGGGTAGCCTGAGCGTGGACGATGGCGCCGCTCAATCCGGACTTTGGAGTGATCGGCCTTTTCAGATTTCCGCTCATACAACTGCTGACCTAGCCGCTCAATGTGGGTTCGCAAGGCTGTCGCGATGTAGCGAAAACGGGTGCTGACTGGTGTGGGGGAGTGAGGGTGGCTTGATCGGGTGAACTGTAAGCTCGGCGACAGCACCGGCACCGCACGGCGTGTAGAGCTTTGCTGGCGTGGCGCTGAGGTTGATACCCATAGAAGGTTGGGGGTTCTCTGTTTGGGGGAAGATGTGCCCTGATTCAGGTGCTGCCAGAGCATATTCTGGTGTGCTCGACTGAGCGAAGAGGGCGAAGCGGCCTGACGTTCCATTTCCTCCGCCCGCAAGTGCCATCGCTCAATTTCCTGATCAATCCCAGCAAACTGCTGCTGACGTTCAGTAAGCAGAAGGGTTGCGTTGCTGTGATCGGGGCGGGCCGAGAGGCGGGAGTCGATCTGCTCAAGCGAGCTGTGCAGACTCTGCGCACGATGTCCCAATTCCCCAACATTATCGGCAAGAACCACAGGGCTAAACTCGATACGGTGCGCGGGGATAACAGGTGTGCCTTGCGTCGGTCTTGATCCGTGCCGAGGGATGGTGGGCTGAACGCGGCCCATGCCGATCAGACTCATCAGCGCTGCCCAGAGCGAACTCTTGCCCCGGCGAGTGACAGGGCGGCGCGGCAGGGGGCGTCGATGGTAATTAAACATAAAACCAGCTCCTGAAGAACAGTCTAGCTCAGTCAATGGGTTAGTGGGTGTGAAAGTTTTGTTGCGACTCGCGATCTTAAAAAAGATAACTATATTTTGAGGTTAGCGACAACTTTGGGGCAAATTTTAAGAAATTTGGATAGCTTAAATTCGGTGGGCATGTTACTAATTTTAGACCAGTTCGGGAGGATCTATGTCTATGCTGCGCATTTTCGCATTTGCTGCCTTTCTTCTGTTTGTCAATTTTGTCCCTGGTCAGGCAAGCGCAGCACCGAATGATCCGTGTAAGTGTCAAGCGTTTCCGTGCCAGTTGCCGCCACAATGTCAACAAAATCAGCCGGCTCCAGCACCTGCGCCCGCGCCACAGCCTCCGAATCAGAACGTTCCCTTTAACAACGCGGGAGATCCTGTACCTAACCCGAATGCTGCTTTTGCCTGGAAACCTGATCCGAATGCGGGTCCCGCTCCGGCTGCTGCGCCGAATCCGGCTGCGCAGGCTGCCGCGGCTGACTGCGATCCCGACATCATGAACGCGATGGTGGCGCAAGCACAGGAAGGCTTTAACAACATGAGCTTGTTGGCAACTCAGATGATCCGCCCGCCGCGTGCCTCGCTCACTAATACATGTGTTCAGATGATTAACAGTATCTGGAATCCGATCCGCTTTGTTGAAGAGGCGAAGATGCTGGCCGCAACCAAAGCGGCTGATTTTCTCAGCAATCTTTTTGCCAGCTTTACCGGGTTTAATTTGGGTAGCATTTCCTTCTCGCTCAGCTTCAACCCCTCGACCTTGTTTGTTAAGAACATGTTAGACGGCTGGCTCAAGAAGCTTTCACCGAACTATCTGTGCCAGTCTGCTTACAACGAAATTGGCAAGTCCCTGCGCAAGCTTGATTACACCTATAATTCTCAATTTGGGACTATTAAGATCAATGCCGGGCAGGCAGTCGAGTCCAAACTACTGAGCTTTGTCAGCATGTTCGGTAATGGCGAGTGGACCACACCCGCACCGCAGTGGAGCGTTCCGGCGGCGATGAAAGGCCAGATTGCCGAGTAGCTACGGGTTATATAGGTATCAACGGGCCGCATTAGCGGCCCGTTGTGTTTTGTGGCTGTGAGTGCCATATCAGGGGTGGAGGGCGTGGATATGTTTACTCTTGATCCTCAGTTGGCGGCGGAGACGTGGCACGTGTGCGATCTGCCCTTGTGCCGTGTGTTGCTGGCCAAGAATGCGGCGTGGCCGTGGCTCATACTGGTTCCCATGCGTGAGGACAAGGTCGAGATCATCGACCTGAGCGCGGTCGAGCAGGGCGAGATGTGGCGTGAGATTGAGAAGGTCAGTCGCGCACTGCGGTCGCTGCTGGCGCCGGACAAGCTCAATGTCGCCGCCATCGGCAATGTCGTCCGGCAGCTGCATATCCATATGGTTGCCCGCCGCGTCGGCGATCCCGGCTGGCCGGGTACGGTATGGAGCGCCGGAGCAAGCGCCGCCTATAGTGTGGCTGAGAAAGAAGAGTTCATTGATCGGCTCTATGCCGCGCTGCACCGCTAGGCATAGGTTATCTACCTAGGCGGGGCTGGCTGCTTGGGTTGGTGCGCCGAGGCGGACGTGCGGTGTTGCCTCAATACCTATGCCGTAGTGTTGGGCCCAACCGACAAAGCGGGCGGCGTTGTGTGCGCTTGCAAATTGGTAGAAACGCTGTGTTTCCAAGCCTACAGGTTCGGGTCGCATACGATGGTCCGCTGCGCTCCCGCCAATTTGGCGTGAGCCGGGGTAGAGTTCGTCGGTATGCGAGAGTACGCGAATACCTTTTTGGGCGATATCCTGTGCGGGGATCAGCTGGCCTTGAAGTACGGCGGCGTGGCGGTCCATGCGCTGCTGAAACAGGGATGGGAGTGGATGAAGACGTGAAAAGACGTAGCCATCGACTTTCATCGGTAGGGAGAGAATAACGAGGAAAGCCAATGACGGAGTGGTGGGTCCGGCCTCGGCTAGTGACAGGGTCGGTTCCTCCGTTGTGGCGCGCGCAGGCTGCTCGTGCAGGCTGTACCCGTCAGGGGTGAAGTTACGCAGGTTCAGCCAGCTTGACAGCTCAAGCGCAAGCTGTTCGGCTTTGTTCGGGTTTGAGAACAGAACGCTTAGTCCGGTGTTGCGCAGTGTGCGCGGTGGGGCGCTCTGACCCAGCCGGGTCCACAGGGAGTTTTTCAGATCACAGCTCTCCAGCACCGTGCCATCAATTCGCGTCAGGGCCGACATGAGGTCCCGCTGGTCAGACGACAATGTATTGAAACAGACCGTGACCAGCGTTTGGCGGTTTGGCAGGTGCGGGTAGGAATTGCTTGGGAAGTTACGGCCTGCGCCAAATTTTTTGCGCATGTGTGCAGCAAAACGCTGATGGAAAGGAGCTGCCCCCTCAGGCGCTGGTGCTGTACGCAACTGGTTGTTCAGGTCCTGCGCAGCACATTCGGCATCATACATATGTTGTCCCCCTGTTATGCTCGAGTCATAGCAGGGGTGCTCTTCTCTGAGCAAGGCCAAAAGGGTTAACGCTCCAGAAGGTTAGGCGCTCTCCGCCTGCCGCGAGGCACGCTTGCGATCGTTGGGGTCGAGCAGTTTCTTGCGCAGACGAATAGAGGTGGGGGTCACTTCCACCAGCTCATCGTCCTGAATATAGGCAATCGCCTTTTCCAGCGTCATCTGAATCGGCGGAGTGAGACGGACGGCCTCATCCTTACCAGCGGCGCGCACGTTGGTCAGCTTCTTGCCTTCCAGTACGTTCACTTCAAGGTCGTTATCGCGAGTATGCTCGCCAATGATCATACCCTGATAGACTTTCATGCCCGGTGTGATGAGCATGGGGCCACGCTCTTCCAGCTTCCACATGGCATAAGCTACTGCGTCACCCTGACCGTTGCTGATAAGAGCGCCCGTACGACGACCGGGCAGAGTGCCTTTATAGGGAGCATAGCTGTGGAAAATACGGTTGATGACGCCGGTTCCGCGCGTATCGGTGAGGAACTCGCCATGATAGCCAATCAGGCCGCGGGACGGGGCGAGGAAGGTGAGGCGCACCTTGCCGGTGCCGCTCGGGCGCATGTCCTGTAGCTCGGCCTTGCGCTCACTCATCTTGTTAACCACCGTACCCGAGAACTCTTCATCGACATCCACAAAGACTTCTTCGATCGGCTCCATTTTCTGACCGTTTTCGGTCTTGAACAGTACACGTGGGCGGCTGATCGACAGCTCAAAGCCCTCGCGGCGCATCTGCTCGATCAGAATGCCCAGCTGCAGTTCACCACGGCCTGCGACCTCAAAAGCATCAATAGTGCCACCAGCTTCAGTGACGCGAATAGCCACGTTGCCCTCCGCCTCGCGCAGCAAGCGCTCGCGGATGACGCGGCTGGTCACCTTGTCGCCTTCGGTGCCCGCCAGTGGGCTGTCGTTAATACCAAAGGTCATGGCGAGGGTGGGTGGGTCAACCGCTTGGGCAGCGATCGGTGCTTCTACCGACAGATCGCAAATCGTGTCGGCCACGGTGGTTTTGGTCAGGCCGGCAATAGCGACGATGTCACCCGCTTCGGCTTCCTCAACCGCAATGCGCTCAAGGCCACGGAACGCCAGCACTTTGGTAATGCGGCCCTGCTCAATCAGCTTGCCATCGCGTGTCATTGATTTGATGGCCATATTGGCCTTGGCCTTGCCGCTGGCAATACGGCCGGTGAGCAGGCGGCCCAGATAGGGGTTGGCCTCCAGCGTGGTGGCCAGCATGCGGAACTCGCCCTCTTCGGTGGTCGGGGGCGGTACGTGGCTGACGATCAGTTCAAACAGCGGGGTGAGATCCTTCTTCTCGTCATTCAGGTCCTTGATCGCCCAGCCCTGACGGCCCGAGGCAAACAGGGTGGGGAAGTCAAGCTGGTCATCATCGGCATCCAGCGCCGAGAAGAGGTCGAAAATTTCGTTGTGTACGACATCGGGGCGGGCATCCGCGCGATCAATCTTGTTCACCACGACCATGGGGCGCAGACCAAGACGCAGGGCCTTGCCAACCACGAACTTGGTTTGCGGCAACGGGCCTTCGGCCGCGTCGACCAGAACAACCACACCATCAACCATGGAGAGGATGCGCTCGACCTCGCCGCCAAAATCGGCGTGACCGGGGGTGTCAACAATGTTGATGCGAATTTCCTCGCCCGACTTGGGGTTGGTCCACAGCACCGAGGTACATTTGGCCAGAATGGTAATGCCGCGCTCGCGTTCCAGATCATTGCTGTCCATCGCGCGCTCGGCCACCTGCTGGTTTTCGCGGAAGGCACCGGCCTGCTTGAGCAGTTGGTCAACCAGTGTGGTCTTGCCGTGGTCAACGTGAGCGATAATGGCGATATTGCGCAGATTCATGAAAGGTCGTCCCGGGTAACGCGAACGGGCCAAAAGGGCCCGCTTTGTGCGCCGCAAACTAGTCGAAATCCCCCTGCTTTAGCAAGGAAAAAGTGAACAAAATCAGGATTTAAGCCGAGTGCGCTAACCTGTTGCAAACAAGAGGCTATTTTGGTGTTGACATTGTGAACGTAGTTCATTTAACATGAACAAAGTTCATTATTGGGAGGCAGATATGCCCGATAATAAAGCCAAACAGACGGCAACCCGCGCTCGGCTCCTCGTTGGCTTGATTTTGCTCTACTGCTTAAGTGTTCCACTAGCCCTTTTTATTTGGTTGTCCGGGTTGGCACCACTCTCGCTTTCCAATAGCGCTGTTAACTGGGTTTATAGCGGTGGTCTGGTCGCGCCGTTCGCGGCACTCTTAGCAAAAAGACTGAACAGACGGGCGGTCCTGCGGGAACTGGGCTTGCCACCTTATCTTTTCAACGCCATTCTGTGGCTCAGTGTACTACCAATGCTTTTGGCAGTTGGGTCGTGGATTGTATTTTATTTCCAGAACCAAGGGTGATGTAAATGGCTAACTATCTCAAGCAACTCACTGCCGACCTGCCGCGTTGGGTAGCGGCGGGGTATGTTAGCGCTCATGGTGGTGAGCAGATTCTGGCCGATGCACAGGCGCACCAGAAGCAGGGCTGGTTCCGTCTGCCCACAGTGCTGGGCGCACTCGGGGCCATTTTGGTCTTCGCGGGTGTCATCAGCTGGGTTGCCGCCAACTGGATGGATTTTTCGCGCCTCGCGCGTGTGGCCATCCTGATCTCCGCCATGGCCGGTAGCTTTCTGGCCGCGCATTATGCCCGTCTGCGCGAGGCGGAGGGGCTGGGCGCTGTCTTTGCCTTTCTCGGTGCCCTTATTTTTGGGGCCAATCTCATGCTGATTGCGCAAATCTACAACCTGCCGCCCAACCCGCCGGGCGGGGCATTGCTGTGGGCGCTAGGTGCCAGCCTCACGGCTATTCTCTGGCCCAGTCAACTGGTCATGGCCTTGGCTTTTGTACTGGCCGGCGTATGGACCTGGTTTGCCGGAACCACCAATATGGGCGGATTGAGCATTTTCTTTTCCATGTTTAGCGCCAAGACACTCCATCTGCCGTTCCTACTCCTCTGGGGTGTACTGACCGCCATCAGTATCAAACGGGGTTGGACCCGGGTGATGCATCTGGCTGGTCTCACCCTGATCTGGTGGATGGGCTTTAATCTGTTCAGTTTCTTCGGCGAGGAGTCCATGCGTCATGCCGGTGTGATCGCAGCAGTAGTCTTACTGGGCCTTTATGGTGCCGGGCGCGTGCTCAGGATCGCGCAGGAGGGCACCGGCACCATCAGCCGCTATGTGCTGCTGGGGTTCGCTTTGTGGCTACTGATTGTGACCGTGCCCGAGGCCTTCCGTGGTCTGATGATCCGCCGTACCTATGAACTGACCAACCACCAGGCCATGTCGATGACGGCCTATACCGTGGGGTTGCTAGCGGTGTTGTGTGTTGGTCTGTGGGGCGCGTTGACCAATCGGTTGCGTACACTTTCAGCCGTCGCTGCCGTAGGAGCGGCGGTGCCTCTGCTTGCTCTTTTTCCGGCCTTTTTCATCACCAGTACGGCGGATCTCTATAGCGACTATTCGGGGACCATGGCCGGATCTGTGGGATTTGTCGGGACCATTGTGCTGTCTATTCTGGCGCTGGCCGCGGCGCTGGGGGCCATTGTACAAGGCTATAAAACCAACGACCGCTTTTTGCTCAACATTGGTTTTGTGCTGTTCGCCCTCAAGCTGATCATTCTCTACTTCGATACCTTCTGGAGTTTGGGCGGGCGTTCGCTGTTCTTCATCATCGGCGGGCTGCTGACGATCGCGCTGGCGATCGGGTTTGAGAAGCAGCGCCGCAAGCTACTGGATCAAATGCAAAACAAACACGAGGTGCGCCATGTTTAATCCCGAGAGACTGTCGCCAACCGTACGTCTGGGCATTATTATGCTGCTGTTGACGGGCGCGCTCCTGATGCTGCTGGGCCGACATACCTATGAGCATAGCCGTGCCGTACCGATTATGCTGCAGACGGCTCCGGTCGATCCGCGGTCCATCTTTCAGGGTGATTTTGTCACCCTGAGCTATGAGATCAGCCGCCTGAGCGCCCGCTTGTTTGATGGCGACAAGGGGCAGAAGCAAGGTTGGTCAGGAGATGGTCTTATTGTGAGGGCTGGCCAGCCTGTCTATGTCGCCCTGAAAGACGCTGGCCTGATCTGGACCGATCTGCGGGCCAGTTTTAAACCCATCGCTGAGGTGGCAACGGGCGAGCGGGTGGAAACACGGACGCTCACTAAAAAAGGCAATGACTGGCGCATCAGTCAACTGATGAACGCGCAGGCTGAGGGTGATAATTTTTGGCGGGAAGAACACTGGCGCGAAGGTCGCTCCTATTATGTAGTCAGCAAGCAGATTGGCCCGGTCTGGCAGCCTGTACGTGCGAGTGTGCATCCGCTCACCGCCCAGCCGGGGGAGGTGATCCTGCGAGGTAAAGCGCTAACATCGACATGGGGCAAAACAGATGGTTTACGCGTGACCGAGCTACCATCGCCATGGAAGGAGGCAGATATTGTACGCGTGACCTATGGCATTGAGGCCTTTTTTGTTCCCGAGGGTGAGGGGCAGTGGATTGACCGCCTTGGCTGGAATGGCCAGCGCAATCGTATGTTGGTGAGGGTTAAGGTCAGCCCCAGCGGAACCGGATATACTGATAACATTGTGTTTGATGGGCGTGACATGTTCCAGAACAGTGGGCTGGATAGCTGGACCAGTTGGCGCGAGTAAGATTCAGGAGTTTCAGATGACATTTTCCGGGCGTATCACCCTGCTGGCCGCGCTGGGTGTTCTGTCGTGTCTGCTGCTGTTTGTCTATGCACCCGTGATCGATATCCGTACGGCGGCGTATTTCTATGATGGCCAGGCGTTTCCGTGGCGGTCGTATGCTCTGCCCAATCTGCTGCATGATCTGGTGCACCCGGTTTCCATCGGTCTGGGTGCCGCTTTTCTGCTGGCGACCGTTTATCATTATGTCCGGCGCACCGGGTGGCGGCGCTGGCTCTTTTTATTCCTCTCCCTCGTGATCGGACCGGGGCTTATCGCTAATACGCTGCTCAAGGATAATTGGGGTCGGGCGCGCCCTCTTCAGATCGAGCAGTTTGGTGGTCGGGCGCACTTTACCCCGCCATTTGTTATGACTAATCAATGCGAGAAAAACTGCTCGTTCGTCGGTGGCGACAGCTCATTCGGTTTCTGGTTCCACTCGCTGGCCTATGTCGCTGCACGCCGCCGCCGAGCCGTGTTTGTTGCGGGCCTTGGTGTGGGCGTCCTGTACAGCCTCATCCGTGTAGGGATGGGGGCGCATTTCCTCAGCGATGTCATCATCGGGGGCTGGTTCATGCTAGCCAGCTCAGCGGTGCTGTATGCGCTGATGTTTGGGCGCAAGGCGCTGCGGATCAGCTGGCAGGAGTGGCTAGGCGGGAACCGCGCGACTTTCCAGTGTCCGGGCCACCACAGCTAACAGCTCGCCTTCGTTGATAGGCTTAAGCAGGGTCGCTGCAGCCGACGGCTTGGCCGGGAGGATGGCCAGCTCGGCCGGGATTTCGTGATTACCGCCCGTAATGGCAATGACCGGCGGGCTGATCGGCTGTGTTTCCAGAAAGCTGAGAACCGCTGTTCCATCCAGCGAGGTCAGCAGCATCTCAAGGATCACCAGATCATACATGGACTGTTTGAGTAGTTCGATGCCGTCGGTGCCGTCTTCAGCCTCGGCCACCTCATGTCCAGCCTCATGAAGCCGGGCAACAATGGCGCGACGAACGCCTTTCATGCTCTCAATAACGAGTATTTTTGCCATGATCCATGTTCTCCTATTTACCCGGCTTTGCAATAGGAGCTTGCTCAATATCAAGTTATTGCCGATGATGTGCGACGTGATTGTCACAATTTGTTTGACCCTCACGCAATCCAGGGAGGCATGCCATGATAGCGGCGCTGCACGCGCGCGTAACACCCAAGCAGTTGCAGGAAGTGGGACCAACGCGGATTCAATTGGAGCAGATTATTTGCGCGGCGCAGAGCGCACCCGATCATGGGCGGCTCAAGCCATGGCGCTTTTTTGTTATTGAAGGCGAGGCGCGTCATAAGCTCGGGCGTTTGATGGCCTCAGCTTTGGCACAGCGCTCCCCGGACAGCACGTCGGATGAGCTAGCCAAGGAAGCCGCTAAACCCCTGCGAGCGCCTGTGATCGTTGTCATTGCGTGTAAAGTACAACCCTCGCTCAAGGTGTCCGCACTTGAGCAGGTGATGGCGGTTGCAGCAGCGGCACAGAATTTCCAGTTGGCGGTTCATTCACTTGGTTATGGCTGTCAATGGAAAACGGGTCCGGCGGCACAAGATCCCGCGATCAAGCAGGCCTTTGATCTTGCCGAGGCCGATATCCTCATCGGGTTCATGTATGTCGGGACTATTACTCAGCCGGGGCCGACGCGCGATGGGAGCCTGGATACCAGCCGAGTGAGCTATTGGAGCTCGGTATTGTAAACCGGTTGTCCGACCGGGGCCGCCGCCGGAGCGGGCGCGTCCGCGCTGGCCGGTGCCGCTCCATCCATGACGCGGACGTAGGAGACAACGCGCTCCACTCCATCAATCGTGCTGGCGTGGGTCGTAACGCGGCTCAGCTCCTCCTGGGTTCGGGCGACGCCCATCAGGTAAACAACGCCTTTAACCGTATCAATGGTATAGTTGCGGCCAGCCACATCCATATCAAAGGTTAGATAAGTGCGCAATTTGGTGGTAATCCACAGGTCCTTGCTGTAAGAGCCGATCGTGGTGCTACCCTCGACCGAAGTTTCATTGAGCACTTCCTTGACACCGGGGGTTTCCCACACCAGCCGCGAGGCATCCAGCTTTTGCTGCTGGTCGCGGGCCTGACCGGTAATCAGAACGCGGCCCTCCGTGATGGTCAGGTCAAAACGCTTGTTCATGTCGGCATCATGGTTGAACCAGCGCTTGTTGATCCCGGCTTGAATATCAAGGTCAGAGAATGTGCCGCCCAGTCCACGCTCGGATGTGCCGGCCTTGGCCACATAGGCACCACCGCCCAGAATGGCCGGGGCGCAGCCGCTGAGCAGGGCCAGAAGAGCAACTGAGACGAGCCATGGTGATTGCATGATGAACTCCTAACTGAACAGGGGGTTACGCAAAATGGTTTTGATCTCGCGTGCGAGAACGGCGGCAATTTGCTGGCGATCCTTGCGATTGCGCAAGATATCCTCGTCCTGAGGGTTGGATAGAAACCCAGTTTCGATCAGCAGCGAGGGGACATCCGGCGCGCGCAAGACGGCAAAGTTCGCCGCCCGTTTCGGGTTATCGAGCAAGGGCAGATCACGGCCCGCTCCCTTGATGAGGGCCGATTTGGCAAAACGCGAGGCGCTGATGGTTTGTTTGGCAGCCAGATCGTACAGAATATCAGCAATCACTTCTTCCTGTGCGGTCGCTGCTCCATAGCGCTGGTCGACGATATTTTCGCTTTCGGCTAATTGACCTGCAAACTCATCTGAGGCGGTGGCAGACAGAGTGTAAGCCGACAGGCCGCGTGCATCCGGATTATCAGGAGCGCTATCCGCATGAATGGAGATGAACAGGTTGGCCTGTGCCTCGCGGGCGAAGGCCACGCGGTCCGCCAGAGGCAGGAAGCGATCTCCTTCCCGGGTGAGTTTAACGGCCACGTGCCCCTCAAGGCGGGTGGCAATATCCTGCGCAATGTCCAGAACCACATTCTTTTCATAGGTGCCGCTTTGGCCGACCGCCCCCGGATCGCGCCCGCCATGGCCGGGGTCAAGCACAAGAACCGGTAACCCCACACCCGCGGGCTTAGGCTGGGGGCGCGGTGTAGCGGCCAGCACCGGGAGACTGAGCAGCGGCGCGCCAGCCAACAGACGAAGAAGAAGACGGCGATTCATTGGGGCGGATTCTGGAGGGATTTGTCCGCTCTGTCCAGTAGCGCAAGACGCCGCATTACCACTCTGCCAGTCCGCTCTTGGACAGGCGGATGTCCTGATGGACGGCAACACAGAGCAGCAGCCCGATCCCGATCAGCAGGGTCAGCATGGCCGTGCCTCCGTAGGACACCAAGGGCAGGGGTATCCCCACCACCGGGATCAAGCCGGTAATCATGGCAATGTTGACGGCGACATAGAGAAACAGATTAGCGGTAATGCCAAGGGCCAGCAAGCGACCGAACTGGCTGCGGGACGCGAGGGCAATGCGAAAACCGCTGGCAATGACTAAAGCATACAGCCCGAGCAGGATGAGTGCCCCGAGCAGACCAAATTCCTCGGCCAACACCACAAAGATGAAGTCGGTATGCTTTTCGGGCAGGAACGCGAGCTGGCTTTGCGTCCCGCCCAGAAATCCCTTACCGAACAGACCACCCGAGCCAAAGGCAATCTTGGACTGCATGATGTTATAGCCGGTGTTGAGCGGGTCGGCCTCGGGGTTAAGGAAGGTCAGAACGCGCTGGCGTTGGTAGTCGTGCAGAAACTCCCAGCCGACCGGAACGGCGGCAATCCCAAGGGCGATAGCACTGGCAAACACCCAGCCTGGTACTCCGCCACCCCAGAACAACATGGCACTCGCCAGCAGCAGCAGCAGAGCCGTACCCAAATTCGGCTGCAGCAACACCAACGCGACCGGGAGCAGGATCAGAACCAGAGGCGGGATCAGGCTGAGGGGGCGGACGACCTGCTCGGGTGGCAGGCCATGAAAATACCGCGCCAGCGCCAAAACAAGGGTAAGCTTCATCAGCTCCGACGGTTGCAACTGGAAGAAGCCGAGATCAATCCAGCGTTGGGCGCCTTTGCCCAACTGCCCCATGATCTCAACCCCGACAAGCAGTAGCAGGACAAGCGCATAAAGTGGATAGGCTAGCCGCAGCAGGGTACGCAGGTCAACCAGCGCGACTAAAATCATGGCACCAAAGCCAATACCAAAGCGTACGGCATGCTTGGCCGCCCACGGATCCCAGTTGCCGCCACCCGCCGAATACAGGAGCAGCACACCAGCACCGGCAATCAGGCAGACCAGCAAGACCAAGCCCCAGCTCAGGTGCATCAGCTTTTCAAAGAGCCCCATCTCTGTGCGGGGGGCATATTCCGGGCCGGCAAAAATCGCGCGCATGGTGCGATATCTAGCACGGCTTGCTGGTGGCTGACGAGAGTGCGGCGCGGCGCATGGCGCGGGTAGCGTGGGTGAGCATATACAAACCACTCAACATGATGATTGCCGCCCCCGAAACTATTGAAAGTGTTGGAATTTCCTGCCAGAAGAAATATCCCAGCAGGCTGGCCCAGATCAGGCTGGTATATTCAAACGCTCCCAGCAGCGCGACCTGCCCATAGCGGAAGGACTGGGTTAGGGCAATCTGGCCAACGCCGCCAATCAGCCCGATCAGAACGAGAACCACGGCATCATGACGCGAGGGCAGGACAAATTCAAACGCCATCAGGCTGCCGCTGGCGAGGGTACAAAATACGGTAAACCACACTGCAATGCTGATACTGTTTTCAGTCGCGGTCAGTTGGCGCACAACTACTGTTACCACTGCCACCAGCAGGGCCGAGGCCAGAGCCACCAGTTCGGCCTGACCGGGTGACCCCAGATCCGGACGGAGCACCAGCAACACGCCACAGAAGCCGATCAGCAGGGCGATCAGGTTATGTCGGCTCAGCTTCTCCTTTAGTACTAGGGCTGCTAGCGCGGCACCAAAGAGCGGCATGGTGAAGCTGATGGTAGTAAAGGTCGCCAGCGGCAGCCGGGGCAGGGCGTAAAAACTGGCGATCATGGCTGTCAGCCCGAGCAGACCACGGCCTAGGTGCCCCAGTGGTCGGCGGGTCCGCAAGGCTTTGGGCCCCACCATCAGGACAATCAGGCCCAAGGGGATCAGCGCGAAGAAGCTTCGGGCAAAAACCACCTGACTGGTCGGATAGTGGCCATCCAGAAGCTTGATGAGAACCCCCATCAGCGTAAACAGGAAGACGGAGACGAGCTTGAGCGCAATAGCCCGGCGGGGGTCGTGAACATGAGTGGTGTGCGCGGCAACGGGAGACATTCGGGCACCTTATCATGCTCGCTTATGGGCGGCGAGTGTCCGTACCGTCGCAGTGCTGCAGGTGCGTGCAAACACCGTTGGCGGGCGGTGAGCGCGTGCTACACTCGGCGCATGACAATATCCGATCAGCCGTCTCTCGAGTTTGTGCGCCGTGAACTGTGCCGCCGCCATCGCCTGCCCGATGAGGAGGCGCTACGCGAAATTCTGCCTGCCGCCCGGCTGGAAGATGCGGAGCGTAGTTTTGCCGAACGGCAGGCGCGCAGCTGGATTGAGGTCATCCGCAAGGACAAATCTTCCGTCGGTAGCGTGAGTGACTTTTTGCAGGAGTTCAAGCTGTCCACGGCCGAGGGCGTGGCGCTACTGTGTGTCGCCGAGGCGCTGCTGCGTATTCCTGACGCTGCGACCGCCGATGACCTGATCCGCGACAAGCTGGCGGGTATTGACTGGGCGGCTCATGAAAAGCGTACAGGATCGCTGTTCGCCAATGCTGGTGTGTGGGGGCTGTGGCTCACCGGCGCGGTGCTGGGTGAGCAGGAACAGAAGGGACTGATGGGGTCACTCAAGAGTCTGGTCAGTCGTGCCGGACAGCCGGTCATCCGAACCGCCATGAGCCGGGCCATGGGTCTGCTGGGGGACCAGTTTGTCCTTGGTCGCACCATCGGTGAGGCGCTGGAGCGCGCCGAGATGAATGAACGCAAAGGCTATCGCCATAGTTATGATATGTTGGGCGAAGGTGCCCGTACGCGCGAGGATGCTGAGCGCTATTACCAGAGCTATGAGAATGCCATTGCTGTTATTGGTAAGTCGCGCGAGGGACAGGGCGATATCTGGACCGCGCCCAATATCTCGGTCAAGCTCTCGGCCTTGCATCCGCGCTTTACCGAAAGCCAGCGCGATCTTTGTCTGCCGGAGCTTTCGGCGAAGCTGATTGCTTTGTGCGAAGCGGCTGCTCGTGCCGGCATCGGTCTGACGGTGGATGCTGAGGAGAGTGAGCGGCTTGAGCTGTGGCTGGACATTGTCGAGCAGGCGCTGGCCAGTCCAGTGACAAAAACTTGGAACGGCTTTGGGATTGCCATTCAGGCCTACCAGAAGCGGGCCCCGCAGGTGATTGATCTGGTCGCCGCCCTGTGCCGCACGCATGACCGCAAGATGATGGTGCGCTTGGTCAAGGGGGCTTATTGGGATAGCGAGATCAAGCGCACCCAGATGAACGGGCTGAGTGACTACCCGGTTTATACCCGCAAGACCGCAACCGATGTGAGCTATCTGGCCTGTGCGCGTCGGCTGCTGGGCTATAACGATCTCATTTATCCGGCTTTTGGTACGCATAACGCTTTCACGATTGCCAGTATCATGGCGATTGCGCCTAAGGGAGCGCGTTTCGAGTTTCAGCGGCTGCATGGTATGGGCGCCGAGCTACACGATCAGGTGGTACAGCAAGGCCGCCCCAGCCGCATTTATGCCCCCGTCGGCGGGCATCAGGATCTGCTGGCTTATCTGGTGCGCCGTATTCTCGAGAATGGTGCGAACAGCTCGTTTGTGCAGCGTCTGCGTGACGAGCGCGTGCCCATCGCCGCACTGGTGCACGACCCCGAGGTTGAGCTGATTGCCATGACCAGCAAGCGCAATCCCGCCATTGTGCTGCCTAGGGATATTTTTGCGCGTGAGAACCGTGCGAACTCCACCGGGCTTGATCTGGACAGCCGCGCGGTGACACAGCCGCTGCTGCAGGAGATTGGCAAATTTAACCAATGGCAGGCCACGCCGCTGGTGGGCGGTAAGTTGTTAAGCGGGAGTGCTCGATCCCATGTCAGTCCGGCGGATCATCGGCAAGTGATCGGGCAGGTGGTTGAAGCCAGTACCGAGCAGGTAGAGCAGGCGATTACCTTGGCGCAAGCTGCTCAGCCGGACTGGGCTCGGCGCAGCGTGAAGGAGCGAGCGAATTGCCTGCGTAAAGCGGCTGACCTGTTTGAAGCGCACCGGGCTGAGTTGATCGCGTTGATCGGGCATGAGGGTGGCCGCATCATCCGCAATGCCATGAATGAAGTGCGCGAGGCGGTTGATCTGTGCCGTTATTATGCCATGTGCGCCGAGACTGATCTGCAACCGCAAGCGCTACCCGGTTATACCGGTGAGCGTAACGAGTTGCGCCTTGTGCCGCGCGGTCTGGTGGCCGCCATCAGTCCATGGAATTTCCCGCTCGCTATTTTCGTCGGGCAAATCGCGGCCCCGCTGGTGGCGGGCAATGCTGTGCTGGCCAAACCCGCCGGGCAAACGCCGATGATTGCTCTGAAAGCCGTGCAGCTGCTGCATGAGGCGGGTGTGCCGCCGGAGGTGCTGGCGTTGTTGCCCGGTGGTGGGAGCACGGTGGGCGCACAGCTGATAAACGATAAGCGCATCGGTGCCGTGGTGTTTACCGGCTCAACCGAAGTGGGTCGCAAGATCAATCAACAGCTCGCCAACCGTGACGGACCGATTGTGCCGCTGATTGCCGAGACGGGCGGGCTGAATGCGCTGATTGTCGATTCCACGGCCCTGCCCGAGCAGGTGTGCGATGATGTTCTGCTTAGTGCGTTTGATAGCGCCGGGCAGCGCTGCTCCTCTCTGCGTGTGCTGTTTATTCAGGACGACATCGCGCCCAAGGTGATCGACATGATTACCGGTGCACTCGAAAATCTGCGCCTTGGCTCACCGCTTGAATTATCCACCGATATCGGCCCGGTGATTGATAATAATGCCAAGCAGGAGCTGATCGCGCATGCCGAACGCATGAAACGCGAGGGCGAGCTGCTCTATAGCGCACAGGTGCCCGAAGCCTGTGTGCATGGCAGCTATCTCAGCCCCATGGTGTTTGAAATTCCACGCATGGAGCTGCTGACGCGCGAAGCCTTTGGCCCCATCTTGCATATCGTGCGCTGGCAGAATGACCGTATCGACGATGTCGTGAAGGCCATTACCGCTAGCGGCTACGGCCTCACGGGCGGGGTGCATTCGCGCCGCGATGGCTTTGCCCGCGAGCTGGCGTTTGCCCTGCCGATTGGCAATTTCTACATCAATCGTAATCTGGTGGGCGCTATTCCCGGCGTGCAGCCTTTTGGTGGTGATGGTCTGTCTGGCACCGGGCCCAAGGCAGGCGGGCCGCACTATGTCCGCCGTTTTACCAGCGAGCGGGTAATTACCACCGACATCACTGCCGCCGGTGGCAATGCGTCGCTGTTGATGCTGGCCGATTAGGCGACCGACTAAATTAGCGGAGGAGAGCACGTCCACGGTCCGGAAGGAGAGGCGGTTCTATCCGAGCCCCCGGATTTCCTCAGTTCAGGCGCAAGTCGATTGATGAGAGTAATGTTGTTTGACGGCTGAGCAATGCCGTAAATCCTATAAAATGCGGTCATATCACGAGCACAGCAAGCATCGTAATAAACACGCCAGAGTGATTGATTATTGGGGTCTTGAGTTTCTGGGGGAGATACTGGATTGGATTTTGGCAAGGTCATTGTACGCCCCCGTAATCTGTCTGACTGTCTGATTATAGGTTAGTTCTGGAAAAACTAGAATACAAATGCACTACACCACTTTGCGTGGATGAATCGATTGAAAAATAATCCCTAAGCCGCTATAAGCCCCACCATGAAACCCGCCGAGGAAATCTCCCGTCGTCGCACTTTTGCCATCATCGCGCATCCGGACGCGGGTAAAACAACGCTGACCGAAAAGCTGTTGCTGTTCGGGGGTGCGATCCAAATGGCAGGTGCCGTGAAAGCCAAAGGCGATGCCCGCCGCGCCAAATCCGACTGGATGGCGATTGAGCGCGAGCGCGGTATTTCCGTCGCCACCTCGGTGATGAACTTTGAGTATGCGGGCCGCGTGTTCAACCTGCTCGATACGCCGGGCCATCAGGACTTTTCAGAAGATACTTATCGTACCCTCACGGCGGTCGATAGCGCTGTCATGGTGCTCGACGGGGCCAAGGGTATTGAGGCGCAAACGCTTAAGCTGTTTGAGGTTTGCCGTTTGCGTGATGTGCCGATCATCACGTTCATTAATAAATACGACCGCGAGAGCAAAGACCCGTTCGAGCTGATCGACGAAATCGAGAAGACTTTGGCGCTGGCCGTTACGCCCGCGAGCTGGCCCATAGGCATGGGGCAGGACTTCAAGGGGTGTTACGATCTCATCCGCGACCAGCTGCTGCTGTTCGACCGTCGGGAGGGCGAGCGCATTGCACAGGCGATTACCTGTAACGGTCTGACCGATCCCAAGATTGACGATCTGCTCGGGGCCGATCACGCCACGAGGCTACGCGAACAGGTCGAGATGGTGCGCGGTGTCTGCCCGCCGTTTGATCTGCAAAGCTATCTGGAAGGGCACCTGACCCCTGTGTTCTTTGGCTCGGCCATCAATAACTTTGGTGTGCGCGAATTGCTGCAAGGTCTGGCTGATTACGCGCCGCCGCCGCGCGAGGCTCCGGCTAAAGACCGCAAAGTCCTACCTACTGAGGACGCTACCACCGGCTTTGTCTTTAAAGTGCAGGCCAATATGGACCCCAAGCACCGCGACCGCATTGCTTTCGTGCGGTTATGCTCGGGCCATTTCAAGCGCGGGCAGAAGCTGCGGCATGTGCGGGCGGGCAAGGATATGGCGGTTAACAATGCGGTGATGTTCCTCGCGCGGGATCGCGAACTGGCGGAAGATGCCTGGCCAGGTGATATCATCGGCATTCCCAATCATGGCACGCTGCGTATTGGTGACACTCTTACCGAAGGTGAGAAGCTCAGCTTTATTGGCGTGCCCAGCTTTGCACCCGAGCTGCTGCAGCGCGTGCGTGCGCTCGACCCCATGCGGGCCAAGCATCTGCAAAAGGCGCTTGAGCATTTTGCCGAAGAGGGCGCCAGCCAGATGTTCAAGCCGCATCTGGGGGCCGACTTGATTGTGGGCGTCGTCGGGCAATTGCAGTTTGATGTACTGGCCGCGCGCATCAAGGAAGAATATCAGCTGGAAGTGCGCTTCGAGCCGGCGCCATTTGACAGCGCCCGCTGGATTGAAGCCGACACGCACAAGGAGTTGGAAGCGTTTATCGATGCCAACCGCGGCAGCTGCGGGGTCGATCACGATGGGGCGCCGGTTTTCCTCGCCCGCAACAGTTGGGCACTCAGCCGCGCCCAGCAGGATTTCCCCAAAATCCGCTTTAAAACAACGCGTGAGCAGGCTCAGGCGGCTGCCTGATTTTAATAATTGCTTTAACCAAGATTAACTTGCTATTGCCGTTGCGGGAGTTCTACAACTCGCACAACCAACCCCCTTGCGAGGAACATGATGGATACTTTAAAGGACGATTTAGCTGTCATTGATAATCTGACGGCCGCTCTGCGCACCCCCAACAATATGGACGCTATTGCAACAGCACTAACAGCATTCAACAAGTGCGCACAATTTAGGAATAATAATCGTGCAGCCCTATTCCCGGCCACGCATATCACCACCGCCCTGCGGGTGATGGGCATGCGTAGTCCTAAAGCCATGCTGAGTTGGATTGATGATGCTCGCTTGACGGATAGCGAACTTGGGGCAAATGCGATTACGCCGCTGCTGGAGATGGATTGGCCCGCTCAGGCTAAGGCCAAGCTGATGCATCGAGTCGCCGTTGCCCAGTTTGCCAAGCCGAATGACCGTGCCGCGGCGGTCCTGCGCGCCGAAATCGCTGAAACAGCCCTGATTGAGGCCGAAAAAATCTCAAAAGGCAGTATGGGTTTGCCTTCAGTCCGCGAGCTGCTAGTGACCCACCTTACAAACACTGCGGCGCATGGAGCTGAGACTATCCGCACCAGTGCTTGCACTTTGGCTGCCAAGCTGTTCTGCGGTCCGGCGCAAAAATGGGATGCAGATAGTCGTCTGGCTCTCTTTATCATTTCCGGTGGCGAGCAACGTTCCGAGGCCGAGGAGCTGGCCAAGAAATGGCTCTTTAAGGCGGCGACATGCGATAGGCCGGATATTACCCTTAAGCAGTGGCATGAACTGGCGGGTAATGCTGTTGGTGGGTTTCGTGTCACCGAGACACGCTGCCAGATTGCCGCGATTCATACCGAACTGTTTACGCAGGGTGCCTATGCCGGTCAGCCGCTCACGGCGAAGGAGACAGTTGATTTTTTGGAGCGCATGAACGTTCGCCTTCGTAGCGAGGATTATGTGCCGTACACTCTGCCAGCTTATCTGCATGCCATAGATCATGTGGCGGATACTCTGGCGCAGGATACCCGCAACCAGCGCGACCTTTTAGGTGCTTGTATGACTGCTGACGTCGGAGTTGGTGACCGCGCCAAAAGGAAAGCGCTGGATATTGCGCTGGCACCGCAAACGCATATATCTCAAGCACGCGCCCTGATCGGGCTGGTGGACAGCAATAGCCGGTCATCCGCCACTCCGTTGGCAGCTGAGGCCTTTCGCCTTGATGCCTTAGCCACAAGTCATCGCGATGATGCCGAGTTTGCCCAGATTCTGGCTGCTGAGCGTGCCTTGCGTCAGGCAGCGGCGGTGGCGCTGGCCCCCAAACTATCCCGCAAAAAGAAGGATGCACCCGCGCCATAAGCCTGTGCCATTTCAGCTACGGTCGATAATAACACTCCGGGTTTGACGGCAATCAAGCCCGGAGTTCTCTTTTGAAGTGGCGCTAAGCAGTGGGGCGCAATTTCAGGGAAAGTGAGCTGATCGTCAGTAAAACGACTGATCGTGGTATTATGACTTATACCATCGTGACACTATTAAGCTTTGCCGCAGATTGAACTTGAGTAAGGTGGGTTGCACGGTCTAGAGGCTGGCGTCCACATCGATCTTGATTTGACTGCTGATACTCTCGCCCGGCCCAAGCATGCGTAGGCCAGTTTCATCCTCATCATAGCCTTTAAGGTCCAGCATGCCGGGGACATGGCTCAGTGCAGTCAGGCGTAGAAAGTCATCCGCCTTGCTACAGGCAAAGCCCAGATAACGCAGCGGATCCTGTGTCTTGATGGTGGTGGAGATTTTGCTTTCGACATAGTCCAGACTGGCCTTGCCGGTCCAGCCGTTGTACCAGCGTTCGGGCGTATCGATGGCGTTAAGCTGCAAGCCTTCCTTGAGGTCCAGATGAAAGGGAACTTCGCCCATATGCGTGGGGATATTATTAGCATCGACCTGCCAGAGCGAACTGACACCAGCCGAGATCAGGACGTTTTTTGGTTTGGGGATGCGCAGGCTTGCGCCAAAGCCGATCGGCAAAATGCCCTGCTTGCTTTCATTGGCTAGCTCATAAGTGATGGCCAGGTTATCTTCTTCCAGATCAAAGACCGCCCGCACCGAAAAGTCAAACGGCCAGCCGGGCGCCTGCTTGTGCATGTAGGTACAAGTGACCGAGTATTTGCCGTCTTTTTTTCCAACCCACGGCCGTTGCCACGCTACGCCATTAGTAAAGAATGGCAGACCTGTCACATTCGGCTCAAGCGTGCGGGGTTTGCCGTCCCATTTAAAGCTGTTACCGCGCACGGCCCCGCCCACCGGGGCGATGTGATAGACCGCAAACTGTTGTGGATCAAGGCAGCCTGCGGGGGTGGGCGTTAAGACCGGTAGGCTGACACCGCGCTTGATAATATCGAGCCGCAGAACCGCTGCTCCCAGCTCCGGCGCAATGACGCAGCTGAGGTTGCGGTTCTGCAGCTCAATAACGTTACTCACTTACTGTCCGGTGCCGGTTTTAGCGGCCGCGACTTTATCGGCCAGAACGGACATTTTGATGATCTTGTCGGGAGCGCTGACGGCGCCGTTATTGTCCGGGTCGCCCTTCTTGATGGCATCGACATGGTCCATCCCGTCCACAACTTCGCCCCAGATGGTGTACTGGCGGTCAAGATAGCTGGCTGGGGCGAGGCAAATGAAAAACTGGCTGTCTGCGCTATTGGGGTCCTGCGCACGGGCCATACTCACCGTGCCGCGCAGGTGCTTGGCGGAGCTGAATTCGGCATCCAGTTTCTGGCCGCTGCCCCCCATGCCGGTGCCGGTCGGGTCGCCGCCCTGTGCCATAAACCCGTCAATCACGCGGTGAAAGACTGTGCCGTCATAAAAGCCCTGCCGGGTCAGCTCCTTGATGCGGGCCACGTGATTGGGGGCCAGATCGGGGCGCAGGCGAATGGTCACATCGCCGCTCTTGAGCGTGAGGATCAGGGTGTTTTCAGGATCAAGTGAGGCGGGTTGTGCCATAGAAGTCTCCGTGCCGGAAAAGAGAGCCAGAATAGCGAATAACAGGGTTTTAAGCAGACGCATAACGAGCTCCGGTTAAGGTTGATATCTCTAGGTAACCCATCACCACTCTCTTGCCAAGTGCGCGACTTGCGCGGCGGTCAGCCGCAGACCGAGCCGGGTGCGCCGCCAGAGCACATCGTCCAGTGTCAGGGCAAACTCGGCGCGGCGCAGATAGTCGGCCTCGGCTTCATACAGGCCGGGGATCAGCTCGGTGCCCAGACCCTTCAGATCGGCGGCGGTCTCAACGATGTGTGTAATCCGGGTACCATACTGGCGGACCCAGCGCGTGAGTAATGGCACGGGCAGCCAAGGCCAGCGCTGCGTCAGGTGATGGGTGTATTGACCGATTGGCTGGCCGATATCGCCACCCGGCAGTGGTGTGTGGGCCGTCCACTGCGGACCAAGGCCGGGAAACAGGGGGGCCAGCTTGTCAAGCGCATGCTCGGCCAGTCGGCGGAAGGTGGTGATTTTGCCACCGTAGATCGACAACACGGGCGCCGGCTGGTGGGTCAGGGTAAGGGTGTAGTCGCGGGTAATGTCCTTAGCGTGCTGGGCGCCATTGTCATACAAGGCCCGTACGCCCGCAAAGCTGTGCACAATCGAAAGTTTGCTTGGTGGAACACGCAGAAAGCGGCTAGCTACCCGCAGCAGATAGTCGCGCTCATCCTCACTGCAACTGGCAAGGGCTGGGTTTCCGCTATAGGGAACATCGGTTGTGCCGATGAGGGTAAAGTCCTGCTCAAAGGGCAGGAGGAAGACCACCCGTCCATCGTCATTCTGGCACAGGTAGGCCCAGTCCCCGGCATGGATGCGGGGGACCACAATATGACTACCTTTTATCAGCCGGACCGGTGGTTTCTGCCCCGGCTGCACGAACCCTGGCACATCACCCACCCATGGTCCGGCAGCGTTCACCACGACTTTGGCGCGCACCTCATCCTGTCCGGTGGGGCCGGAAAGGCGCACCAGCCAGTGTCCGGCCTCAGCGACAGCCGCAATCAGCTTGGTCTGCGTGCGCACGACCGCGCCGCGCCCGGCGGCATCCATGGCATTGAGGACGACCAGACGAGAGTCTTCAACCCAGCAATCGGAGTAGGAAAAGCCTTCTTTGAGTTCAGGGCGCAGCGGCGCGCCTTCGGCGGTGCCGGCTAGGTCCAGCCTGCGGGAGGGCGGGAGGCTCACCGGTCCGCCCAGATGATCGTACAGCCACAGTCCGGCCTGAATCACCCAGCGGGGGCGCATGGCCGGTACATGCGGTAAGATAAACCGCAACGGCCAGATGATGTGTGGTGCATTGCGCAGAAGGATTTCGCGCTCCTGCAAACTTTCGCGGACAAGACGGAATTGCCAGGTTTCCAGATAACGCAGTCCCCCATGCACCAGCTTACTCGAGCGGGAGGAGGTGGCGCTGGCCAGATCGTTCTGCTCGACCAGGAGCACCTTCAGTCCACGACCGGCAGCATCACGGGCGATCCCGGCACCGTTAATGCCGCCGCCAATAACCAGAAGATCAAACTGCGCGGTGTTGTTCATTGTGCAAATAAGGTAAACTGCTTTGCAGATTCGCGGGAGGGGAGTTGTGAAAAAACGGTGGCGGCGGTTTCTGCTGGTTTGTGGCGTGTTGGCGGGTCTTCTGGCCGGCCTTCTGGCGACGATCCGCGGTTGGGCGTTGCCGTGGTTAGCCGAGCGGATTGCTCTGGTAGCCCAGCAGGGGGGCTATCCTGATATAACTGTGGACGTCACAGGAGCCTATACCCTGCAGTTGACCATACGCCAGCGTGACGAGGTGTTGCTTGATGTGCCACTGGTTCCACACCGTCTCTTGGCAAGTTACGTTACAGGCGAGGTGCTAACACTGCCACAGGCCCGGCTTCGGTGCCCGGTCGCTGTGGCTGACCACATGTCCGTGCGGCAGACGTTAAAAGATTGGGTTGCTGAACCTGTCGATCTCTCCCGTATCTCCCTGCTGAATCTGGCACTGACAGAGGCGGAGCTGACCTGCGGGCCGCTGTGGGCATCTGTCAGTGCGACCCTGCAGCAAGGGCATCTGCTCGCGCACGGGCAGATCCGGCTTGGCAAAACGCCCATTCAACTTGAGCAGCTCGAGATTGTGCCCAAGCCGTACGCTTTGCGGCTACGGGTACGCGAACTCGATCATGGCGTAGTGCTTGATCTGACGCAAAATTTTACCGGCCCTACGGCGGCGCTTGAGCTTACGGGCTCGCTCACGGGTGAGCTTACACTAACCGACGATCAGACAGTTGGGTTTGGTCTGCGCATCAATCCCAAAACAAGAACCGGCTTAACCGTGCCACTGGAGGGGCAGGTGACGAGTGCCGACAAGACCATGAATATCAAAGGGCAGCTTGATCTGGCCAAGGATAGTCTGCGGCTGGATGTTAAAGGGGATTTAAGCCTGCCTGCTCTACAGGTAACCGGGCTGTCGACGACGCTGGATGTCACCTCTCTGTTGTCTCCAACGCTTAAGCCCACGGATCTGACAATCGCCGCCCTTCAGTTGGGTGGTGTACCAATTTCGGCCATAAAAGCCCGGTATTCCTACGCAGATCGTGAGGTTAAGCTACTCACGGCGCACGGCTTTCTCTTTGGCGGACGGATGTTTGTTGCGCCCGGGTCTGTCCGGATGCCTCTCTCCGCCTATGCAACGCGTCTGCGCCTTGAGGATCTCGAGCTGGGGCAGCTGGTTCAGCTTGGTCAGGTGCAGGGGCTAAGTGCCGATGGGCGCATTTCCGGCACGATCCCCCTCCGTTACGCCGCAGGCAAGTTGACTTTTGACAGCTCTGAACTGCTCGCGGTCAGTCAAGGGAATATACGCTACCAGCCAGCCGAGCTCCCCGCCTTTATGGCCCCCGGCGGGCAGGGAGCGCTTCTGGCGCAGATTTTCGATGACTTTCAGTACCATGGCCTAACCCTGCGACTGGGTGGCACATTGGGCGACAATCTGACACTGGGCGTAAGGCTGGCAGGAAAGAATGTTTCTTTCTATAATGGACACGAGGTCGTCCTTAATCTTAACCTCTCGGGTGCGCTCGAGAGTTTGCTGACCAAAGGGCTACAGTCCTTCCAGTTCAGTCCTGAAGAGTTGGGCAAGCTGGTTACTCAAGGGGAAAGTCCGTAATGCGCGCACTCTCGCTTCTACTTCTCACACTGATGCTCATCGGGTGCACACCCACCGTCAAGCTTGAAGCTCCGGATAAACCCATTGAAATCAATCTGAACGTCAAGATTGAGCACGAAGTGCGCGTCTCCATCGCCAAGGATGTGCGCGAGGCTGTTAGCAAAGATCCATCCCTGTTCTAAGGAGTGTCTGCCATGTTGTCCCGTCGTTTTCTGCTTGCTCTGCTGTTGCTGGTCCCGGTTTTGGGTGGTGTTACCCCCGCGCGGGCTGATCAACTCGATACGGCTAAGGTGCAGGGGCTAGTCGGTGAACGCCCGGATGGTCTGCTGGGGATCGTAGGGACGCCCACGCCCGAGCTTCAGGCACTGGTCAGCAACATTAATGGTCGCCGCCTAGAGCTGTTTAAGGGCATTGCGGCCAAGAACGGGCAAAGCCTAGCCGCTGTGCAGGCTGTCAGCGGGGAGGAGTTTATGGCCCGCACCCCTGCGGGTCAGTACATCATGGGCAGTGATGGCCGCTGGACCAAAAAGTAACAACTAGTCGGCCTCGTTTGTCGCCGGGCGTAAGGCGTCCGCCTCAACCGGTGCCGGGGGTGGCGCAGGGTTATAATCACACAGATCGCCGCTCACCGCGACAAAGCCACGGGGTCCGGCTTCGATAGTATAGCGGTACTCCAGCGTATCATCGATAATGGTGTGGGTCAGCGGTAGCACACCCTCGGCGATGGATACTTTGCCGCCAATGGCCCGGAATTTGATGGTTACCTTTTTGGCTGGATCGTACCAAGCTTCTTTCTGCCCTTGGTCGTTCACGGCATTGAGCCCTTCACCACTGACGGTCACCGCACCGCTGGCAAAGGTCGCGGCCGTATCCGTCCCCTGATTGAGCGTGGTGGACAACATGAAGCGCCGGGTTTCGCGTGAGCGACAGTTGCGCGGATTGGTTGCAGCCGCCAGAATAATACCCATCCGCTCCCGGCTGACCCCGCTGGCCAGTTTTTCGCGCAGGGTTTTGACCATCTCACCGATCCCATCGTCGGGGATCTGTTCGCGATATCGGGTCTCCAGTTCGCTGATCGTCTGCTGGCTGACGATTGCCGCCGCTTGCAGATCAACTACTTGCTGGCGCAGACTGTCACGCTCTTTGGTGAGCTCGGTCACCTCATCTACGCGCTGGCCCATGCGCGCCGCCATCTGTCGTTCGCCATAGCCATACGCCATCCAGCCCATGCCGAGCAGGGCACCCAGCAACAGGAGATTGCCCATCAGCTTGCGCCGGGCCTTCTGGCGATGATGCCGCTGGAAACTGTTTAGATTCGATATCATGGGGCTATCCTAGCGAGTGGCGGGGCAACGGGCAAGATCGGGAGAGGTTAATTTCTGGAGGTGCCGGAGAAGATGTCCGGGTTGAGCGAGGGGCTTTCAAACTCACCCAGATTCTTGAAAATCAGACGGAAGAAAATACTGTCCCCCGACGAGAGGCCGGAGCGTACGACATGGTCGCGCTGTCCGATCAGACTGAAGGTAAGGCACTCATCCTGATAGGTCAGGGTCGCGGAGCTGTCGAGAGCACCATCGCTGCGCAGCAGATCCCGCCGATGGCTGGCGCTCAAGCTCCATTCGGGGGTAAATTTATAGCGCGCGCCTAACGCCAGTTCCTCACGCAGTGTCGCGCCGGTGCCATTGGTGGTGGTCTGGTCGATATAGAGATAGTTGACCGTGCCGCGCAGCCAGTCCGGTCCCATGGCGAGCCGCAGGTCATGCTCACGCGGGTCAAGATTGCTGTCATCAAGGCGGAAGCTGTAGGCGGCATCGGCATAGTCCTGCCAGATGACATTGAGCGCACCGACATAATCCGAGCGTTGGGTTTCCAGCCCGGTACCGCTGGCAAAGCCGGGCCGACGGGCAAAATCAAAGCTCTGCCCCAGCGCCGCGCTCGCCGAGGTGCCGTTGTGACCACTCCAGCCGCTGCGCAGTCCGTAGGCTACCCGCTGGCCGCCATCAAGCCGATCATAGCCAGCATAGCGGTTGGCTCGAAACAGGTTGGTGGTATCAAACTCAAGGCCGCTGCTGTCCTCATTGGCAATATCGCTTTCATCGCGCGGGCGGCGCGGCGCAAAGGTCAGCTGCCCAATTGGCTCGATAAACTGCTGGCCATGAGTGGACTGGCGGACCAGTGGCCAGCGGGCCGTAAGCTGTCCTTGCACGAAGGGGCGCAGGCGGGCGCGATCCTCGTTGTTCAGGTTGGTCGCCAGAAAGCCATCGGCGCGGGCCGTCGCTTCGCTGGTCAAGACTACACCCGCGGGCAGCACATCCTCGCGCCGCCAGCCCAGCGCCAGCGAGCTGCGGGCCGAATCCACTCCGCGGGAGCGGGTAATAGCCCGGTTGTCAAAGCCAAGGAACCAGCGACCGCCAATCAGGTGATGGGGCGCACTCTGGGACTGATACGACAGAGTCATCACCTGCGGTTCGGCGGTAGTAATGTTCGAACGTAGATCCTGATAGGAGGTCAGGGCCATCTGGCCATAGCTGCGCGGTGTAAAATATTCCAGCTGACCGCGGCTGGTGAGGACGTCCTCCGCGGTATAGGCCCACTGGTCGAGGAACGTGTCGTCGGTCGTGCGGCGAATGGACAGACTGCCCCGCCAGTTCTCGGTCAGGTTGTGGGTTGCAGCGAGAAAGAAATGTCCCCGCGCGCGCGTGCTTTCATCCGGCAGGCCAAAAGTATCATTCGGCACCGAGTCAAAGGTCAGGCTGCTCGAGAGGTTAATGCTGCCTTTTTCTGTTTTCTGGCGCCACTCCAGACCCGCCAGCGCGCCGCGTTTGGCAGAGTAGCTGGCCTCAATCGTGGCATCCATGCTCGGAGCGACATCGAGATAATAGTAAGTACGGGTGGTAAAGCCCAGATTGGTGCGCGAGCCGATGACGGGGGCAAGAAAACCGGAGCGCCGCTTGACGCTGGGATCCGGATGCGACAGGTACGGCGTGTAGAAGACTGGTAGGCCGCCCAGCTCAAGCGTCGCATTGCGGTAAATCACATCCTTGCGGGCGCTGTCATGAATGATGCGCTGTGCCCGCACTTGCCACAGGGGGGGCTGGTGCGGGTCGTCCTGACATAAATCACAAGCCGTGTAGAGCGCGCGGTTCAGGCGCACATAGCGGCCCTCGGTCCGCTCACCCTCCAGCGCGATGAACCGTGAGTTATCCTGCATCAGCAGGCTAACCTGCTGCACAAACGCCTGCTGCATATCCCGGCTGAGATCAGCCGCGGTCGCATGCAGGATATCGCCATTGCTTTGCCAGATGCGCACATGACCGCGCGCATGGACAATATCGGCAGCGCGATCATAGACCAGTTCATCCGCGTTGAGGGTTTGTCCCTCATGGACCAGAACAACATTGCCCTGCGCGGTCACACTGTTGGCATTCTCATCATAAATCAGTTGATTGGCGTTCAGCAAAATCGGCTGATCCTGACCGATGGCGGGAGCCGCCGCGAGCAGGGCGGTGGTAAGCAGGAGGGAGCGAATCAGGGACAGGCGGAACACGCACCGTGTTCGCTTAACTTGCGTCAGCTGTCAACCTTGTGGCGGATTATTTCGTTGGGGCCGGGCGGCGCAGGAAAGCGGGCAGGTCATCACCAAAGTTAACCGTTTCGGCGGGCAGGGCGTCGATGTTATCGTTATAGCGCGGCAGGCGATCGGCTCGTTCATTCCGGTCCTGGCGCGGTCCGCTGCGCTCGCGGCGGGGGGCGCGCTCGGGGCGTTCCCGGCGCGGCCGTTCCTGATGCTGGATCACCGGATTTTCCTGCTCCTGCCGGGGGGCATAGCCCTCAACGGTAAAGCGGGGAATCGGCTTTTTGATCAGCTTTTCGATCGCATCGACAAATTTGGCGTCATCGGCGGTGGCCAGTGTAAAGGCTTCGCCGCTGTTACCCGCGCGGCCGGTGCGACCGATGCGATGGACATAGTCCTCGCTGTGAATGGGCACGTCAAAATTGAAGACATGGCTGACGCCAGTAATGTCGATCCCGCGTGCGGCCACATCCGAGCAGACCAGCAGGGCAATGCGCTCGGCCTTGAAGGCATCGAGCGTGGCAGTGCGGGCGCTTTGCACCATGTCGCCATGCAGGGCCCCCGCGTTAAAACCATGCCGCTCCAGCGAGCGTTGCAGGACGCCAATATCTTTCTTGCGGTTGCAGAAAATGAAGGCGTTCTTGACGTTGCGGGTACGCAGCAGATGGCGCAGCACCTCGCGCTTGTTCCGTTCAGTGGTTTCCACCAGATGTTGCTGCACATTTACGGCGGTACTGGCTGGGGGGGACACACTGATGCTCTTGGGGTTCATCAGGAACTGGTCAGCCAGCCGCTTGATTTCCGGAGCCAGAGTGGCCGAGAACATCAGGGTTTGGCGCATCGGGCTGAGCAGCTTGCAGATTTTTTCGATATCCGGAATAAAACCCATGTCCAGCATGCGGTCGGCTTCATCAATCACCAGCACCTTGATGTCATTGAGCAGGATACGACCGCGCTCAAACAGGTCGAGCAAACGACCGGGGGTGGCAATCAGCACATCCACACCGCGGTCGAGCAGCTTGATCTGCTCATCCATATTTTCGCCGCCAATAATAAGGGCATGGCTCAGCTTGTTATACTTGCCGTAGAGGTCAAAATTCTCCGCCACTTGGGTGGCCAGCTCGCGGGTCGGCTCTAGAATGAGCGAGCGTGGCATACGGGCGCGGGCGCGGCCCCCAGCCAGAATATCGATCATCGGCAGGGTAAAGGCGGCGGTCTTTCCGGTGCCGGTCTGGGCCGTGGCCATCAGGTCGCGGCTCATCAGGACGAAGGGAATCGCCTGCGCCTGTATAGGGGTGGGGACGGTGTAGCCGACATCGCTAACGGCGCGGCATACTTCTTCGCTCAGACCAAGATCAGTAAAACTCATGTGGGCGGGTTAATGCCTGTTTTTGCCCCTGAAAGTCAAGGGTTTATCGGTCGCAGCGATGAAAAAGTGGTAGACGTGGCCGATAGGCCGTGTAGGTTACAGACATTGCCAAGCCAAATTCATGAGGAATATCTGATGACTGACACTGTTGCCGCCCCCGCCCGCCTGCTCGCTGGTAAAAAAGGCCTCATTATTGGTGTGGCGAATGAGCGTTCGATCGCTTGGGGCATTGCCCAGGTTGCTGCCGCCCATGGGGCCGAACTGGCTTTTACGTTTCAGGGCCCGGCGCTGGAAAAGCGTGTGCGCCCGCTGGCCGAGCAGGTGGGAGCCAAGCTGGTGCTGCCCTATGAAGACGCCCGCAGTGATGAGCAGACCGATGCCTTGTTCAAGACTGTCGAGGCCCAGTGGGGTGAGCTGGATTTTGTGGTGCATGCGGTGGCTTTCTCGGACAAAAAAGAGCTTGATGGTCTGTACCTCAACACCACCCGCAGCAATTTTGCCCTGACCATGGATGTCAGCTGCTACTCCTTCACCGCCATCGCCCAGCGCGCGGTGCCGCTGATGAAGAAGGGTGGCAGCCTGATTACACTCAGCTATTACGGCGCCGAGCGCGTAATGCCACATTATAACGTTATGGGCGTGGCCAAGGCCGCGCTGGAGGCCAGCGTGCGCTATCTGGCGGCCGACCTTGGTCCGCAGAATATCCGCGTTAATGCCATTTCAGCCGGCCCAATCAAGACTCTGGCCGCCAGCGGCATTGGCGATTTCAACTACATCCTGAAGTGGAATGCGCTTAATGCGCCACTGGGCCGTAACGTGACGCAGACCGAAGTGGGTAACTCAGCCCTGTTCCTGCTCTCCGAACTAGGCAGTGGTGTGACAGGCGAGGTGATGCACGTCGATGCGGGCTATCACACCGTGGGTATGCTCAATGTGGATAACGCCGCCGGTACCGCCGAGCTGCTGGGTCAAATGGCCAAGATTACCAATCCAACGGCAGCTTAAGCTACTCCCGTACCCGCATTCCAACCAGACCGGCCAGCATGCCAAGGCCGCGGGCGATCAGTAGTAGTGCGCGTGCCAGTTCGTGTCGCCCGGTCAGGCCCAATGGCAGGCTGATGAGCCCTTGGGCGAGCTTTTGTAGCGCGCGGCCAAAGCGGCGCAGGCCACCCATCAGCCCATCCATCTTGAGATCGCAATAGGCCAGCGTGTTGCCTGCGCGCAGGTTGCGCTGCCACAGCCAGCCAAAACGGCAGCGGTCGGCCGGAATCTGCTCGCGCACCAGTGCGCCCACCGCCCAGACCATCGTCAGCCCCGCCCGCGCCACCTGCCGGAAGAAAACGGTATCGCTGCCGCCCAGCTGGTTGAGCGCTTCATCATAGCGCACGCCGCTGCGGCGCAGGGCGGCTACGCGGATCAGGCAATTGTTAGAGGCACCTTCGGCCAGTGAGGCATAGTCGATGAAACGGCGGCGGTTAAAAAAGCCGCCCCGCTTGATCCAGTCGGGTGAGCCATCGGGAAGCAGGGCTTCGGTGGCGCCCATCACGATATCGGCATCGGTTTCAAGGCCGGTTTGCAGCAAAACATCCAGCCAGTTCGGCTCGGGCAAACCGTTATCGTTGATCCATGCCAGAAATTCGGTGTCATCCGACAGGCTGGCCAGTACCCGGTTGCGCGCGGCGGGAATACCGCGCACTGGCTCGGCAATATAAGTCAGGTCCAGCCCAGCTTGGCGGGCTTGATCGCAGACCTCACGGGCGCTGCCCGCGGCGTCATTATCAACAACCAGAACCTTCAGGGTTGGCGCCGGCGACAGAGCCGTAGACAGCTGCCCCTGTAGGGCGGACAGGGTTTGCGCCAGCCAGTGCGGCCGCTGGCAGGTGATGATGCCGATGGTCACGTTCATGCCCGGCAGTGTAGCCTGTTACTTTGTGCGTGTCAGCAGGTACCAGAGGGCCTGTGGATTGGTGCTCAGATAGCGCCTGCCCAAACGGCGCGGCTCACGCGCGGCGCGGTACAGCCACTCCAATCCGGCTTGTTGCATCCATTCTGGCGCTCGCGAGTCTTCCCCGATCACATATTTAAACAGCCCGCCGCAGGTTTTCAGCCATCCGACGCCGCGCAGCTGTTTGCGGTACTTGATGCAGAATTCTTCCTGCCGAGGACGACCCAGACTAAGCCACAGCACATCGGTTCGTGTAGCGACAATATCGGCTACAAGCGCTGTCTCCGCCTCCGGCGGGTAGCGGTCATGGTGCCGTCCGCTGATCCGCAGGCGTGGATAAAGCCGTTGCACCTCAGCCACCATCCGGGCGTTATGATCTTCCGGCCCTCCCAGAAAATAGAACGATAGTCCGGTATCCTGCGCGGCGCGGGCGGCGTCATGAAAGAAATCAGTTGTCGCCACACGCTCGGGCAGGGGCGTCGCCGTTAGCCAGCGCGATGCCCACACCACCGACTGCCCATCAGCGTGGATGTAGTCTGCCTGCGCCAGTAGATTGGCCATAGCTGGATTGGTGTTGGCCAGCGCGATACTCTCGCCATTGGCCGAGAAGACGAGCTTGGGCGGGGCGGCGTGATCCCGCTGTTGGCAGTCCTGTACCATCAAGGCCGCGAGTTCGGCTCGGCCCAGCCTCACGACAGGAAGGCCGCCAACAGTTACCTTAGCGGGGGCGGGCAAGGCAACCATCCACGAGCGCAAGAGTAAATTCAGCCAGAGCCAGTGGGCTATTGGCCGGATCAAGCTTCAGACCGCGCCAGAGACCATCAAAAGCAGCCCGCCAGTGCCGGGCGCGCGCCTGCTGCAGGGCAAAGAAAAGATGAACGCGCCCCTCCTTGCGCTGGCGGATATGTTTGAGCTCATCCTCACCCAGTCGGGCGCGTACCAATGGGTGCGTGAAGACAAAATCAATTGCGGGCTCAAGCTTTTCCCGCCCGGTATTGTGCTGGCGGGTAATGCCGGTGGGTACATCACGGTACTCAAGGGCGGTCAGGCCTCGCATATAATGAAAGGGCGTGATACTGGCCAGCAGACACCACAGCGCCCAATCGTTACTGGAGCGCAGTTCCGGATTCCAGCCGCCGATGGCCTCAAGAGGTGCTCGACGGATCAGGGCAGTGCCACCATTCACAATATGATTGCGGTACAGAAAAGCAGGTAACACATCCCCAGTCGGGCGGGAGGGGCGGGGAAGCCAGCGGCGTAGGCCGGTGAGCTGGCCTTGAACTGTCATCCGCTCATAGTCGGCGTAGATAACGCCCGCCTCCGGCTTTTGGGTTGCCGCACTTAACAGAGACCCTAGGGCCTGAGGACGCAGACGATCATCAGCATCCAGAAACATCAGCCAGTTGTGTCGGGCTTGGGCAAAGCCAAGGTTGCGAGCCGCCGCCGCGCCGGTTTGGCCAGTGCTAGCGTAGACATGGATGCGTGGGTCGGTAAAGGACCGGGCTATCCTCGCTGTGGCATCGGTTGAGCCGTCATCGACGATTATCAGCTCCCACGCGGTATGACTTTGCGCCAGTACCGAACGAATCGCTTCGCCGATATAAGGCGCTGCGTTATAAGCTGGCATAATGAGGGAGACAGGTGTCGACATGGTGACGAGCAGATTTACCCCGATGGAGGCGGGTAAGTAAAGTCATTTACCTTTGCGGCAAGTCCCTCTATTTTCCGCCCATGCCGGGAATGCAACTCCGTACCCTGACCTATTGGGCCAACCGCCTGACCGCCCGCTGGCTGCCTGCAACGGTGTTTTGTGTACTGCGCTATCGGCTCACGCAAGGCCACTGGCCACACCTGCGCCAGCCCAAGCGGCTGAGCGAGAAAATCCTGTGCAGCTTTCTCTACGATCATGACCCGCGCCGCCGGATTTTTGCGGATAAGCTGGCGATGCGCGATTATGCACAGCAAAAGCTGCCCGACTGTCGATTGCCCGAGGTGCTGGGTGTCTACGACAGTTTTAATCAGATTGAGTTTGACCGGCTTCCCGAGCGCTATGTCGTAAAGGCCAATCATGGCTCGGGCTATGTGCAGATCGTGACAGACACACAACCCCTCAACAAAGCCCAGCTCGCCCGCGCGTGCGACGCGTGGCTGAGCCAGGATTATTCTCACTACCGACGCGAGTGGTATTACCGGGGCTTGCCGCGCCGTCTGATGATTGAGGAGTTTCTGGCTGGAGCCGATGGCGGCCCGGCCGATGATTACAAGGTTTTTGTTGCTAACGGAAAAATCCTGATGGTGATGGTGAGCGTCGATCGCTTCAGCAAACATCGGCGCTCCGCTTTTACAGCGCAGTGGGAGCTGCTCCCGCTCCGCTACAATCGGGATCAGGGCATTGATCGCCCGGTCCCTCCGCCTCGGCCGCTGGCGCAGATGCTTGATTATTCCTTGAAGCTGGCCGAAGGACTGCAGTTTCTGCGCGTTGATTTCTATGTTGTCGACGATGTGCTGTACCTGGGCGAACTCACGAATACCCCGGACGCCGGCAATCTGGTGATTGTGCCGGAGGAATGGGATCTGCGCTTGGGTGAACAGTTCGGCCCGGTCACAACCGGAAGGCAAGTCGGATGATGCGTACTCATGAACACACAGCCTCTGCCTCAGCGCTTAGCCGCTGGCTTGGCTCGGGTCTGATTTTTCTGTTCCTGTTTCTGGCCGCTAGTGACCCGTTTCGCTTTCTGCGCTATCTGGCCGGGCAGGGGGGCGCAGATCCGGTCACCGATGGAGTGAAGCTAGCCCTCTGGGCCGGGCTTTATGGGCTATTCGCTCTCTGGCTTCTGACCCGTTTTGGTCAGGTCGCCTGGCTGTGGGCGCACAATCGCCTCTGGCTGGCTCTTTACGGTGTTCTCGTACTCTCCCCCCTGTGGGCCGATCAGCCGATCGCGACACTCAAAGCCTGTGCCGCACCGTTAGGGACAGCGATGGTCACCAGTCTGCTAGCGCTGACCTTCTGTCCGCGCACGCTAACACGCTGGTCTGCTCTGGCGATTTCAATGGTAGCGCTCGCCAGCAGCCTCGCGGTTATGGTGTATCCGGACTATGCCATTATGAGCGGGCGGCATGACGGGTTCTGGCGCGGTATTACCGGGCAGAAAAATACACTGGCCCAGATCATGCTGGCAGGTTTGTGTTTGAATATTCTGGCCGCCTACTGGTCGCGCGGTCGTCCCCGGGGCGGCTATCTGGCCGGAGCGCTGCTGTGTCTGACGGTAATGGTGCAGGCCGGGTCCGCCACGGCGTGGGTCGTGCTGCTGCTGGTGGCCCTTGGCGTGTGCATTTATGTCGTGCTTAGCCGCCTTGGTCGCAGCCTCAGCTGGGTTCTGACAGTTCCGACCCTTGTGCTCACTCTCGCTCTGGTCTTGCTCTGGCTCGGACCACTCGTGAGCGAACCCCTTCTGCACTTGCTCAATCGCGATGCTGGACTTTCGGATCGCATCCCGATCTGGCACGGTGTAGGACAGGCCATTCAGGATCGCTTGTGGCTGGGGTATGGCTACGGACAGTTCTGGACCCCGGCGCAAGGCATCGCCATCAGTTATATTCGCGAGTTCCTGTTGTGGGATGCGCCGCATGCCCATAACGGCCTGCTGGAACTGGCTTTGAATCTTGGCCTGCTGGGTGTCGGTGTATTTGCACTGGCTCTCGTCGGGATGTTGGTGCGTCTGCTGCAGCTCTGGCGGTTGGGCGAGCGCGACCTCTGTCTGTTTGCAGCGCTTGTTCTGGCCCTTACAACCGGACTGAACGCCAGCGAAGTGACACTTCTGACTGGTGCGAACCTGCTGTGGGTCTTGTTTCTTTACGTCCCGCTGCGCAGTGCCGTACAGCTCTGGCAGCTTCTCACTCAGGCGGCTGTGTCAGCCACCACTTTGAGGGCCGGGGCGGCCTGCGCTGAACGGGTGGGCGTTGGACGGCCAACTGAACGGTAGATGAATCCAGCATCCACCACCTGCTGCGGGCTATACAGGTTGCGCAGATCCACCATCACCGGGGTTGCCATGCTCTGGCGCAGCCGGGCCAGATCAAGAGCGCGGAATTCCTTCCACTCGGTCACGATCACGGCGACATCCGCATTATCGCATACATCATAGGCATTCGTGCCATAGGTCACCTTGCTGAGGACCTTTTGTGCCTCTGTCATGGCGATGGGGTCATAGGCAAAGATATCAGCACCCGCCTTTTGCAGCTCGTTGACGATATCAATCGCCGGGCTATCCCGCATATCATCGGTATCAGCCTTGAAAGCAAGCCCCAGGATCGCCACCTTCTTGCCGGCAATATTGCCGCCAACAGCCTCTATCACTTTCTGGGCCATAGCAGTCTTGCGGGCGTTATTGGCGGCAACTGTTGCTTCAATCAAGGTCACCGGAGCGCCGGACTCCTGCGCCGTACGCATCAGGGCCAGCGTATCTTTGGGGAAGCACGAGCCGCCATAGCCGGGGCCGGGCTGCAGAAAGCGCTTGCCGATACGGCTATCAAGGCCAATACCGCGCGCCACATCCTGCACATCGGCTCCCAGCTTTTCACACAGATCGGCCATTTCGTGGATGAAGGTGATCTTCATGGCCAAGAACCCGTTGGCGGCATATTTAATCAGCTCGGCGGCCTCGCGCGTGGTGAACAGGATGGGAGTCTCGAGTGCGAGCAGCGGCTGGTACAATTGGCGCATCACCGCCTCGGCCTTGGCCGAATTGGCACCGATCACCACGCGGTCCGGGCGCATGAAGTCATCAATCGCAGCGCCTTCACGCAGGAACTCGGGGTTGGAGCAGACATCAAACTGGGCGTCCGGGCGGCGCGCACGAATGATCTTTTCAACTTCAGTTCCTGTTCCGACCGGTACTGTCGATTTATCGACAATAACAGTATAGCCGGTCAGGGCATCGGCAATCTGCTCGGCGGCAGCATAGACATAGCTGAGATCAGCATGGCCATCGCCCCGGCGGGTGGGCGTGCCCACCGCAATAAAGACAGCGTCAGCCTGGGCCACTGCGCTCTTGAGATCGGTAGTGAAAGAGAGGCGGCCTGCCGCCATGTTCTTCTTCACCAGCTCATCCAGACCCGGCTCATAAATGGGAATTTCACCTTTTTGCAGCCGGGCAATTTTTTCGGCATTGGTGTCGACGCCAGTTACAGTCACGCCAAATTCGGCAAAGCAGGCGCCTGAAACCAGACCCACATACCCGCTACCAATCATCGCCAAGCGCATGCCGTTCTCCTAACCCAGTAACCTAATTAATGCAGCGCACACATAGCGGAGGGCGATCATAAAAAGCAAGCAAAAAGAGCAAGTCTGCTGCTAGGGCTAGACAATGGTTCACTTTGATTTTATTGGTTTATCTGTTTTTTGGAAGGCAGCCATGTCCGCTAGTCATGCAAAAAATTCATATCAAGGCCGCAATTGCCCGGTGTGCGGGCGGGCAGCGTCTAGATCGTGTTTACCTTTTTGCTCGGCGCGATGCCGGGAGCGCGATCTGCTGCGCTGGCTTAATGGCAGCTACGCTCTCCCCTGTCAGGACGAGGTGCCGCCAACTCATACGGATGACGCTGAGGAGTGAATCCCCTGTTGCGTTCCGGGCAAAGCCTCCGTATAAGAACGGCCACGCCATCAGGCCTGTGGCTGGGTAGCTCAGTTGGTAGAGCAGCGGATTGAAAATCCGCGTGTCGGTGGTTCGATTCCGCCCCAGGCCACCAAATCCTGCAACGCCCAGCTCAGCTGGGCGTTTTGCTTTGCAGCATTCCCAACCGTGAGATCCTCGATCCACATCGTCGACGTTGACCGTACCGAAACGTGGACACGCTACCGCGCGGGGATGTGCGATACCTGCGTGGCCAACTGCTGCACCATGCCTTTGGAGGTGCGCCTGCCTGATCTGGTGCGCCTGGGCGTCGTAGATCCGTTTGAGGCCCTGCATGAAGCGCCCAAGCAGATCGCCAAACGGCTGGAGAAGGCCGGACTGATCGATCACTTCAATTTCAAGCGCGAAGTCTTCACCATCGCCCGGCGCGCCAGCGGCGACTGCCACTTCCTGGATGCGAAGACTCGCCGCTGCACGGTCTACGAGCAGCGGCCGGAGACCTGCCGCAAGCATCCGCAGGTGGGGCCGCGACCCCATCACTGCCCTTACGGCGCGAAACGTTGAAACAAGAAAACCGGCCCGAAAGCCGGTTCTTGGGCGCGAGGGCTTCAGTTGAACGGACGGGGTTTGGGCGTCTTGTCCGTCGAGGGCGGCATGATCGGCAGCGCGATCTGTGGCTGCTGGCCGGTCAGGGTCTTGAGGAAGGCCACGATCTTGGCGTTC
>DDSC01000013.1 GCA_002343265.1 Micavibrio sp. UBA2400
GGAAACGAAATACTCCACCGCGTTGTCCGGGAAGAACTCCCGGAACTCGGCATACAACTGGGCCGCCAGGGTCTTGTTGGGGGCCAGGATCAGGGCCGGACGCTGGGTCTCGGCGATGATGCTGGCCATGGTGAAGGTCTTGCCCGAGCCGGTGACGCCGAGCAGAACCTGATCGACCTCGCCGTTGTTAATGCCCTCTACCAGTTGCTTGATGGCCGTCGGCTGGTCGCCAGCTGGTTTAAAGTTACTCACCACTTCAAGCGGCCGTACCTGTTTCCGGCTCTGTGGCTGGGCCGGATTTTCTGGCAGAGGGATGCGGGCAGTGCTCATGACCCTTGATATAGGCGGCTGGCGGGCGGAATAAAAGGTTAAAATTCATCTGGCGGATTTGTGTTGAATTTGATCAGCCCAGTGCAGTAACTAACCACCATGAGTCTGACCTTAGGCGAATTGCGCCGCTACCGTTCTGTTGAGTCCAATCGAGCCATGACCTTGCTGCTCGACAAACCAATGGTGTTTCTGGGGGATACGTTTCATACGAATCAACCCACACAGGGCGCGCTGGTCGAGCTGTTTGGCCGCATTGCCAGCCACCGCTTGCACCCCGTCACCTGCCTTGAGCTGAATAAGATCGAGCTTGGAATGATGCAACGCTTGGTCACCAAGTCCTTTCATCATATGCAGCAACATGTGCCAGCCGTGGTGAGTTTTGAGAATTACTTGGGTGTTGATTTAAAGGGCTGCTTTCGGCAAATGCAAGAGCACGTTCCCGATCTTTCTCCCGGTAATTTCGTTACGATCCTGAGCGGTATGTTTACCTGCTACTCGGCCCGGCGCTTGAACGTCAGGATGCTGCCTGTTGATTATGACGACAAGAATGATGTCATTGAAACCAGCAAGCGGCGACTGGCACGGGATCGCGAGGTCGCGCAAACAATCCGACGGCGCGTTTACGCAAGGCCGTGTCTGGTTAAATATGGTACAGCGCATTTACAGCGCTATGGTCTGCGGTCCTTTTTCCCCGACGATCAGCAAGCCTGTGTGTTTGTATTTGGCGGTTGGCGCGAGTTGCTCCACTGTACGCTTTATACTTATGCCCATGCCTTTCAGGGATATTCATTCACGGCGCCCCATCAACGACGCCTGCCTGAACTCCTTTATCTTGGTCGCGAGCGGCAGTTTCTGAAGCTGTCATAAAATCGTCATAAATCTGTCATTCAGCCTTCACACCGCTACACGTTGCTCTTGGCTAAAGTCATTTCAGCGCGAGAAAAGGAGAGCGCAGGAAATGACAAAGATGTCCCGGGTAGCCCCCACCAAAGCCATTAATTCCCTAGTTGCGACGGCTGTTGCAGCCTCCAGCATCGGTCTGGTCGGGTGTGCCCCGTCGGATGATGTAACGGTTAAGGTTTATAATTCAGCCGAGACCTGTGCCCGGTTGAGCGGCGATCATCCCTCCTGTTCACGCGACGAGCAGCAGGCCCATGCCTTGCATGCGCAGGTGGCTCCCCGCTATGACGACAAGAAAGACTGCGAAGAGGATTTTGGCGACGGTCTGTGCGAGATGAAAGGCACACCGTCGGCGACAGCATCCCATGGCGGTGGAGCAGTTGTTGTGCATTCGCATCCGTATTATTCGCCCTATTATTCAGGCTATTCGACGGGCAGCTATGCTCATAGCGGCAGTTCGCTGGCAGCACAGCCGGTGTATCGCACCAAGACGGGCTCCTACCTGACCAGCGGGGGTACATCGCTGCGCCATGGGGCTACGGTCAGTGCGGCTGATCTGTCACCACCGGCGACCCCGGCCCGCTTCGCGGCTGGCACCAGCATGGCCAAGGGGCACGCGGCGGCGGCTTTCAGCAAGGCGGGAGGTGGCGCATATGCCAAGGGTGGCTCCGTCGCGCGGGCAGGCGGTTTTGGTTCCGCTGGCCGTGCCGGTGGCGTGTCGATGGGTGGCTAAGAAGGGAAAGAGGAGAGAAATTATGGAACGCAAAACAGTAACTCCGAAAGCCAACTGGATGCAGCGCGTGGAGAGCCACGGCTTTGATATCCATCACTTTGACGGGGAAGTCTATTGGGCCGAGGATACCGCGTATCGCTTTACCCTCAAGCAGGTCGATGAGATTGAGGATGCTACCAATGAGGTACATCAGCTTTGCCTCAGGGCGGTGGATCGCATCGTGCGTGATTACCGCGCTGGTGATACGCGGCTTATCAGTCAGTTCAGTATTGATCCGCAGTATTGGCCGCAGATAGCCACCAGCTGGGAGAAGGGCGAGATGGGCATCTATAGCCGGTTTGATTTTGCTTATGACGGCAAGTCGCCGCCCAAAATGCTGGAGTATAACGCGGATACGCCCACCTCACTCATGGAGGCATCGGTCGTGCAGTGGTACTGGAAAGAGGAATACAAGCCGGAGGCCGACCAATTTAACAGTCTCCATGAGAAATTGGTTGATCGTTGGAATGCACTGGCCAAGGCAGAGAATAAGCCCTTCGTGCATTTTGCCGGATGCACCGAAGTGCGTGAGGACCTGATTACGCTTGAGTACATGCGGGAAACCGCCGTCGAGGCTGGATTGCAAACCAAGACCATCGATATCAGCGATATTGCGCATGACGGTGAGGGCTTTGTCGATCCGGATGGAGCGCCGATCACGCATTGCTTCAAGCTCTATCCGTGGGAGCATATGGTGGCGGACGAGTTTGGTCCGCTGGCTGCAAGTAGTAAAACACGGTGGCTGGAGCCCATGTGGAAGATGCTGCTGTCGAACAAGGCCATTTTGCCGGTGCTGTGGGAAATGAACCCCGGTCACTCCAATCTGGCGCGGGCCAGTTTTAGTGCCGCCGACTTTGCGGGTCAAAATCATGTGGTCAAACCCAAGCTCAGCCGCGAGGGGGCAAATGTCAAAATTGTCCTTAACGGTCTGGCCGCGCAACATACCGGGGGCATCTATAATGAGGGCGATGTGGTTTATCAGGCCTATGCCCCACTTCCGGCATTCGGCGAGTATCGCCCGGTAATTGGGAGCTGGGTGGTTGGCGATACGGCCTGTGGCATGGGCATCCGTGAGGACCGCAAGTTCGTGACGGCCAACGATAGCCGTTACATCCCGCACTATATCGCGGGCTGAGCTGCCTTAACGCAACAGCGCCAGCCGGGCGGCTTGTGCGGGTTGGGTCACATAACCGCACAGGCCGCTACGCTGGGTGCCCAGGCGTTCGTTCTGGAGCATGACCTGTCGGGTCGGCTGCCAGAAATCGGCATGATCGAGCAGAATAAGACGTCGGGTATCGTGGCCGTACTGACGGCGCGAGATATACTCCCACACTTCGACCATACTACCGGGACCACTGCCGGGCAGAGCCACAAAACCGGTCGCGGTTTTCCAAAAATGCTCAAAACGCTCGGCTTCGCTGGTTACTTGCGTCACGCGTGCATAGTCAGGTTGACGTTGTTGAACTAGCCATTTGCCGGGACTGGCAACATGGACCGCACCACCACCTGCATGGACCTCATCGGCACAGGCCTTCATCAGCCCGTTTCCGGCATCGCCACAGAGCAGATCAGCGCCGAGCGCCACAATTTCCCGCCCAAGCTCGCGCGCAACGGTGTAATAGGCCTCCGGCAGACGGTTGCTGGATCCAGCAAAAATACAGACAGTCGGCATGGCTTACTCCTCGCCGCGAGTGTTAACAGGCGGCTGGCGGGTAAGTCAAAGATTTTCGTTTTTACTTGCCAGATGGGGCGGAAAGGTTAATAAAACAGCCCATCAAAAAGGAGAAAACCATGGCACTGCTTGCTGATCGTCTGTCCCGTATCAAACCGTCGCCCACACTTTCCATCAACTCCAAAGCCAAAGCGATGAAGGCGGCGGGCCGTGATGTTATTTCTCTTTCGGTGGGTGAGCCGGACTTTGATACGCCTGACCATATTAAAGACTTCGCCATCAAGGCCATCAAGGCGGGCGAGACCAAGTACACCGATGTGCCGGGCACCATGGCGCTGCGCAAAGCCATTTGCGAGAAGTTCAAGCGCGAGAACGGACTGACCTACGCACCCGAGCAGATCATCGTCGGCACCGGCGGCAAGCAGGTGCTATTCAACGCGCTGCTGGCCACAGTGAATCCCGGGGACGAGGTCATTATTCCTGCGCCCTACTGGGTGAGCTATCCGGATATTGTACATCTGGCTGAGGGCACCCCGGTGATCGTGGCAACCGATGCCAGCAAGGGCTTCCGTCTGTCGCCCGAGGTTCTGGAGAAGGCCATTACCCCCAAGACCAAGTGGCTGATCCTCAATTCGCCCAGCAATCCCACCGGCGCTGCATATACCGAGAGCGAGCTGCGCGCGCTGGCTGATGTGCTGTTGCGCCACCCGCAGGTATGGGTGCTGGCCGATGATATCTATGAGCATCTGGTCTATGACAACTTCGCGTTCCGCACCATTGCGCAGGTGGAGCCAAAGCTGTATGACCGCACCCTGACCATGAATGGTTGCTCCAAAGCCTTCTCAATGACAGGCTGGCGTATCGGTTTTGCGGGTGGGCCCAACGCGCTCATCAAGGCGATGGGCGACCTGCAAGGGCACAGCACCAGCAACGCCAGCTCCATCTCGCAGGCGGCGGCGGTGGGAGCGCTTACCAGTTCGATCGAGTTTTTGAACGATTGGCGCAAGAGCTTTCAGGAGCGCCGCGATCTGGTGGTCGGTCTGCTCAACAAGGCACCGGGCCTGAGCTGTGCCAAGCCAGAAGGGGCTTTTTATGTGTATCCTTCCTGCGCCGGCCTGATCGGTAAAACCACGCCACAGGGCAAGGTGTTGGCCGCCGATGAAGATGTGGTCAGCTACTTCCTTGAAACCGAGGGTGTGGCGGCGGTGCATGGCGCGGCCTTTGGCATGTCGCCCTACTTCCGCATTTCCTACGCCACCTCGCCGGAAGTGCTGACCGATGCCTGCGCCCGCATTACCCGTGCCTGCGAAGCCGTGATGGGCAAGGCCAAAGCAGCTTGATTAAGGTTAATCAACGCGATTAGCATTGCGTTGCGATGGGTGGATTTGCTAGCTTTCAGGCTATGAACCCGGAAGAAGTAGCCAGTCTACGTGCGCAGATTTATGATCGTAGCCAAGACTATGATGGCTGTAATCGTGCGGCACTACGCTTACGCCGGGTTGCCTATGCACAGGCTCTGATCATGGCACGCCATGCATGCCCCGATCTTCCTGCTGCGACGCGCCTGACTGGAATGACGCCGGAAGCAAAGCTTGCCTGTAAGCGGCAATGGCTTCCACTGTTAAATCAAGAAACCCTAAATACAACGGCATGGCGATATCGCTGCAACGCCGATGCAAATTTTCTATCCTACCGACGCATAAGAGAGTTCGCGGCTATTGGTTGCCCTCCAATGGGATGGGCGCCACAGCGGTTTGAGCTGGCGATCTGGCAGGGAGAGCAACTGGCGGCTGTGTCATCTACCAGTCATAATCCTGTGCGCGAGAGCCGTGGGCATCTTGGCGTAGGGCTGGTCGTCAATAGCCCACAAGATGTTGAGGGGCTGCGTGGGAAGATTGGCATTCTCACGCATTGTGCGGCGCTAGCGTGGGCGCAGGCGCTCGAATTGAAGGAAATACATTATCTTGGGGAGTTTTCATCATCTGGCGAGAAGATGATGCAGCGTCTAACTGCGCGCTATAACTTAGCAGCTGAGCCGCGGGGGTGCGTTCAGTATAAAGATACTATGCGGTTTAGTGTTGTCAAAAACCTGCGCACCTTAGGAGCTAGTGGCCCTTGTTAACCATAACACTTAAAATGCGATGGGATAGACATTGTACTTACAAGCCATTTTAGCTAGTTTCAAAAGCATATTTTGAACGCGCAACAGAAAGAATTTAACCATGGCCAAGCTCCCTCAAACAGTCAGCTATCTTTCGCATACGCTCCTTGTCAAAGCGACGCAGGAAGTAAATGGTCAACCGCAGATGGTCTTGGGGCTGACGTCAAAAAGCTCAGCTCTATTCAAGCGAGCTGGCTTAGCGGTTGAGCCGGGTAAGCATCTTGGCGGATTGAACTGGACATCGCCATCCTTAACCCTGCCGAATGAAGCTGGGCTGGAAGTTGGCCAGCATGTCGGATTTACCTTTGAGCTTTTGGGCAAAAGCGGTCGCTCGGGCGTGAAGCTCGTTTCGGCAAGTCAGCATATTCCACCCAGCACCGACCGACTAAATGGTGTCTTTGCAGCGCAGCCAACTGGACAGGCAATCGCGATGTCAGAGAACCATCTGGATGGACAAGGCGCGAGGGTGGGAGGTGCAGCTATCGCTGCTGTATTAGGAAAAGCACGTCCCGGCTTGAAGTAAAGTTCAGGCTCTTCAAATTCACCTGAGACTAGCTAAGCTGAAACTTGCCTTGTGCTGCTGGGTGGGGGCGTGGTGTTCCAAGCCCGGCCAGTGCCTGCAGTTCAACCTTCATGACCGGCATGCGGGCGCTGTTAAAGCGGTTAAGCATGCCACCATAGCCAATTTTATGAAAGCTGGCGCTTGGGCCTTCCGCGGCTTGGCCGGGGGACTGGGAATATAACAGTGCACCAAGATCAATGGCTGGCTTGCTTTCAAATTCTGACATGAGCTCAGTCTATCGAAATAGGGTTAGCAAAGGCTAAACAAGTCGGTTAAGTTATTGAAAATCAAGTCAGAAGAAAAGCGATGGCGATCAGCGCTATCATATGTGCGGGGTAGTAAAAATAAAAGAACCAACGGGGTAGCCGCGGCAGATGGACCGAAGTGCGCAGGCAGAGCCACGCTACCAGCCCAGCAGCCATGGGCCCCAAAATCACGATGGCCGTCATGAGCGGGCGCCCTGTAGTATTCATGGCGACGGTCACTGTCATGGCGCCAAGCAGACCGGTAAGCAACGCCGCCCTCGCCACGCCATAGGTGCGTATAGCAAGGGCAAGGGCGGGAATCATCAAGACCGCCATCGCGCCGTAATCCACCCCCACCGGAAACTGAGCTATAGCCAAAATCATGACTGTAGCTGTCCCCAGAAGAATCCGGGTCAGCTTGCTCTTGGTCCGCCTGCCAATTTCCATGAACCAGAACAGAAGTACACCAAACGCCAAGGTAAAGAACACGTTCAGCATGGCTTCGTGGAAAGGCTGCTGCACATAAAAGGTAAACCAGTACACCGGCTGGCTGATGACGGCCCAAGGGAGCAGCCATGCTAAATAGTTTCTGGTTCGGTCCGGCTTTTCGGTCAGGCGTACGGCCATGACAAAAGCGAGTAACGGCCAGGTCAGACGGCCAATGGCGCGGCAGGCGTAATAGTCGACATAATCGGAGAAAATCAGGCCAATATGGTCCACCGCCATCGCCAGCAACGCGATCCACTTTATAAGTTCCATTTGGTGGTTCAGGTTTGGGGCAGGTGGCGTCGAGGCGGTCATATTCAAGTGGTGGCATAAGTCGCCATAAAAGCCAAGAAGCTCCCAATTATTCCCGATATCCTCTTGTTTTCGGGTCAGTACACTCTAACCTATAAGGCAGAAAGGAGAGCGATCATGAGCAAGAATGTAAAAAACGCCCTGCGCAAGGTACTCGCCAACACTTTTATGCTGGCGGTGAATACGCAAAGCGCGCATTGGAATGTGGTGGGGCCGCACTTTGCCGCTCTGCACGAGCTGTTTGGCGAGCAGTATGAGGATCTGTTTAAGGCGGTTGATCCGCTGGCCGAGCGTTTGCGTGCGCTGGGCGAGTTGGCTCCGGTGGGGCTGGTTGATCTGGCGGCTTATGCCACCGTTAAGGACGGTCTGGGCAAGGGCAAGGCCGAGGCAATGATTAAGGCGTTGCTGGATGGTCATGTCGCAGCTGTCAAAACCCTGAAAGAGGCAATTGAGGCTGCCGATGACGCCGATGACGAGCCAACCGAGGATATGTTGATTGGTCGTCTGGATGAGCATCAGAAAATGCTCTGGATGCTCCGGAGCCTGCTTGAGAAGTAATTCAGACGTAATCGAAGAGGAGGGCGCTGGCGGTGTCGGCGCCTTTTTCTTTTGCTCGACTGGCAAAAAAACAGCCGGGTTCTTGCGAACCCGGCCAGTTGAACAGGGAGGCTTCACGTCTAGGAGACGTAGACTTCAGAGAAGTCTGTAAGGGATGGGCATCCCTTACGAAGAACAACGCCGAAGCGCTGTTGGCAGCTATATGCCTCCCGCAAAAGTTAAAGTCCATTGTTAAGAATAGGGATCAGATATGCAAAATAATCATATGTAACGTTGGGACATGCGACAATTTAGACTCGTATGCACAACAGAATGACGATATTAAGCAATCATATTACAAAACGATGTCATTAATGATTATAAATGCTCAAAAATTCAGCGCTGCGCAGCCTTTTTAAGCACGAAGTCGCGGAAGGCGGCAACCTTAACGGAATTGCGCAGTTCCTCGGTATAGACAAAAAATACCTCGGCACGGGGGATATCGATTTCAGGTAGTACCACCTCAAGCTCGCGGTGGGGCTTGGCCAGATAGTTGGGTAGGCTGGCGATGCCCATCTGGCCAAGTGTGGCGGTCAGCAGGGCTTGATAGGAGTTGACCCGGAGCACGGCCGGGCGGCGCTGTCCGGCCGGCATATCGGCCTCCACCAGCCAGTTGACGTTTTCATGGGGTAGCGGGCCATCTTCCGGAAAAGCCAGCAGGTCGTGATAGACCAGATCATCAAGGTTCTTGGGCCGCCCCTTGCGCTCGAGATAAGCTTTATGCGCGTAGAGCTTCAGCTCGATATACATCAGGTGGCGGCGGATCAGGTTACTGTCCGGGCGGCCGGGCAACATACGCAGTGCCACATCAGCTTCGCGCATGGTCAGGTCAAGCTCTCGGTCGGCCAGCAGCAAGGTGAGGGTAATATCGGGGTAGAGCTGGCGAAACTCGCCCAGCAGCGGCATGAGCCACAAAGCGCCCAGCGCCATGGTGGTGGTCACGCGTAGCTCACCGCTTGGGTGGGCGCGGCTCTCGGTCATCTGGGCCTCGACCGATTTGAGCTTGAGGAACACGTCACGCACAGCGCGCTGCAACGTCTCGCCTTGCTCGGTCAGTACCAGACCGCGCGCATGACGGTGAAACAGGCTGATTTTCAGACGGCCTTCCAGATCGCTGATCTGACGGCTGATCGCGCTTTGCGACAGGCCCAGCTCTTGCCCGGCTTTGGTAAAGCTCCCGGCGTTGGCTACCACATGGAAAATGCGCAGGCGGTCCCAGTCGGCAATCATGCGGCGGCAGCCTTATGCTCATGCGCGGCCAGCCATTTCTCGCTCTCCAGCGCAGCCATGCAGCCCATTCCCGCGGCGGTAACCGCCTGACGGAAGACCTTGTCCTTCACATCACCGGCGGCAAACACGCCGGGAATGTTGGTGGCGGTGCTGTCCGGCGCGGTCAGGATATAGCCAGCATCATCGGTATTGACCTGACCTTTGAACAGGGCGGTGGCGGGGTCGTGACCAATGGCGACAAACAGTCCGTCCACCTTGATTTCGCTCAGGCTGCCGTTTTGGGTGTTCTTCAGGCGCACGCCAGTGAGCGAGGCCGGGTTATCGCTGCCGAGCAACTCATCCACCGCGCTGTTCCATAGCACTTTAATCTTCGGATTGGCGAGGATGCGATCCTGCATGATCTTTTCGCCGCGAAAGCTGTCGCGGCGGTGAATGACGGTCACGCTCGCCGCAATGCCAGACAGATATTGCGCTTCTTCCATGGCCGAGTTGCCACCGCCCACCACGGCCACATGCTTGTTGCGGTAAAAGAATCCATCACAGGTGGCACAGGCCGATACACCAAAGCCACGGAATTTCTCTTCACTCGGGATATTCAGCCAGCGGGCCTGAGCGCCCGTCGCGATAATCACTGCCTCAGCGACATATTCATCGCCGCTGCTGCCATAGGCGCGTTTGGGGGGACTCTTGAGGTCGACGCGGTCGATGTGATCGCTAATCAGCGTAGCGCCCACATGCGCGGCCTGCTTTTGCATCTGCTCCATCAGCCACGGGCCTTGCACCGGATCAGCAAAGCCGGGGTAATTCTCAACATCCGTGGTTACGGTGAGCTGACCGCCGGGCTGCATCCCCTGCACCAGAATGGGTTTGAGGTTGGCGCGCGCGGCATAAATGGCGGCGGTATAGCCCGCTGGCCCGGCACCGATGATGAGAACTTTGGTATGATGTGTGGTCATGGCTCTTCCTTTTGCTATTCAAATAACAGATAGCTTGCCACGCGCAATTAGCAACTCCCGAATCTTTGCGGTGGCCTTTTTCATGTCCTCCAGCAGTACGGGTGACCAATCGGTAAGAGTAGGGCTGCCGAAAAATTGGGCATGACCACCCGTGACAAGAGCTTGATGAAATCGTGTATGTTTGGCCGAGTGTCCGGAGAGGGGCATAATATAGACGAGCTTGCCTGTGCTGGCAGCTTCGGACAGCATGCTGATGGAATCCGAAGTAACATAAAGGTCATCGGCCAGTGCTAGCAGACCGAAGTAGGGGTTTTCACCGCTGCCATCCCACAAATAATCCGCAGCACTCAGGGCGGCGCGAGCGGTGGGGGAAGTACGGCGGCTGGCGGTAACCAACACGCTTCCACCTTTGGTTTTTAAGGCGGCGATCATGCTGGCCGCGTGTTCTGCACTTAAGGTAAAGTCTTTGGTGTCACCGCCAACCAAAAGTACATGCCACGGGCGGGGCAGGTGATTAAAGTGTGGTGCCCATTGCTCAGCCGCCTGTACCAGTTTTTCGGTTGTCACCCGGTGCAGGGCTCCAACGCTGGTGAGGGTATTGGGTCCGCGAAGCTGGTCGTGCTCTGGTGCAATGACAAGATCAAATAGCGTTGGGCTGACACCGGGGTTGGTGATGTGGATGCGCACGGTCTTCGGGCTTTGCTGGCCGATGTAAACTGAACCTACGGCTGGTGTACGCCCGGCGGTTATCAGCAGATCGGGCCACGGGCCTGCGGGCCTCACCATCTGCACGCCCTTGTGCAGGCCAATCCGCAGCCACGGCGAAAGGGTGCGCCATGGCTGACGCAGTGTTACCGGAACAACCGTATACTCAAGTCCCAGCGCTTCCGCCACGCCGCGCGCGTTATTCTCGGTACCGATGCGACCATCGCTCAGGATCCAGCAGGTCAGGGCCATGTGCCCTTATGGCATGGATTCCCCATTTCTCAAGCAGATTGGCGACTGTGTACCGGATCAGGCGGGCCTGACCTTGTACAACTCAGGGTGCATCAAACGGCGATATGCAATATCAAACTCATCAATGATTATTTGGCGGTCCGGCTTTGCGAGCGAGCTGTTTGTGTGATAATTTAGTCTGAATAGATTTGCCTTCATTTCTAAATAGGCTTGATCCAGAATGATCTGACTGGCAGGAGTGTGTTGTGCCGGATTAGCCAGCAACTCATTGAAGCGCGCGCTGGGCCCTGGCTTAGGCAAACCTAACCGATCTTCGAGCAGCATCAGCCCGTTGCTTAGGCGTAGTATTCCCTCGTTCCGGACGGGGCTGGGGGGGAGAAGCACGGCCAGCTCGGAAATCCGGTTTGCGCAGTATTGGATATCGTGCGCGATCTGGTTGAACGTTTTTTCGATGAGTTTAGAGAAGAAGGGAATAGGCATGGAGAGAAAGTCCTTATAAAAATTATCCCCCTAGTTGTGCAATTTTTTGTAGGCACATTACAAGCAAATTTTAGTATCGGGATCGGCTGCAGCTGGTTTGTGCGAATGAAATCAATGGTTAATCGAATTGGGTGTCTTGTTATTAAGTATAACTTTTATTCTTGATTCTGATAAGATATCGGCCTATTAGGTCGGTTTCTGGCAATAAAATTAGGTGCTGGCTAAATTTGTTGCAAAGGAGCCCAGACATGACCCGACGCATTAAGCTCGACAAAATTGATCGTCGTATCCTGAGTGATCTGCAGGAGAATGGTCGTATGACCAACGTGGAGCTAGCGCAGCGCGCGGGCATTTCGGCACCGCCCTGTTTGCGTCGTGTCCGCGCGCTTGAGGAATCCGGCTACATCAAGAGTTATCATGCCCACCTCAACGCCCCGCTGATGGGCTTTGCGGTAACCGTGTTTGCCAATGTCGGCCTTTCAAGTCAGTCCGAGAGCGACCTCAAACGCTTTGAGGAGCTGGTCGCGAGTTGGCCCGAAGTCCGCGAGTGCCATATGATGGCGGGGGAGACCGACTTCCTGCTCAAGGTCGTGGCGGCCGACTGGGATGCGTATCAGGCGTTTCTCACCAACAAGCTAACGGCAGCTCCCGGCGTGGCACAGGTCAAATCCGCGCTGGCCATTCGCGTCTCCAAATATGCGCCCGGCGTTCCGGTTGAGCAGGAGTAGTCAGCGGTTGCGCGAAGATGTGGTCAGCTGAACTGGCGGATCAAACAGGACAAGGCTGTATTCGCCATCCGGCTGAAATCCCTGCGCCCGCGCGAGGGCGTTCAGTTCAGCTTGCTGCGCGGTTATCAGCATTACGATCTGCCGTGCGCCGCGTTGCAGGGCCATATGGCACATGCCCGCTAGGAGCTGTGCGCCATAATTGCGACCCCGCAGTTGGGGCGGGACGTAAAGTTGGCCGATCTGGACGACGGTGCCCTGAACATTGACAATCTGCCCATAGCCGCAGAGTTCGCCCTTGTGCTCAAGCACAATAAGGCGACTGGCCTGAATCTGAGCGGGGATATCACGCTGCAGATAAGCCAGCAGATCCGCAGAAGGGGGGAGGCCATTTGTTTCCGCCAGTTCCGCTTGCCGCAGCTGTGCGAGATAGTCGGCTTCCTCCATCCGCGCGGGTCGGGCCAGCAGTCCTGCGGGCAGTACCGGTAATTCATTTGGTAAGGGGCGGGTCAGGATCTGTTCTGTATTCCGTAGTCGGTAAGGCAGCGGGGAGCTGGGGAGCAGAGCCAGCAACGCTTCCACCTGCTCCTGCGGTCCGGTCAGACCAGTACAGCCGCCTTCAAACTCCTGTCGCCAAAGGGTGAGCAGAGCCGACAGCCCCTGCGGCACCGGGCACTGCAGATAGACCACGCCGCTGTCATCGAGCAGGATCAGTCCATCCAGCTTTGCTTGCGCACAGAAACCGAGCAGATGGCGCTCATCGCGCCGCCCCTCACGCGCCAGTGCCGCCAGAAACGGCAGGGACCGGCTGGCATGTCGGGTGAGAAATGTATGCGCGGCCGACAGGTCCTTGATTGTAAGAACGCGAACATCCGGCAGTGTGGGCATTGCTAGCGGTAATCCACGGCAATAACGTCATACACGCGCTTGCCTTTGGGGGTGACGACCTCAATGGAATCGCCCACCTTCTTGCCCATCAAGGCGCGCGAGATGGGAGCAGTCAGGGAGAGCTTGCCGTGTTTGAGGTCGGCTTCTTCCGCGCCAACAATCTGATAGGTTAGCTCCTCGTCGATTTCTTCGTCATAGAGGGTGACCGTCGCGCCAAATTTTATAGTACTGCTGCCCTTGAATTTGCTGATATCGATAATGTCAGCGCAGGAGATGGTGGATTCCAGCAATTTGATCCGCCCCTCAATAAAAGACTGCTTTTCGCGCGCAGCATGATACTCGGCATTTTCCGACAGATCGCCATGCTCACGCGCCTCGGCGATGGCGCGGATAATAGCCGGTCGCTCAACTGTCTTGAGCGTTTTCAGTTCGTCTTCTAGGCGGGCGCAGCCCGCCGCCGTCATGGGGACCTTTTCCATTACGTACCTATTTCTCTTCCTCTGTCATCCAAGTATCCGCCGGATATAGACCAGGAATACCCTTAAGAACAGAGAGGAGATCGGAATAATTATCAGTCCAGCTGTGGATAGCCGGATCCGTTTGGGCCTCAAACCAGACCTGCCCCTCAGGCTTATCCTCCGGGCTTTGTAATTTCTTTATAAAGCTCTTGTCGTGCGTGAACACCAGCCATTCAGAGGGCCAGTTGATCGCATCTGCCGAGCGGATATATTTGGCGCTGCGGCCATGCCAGACGGGGATGTCCATCTCCGCGCCGATCTGTGCCAGCATCGGGGCGAGCCGGAAAAAGCGGTTTGAGATATGGATAGCGAGGGTGCCGCCATCGCGGAGCTTGCTCAGGTAGAGCTGAATAGCCTCCCGTGTAATCAGGTGAATGGGAATGGCATCGGATGAAAACGCATCGACCACGATCAGATCAAGGCCCGGATTCAGTTTCATCATCTCCAGACGACCATCACCGATGATGAGCTCAGGTGGGGGGCAGTCCGTGATGAACGAGAAGTGATCCTTGGCAACGTCAGCCACCAGAGATGATATCTCGATAAAAGTGAATCTATCTGAGGGCGCTGCATAGCAGTTTATTCCCCCGGTACCCAGACCGATGATGGCGACATGATGAGGACTCAGATTACGAAAAATTGCACTAATCGGGCTGAATTCCGAATAGTAGCCGGCCGGGCTAGTGGGTGCATTCTTCCTGAGGATCTGCACACCATGCAGCGTGTTGCCATGGTGCAGCTCACGAATGGTTGTTGTCTCATCAACCGGCTTATCCAGCACACGCAATGTCCCAAAGAAGTCACGGGCCTGCACAACCGGGGCCGTGACCTCACTGAGCAGGAAGCAACTGAAAACCATCAGGCCAACGGCCAGCCGATAGAGATTTTCTTCCATACGGAAGGCAATTATTGCAACCGAGATCAGTAAGACGACCAGCAGAGTCTGGCCCTGCTCATAGGTATAGTAGCGGGTCACAAGCGCCATAACCGCCAGAAAGCCGAAGATCACCAGAAAGGCAATGAGGCGGCGGCGGATGTCGGTCGCCGGCTGAGTCGGAATGAAAGCCAGTAGTCCCGCGGCAAGCAGAATGGGATATTCGTAGAGGTTGTCAAAAATCAGTGGTGCCAGAAAGGCATTGAAACTGCCGCCGAGGGCGCCACCAAGGGAGAGCCAGAAGTAGAAATCAGTCAGCTGGGTGGCGGGCGGGCGTTGCCGCGCCAGCAAGGTATGACAGGCGAGGGCGATGCCAAAAAACGCCAGCAAGCTCACACCCACGATTAGCCAAGGGAAATTGTAGGGGATGAGGTAGGTCACCAGGGCCAGGCAGCCAGCCACATGAAAGGTTGCCAAATTCTTTTCCCGCAGAACTTCGCCGCGGCGGGCAAATGCCAGAATGAAGGTCAACAGGTAAAGACCGAGGGTGGCTACCCAGAGTAGCGGAGTGGGAGCAACATCGGTGGTGATATAACTGGTTACGCCCAGGGTCAGGGACGATGGTATGAAAGCCAGCAACAGCCAGCGCCAGCGCTGCGGCCAGCCAATGGGCGGGGCGGTGAGCGCGGGGGAGGCCGACGGCGCGGGGGATTGTGCGGAGACCCGTAGCAACAGCACGGACCCGCACACCAGAGCGATCAAACCATAATACCCCATACGCCACAGCTCGGTTTGAGCAGGGATATCAAGGCGGGGTTCGAGCAGAAACGGGTAAATCAGCAAGCCGACAAAGCTGCCAAGATTGGAGGCTGCGTACAGGAAGTAGGGGTCGGTGGCCTGATGATGTGTCGTCGTGCTGAACAGGCGTTGTAGTGTTGGCGCACTCAAGGAGAGCGTAATGAAAGGGATGGCAACGCTGATAAACAACACCTGCAGCACCTCGCCCGCAATATATCCATTGGGATCAGGCAACCATCCGCTCGGCAGTGCAATGGGCAGGAACAGGCTGGCCCCGGCCAGTGCAGCGAGATAGAGCAGAGCATGGGCGAGGGCTGGCAGGCGGCTGAGCAGATGGGCGAGCAGATAGCCTAGCAGCAAGGAAATCTGGAAAAAAGCCATTGCCACATTCCACACCGCCGGGCTGCCGCCGACCAGCGGCAGTAGCATCTTGCCGACCATCGGTTGGATATTAAAGAGTAGGCCCGCGGCCAACAGCAAGGCACTGGCAAAGCTCAGCAGGGTCAAATGGTTAAGCATGACAATCCTTAAATGTTAACAGGTGCCAGTTTACGGCTGTTCGCCGTACTCGCAAGTGCGCGCATTTTTCTGGACTTTAGTGGGTCTCGGTTGCTAGGAAGGGGAAATTTTACGGGAGAGTTTTTAAATGCAGCTGCGTACCGACCTTCAAAGTCGACTCAACGAACCATGGAACGATGTGCGCAACTACGAGATGCTGCGCGACCCTACCGCTATGTTTACCGCCATGCAGTTGGCAGCAACTGAAGTGCGAGCCAATGGCGTTGCTCCTATCGCGGTAATCGCGACAGCACTCAAGACATCCGGTTTTGTTGCTGCATTACACGAGATCGCACTTGCCGACGGGAAGTTGCAAGCCACTAAGCCGGAACGTCATGATTATTGCAGCGTAAGTGATGAAGGACTGCCTGCCGTCAGCCTGTATGCGTATAGTCGGCCACTTTCGTTAGGAATGTGGCTGGCGCGTGAAAGGGGTGTGTCTGCCTATCTTCACGGCAAAGGATATGTGTATCAAAACTATAAGGAAAAGGGCATAGAGAAGTATGGATCTTCCCTGCAGCTTGAGCCGGCTTTGCTGCCGGACCTCGCCAACTGGGTGTTTGAGAATCTTCCAGCAGCCCGTGCGAAGTTGGTCGATCAGGCGCGGCGTGTGAATTGTCAGCCGCATAAGGAAGTCAAAGTTCCTGCACGTGTAACGCGTTTCTTTAATAATCTCGCCGATGCACCGCAGGCTCGGATGGATTTGATCGCTGGTCTTGAGCAGCATCTACGCCCGTCGGCAATGGATGCTGCGAGTGAGCGATATTCTGCGATACCTGCACTCACGGAGATCATTCGTGATGTCACCTTGGGTGATCCGGCGAGCCTAGGAAAAGGCAATGGGCATTATATTTTGTCCATAAGCCCCGACTTGTACGCGCGCGTGACGGATAATGGGGCAACCGTGCATGTTCAGAACGGACGTCAGGATTTGTTCGAGAATGATAAGGAAGAGGCCCGGCGGCCCTTCTTCTTTACGGGGCCTTGGCTTGCCGATTTTTATCAGCGCTGGCCGCAGGCAAATAGCCGCCTGACTTCCGCTCGGCAAAACTTGACGATGCTGGGTAAGCTGCGTTTTAATAACGGCTAACCTAAGCGAATCGCTGATAAACAGGCCTAACCGCGCGCTGGCTTTTGCCGGGCGGTCAGGGTATGATGCGCTCCCAACATATTGAGGAGTTTTTCATGTCTTTGCGCAATCGCTTCAACGATGAGCTCAAGCAGGCCATGGTCGCCAAAAACCAGCGCGCTGTGGGGACGATCCGCCTTATTCTAGCCGCGCTGAAAGAGCGTGATATCGCCGCGCGCCCGAGCGGTGTGACCGACGGCATTAACGACGAGCAGATCCTGTCCATGCTGCAGGGTATGATCAAGCAGCGCCGGGATTCCATCGAGATGTACACCAAGGGCAACCGTCCTGATCTGGTGCAGCAGGAGCAGGAAGAAATCGGCATTATTGAAACCTTCCTGCCCAAGCAGCTGAGTGAGGCTGAAGTGCGGGCGATTGTCGAAGCCTCCATCAAGGATACCGGTGCCACTTCGGTCAAGGATCTGGGCAAGCTGATGGCCGATCTGAAAGCCAGATACGCCGGGCAGATGGACTTTGCCAAAGCCAGCGCTTTGGCACGCGAGAAGCTGGCATAAATACCGCATGAGTTTCCCCCCGGCCTTTCTCGATGAGTTGCGTGCGCGACTGCCACTGAGTGACATACTTGGCAAACGCATTGCGCTCATCAAGGCCGGGCGTGAACTCAAGGCATGCTGCCCGTTTCATAACGAAAAATCCCCCAGCTTTACTGTCAACGATCAAAAGGGCTTCTTCCACTGCTTTGGCTGCGGTGCACATGGCGATATCATCGGCTTTGTCATGCGCTATGACCGTTTGGCCTTTCCCGAAGCGGTTGAGCATCTTGCCCAGCAGGCCGGGCTGGAGGTGCCGCGCCTGAGCCGGGAAGACGCGCACAAAGCGCAGCAGCAAAAAACGCTACATCAGTTATGTGAGGCCGCCTGCGCGTTTTTCGAACAGCAATTGCGATTGCCTAAAGGTCGCGCTGCTTACGATTACCTTAAAGGACGGGGCTTGAGCGAGGAGGCTATGGCGCGCTTTCGCCTTGGCTATGCACCGGGTGAGGGTGGTGCACTGGTCGCACATCTCAAGCAGCAGGGCTATGAGCTTGAGCAGATGATGGAGGTCGGGCTGGTGCGCAAGAGTGAGCAGCGCGGCGATCATTATAGTTTCTTTCGCGACCGTGTCATGTTTCCGGTGACGGACCGCCGGGGCCGCGTGGTGGCCTTTGGTGGCCGTATTATGTCGGGTGACGGCCCCAAGTATATCAACAGCCCCGATCATCCGCTGTTTCATAAGGGCAAACTGCTCTACTCACTGCCCCGCGCGGCAGAGGCGGCTTCGCGCGGGGCGCCGGTGTTGGTCGTCGAAGGCTATATGGATGTCATCTCTCTGGTCGAAGCGGGCTTTGCCGGTGCCGTGGCACCGCTGGGGACGGCTTTGACCGAAAACCAGATGGAAGAGCTCTGGAAGCTTGGCGCGGCCGATCCGATCTTGTGTTTTGACGGCGATGCGGCGGGCCAGCGGGCAGCGACGCGGGCGGTTGAGCGGGCTTTGCCGCAGCTCGGAGCCGGGCGCTCGATCCGCTTTGCCTTCATCACGGGGGCCAAGGACCCCGACGAGCTGATTCGCTCCGGTGGCGCGGCAGCCATGCAGGTTGTGCTCAATCAGGCGATTCCCCTGATCGACATGCTCTGGAAGATGGAGACGGATGGCAAAACCTTTAGCACCCCGGAGGCGCGCGCCGGATTGCGGGCAGCGCTGCTGGCGTTTGCCGCCAAGATTGCCAATCCTGAGGTGCAGACCTTCTACCGGACCGAGTTTGTCCGGCGGATTGACGATGCTTTTGGCTGGAAAAGCCTGAAAAACAAGGCGCAGAAAGCGGCCCTGCCAGTTCGGACGATTTTGGCACGATCTTTGCCGCGCAATCCTGACGCACAGCGCCAGCGCCTCGCCATTCTCGGGCTGCTGCGGCAGCCACAGCTGTTCGAGCGTTTGGGCGAGGAATTAGTCGCACTAAATTTCGCGGGTCCGCTTGACAACCTATGGCAAGCTGTTGTTAGTACGCTCGAAATGTCGCCGGATCTCGATCCGGCGGCACTGCAGAGCTGTCTATGCGCGAAAGGATATGCGGAAGCCATCGACCATCTGATGCAAGATTTTTCCCGCGGTCACGATCTGTGGACGCGGCCGGAAGCGAGCAGCGACGATGTCGAGCGGGGACTGCGTGGGTTGGTGAACATCTGCCGGATCATTAGCGCGAAAGCCGAGCTGAGCGCCGCCGGGCAGAAGGATCTGACCGAGAGTGATCTGGTGCGACTGGCAGCGTTGCGGCGTGAAGTAATGGAAGCTGAGGCAGCCTTGCTGCTGAGCGAAGAGGAAATGGCGTAGAGCACATGGCAAAGAACACCTCCAAGACTCCCGCATCCGAAGCTGGCGCTGAAACACCCGAGGCCGCCGCCGCACCGGACAAGATGCCGCTTTCGGTCCGCAAGCTCATTAACAAGGGTAAAGAGCGGGGCTATGTTACCTACGATGAACTGAATGCCGCGCTGCCTTCCACCTCGGTCGCGGCTGAAGTGATTGAAGACATCATGGCCGCGCTGTCGGACCTTGGCGTTACCATCGTTGAAGCCGAAGAAGCTGAAGAGCTGGAAGAAAAAGCCAAGACCGAAGGGGGCGAGACCGCGGAGGACGAGGCCGAGGATGAGGAATCCTCGGGGAATGTCAGTGACTCCGCTGGTCGCAGCGATGATCCCGTGCGCATGTATCTGCGCGAAATGGGGGCGGTTGAACTGCTGAGCCGCGAAGGCGAAATCGCGATCGCCAAGCGCATTGAGGCTGGCCGCGAGCAGATGATTGGCGGCATTTGCGAAAGCCCGCTGACCATTCGTGCCATTATTCAGTGGCATGAAGCCCTGCGCGCGGGCGATTTGCTCTTGCGTGACATCATTGATCTCGAAGCTACCCTTGGCGGTGGTCCCGAGAATATGGAAGATAATACCATTCCCAAACCCGCCGAGCCGGAGAAGGAAGAGGCGGAAGAAGAAGTGCCGCCCGAAGGTGAGGGCGAGGAAGGTAATGAGGATGAGAATGCCCTGTCGCTAAGTGCGATGGAAGAGAAGCTGCTACCGGAAGTTCTGGGCATCTTCGAAGAAGTGACCTCCACCTGGAAGAAGATGACCAAGGTGCAGGAAGCCCGCATGGCTGAAGCCGGCAAGGGCAAGGAAGCCGACAAGACGGTCGAGAAGAAGTACATCACCCTCAAGAAGAAGATGGTGGAGTTGCTCAATCAGGTGCGCCTGAACAACAACCGCCTTGAGCAGGTGGTCGATCAGCTCTACGGCTTTAACCGCCAGCTGATCACCCTTGAAGGCCGTCTGCTGCGTCTGGCGCTGGATAACAAGGTCAGCCGCGAAAGCTTTCTGGAGAATTATCAGGGTCACGAGATGGACCCCAAATGGCTGCCGCGCGTGGCTAAGCTCGATAAGAACTGGGCCAAGTTCGCCGAGAAGGCTGAGAAGGAAGTTGGCGAGATTCGCGAGCAGATCAGTCAGGTCTCCGCACGGACCAATCTGCCGATCACCGAGTTCAAACGTATCGTCAGCACCGTGCAGAAGGGCGAGCGTGAATCCTCGCGCGCCAAGAAGGAGATGGTCGAGGCCAATTTGCGTCTTGTGATCTCCATTGCCAAGAAATACACCAACCGTGGCCTGCAGTTCCTCGATCTCATTCAGGAAGGCAATATCGGTCTGATGAAGGCGGTCGATAAGTTCGAATATCGCCGTGGCTACAAGTTTTCGACCTACGCGACATGGTGGATCCGTCAGGCTATCACCCGCTCGATCGCCGATCAGGCCCGCACCATCCGTATTCCGGTGCATATGATCGAGACGATCAACAAGTTGGTGCGCACCAGCCGCCAGATGATGCACGAAATGGGCCGCGAGCCAACGCCGGAAGAGCTGGCCGAGCGCCTGATGATGCCGCTTGAGAAGGTGCGCAAGGTGCTCAAGGTGGCCAAGGAGCCGATCTCGCTCGAGACCCCGATTGGTGATGAGGAAGACAGCCAGCTGGGCGATTTCATTGAGGACAAGAACGCGGTGATGCCGCTTGATGCCTCAATCAACAGCAATCTGCGCGAAACGACCACCCGCGTGCTGTCCTCGCTCACCCCGCGTGAAGAGCGCGTGCTGCGTATGCGCTTTGGTATCGGTATGAACACCGATCACACCCTTGAAGAGGTCGGTCAGCAGTTCAACGTGACCCGCGAACGTATCCGCCAGATCGAAGCGAAGGCGCTGCGCAAGCTCAAGCACCCGAGCCGCAGCCGCAAGCTGCGGAGCTTCCTAGATACGTGATGGAGCTTGCATGAAATATCCGCATTGGGAATATTTCTTATCAATTGAAGATGACCTTTTGAGATGTTCGCGTTACGTCGATTTTACGAAGAGTAACTTTGGTGTTTACTCAATCGAATTTGCAAGAATACTTATGGCAGCATCTTCTGAGTTTGATGTCGTAGCGAAGGAAATATGTTTCAGAATTGATCGAGACATAAAGCCTAAGAATATTAACGAATATCATTCAGTTATTTCCAAGAAGTATAAAAAATTCTTCGACGTTGAAATTATTGCTGAGAGATTTTCGCTGAATTTTAGGCCTTGGGCTGCGTGGAGAAAGTCACAAACAGGCGGGGTTGAAGTTCCTGCCTGGTGGACTTCGTATAATAGAGTTAAGCACCAGAGAGCTGATTACTTTAACGAGGCGACATTGGAGAGCGCTATGTATGCTGTTTCTAGCCTACTATGCGGTCTGATGTATTTATATGCTAGTGAGCATAACAAGTCTGAGATTGCAATTAGTCCCGCTCCACTGTTTCTTGAACCTAAATGGTATGGATGGGGGACACCCGCCGAGATTAATTGGATTTTTTCTATCCCTGAAGAGTAAGTTTATCGCAAATTTTTTTTATCTTTAATTTCGCTGATATCCCATACCCAATACCTTACACAAATACTGCTGAGCTATGTGGAAAAGCTATGTTGTCTCAACCGAAGTGAGAGAGCAACTGCGAGAGCCAAAGTTTTACATCGTCCCGTAATTCGGACCACCACCACCTTCGGGGGGGACCCAATTGATATTCTGGGTTGGATCCTTGATATCGCAGGTCTTGCAGTGCACACAGTTCTGCGCGTTGATCTGCAGACGCGGCTCGCCCTTGTCATTGCGCACAATCTCATACACGCCCGCCGGACAATAGCGCTGCTCGGGCGCATCGTATAGCGCAAGATTGTGGGCAACGGGCACAGCGGCATCTTTCAGCTTCAGGTGCGCGGGCTGATCTTCCTCATGATTGGTATTAGAGAGAAAGACCGACGACAGGCGATCAAACGTCAGCACGCCATCCGGCTTGGGATAAGCAATTTTCTCGCACTCACTAGCCTTGCACAGGGTTTCGTGATCTGCATGAGCATGGCGAAGCGTCCACGGTGCCCGGCCCCGGAAAATGTAAGTATCCAGCGCACTGAGCAGCAGGCCGCCCCACAAGCCCCATTTGAAAGCTGGCCGTACATTGCGCACGCCTTGCAACTCGGCCCACAGCCAGCTGGCTTCTAGCTTGCTCTGATAGGTTTGCACCTCTTCGCCCGCACTGCCCGCCAGATGCTCGGCCACCGCCTCAGCGGCCAGCATGCCGCTCTTCATGGCGGTGTGGTTACCTTTGATTTTTGGTACATTCAAAAAGCCCGCGGTATCGCCAATCAGCACCCCGCCGGGGAAAGTGAGCTTGGGCAGGCTTTGTATGCCGCCCTCACTCAGCGCCCGCGCGCCATAAGCAATACGCTTGCCACCGTCCAGCAGAGTGCGCACTTTCGGGTGGGTTTTAAAGCGCTGCATCTCCTCAAACGGCGAGAGCGAAGGGTTGGTGTAATCCAGCCCCACCACAAAGCCGATCGAGACAATGTTATCCTTCCAGTGATAGACCCAGCTGCCGCCGTAGGTTTTGCTGTCCATCGGCCAGCCCACACTGTGCACGGTATGACCCTGCTTGAAGCGTTCGGGCTGCACCTGCCATAGCTCCTTGATGCCCAGACCATAAGTCTGTGGCTGGCAGTCTTTGCGCAGATCGAATTTATCGAACAATGTTTTGGTGAGAGAGCCACGGCAGCCCTCGGCAAAAATCGTCTGCTTGGCTACCAGTTCCACTCCCGGCGTATAGCGGGCAGTGTGCTCGCCGTTTTTGCCGATACCCATATCGCCGGTTGCCACACCAATCACGCGGCCATTTTCGTACAGTACCTCGGCGGCGGCAAAGCCGGGATAAATCTCCACGCCCAGCTCTTCGGCCTGCTTGGCCAGCCAACGCGCCAGTTCGCCAAGGCTGATGATGTAATTGCCATGATTGTGCATCTGCGGCGGGGTGAGGGGGAAACGAAAAGCATGGCGCTGGGTGAGGTAGACGAAGCTGTCCATCACCACCGGCACCTCTAGCGGTGCGCCTTTGGCTTTCCAGTCGGGGATCAGCTCATCCAGCGCACGCGGCTCAAACACAGCGCCACTTAGAAGATGTGCGCCAATCTCAGAACCTTTTTCAATCAGGCAGACTGAGAGCTCGGGATTAATCTGCTTGAGGCGAATGGCGCAGGCAAGGCCGCTGGGGCCGCCACCAACAATCAGGACGTCAAATTCCATACGATCACGGGTCATAGCGCTTCCTCAAGTAAATCAGGTACAGGTTGCAAGAGCATCGGCAGGGCGGACATATGATGGAACACCTCATCCGCGCCTAGGTCGCGTAAAATAGCGGCATGGGCCAGCGGGTCAGGCACATGGCTGCCCCCGGTAAAGCCAAACACGGTCATGCCCGCGGCCTTGCCCGCGCGCACGCCGTTTTCGCTGTCCTCAATCACCAGACAGTCCGTCGGCGCAACGCCTAGTTGTTTTGCCGCGTAGAAGAAAACATCTGGCGCAGGCTTGCCGTGCGGCACCAGCGCCGAGCTATAAATATGCGGCATAAAACGGTCAAACAGGTTTGTTAGCTTAAGCGTGTGCTCCAGCCGCTCAAACTCGCTGCCACTGGCAATGGCCATAGGTAAGTGGTCAAGAGCCATCAGCGCGTCATGAATCCCATCAATTGCCTGCAACTCACGCTCAAAGCGCGCCCGGCGTTCAAGGCGTGTCTGCGCCAGATCGATACGCTCATGCAGGTCAATCCCTGTTTCGGCTTTGACGATGGCATAAATATCGGCGCGGGTCTTGCCGGCAAAGCGCACCACAAAATCGTGCATTGTAATCGGATACCCGGCTTGCGTCAGCTCATCCGCCGCATGACCGCAGGCAATCGCCTCGCTATCGATCAGGCACCCGTCGCAGTCCCACAGAATGGCTTTGAAGGTCATAGGCAGTCCTTGATCCAATGCACGAGTGTTTCAGCTAATTCTTGCTCATGGTTTTCATAGCTGTGTGGGGCACCAGCGATGATCTTAGTGGTAATCTTCTTGGCGTTTTTCGCCTGAGCAACAAAGTTGGCCAAGTCTGTTGGGATATCGTCTATTGCGACATCGTCCCGTTCGCCAAAGAGAATGAGTAGCGGCTGCTTGATCGTAGCGAGGGCAGGGATGCACACAGGTTTACGGTAAAGTGGCAGAATATCAGCCGGACCACCTTCTTCAAAAAGATCAAGGAAAGTCTGGCTGCTGAGCAGGGCGTCCTCACCCCAAAACTGACCATTCAGTAGCTTCAGCAGTTCGCCAGATTTTACATTCTGCCTGGCATCCGCCAACAGTCGTTGGTAACTCGGGTCTTTCTTGCCAAGGCCTACCATATCAGCTGCCGAGAGCAGGGCAAAGCCTTTGATATCATCACCCGTCAGTTGGGGCAGGCTGTAAACCAGCTTGGGGCCGCCAAGACTATATCCGGCGATAAAGATTTTCTTCCAGCCCAGCCTGCGCGCCTCATGTAGCCATGCGGTGATATCGTATACGCAGTCAGCAAAGCGCTCATAGGCGCGGCCTGTGCGTTTGATGGCACGCCAGTTGTTGCCGTCCCGCGTCGTTGTGCGGATATCATTAATGCTGCTATAGCCGCGGTTATGGCCATAAAGAAAGTTGATGCCTGCTTTGGGTAACTCTTCGGCCAGCACTTGAGCATAGGGGTTCTCGATAAAGCAGCCACCCATGCCGTGAATAAGCAGCAGGCCCGTATCGCTCGGGGTTTCACATAAAAAGCCTGGTAGGCGCAGGCCGTCAGCGGTTTCAGTGTGGAGAAGTTTCATCAGCTAAACGCCGCGATGCCGGTGATGGCTCGTCCCAGAATAAGCGCATGAATGTCATGCGTGCCCTCGTAGGTGTTCACCGCTTCAAGGTTCAGCATGTGGCGAATGACGCCATATTCATCACTGATGCCATTGCCGCCGAGCATATCGCGCGCTACGCGGGCAATCTCCAGCGCCTTGCCACAGTTGTTGCGTTTGAGCAGGCTGATCGCTTCGGGTAGCACGCGGCCACTGTCGATCAGCGCACCAAGCCGTGCGGCGGCTGTCAGGCCCAGCGTGATTTCGGTTTGCATATTAGCCAGTTTGAGCTGAATAAGCTGATTGTGGGCGAGGGGGCGGCCAAACACCTTACGATCCAGTACATAGTCGCGCGCGGTGTGCCAGCAAAACTCTGCCGCGCCGAGGCTGCCCCAGGCAATGCCGTAACGTGCCATATTCAGGCAGCTGAACGGGCCTTTCAGTCCTTTCACATCGGGGAACATATTGCTCTCGGGAATTTCGACATCGGCCAAGCCGATATCGCCCGTGATGGAGGCGCGCAGCGAAAACTTACCGTGAATCTCGCTGGCCGAAAAACCTTTACGGTCGGTTTCGACCAGAAAACCGCGAATGTCCCCTTCATCATCCTTGGCCCAGACCACCGCAACATCGGCAATCGGCGAGTTGGTGATCCACATTTTACTGCCATTCAAAATCCAGTTCTTGCCATTGCGCCGCGCGTGCGTACGCATGGAGGATGGATCAGAGCCTCCATCCGGCTCGGTCAGGCCAAAGCAGCCAATAATTTCGCCCTTAGCCATGCCGGGCAGCCAGGTCTGCTTCTGTTCGTCAGTACCAAAGGTGGCGATGGGGTACATAACGAGGGAAGATTGTACGGAGAGGGCTGAACGGTAGGCGCTGTCCACCCGCTCGACCTCACGCGCAATCAGGCCATAGGCGGTGTAGCTTGCACCCGCACAGCCGTAACCCTCAATCGTAGCGCCGAGCAGGCCTAGGGCGCCCATCTCGGTCAAAATATCTTTATCAAAGCTCGACGTGCGATTGGCGTCCAGGATCCGGGGCTGGAGCTTATCCTGACAATAGTCGCGCGCCGTATCCATCATGGCGCAGTCCTCCGGGCTGAGCGTTTCGGTCAGCAGCAGCGGGTCTTGCCAGTCAAAAGCGGCGCGGGAAGCCATGGTAATCTCCTTGTTGGCGTCTATACTAAGAATGAGTCGGGAGGCTCGGCTATGGCCGATCAGGGATATTATGTTGAATTTCAGCAACTTGGTTCTTTGGTGCGGGTTACCGCGATTGACCCTGCCAGTGGCCGGGAGGCGGTGATTCAGGGCCCGGCCAGTGCTGGCGAGGCCGCTTTGGGGCGGTTGGCGGTGCAGAAGCTGGAGTATCTGTTACGGAAAACTTCTGAAAAATAATCGTCTGACGCCATGATTAGGGCGGGGGCTGCCAAACTGGTATTGGCCTATTAACCAACTAGGGCCATGTAACTGGCTGATTTTTAATAATTTGCGTAAGTTGGGGTGTATATTTGGCTTGTTTGTCTTAAAGTCGAAACGTAATTCTGCCCCAATCCTGCCACAATTTAACCTGTCATTAGCCGGAAAATGGTGTTATAAGACATCGGGTGTTTTTGGCAGAGTTGGTTCTGCCAACGCTGCAACAGAGGAGAGTATACTATGACCACGATTACCAAGATTATGAAGGATGAGTCTGGTGCAACCGCGATCGAATACGGCCTGATCGCCGCTCTGATCGCCGTTGTGATCATCGCTGCCGTCAGCCTGATCGGTACCAACCTGAAGAATTCCTTCTACAAGGTCGCCAGCAACCTGACATAATGGTCGGTTGAGCAACAAAACAGGGGCATGCGGGGAGTATCTCGTATGCCCCTTTTTGCTGGCTTGACCGGAAAGGTGGCGTTATGAATTCATCCTGTTTCTATAGCGAGCTCCTGCGCGACGAGTCTGGCTCGGCAGCAATTGAATATAGTCTAATGGCCGCCTTGATTGCCGGGGTAGTAATCGGTGCGGTATCGTTGGTTGGATCGAATTTGAAAGCCAACTTTTTTGATAGCGTCGCCAGTAATTTGACGTGATTTTGATTTGTGTTTTTTGTGCAACATTTTTCTTCGTTGCACGACATGCTCGTGAAGTTAATTCGCAATAATAACGAACTACCCTAATCTATTCTCGTTATTCGAGTGTGGGGTTGTCGTTGTTTCTCGTTCTTCCTGAAATGTCCCTCGGCCTGATTGCCCAATTGGCTCTGGTCTGTACGGGGTTTGTGGCTCTGCTGACGGCAGCGCTAATTGATATTCGTCATTTCATTATCCCGAACTGGCTCAATTTGAGTCTGCTCATTCTGGGGCTGGCCTATGGGGCGACGCAACCTGATTTTCACTGGTTCAGCAGCATTATGGCTCTGCTTCTGTTCTTTTTTATCGGGGCGCTCCTTTTCCAATTTCGGTTTTTGGGTGGTGGTGATGTCAAGCTCTTGGCCGTGGTTGCCTTTTGGGCGGGAATTAGCGGAGCTGTTGCATTCCTGTTTTATACAGTCCTCGCCGGTGGTTTTGTTTCTGTGATATATATGTCACGCGCATGGTTGAGAAAGAAACGTGCGCTAAAGGCTGATCCAGCAACAGATTTCAGTATTCTCAGGCAGCCTGTGCCATATGGGGTTGCGATTGCGCTGGGAGGGGTTTACGTTTTCCTAAGTATTCTAGAGCACTTAGGAATTACAGTGAGAGTGTGATCGGAGGAGTTTCATGGGTCGCCGACTGATTGTTGTCATGTTGATTGCCGCGCTAATCGCCGGTGGTGTCTTTTATTTCACCCGGCTGATGCAGCAGGGGGCGACCGAGCCCGTACAAACGGCCGTGGTCACCGAGCCACAGCGGTCAGCTCCAGCCAACTCGACCTCGGTTATGGTAGCGGCCAAGGATCTACCAGCGGGTACCCTGATTCAGGATAGTATGCTGACCTTCCGTCCGTGGCCGACGGAGAGTGTTGATCCGGTTTCTCATATCGCTGAGGGTAAGGCGACGCTTGCCGACTATGCCGGTGCGGTGGTCCGTACTGGTGTGCGTTCGGGTGAGCCGATGGTGCTCGGCAACCTGATCAAGCGGGGTGAAAGCGGGTTTCTCGCGGCGGTCCTAAAGCCAGGCATGCGTGCTATCAGCATTACGGTTAATGAGAGTACAGGGGTGTCGGGCTTTGTCTTCCCTGGCGATCAGGTTGATCTTCTTCTCTCGCATGATGTGCAGCTTCCTAATGCTGCTGGTCAGGGCGTGTCCCATCGTGCCAGTGAGACGGTTATGCACGGTCTTCGCGTTATTGCTGTCGATCAGCGCGTTGGTGATCAGGATCAGACCCCGGCGGTTGCTCGTGGCGTGACTCTGGAGGCCACGCCAGAGCAGGCTGAGAAAATTGCCCTGCTCCAGCGTATGGGTGAACTGCGCCTGCTGCTTCGTCCTTTGGCCGCATCCGAGAATACGGATGTAACGACCGATACGATGGCGGATCCGCGTACGTTTACGATTGATAGTGATCTCAGCCAGATTATTGCGCCACCGGCGGGGTCGGACTCGCAGGGCACAGCTGGCTCCGTGCAGCTCATCCGTGGGACCACCAAATCAACTGAACTGACGAAATAAGTGGAGTCTGTCATGCTTAAGTCTATCAAGGTTGCTGGTCTTGCTCTTGCCCTCATGTTGGGTAGCTTTGCTACTCCCGCATACGCGAGTTCAATGGATGCACCTGCGCCCGTGGCGGATGGCCCGGTCAGCGTGGAATCGACCGATGTGATTAATGTGGTGCTGCAGGAGGGTAAAGTTGTTCAGTTGCCTGCGGCTGCCACGTCGATTTTTGTTGCCGATCCTGAGGTAGCCGATGTGCAGGTCAAATCCTCGACCGTGGTTTATATCTTTGGTCGTGCGCCGGGGTCGACCTCGTTTTACGCAGTAGATTCAGAGGATAACGTCGTCGTTAAAAGCACGATTGTTGTTGGCTACAATCTGGGAGCTCTGCGGTCGGCTATCCGTGATCTGACCAAGTCGGATGATGTACGTATTTCGCAGGTGCGCGACATGATCATGCTGTCGGGTAAGGTCGATAATACCTCGCTCGCACAGGATATCGCCCGGATTGCCATTCGTTATCTTCCAACCTCTGTGACCCGCGACCTGCGGACCTCGGCCGATTTGCAGAATGTGATTGATTCATTCGTCATCAATCGCCTGCAGGTCTCCAGTTCCAATCAGGTGAATATCCGGGTGCGGATCGCTGAGGTTTCGCGCGGGTCGACTAAGGATCTTGGTATTGGCACGAACGTAGCCAACCCCTCGGTTCTCGGCGATGTCGATTTGAGCTTCGGGTTTGATGCTGGTGTTACATTGGTGGGGGCTGCCGGAACTGGTGGTCTAGGGGCGACTTGGGGGGCGACAACCATCACTGCGGCTCTGGATGCGCTGGTGACCGATGGCTATGCCACTATTCTGGCGGAACCAAACCTGACAGCCTTGTCGGGTGAAACAGCCAGCTTCCTTGCTGGTGGTGAGTTTCCCATCCCCGTACCGGATGGTAGCGGTAATATCACGATTGAGTTCCGCCCCTATGGTGTCTCTCTTGCCTTTACGCCGACAGTGCTTGAAGGTGGGCGCATTAGCTTGCGTGTACGCCCCGAGGTGAGCCAGCGTGATGATTCCGGTGCGGTCAGCTTCTCCGGCGGCTCTATCCCTGGCATCCTGACTCGTCGGGCCGAAACCAGCGTAGAGCTTGGTTCGGGGCAAAGTTTTGCTATTGCCGGGTTGCTGCAGAACAATCTCTCGCAGAATATCGACAAGTATCCGGGCTTGGGTGATCTGCCGATCTTGGGTGCGTTGTTCCGTTCGGACCGCTATCGTCGCAATGAGACGGAGCTGGTGATTGTGGTGACCCCCTATCTGGTTAAGCCGGTTAACGCCAGTCAGGTTATGGTGCCAACTGACGGGTTTGTTCCGCCAAATGATATTGATCGTTGGCTTAATGGTCGTCTGAACAGTGAAGTGCCAACGCCGGCTCCGGTTCCGACGGCGCGCCCGGTGCCGAATGTGGCGGCGCAGGGTGGTTTGGTCGGCGATGTCGGCTATGTCGTTCAGTAAGGAGAGAGACCTATGAGCAAGAATTTCCTGACCACCAGTCTGCTGGTTTTGAGCGCCTTCGGCCTGAGTGGCTGTGCAGAGTGGGAGCGACATATGCAAAGCCGCTTGCCTGAGCCAACCCCGGTGTACGCCGATAAGCAGATTAATGTTGCGCCCACGCGCTCCGTTCATGCGGTGGCCTTTAGCACGAGTTCAGCCATGCTGACGGCGGATGAGCAGGCGTATCTCAAGAACTTTCTCAACAATGCGGTGTTCGAGACCGGCGTTGTGGTGATGGTGGAGAAGGCCCCCGCACGTAATCGCGTGGCCTCGCTGCGCCAGCAGGCGCTGACGGGCTGGCTCAAGGCTCATGGTTATCCAACGGCCCCGGTGGCATTACCGGACTATCGCGACGAGAGCCTGCGTGTTGCTGTTGATCATCTGGTTGCCCTCGCGCCCAAGTGCCCGAACTGGGACTTCCACAAGTATGATTCCTTCGGAAGCCAGCCGTCACCCAACTTTGGCTGTTCGGATCGCACCAATCTTTCAGCCATGGTTGCCAATCCTCGGGATCTCGTCGCTGGGCAGGTGGCACCAGCTCCGGTTGGCAATGCAGTTCTGCATGGTGAGGTTCGCTATCGTACCGATTCCATCCGCCCGCTTTCAGAAACGGATAACGTCTCAGAGAATTAATGGACAGCGAGGGATATGATGCGTTCAGATGGTGGCTCTAAGGGCCTGCAAATTCACCCAGAGTTTCTGGCCGCCGTGCAGGATCCGGAAACCTTCGAGGCGGCGGTGGCCTGTGCCAAGGGGCAGGGCTGGCCGGCGGGAACTGTTGTCAGCACTGATATCGCAACGGTAATACAGGCTGTATCGCGTGGCCGCGTACCGGCGATTATGATTGCGGATACTGATAATGTAGACGACCCAGCGGCAGCCATTACCCAGTTGGTCAAAGTCTGTGGCAGCCGCAGTCGGATCCTTACTATTGGTTCGGCTAACGATGTCGGCTTTTATCGCAGCATGATTCAAGCCGGTGCGGCTGACTATCTGGTTAAGCCGCTCAACAGCGTGTCTTTGCGTGATGCCATTTCACCGCTATTGGTAGCGCGTGATTCTGCCAAAGATGATAAACAGGCAAAAGCCGGTCATGTTTACGTTCTGGTCGGGGCACGCGGGGGGGTCGGCACGACTACTGTAGCCGTTAATGCCGCATGGGTGTTGGCGCATGAACTCGGTCAGAAGACTGCCCTGATCGACCTTGATCTGCAGTATGGAAACTGTGACCTGGCGCTTGATCTGGAGCCGCCGCGAGGACTGCGCGAGGTGCTGAGCAATCCCGATCGCATGGATAGTCTGCTGATTAACAGCTCCATGGTCAAAGAGAGCGATAATCTGGCGGTGTTCTGTTGTGAAGACTCTCTGGAAGAGATCATCGACTATGACACCGCGGGGCCGATGGCGCTCCTTAAGGAGCTGCGCGGTGAATACGATCACATTGTGATCGACATGCCGCGCTCGCTGATCCCGCGGCATCGTCGTCTGCTGGTCAACGCCGATCATGTTTTCATCGTGACCGATCTCACTCTGGCCGGTATTCGGGATACACAACGTATCAGCGCGGCGATCTCCAGTCTGGCCCCAACCGGGCAAATTCATGTTATAGCGGGCCGGGTTGGAGAAGGCGATGCCCAGATCAGCCGCGCTACTTTCGAACGCAGCGCAAAGGCCAAGCTGGAAGTTCTGGTTCCCAACGATGCCCGCACCATCAAGGTGAGTGCGAATAAGGGTAAGTCTGTGGTTTCTGAAGCTCCGCATACGATTATTACAAAGTCGATGCGGGCAGTCGCAGGAATTATGGCGGGGCAGGCGATTAAAGTCGCTGCGTCCGGCGGCGGATTGCTTGAGCGTCTGCTCGGCAAGAAGGGGTAGTCAGAATGTTTTTCGGCGGACGCAAACCGGATAAAGAGTCGGGTGACCAGCCCGCGACCCCGAAGCCGGCGCAGCGCTCAGCTGCGCCAGCGGCGTCGGCAGACATTACCGCAGTTGCTGAGAAGGCGTTGCCCGCCTTGCGCCAGCGGCTTGGCCCCACGACTGTCGCTTCACTGACGCGTCCCGAGCTGGCCCGCGAGATCAAAAACAGCCTTAGCCAGTTGCTCGGTCCCGAGCTGGACCGCATGACGCTGCTCGATCAGCGTAATCTGGTTGGTATTCTGGCCGATCGGATTATCATTCCGACTTTGGCCGAGAAAGTTTTGCCGGAAATTAAGTACCGTCTGGATCCGCTGACGATTGCCTCGCTGGACCGCGCCCAGTTGGCTAAGGAAGTCAAAGCGACCATGAAGGACCTGATGATTAGCGAGATTGATGAACTCTCGCTGAGTAATCAGCAGGAGCTTCTCTCCAATCTGGTCGATCAGATGCAGCAGGCGGCCGAAGCCGAAGTGCTCGCCGGGCAGCAGGTGTCGCCGGAATCCCTGCAGCGGTTAGCCGAAGAGGCCGGTGAGCGTGCCATCATTGCCGCACAAACCAAAGCGGCGATGGAGCAACAGCAAGTTGAGCGCATCAAGAGCAAGGCAGAGGATAGTGCGGGGCCGTCGGCGACAGAGTTGGCCCAGCAGCGTTTGCAGCGCATGGCGGCCAACAAGACAAATGTTGAGTTTGCCAAGTCCAAGATTCAGCAGGTTCTTCTGGAGCGAATTGATACATCGGCGGCGGCGAACCTGCCGCGTGAGCAGCTCCGCAAGGAAATTTTTCCGATTACCGCAGAAATTCTGGCCGAACAGAAGCTGCAGCTCAATGCCTCTGAGCGTGAAGAGCTTATCGAGCAGATGCTCGACGACATGCTCGGTCTGGGGCCGCTCGAGCCGCTACTGGCCGATGAAACCGTCACCGATATCATGGTCAATGGGCCCAAGCAGATTTATGTCGAACGCAAGGGCAAGCTGGATCTATCGGAGGCCCAGTTCCGCGACAATGCCCACGCGATGAGTGTGGCCCAGCGTATTGTGACAGCGGTTGGCCGCCGTGTTGATGAAAGCACGCCGCTGGTTGACGCCCGCCTCAAGGACGGTAGTCGCGTCAACATCATTATCCCGCCCTTGGCGATTGATGGCGTGTCCATCTCGATCCGTAAATTTTCCAAAAAGAAAATTTCGCTCGACGTTATGGAAAAGCAGAATAACATTTCCAGCGCGATGGCTGCTGTCCTGCGGATTGCCGGTCGCTCCCGCCTCAACATCGTGATCTCCGGTGGTACCGGATCTGGTAAAACCACACTTCTCAATGCCATCTCCCAGACAATTGACTCGGGTGAGCGTATTGTAACCGTGGAAGACGCAGCCGAATTGCAGTTACAGCAGCCACACGTGGTTCGTCTTGAAACCCGCCCCGCCAATCTGGAAGGCGAGGGTGAAATCACGATGCGCGATCTGGTCAAGAACTCATTGCGTATGCGTCCGGACCGTATCATCCTTGGTGAGGTTCGTGGCGCTGAAGCGCTGGATATGCTGCAGGCCATGAACACAGGTCACGACGGCTCGCTGGCAACGTGTCACGCCAACCGTCCGCGTGAGGCCATCATGCGTATCGAAAACATGGTGGGTATGGCAGGGATGAACTTGCCGTCTAAGGCTGTGAAGCAACAGATTTCCTCCGCGATCCATATGATCGTGCAGATCAGCCGTATGCGTGATGGTATGCGCCGTATTACCTACATCTCTGAGATTGTGGGCATGGAAGGTGACGTAATCACCATGCAAGACCTCTTTACCTATCAATTCAAGGGTGAAGATGAGAACGGCAAGATTCTAGGCGAGTTCGTTAGCACGGGTGTTCGCCCTCATTTTCTCGCCCGTGCGGCCTACTATGGTCTGGATAAGGAACTGATGGAGGCGATGGGAAGCTGATGGTGATCGGTCCGGAGTCTGTTCCTTATGTGATTTCTATCGGCGCAACGCTGATTGTTGTGCTAATCGGCTTTGCGTTCATGGGTGGTGGTGGGGACCCGAGCGCCAAGGCGATTGATAAGAGACTTAAGCGCGGGGAAGGCGCACCGGATGAGCGTGCCCCCAAAGGCAAGGCCAGTGTTCGCCGCGATATTCAGCTTAGCAGTAATCCGATGGTGGACGCGTTTCTACGCCGGATCCTGCCCAATCCCGACAAGCTACGGATCAAACTTCGCCGAACAGGCAAGGATATTACCATCGCCGAGTTCCTGCTGGTTGTGATTGCGACCTTCATGGGCATAGCGCTAATGCTCCGCATTGGCTTTACGCTCGATCCGATGGTGTGCTTGCTGGCCGGCCTGCTGGTTGCCTTGTTGATCCCGATCAAAGTCATTTCCATCATGGGTAATCGCCGCGTCAATAAATTCATGAAAGAGTTTCCTGATGCAATTGATCTGATTGTGCGCGGCTTGCGCTCCGGCCTTCCGTTTCTGGAGTCCGTGAATGCTGTCGGGCGGGAGTTTCCGGACCCAATCGGGATTGAGTTCCGGCGTATTACCGATGCCGTCAAGCTTGGTCAGTCGGTCGAGACAGCCATGTGGGAAGTGGCCGAGCGCATCGACTCTCCCGAGTACAAGTTCATGATCGTCGCCATGTCGATCCAGCGCGAGACCGGCGGTAATTTGGCCGAGACACTGTCCAACCTTGGTGAACTGCTGCGCAAACGCCGCGCACTCCAACTTAAAATTCGTGCCCTGTCATCCGAAGCGCGGGCGAGTGCATATATCATTGGCGGCTTGCCATTTATCATGGCGGTCCTAATCAATGTCGTGAATCCGGACTATGGCAGTATGCTGTACAAGGATCCGCGCGGTGTCAGCATGGCCCTTAAGGGCTGCGCTATCATGTTCATGGGGTACTATATCATGTACCGCATGGTTAACTTCGACTACTGAGTTCATAATGGGCGAATTTTTCTCTCAACCGAACAACTTGCTCATGGTCTTGGGCGTTCTCGCAATTGTCGTGATTGCCGGGATATGGATCAGCCTGATTCAGGATAATTCGGTTGATCGCCGCCTGAAAATGCTGGAGCAGCGCCGCAAAGACCTCCGCTCCGAAATGGGATACGGCAAGGAAAAAGGGCGTGAGACTGCCGAGCTTGCCAAGACCGTTGTCGAGAAATTCAAGCTGCTTCCGAGCGATGCCGCCAAGTCAGCTTCCAGTGATCTGATCCACGCCGGTTTTCGCAACAAAGACGCCATTTTTCTGTTCACCTTCTTCCGTCTGGTCGCCCCGCTGATGGGCTGGGCCTTGGGCTTCTTCGCGTTTTATGTGCTGCGCGTCTGGGATACAACGGGCAATAACTTGCTGATTGCTACTCTGACGTGCGGTATTGTGACTGGCCTTATTCCCGCTCTGGTACTTAGCCGTCTCACCAAGGCACGCATGCGGCGGCTGTCGCGCGCACTGCCCGATGGGCTTGATCTGTTCGTCATCTGTGCGGAAGCTGGATTGAGTCTGGATGCCACCTTTGAACGTGTCTCGCAGGAGCTATCCGATGCGCATCCCGATCTGGCTGATGAGTTTGGTCTCACAGCCGTTGAACTTGGCTTCATGCCACAGCGCAGCAAGGCACTGCAAAATCTGTCGGATCGCTGCCCGCTGCCGGGCACGCGCTCTCTGGTCAGTACACTGATCCAAACCGAGCGATATGGTACGCCGCTCGCCGTCTCCATGCGTGTACTCTCCGCAGAAATGCGTAACGAGCGCATCATGAAGGCGGAAGAGAAAGCCGCCCGTCTGCCGGCCGTGATGACAGTGCCGATGATCCTGTTTATTTTGCCGCCGCTGTTTATTGTGCTGATCGGCCCAGCTGTCTTGCGCACACAGGACGCCTTCAAGTAAATCTGATTGAGAGACAGAAAAAAGCCGGGACGCATCCCGGCTTTTTGCTTGTTGAAGCAGATCCGATCAGGCTGAAACCTGACCGCCGCCAGCCGGATCACTAGGCGGCGAGGTGAGCGAGGAGCGGGCCTCGGCATCGGCGCGGGCCTGTATCTCACGCCAGGTTGATGACATGGTGCGTAGGGAGTCGATCACAGCCGTGCACAGGACACGGTCATTTTTGACATTGATCTGGGTGAGGAAGGCCAGGAGGCGACCATAATAGGTATCCAGTGTGGTGGCCATCGCATTGGCTTCCGGGGTGCTACGGTCCAGACACCCACGCAGACCGCTCAGGATTACTGCGCATTTTTCCGTGGCGTTGAAACGGTTCTCAATCTCACCACGGTCAATACAGTCGCGGGCGGTTTCCATATGGCGGGCGGCTGCGGCCAGTAGCAGGGCAACCTGCATGCCGGGGGTGGCATAGCGGGCACTGTTTGACGAGTAACTGGAGTATCCGTGATGTGCCGTCATGTTATTACCATCCTGGTCGTGGCGGTTCATACTTAGTTGCCGTTAAGACTATCGGCGAATGAGAGGATCGAGTTCTTTTGACTTTCGAAGGCCTGAATAGCCTGTTGGGCAGCCTGAAACTGCAAGGTGAGGCGGGCCCGATAGATATCCAGCTGATCGGTCAGCGTGGTAATCTGGGTCTCGATCTGGGTATTGGTGGCAGTCAGGACATCCTTGGCGGCCTTGAGCGAGCCCGTCGAGGCGTTTAACACTGGCTCCAGCGCAGCGGCAATCTGGTCGGCGATACCCTGAGTGGGGGTGAAGGTACCAGTATAGGGCGGACCACTGACCACACCACCGCTATAGCCGAGAGCAAATCCCTCATAATAAGACCCGGTTGGCCCTTTAATAAAACCGTTCTCAATGGTTGCCGCGGTTACAATGCCATCGATCTCAAATTCAGCGGCAGTCGGTACACCCGAACCATCTGTGGCGGTGACTCGTACGATTACCTCGCGGCCCATGATTTCAGAGCGGACGTTATCCGGCCGGTTGACCACATCAAAGCCCGTACTGGCGCTGCTGGAAAAGCCGAACAGGGCGCGCACTTCATCAAGGTTAGTCAACAGGGCATCTTCAAATCTACTATTGTCGGATACGTTGAGCTTACCGTTCTGGTCAAGATCAATGCCAATATCACGCAGACTCTTCAGCGCGCCGCTGGGGACGCCGCTGGCCCCGCTACCAATCACGGACTGAAGCGAGCGATAAGCGGACTGCATTAGCCCGTCATTATAGAGCAACTGGTCTTCGCCGACCGTGCCCTCAGAATTCGTCGCACGCTGCGCCTGAACAAAGCTGGCCACCTCGTTGTAGGCGGTAATGAAGCTGGCAACAGATTCGCTGATACCTTCAAGATCGTCGTCAATTGTCAGCGTGATGGGTTTGCCCGCATCGGCTTGAAACAGCTCAATACTGACGCCGGTAATCAGATCGTTCACGCTATTGGTCGCGCGAATAGCAGTAATGCCGTCAAGTACAAGCTCCGCCGACAGAGAAGTATCTGTGGCGCCAGAGGCGGCCAAGCCAAGATCGGTCAGCAGGGTACCGCTCTGGTCATCCGCGAGTGCGATGGCGTTACCAGTTTGGGTATGCTTCAAGACCAGCCGGACATCGCCTGTGGTAGCCTGCACAATGCTCGCTTTCACTTTGGTCGTGGCGCTGGCATTGTTAATGGCATCACGGATCTGTGTGAGCGTCATTGTATTGGTAACGGCGATATTGGTGCCCTCCAGCACCAGATTTCCGCTCACCGACAGAGGCGTGGCGGTGGTAGCGTCGGCAATCACAGGCGTACCGCTGCCGCTGATGGTGTCCGCACGGGCGATGCGATTGATGGTAATGCTATAGGTGCCATTGGCGGTGCCGTTGGCGGCCGTTACACCGTACAGATCGCTTGCCTGAATCGTGCCGGATGCGCGGCTTTGGGTGCGCTTGGCATCAAACGCGTCGGCTGTTCCTGTTGTAACGCGGGGATTGCGCAAAGTCGCGGCCGCTGATTCAAGCGCCTTGAGCTTTGATTCCAGCTCGGAATAGGCGGACAGCTTGGCCGTGTTGCTGGTAATTTTGACTTCACGCTGGATATTCGGGATCGACTTGGCTTGGACAAGCGAGTCAATCAGATCATTAATATCAACGCCAAAGAGCGTCCCGCTCAGCTGGGTCTGGCCGTTGCTCCCGGTGGAGATGCCGCCAAAGCCTATATTGCTGGTCGATACGCTGCTCATTGATATTCCTCAGGTTTTTACGTCAATCGAGGGTTCTCCCCCGGCTTGACGCTGCAATTCCTGGGCCAAAATCTCCTGCTGGCGGACCATGGCAGCAAGGCGGCGGGCACGCTCTGTCGGGAACTGCTCAACCACCTGACCACTGACGCGGTCGCGTACAACAGCCACTTGCATACCGCTCTCGCCGTCACGCCACAGGGCGAGGCTGGTCAGGGGCGGGGCAAGAGATTGCCCACCACCAACAAGCGGGGCAGCGGCCGTTGCAACCTTCAGGGCAACTTTCTGTTCAATCTGGGCGGCTGAGGGTTCAGTCGCCTGGGGTACATCAACTTTAGCTGGCGCTGTACCACCACTCACGCCGGACCCAAGTCGGGACGCCGGATCGGCTGTCACTCCTGGGTATGAGATCGGGTTCACCATCGTTTACCTCGTCGTATCTTTTTGCCGGTATTCCCGGGTTGCCGCAGTGGCAACCCGGGGACCTTACCGATTAAGATCAGACTACTGGAGCAGACGCAGGAGCTGCTGCGGCATCTGGTTCGCCTGCGAGAGCATGGCGATTGAGGCCTGCATCAGGGTCTGCGAGCGTGTGTACGCCGTCATCTCAGCAGCCATGTCGACGTCGCGGAAGGTGCCGCGGGCAGCGGACACGTTCTCAACAGTGGTCGAAATGGTCGACTGGATGTACTCGAAACGGCTCTGCAACGCACCGATACCGGCTTGAGCGGTATTGACGATGTTGATGGCCGTATCGATACGGGCACTGGCTGTCGCCGCCGAGGTCACGTCAGCGATGGACAGACCGTCCAGACCCAGCGAAGCGGCTGTCGCCGAGCTGAAGCTGATGCTGGCCTGATCCTGCGCGTTGTCCGACACCTGGAAGGACAGCTCCACGCCGCCACCCGTGCCCACATCAAAGCGGAACGTGGCAGCCGAGCTGGTACCGCGGTCGAACGAGTCAGCCGCTGTCGCGTTCATGGCGATATAGGCTTGCAGACCGTTGCCGAAGGTTACGATACCGTAAGAACCGGCCGACCCTTCGTTACCAACGATCTGGATGTCGTTCTGATCGACGGTCCAGGTATTGGCACCGTTGGTGAGGACGAAGAAGCCCGTACCACGACGATCGTCACCCGTTGTCGAGTAACCCGACGCGCCCGCGGCGGTTTCGTTACCGGTGGAGACGTACTGCATGGTGTAGGTCCCGGCTTCGGTACCCGCACCGGCTTTCACCGGAACGGTGGCGCCGTTCTGCGTCACACCGATGGTCGAGCCGACACCGGTGAAACCGTTGTCTTCCGCGCCGTTGGTGTTGATGGCGGTAAAGGTTGCCCCACCAAGCAAGGTGCGCAGACCGGTTTCAACGCGAGCGCGCACCGCTTCAGTGAAGCTGGTACCAACCGCATTGGTCACTTCCATCTGAATGGTGTTGGCCGAGTTGACCGTGCTGGACAGCGTAATCACGCTGTTGGCAGCCTGCGTCACACTGTCGATCCGGCCCACGAAGGTCTGATTGCCGACTTTCATGGAGATCTGGAAGGCTTGACCGGAGATCACCACATTGATGTCCGTCACCGCGCCATGGACATAGCCGGAATTGACCGTGCCGTTATCCGTTGCCGCGTTGGTGAACGACGTGGTGGTAAAGTAGTCGTTTTGCGCGTTACCGGAGGTCAACAGACCAGCGTTACCGTTGGTCAGATCGCTCAGGTTGGCCGTGCTGTTGGTGGTTACGGCGGTAACTGCACCAGCTGCGGCGTACTGACCACCACCACCGGACAGCAGGTTCACGGAACCGAAACGCGTCTGCGAAGCGGTGTTGGTGATCTGTGTGCGCAGGGAGGTGAATTCCTCTTGGGCGAACAGGCGCTCGTTGGTACCCAGCGTACCGTTGATGACCTGCGTGGCCAGAACCTTCATACGGGCGAGCATGTCGCCGATGCGGTCGTAGGCACCGTTGGCCACCTGCAGCAGGGACGACCCTTGCGAGGCGTTGCGACCAGCTTGCTCAAGCGCGGCGATATCCGCACGGAGCTTGTTGCTGATGGCGAGGGACGAGGCGTCGTCTGAAGGCTTGACGATGCGGGTGCCCGAGGACATCCGCGCAATCGAGCTCGACGCCATATCGCTATTTGTGGAGAGATTACGTTGCGCCGTAAGCGCAGCGTTATTGGTATTGACCGACAACATGGCATTTTCCTTTCGCTACTTGCGTTACACGGTGCCATTCTGGCTCCGTTGCCTCATCCTGAGGCGTACCATTAAAGGGGAACCCCTTCTCCGGTATTGAACACCATACAACCTCAGTACCTACCAATTCGTTAAGACCGTCAAGGACCATATTAGGGTCGCGAATCGTAAGGGGCTGATTCTTTACATAAAAATTCAGTCTTTACGGACAAGTTTCTGAGTCTCATAAATTTTATTGTTTGAGGAAGGTCAATTTTGCGCCCCAGAGGGGCAGAGCAGAGGGAGGGTATGATGAAGATATTTGATCTGAGTCGCATTATCCGTGCGGGGGGCTATTCACTGCGCGGCTTGCGCCATGCGCTGACGCAGGAGCGCGCCTTTCAGCAGGAACTGGCATTATCCATCCTTTTGATACCATTGGCTTTTGTTTTAACACCAGTTGGGCTGGAGCGCGCACTCCTTATAAGTGCTGTCTTTCTGGCCCTGATTGTCGAAATCCTCAATACGGGTCTGGAAGTGCTGGTGAATCGCATTTCGACAGACCAGCACCCGCTCTCGGGCTTGGCCAAAGATCTGGGCAGCGCAGCTGTTTTTCTGGCTTTGCTAAATGCGGCGGTGGTGTGGGCTTTGGTTTTGCTGGCCTAAACGCGTATCGCCCGGCGGGGGGTGCCGGGCGATACTTTCTCTGCGGGATGACCGGGATCGAGGAGGGGAGGTGACGCGCGCCGGCCACGCGCGCCACCCGGTAACATCTACCCCAGCATTACTGCTGGAGTAGACGTAACAGTTCCTGCGGCAGGCGGTTGGCTTGCGAAAGCATGGCTACCGAAGCCTGCAGCAGGGTTTGTGACTTGGTAAACTCGGTCATCTCAGCGGCCATATCGACGTCCTTAAAGGTACCGCGGGCGGCCGAGACGTTTTCAACGGTAGTCGACAGGGTCGACTGAATGAACTCGAAACGGCTCATGATGGCACCGATGCTGGCGACCGCCGTGTTGACCGTGTTGATCGCGGCATCGATACGCGAGCTGGTCACCGTGGCCGATTGCTCATCCGCCACACTCAGCCCGTCAAGGCCCAAGGCCGTGGCGGTTGCCGCTGTGAAGGTGATCTCGACCTGATCGGAAGACTGTTCGGCGATCTGGAAGTTCAGGTTTACACCGCCACCTTCACCGATATCAAAACGGTAGAACTGCGTGGAACTGGTCCCACGATCCAGTGAGCTGGCACCGGTATTGTCCATGTTCACATAGACCTGCAAGCCATTGCCGAAGGTGACGACACCAAACGCACCGGCACTGCCTTCCGTTCCGGTGATCTGCAGATCATTCACGTCAACTGTCCACTCCTCGGCGCCATTGGTGAGGCGGAAGAAGCCGGTACCACGACGGTCATCCGCACCACTCACGAAACCAATGGCATCGCTGGCGCTTTCATCACCCGTCGAGATGTATTCATAGGCGTAGGTGCCCGGCTTGGTGCCCGAGCCGGCCGAGATCGGGACTTGTACGCCATTAATCGTGGGGCCAATCGCCGTACCAATACCAGTAAAGCCATTATCCGTGGTGGTGGCGTCGGGATTAACGGTTGTGTAGGTTGCGCCGGCCAGCAAGGTACGGAAGTTTTCTTCGACCAGACGGCGGGTGTTCTCCGTCGTCAGGTTGGTCATGGTGTTGGCAACCGTAAACTGTACCGAGTTAGCTGGATTGCTGGTGCTGACCAGAGTCAGGGTTGAGGTGGCGGTCGCGTTGGCTGAATCGATACGGCCATTGAAGATCTGATTGCCGATGCGCATGCTGACTTGCAGGGCCGAGCCGCTGCGCGAGACATTGATGTCACTCACCGCGCCATGGACAAAACCGGTATTGATGGCGGCGTCATCGGACGTGGCGTTAAAGAAGTTGTTGGCATTGGCACCGGCCGTACGCAGACCGGCATCACCATCGGTCAGGCTGCTGATATTGGATGTGCTGGTTGCTACTGCGGCCGTGACCTGACCGGCTTGTTGATACGCACCGCCACCACCCGTGAGCAGCGCAACACCCGCAAAGCGCGTTTGGGTAGCCGTGTTGGTGATCTGTGCGCGCAGGTTGTCAAATTCCTCCTGAGCGTAGAGACGCTCGGTTGTTCCCAAGGTTCCGTTGATAACCTGGGCTGACAGCTGTTTCATACGGGTGAGCATGTCCGCCACACGGTCATAAGCGCCAGCAGCCACCTGCAGGAGCGAGGCACCTTGCGAGGCATTGCGGCCCGCCTGTTCAAGGGAGACGATATCCGCCCGCAATTTGTTGGAGATGGCGAGGGAAGCGGCGTCATCGGACGGCTTTACGATGCGCGAGCCGGACGACATCTTGGCAATCGAGCCACTGGCATCGTCGCTAGCCTTGTTCAGGTTACGCTGGGCGGTTAGCGCGGCGGTGTTGGTGGTAACGGAAAGCATCTGAACACTCCTTTGCTCGCTTGGGTGCTCCGGGCCGGAACACTTTTGCCGGGTTCATGCCCGGCAAGGTAATATGAGCAAAGGGTGTGCCAGATGGCGGCACCTAGAGATTTCAGAGGCTTAGCGTGAATGATCGCTGTAAGATGGCAGCTTTTGCCGGGCGCGTTAGCCGGGTCCGAAGATTTTGGTGCGCGCGGCGGCTTTCAAAGATACGTCCGACCGATTGCCTAATTCATCGCTGAGAGCTGTAATACCGTCACCAATGATATAGGACAAAATATCTGAAACCTCCCGACCTTGGGCTTTGGCGATGTGTGAGATTTGTCCAAACTGCTCGGTGGGCAGGATGATCGTCCGGAAAGCACGCTTGACCAGCGCGGCGTTGCGCCGCATCGCAACCCGGTGAAGGTGTGCCTCGTCGCCATGCGGATTAGACAGACTGTTGAACAAAGATGGCAGCTTCTCACCCAGAAAATGCGCGATCAGGATATGAGGGGTGACCGTGTGAATGGGGTCGCAAAGATCATTGGCAACGCGGCGCAGGGCGCGATCCTGTTCCAGTGTGAGTGTGATACCAATCGTGCGGTCAAGAACGTTGCTCATAAAAAACTCCGGGGTTAGCTATGACCGGACTTTCGCAAAGCAAATAGTTAAAGTCAAACACTCTGGGCCATGGACATAAAAAAGCCCTCCGGGTGTTAACCGAAGGGCTTAAATTTTGTGCATATCGCGCTTACAGCGGGTGACGGATGGGGTAACGGGCGTTGTTCAGTACCGTCTGCCACGCCAGTTTACGCGCGCTGTCAACAATAATGGGGGCACGTAGGTTCAGCGTCACGGCATTCTTGCCGGTTTCGTCCTGACGCACGGTCAGAATGCACAGGATAGCGCAGTCCTCAACCTTCACGTTGTGTCCCGCGCAGGCGGACTTCAGGTCGGCTTCGTCAATCAGCGGGTTGACCATATCCAGCGCAAAGCAGGGGAAGGAGATATTGGCATCTTCCAGACTTTGCAGCAGAACAAGATTGTTCCCCATCTGGCTGGGCAGCTTGGCCAGACCGAACTTGGTCAGGTGCGGAAAGCCGAGAACCGGCTTGTTCATGTGAACGATCTGGTCCGGGCCGAAGGCCAGCTCACCATAACGGCTCTCGACCAGATAATTTTCCGGTTCAGTAGGGGCGGTGGGGTCGGTGGGTGTGGTCATTCCAGCCAGAGTGGACAGAGTCGGTTCGGGATTGGAATGTACTTCACTGGCAGCTACGTTCAACATCTTTCTTTCCTCCTTCGATGATTACAACAGGTTGAGCAGGTCGTCATACATACTGTTGACTGTCGTCACGACGCGGGCCGACGCTGCGTAAGCGTTCTGAATCGCCACTAGCGAGGCCAGCTCTTCATCCACGCTCACGCCACTGATCTGTCCAAAGCGATTTTCCAGCTCAGTCCGTAGCTTGCCTTCAAACTCCATGGCGTTAGCGGCATCAGCGGCACCGCGGGCATTAAACTGGATAATCGACGCGGCATATTCGCTCATGCGCTGATTGGTCTGCGGCAGGCTGCCGACACCGCCCAGCACATACTGAGCATCAAAGACGTCAGCCATGGCGTTGGCCCCGGCACCATCACCGCGTCCAACATACCATTCCTCGGTGGTGGGATCGCCGGTGATGCGGACCACACTGGTCAGATAGCCGCGCCCGATTTTGGCGGGATCGGCGGCAATGTCACTGCGCACAGCGATGTCCCGCGCCGCGCTGATAGAGGTATCCGGAATGACAAACAGGTCATTCAGGCCCATCAGATAGTTAAATGTCGCCGGGCGACTGTCTGACGTTTGGGCAAGGGTGGTCTGGGTATCATCAATGGCAAGGCCATAGGCGCTACCGGTTGGTAATCCAATCTCCAGATGGCCGTTGACCATGCGGGCAAAGGCACCGTTGGTAAAGCCGCCAGCAATGCTGGCTCCCGACAGATTGTAAAGGCCAGCAATATCACTGGTGGTGGACGGCATCACCAGTGCTGGCGAGGGAGGCCAGGTCGGGCCAACGGGCCAGCCCGCCGGTGCTGGCGGTACCGGAATGCTGGGCGGCGGTGTAGCGGCATACGCGCCGTTGATCATGTTGATGATATCGCCAACTGTTAGCTGGTAGGTGAAGGGGCCACCAATGGCTGCACTGACGTAGGCTTCCATCTGCGCCACGAATTCATCAAGATCGACACGCAGGGCATCGCCTATGCCCTGACCGGTGGAGTCGATGATGGCGAATTGGATAACGCCATAGCTGGTCGTGCTGGTGGTGGTATCGGTATAGGCGGTGAGGGGGATACTTTCCGGATTCAGCGGATCTAGCTGGTCGGTCACCGCAAAGGTGGTGCTGCCGGTAAACTGGGTCAGGCCGGGGATGGGCATGGCGCTGTTGTGTACCCGATTCATTTCATCGGCAAATGTTGTTGCCAACTGATCGAGCTGATCTTGCAAGCCAGTCAGAATATCGTCGCGCAGGTCAATCAGCGCTTTGAGTTTGCCGGACCGAATGGCTGTGGTGATATCCGGCGCGACATTCTCGATTTCAATGGGTTGGAAACCGCTACCCGGATAGCTCGTCGCCTTACTGACGCCCGAGGGTGAGCTGAACAGCAGTGGGCGGGGGTCGTTATCGAGCAGGACCTCGTTGTCCCCGGTCATGACATAGACCGCGCCGTTGGGTCGCTCAAACCACTTGATATCCATTTGTTCGGCAATCTGCTTGAGCGCGATATCGCGCTTGTCGAGCAGATCGCCGACCGGTTGCTGACTGACCAGCTGGCGGACAATCTGGTTATTCAGGGTGTCAATTTCCTGCAGACGGTCGTTCACATCATCGACACCATCGCCAATCTGCTTGTCGACTTCCTGACGGAAGGCCTGCAAGGTTTCGCTAATGCTGTTAAGGGTGTTAATTACGTCATTAGCTGCTGTCACAGCCGTAAACTGGGACACAGACTGTTGTGGGTCGGTGGCCAGCTTTTCCAGTGCCGTGCGGAAAGTATTGAGCAGACCTGAGATCGAGCTGTTGTCGGCCGGGGTGCCGAACAGGTCCTGCAAGCGGGTATAAAATTCCGATAAGGTTTCAGCCGTTGCGACCTTGGAGGTTTGCCCATTGATCTGGCGCACCAGATATTGATCGACCACCCGGCGGACATCCTCAATCCGTACCCCGGCGCCCTGTCCATCGACCATGATGGTGCCAAGTTCGGCCCGCTTTTTGGTGTAATCCTCGGTGCCCGCATTGGCGATATTGGCTGACGCTATGCGCATCAGGTTCTGGTTCACCTGAAGGCCGGTCAGGGCGGTGTTGAGGGATGCGGTCAGCGACATGAGATCCGCCTACAGCCTTTCATCAAGGGTGACGGCCTGTGTGAGTGCTCCGGAACTCTCCGGGGCGGCCAAGCCACCGTCTTTGCTCTTGCCATAGGCGGCGCCGGTCCGGCGCTGTTGCTTGACCGCGTCAATAATAACATCCACCACGCGCTGGGAGGCTTCCTGTGCGATGGCGAGTGATTGCATATTGCGCTCCATCGCGCTGGCCAGTTCCTGACTGCGGCTCTTCAGCAGGGCACTCAGATCGCCCGGCAGATCATGCTGCCCGTTACCAGTCACTGTCCGCAAGGCCGTTACGCCGGCTGCATAATCGGCCAGCAAGCGGGCCTTTTCGCTATAGCGGCGCGCCAGCTCTTCATTGCGATTGGTATACAGACCATCAATCTCGCCATTGAGGGTCGCCGTCAGAGCTCCAATGGTTTCGGCCAGTGAACGGGCAGTGGTCGAAATATCAGCGGTGTCCATCGGCAACCTCCTGTAGACGTAGCATTTCCTTGGCCACAACATCGGCCAGACCAATGCCACCGTTGCGGGCAATCTGTTTGGCCATTTCATCCACCTGAATGCTGCGCCAAGTCTCTTCGGCCGCTCCACCACCAAAGGTGGGATCAATCTCGACGCTGTCGAACATGGGCTTGAGCATTTGCGCCAGATAGACGGCTTCAAACTCTTCTGCCGCTTTCTTGTTGGCAGGTGTCAATGGCGTTACTGGACGGGCGCTTGCCAGAATGTCGGTGGGGGAGGTCAGGGCGGGATAATAGGTGCCGTCCATTACATCACCTCCAGCTCGGCCTGCAGGGCACCCGCCGCCTTGAGCGATTGCAGGATGGTAATCATGTCGCGTGGACCAATCCCCAGCGAATTGAGGCCGCTGACCAGCTCTTGCAACGTGGGGCCGGGGGCCAGCACACCTAACTGTTTGTCCTGACCTTCATCCACGGTTACTTCGGTGCGCGGGACGACTTCAGTAGTGCCACCAGTTGAGAAGGCCTCCGGCTGACTCACCTGCGGTGTTTCCTTAACCGTAATGGTCAGATTCCCCTGCGCGATTGCCACCGGTGAGATCCGTACATTGGAGCCCATAACGATCACACCGGACTGCTCATCAATCAGCACTTTTGCGGCCTGATCCGGCTGGACGCGCAGTTGCTCTACCTTGGTCAGGAAGGCCACCAGATTATCGCGCTCGCCGGCGGGTGGAGTAACCAGAATGCCGGTGGTGTCCAGTGCACGGGCGGTACCGTCACCCAGCTGATCGTTGATGACGCTGGCCACACGCTGGGCGGTGGTCAGATCGGGATTACGCAGCGAGAAGCGCACACGCTCAAGCTGAGCCAGATCAAAGTTGATCTCGCGCTCGACAATGCCACCACTGGCAATACGAGCCGAGGTCGGGACGCCTTTGCTGACCGAGGTGGCGGCCCCGGTTGCTTCAAAGCCGCCTACCGCCAGCTGACCTTGCGCCACGGCATAAACTTCGCCATCCGCGCCCATCAGCGGCGTGACGAGGAGCGTGCCACCCATCAGGTCCTTGGCATCACCCATTGCCGACACGGTGACATCCACTCGGGTGCCCTGCGCTGCGAACGGGGGTAGGGTGGCGGTGACCATCACAGCTGCCACGTTTTTGGTTTTCAGATTGGCGGCGCGGGTGTTGACGCCCATGCGCTCGAGCATGCCTTTAAGGCTCTGCTCGGTGAAGGGTGAGTTGGTTAGCGAGTCACCCGAGCCGCGCAAGCCCACCACCAAACCATAACCAACCAGCATGTTATCGCGCACGCCTTCAACATCGGCGATATCTTTAATGCGAACGCCTGCGTCCTGAGCACTCGCCATGAGCGGGCAGAGCAGAAGGGCAAGTAAGACAAACGTGAAACGCATGGCCGGCGCTCCTGTGGTGATCCAAATCCGTTTCCTTCCATGCGAAGCGCGTGCCAGTTTTCAAGATATTGAAATATATGTATATTTTTAAGCGAGAGGCGAGCCGCGGCAAGCTTTGCCCATCATGTCGCGCCCAAGAAGACTAGGATGAGTAAGCTTTTTCGCGTAAGGTCTTGTCTATGAAGGTTGAAGGTCCCAATCCGCTCCGTGCCCCGGGTGCCCGCCGTAAGGTTGGGGACGCTGGGGGCGATTTTGCCAGTGCGCTCGGTGGTGATGAGGAAAACACCAGCAGCGCGGGGGTAACCGGGACGACGCACACGGCGGCGGCCAGCTCGCTGTTTGCCTTGCAGAGTGTTGATGCCGATGAAGGCGATGCCGCCAAGCGCCGCGCTCGTAACCGGGCGGAAGAGTTACTGCGTAAGCTTGATCAGATCCGCACCGGCCTGTTGCTGGGGGCTATTCCGCGCAGTCATCTTATTGGCTTGGCGCAGTCGATCAAGACCGTGCGCGATACTGTGATGGACCCGCGCCTGACCGATATTCTCGATGAAATTGACCTGCGTGCACAGGTTGAGCTAGCCAAGTACGATCCGTATCGCTAGCCCAGCAGACTCGAATTCTGAACAGAAACAAATGGTTAACCATGGGCTGGGCTTTAAAAAAGCGGCAAATGCGGCTTGCGGGCTGCCCACCCAGACATTATATAGGGTGGTCACTTTTCGAGGAGCATTCCATGCCGACCAAGTCTGCCGCCACCAGCAAAGCCCCCGCCAAGACCGCGAAAGCGGCTCCAAAAGCTGCGGCCACCAAGGCGAGCACGAAGGCGACTAAGGCTGCCGCAAAGGAAGCTCCAGAACCGAAGGCCGCTCCCAAGACAGCCTCACCCAAGGTCAATGTCAGCACCGCTATTGTGCCGCCTGACTATCAGCCGACCGACAAAGAAAAGTACATGAACCCGGTGATGCTGGAGTATTTCCGCCAGAAGCTGCTGCGCCAGAAGAATGATCTGCTCAAGGAATCTTCGGAAACCCTCAGCCAGCTGCAGACCGAGGGCGGGATGCAGGAGCCGGATATTGCCGACCGCGCCACCGCCGAGACCGATCTGGGCGTTGAGCTGCGCACGCGTGATCGCTATCGCAAGCTGCTGAGCAAGATCGACAGTGCCTTGCGCCGGGTGGAAGATGGCTCCTACGGGTTTTGTGAGGAAACCGGTGAGCCGATCGGCATCGCCCGTCTTGAAGCCCGTCCGGTGGCCACACTGAGTATCGAGGCGCAGGAGCGCCACGAGCGGGTGGAAAAGACCCAACGCGACGACGTTTAATGGCTCTTTTCTTAACCCGCGTTAACCATGAGCGTTCCGCTGGGCTAAGACACCTTTAAGGTAAATCACCTATAGTTATCCCATGGCACCAACGGGAGTACTGCGCCTGCGCGAGCAGGAACGCTTATAAAAATTCAAAGCAGTGGGAGACATGGGCCAGGAGTGACATAATTAACCGCGATGTCCCGCCCATAATCAGGACCGACCCGTTTGCATTACGCCCCGGCCTTATCCGTCGGGGCTTTTGCTGTGGGGGACTGCTTTGAGTCGTTGAATTCGTCAGCGTAAACAGGTAAAAGCCCGCCATGCGCAAAGCAGGTGGAAAATCCGGTAAGCCCGGCAGCGGCAAGAAGGCGGGGGGCAGTGCCTATGCTCCCACCGCGCGTAATCTTGCCGTGCGCGTCAAGACCGCGCACAAGCGCTCGGCGTCCTCCACCCGCTGGCTTGAGCGGCAACTGAACGATCCCTATGTGGCGGAGGCCAAGCGGCAGGGCTGGCGCTCACGCGCGGCGTTCAAGCTGCTGCAGCTCGACGAGAAATTCCATATCCTCAAGCCGCACCAGCGCGTGGTCGATCTGGGCGCGGCGCCCGGCGGCTGGACGCAGGTAGCGGTGCAGCGCGTAAAGCCCGAGCAGAAGCGGGGCCGGGTGGTAGGGCTTGATCTGTTGGAGATGGAACCGGTCGATGGCGCGGATGTGTTCGTCGGTGATTTTACCAAGGATGAGGATGTGGAGCGTTTGCGGGTCTTGCTGGGTGGTCCCGCCGATGTGGTTCTCTCCGACATGGCGGCCAACACCACCGGCCACACGCAAACCGATCATCTGCGCATTATGGGGCTGGCCGAAATGGCGGTTGAGTTTGCCTGTGAGGTACTGGCCCCCGGCGGGGCCTTTGTGTGCAAGCTGTTTCAGGGCGGGGCCGAGAAAACCCTGCTTGATATGTTGAAGACGAATTTTGCGGTGGTCAAACACGCCAAGCCCGCCGCCAGCCGCTCGGATTCCGCCGAGATGTATGTGGTGGCCATGGGCTTTCGCGGCTCTAATACGAACCAGAAGAAGGATTAATCATGCGCGCTGCTGCCCGTTTGCAGGCCACCGTCGAGGCTTTGGCCGCCATCTATGCAACAGTCAAACCGGCTGATGCCGTGCTGGGCAACTATCTGCGGTCGCGCCGTTACATCGGCAGCAAGGACCGCGCCGAGATTGCCGCTAATGTCTATGGGGCGCTGCGCCACCATGTGCGCATCGGCTGGTGGTTGCAGCGTGTGGGGCTGCCCGAGGATGCCCGCACCACCGCCTTTTGCTGGGCGCTACTGAGCGGGATGCCGATTGAGACGCTGCTGAGTTATTGCGATGGCGGCGAGTATTCGCCGCCTACCCTGCGCGGGGCTGAAAAAGAAGCTTATGGCAAGCTGGCGGGCCGCAGCATCGAGCATCCCGACATGCCCGAAGCGATCAAGCTGGAGTGCCCGGATTGGGCAGCGGACAAGCTGCGCGCCCATTTTGGCGATGCCTTTGTGCCCGAGATGCGCGCCCTGCAAGAGGCGGCGCCGGTGGATATCCGTATCAATCCGCTCAAGACCACGCGGGACGAGGTGCAAAAACGTCTGGCCGCCGAGAGCATCAAGAGCGCACCGCTGCCTCACGCCCCGGAAGGACTGCGCATTGAGGGCCGCCCCAATCTGGCCGCGACACAGGCGTTCAAGGACGGGCTGTTTGAAATTCAGGACGAGGGCAGCCAGCTACTCGCCGCGCTGGTGCAGGCCAAGCCAGGTGAGCAGGTGGTAGATTTCTGCGCGGGCGCGGGCGGCAAAACCCTTGCCATTGCCGGGCAGATGAAGAACAAGGGCCGCATTATTGCCTGTGACGTGCTTGAGTTGCGCCTCAAGCGCGCGCAGGAGCGTTTCCGCCGCGCGGGCGTGCATAATATCGAAACCCGCGTGCTGGAGACCGAGCGCGACCCGTGGATCAAACGGCATAAGGAAAAGTTCGACCGTGTGCTGATTGACGCGCCGTGTACCGGGGTGGGCGTGTGGCGGCGCAACCCAGACGCGCGCTGGCGTCAGCTAGGCCCCGGCCTTGATACGCTGCTGCCGTTGCAACAGGAAATTCTGCAAAGCGCGGCGCGGCTGGTGAAGCCCGGCGGGCGGTTGGTCTATGCCACCTGCTCGCTGCTGCCGCAGGAGAATAGCCAGCAGATCGAAAAATTCCTGAGCAGCGAGATCGGTGCCCAGTTCACGCCTGTAGCCTGTGGGCTGGAGGGCGAGGCCAGCTTGCAACTCACTCCCGCCCGCCACGGCACCGACGGCTTCTTCGGTGCGGTACTGGTGCGTAAGGAGAAGGTGGCGGCCTAAGGTACTAGGATCTGTACCAAATAGGAGAGTGCATCCTATCAACAAGATAGGGCGTCACCCCGGCGTAGGCCGGGGCCCATCTCCCACTGGTTTAGCTTGTTGCAATGATGTGAGATGGATTCCGGCCTTCGCCGGAATGACGATTTGAGATTTTAGCAAAATTTTGCTGACTCGAATTGAGTCCACGCCCTAGAGGCTATCCGGCCCTATCACTCCGCCTTTTTGGTGCGTTTCTTTTTGGGGGCGGGGGCGTCGAGGCCCAGCGGGGCGGTGAGTTTCTGGTAGAGGGCAAACAGGTATTTCACCCGCTCGGCCTCGCTGGCGAATTTGGGGGCGCCATAGGCCGCGTCCACCGCTTTATCGAGCGCCTGATGGGCCTTGAGCAGATCAACCGGCATGGTGTTGGGGTCGTACAAATCGGCCAATGTGCTGCCGGGATGAGCCGCGCGCGCATCAAGCACCGCTTGGGCGCATTTCTCAATCGCCTCTTTTTGTTTAGCCGTCGGTGCCTCCGGCCATGGGAAGTTGTTGTAAACGATGGTGTTGGAGTAACTGTAATCACTTTTGAGGCGACCACATACCGTTCGTGTCCATGCCATGTGCATTACAGACATTAATATGCCAAATGCATATAGGCTGGCATCTGAGATGAAGAAAAGCTTATCTCCACATATAACATTGTTCGGCAAATAACCGATGGGTATATAGTACCTGCGCTCAGATGATACCTTAGGTATCGCTAAATAAAATTTAGAGTTAGGCTGGCGCACTTCCCCAAAAATCATTGGTGTTTGAGCTAGTTTTTGTGTGGCGATTTTTGAACTATTCAGTCTCATTTCTCTTACATTTTCGATCCGAGAATATATCTCGGGAATGTTTCGGATTTCGCTAGCCGGTGCGTCCACTAACCAAAGACAAAATCTTGGAATTCCATTTATAAATTCCTCACCCATCAGAAATGGTCTGATCCATTTTCGTGCAATCGGAGAGGAATTGATAAGAGAATTTTTCTCATCTTCATCAAGTAATAGATTGCCTCCTTCTGTTGGCTTTCCTCCATTTTGCATCTCTGGAGCCGGACAGATTGTATTTCGGCGGCTATTCAAAAAAATTGAGTCTCCATCGTAAAGGTAAGGGTTGATTTGCTTCACTTCCGTTAGGTGTGGCTCACTCTGTGGCGTATCATAGTCAAACAATAGCTTTTTAGGCTCGTCCTGCAGGGCAAAGCCGATGATGACGCAATGCACGGCGGCTTTGCCGCGTGCCTCGGAACTCCATTGGAAAGTGCGATGCGCGAAGTTGATTTTTACTCCGCGCTCGAACAAGTCGGGCCAGAGAATGCCCACCTGCTCGCCCTGCGTGATGGAGTTGGTGGACACCAGCGCGGCGCGAATGGCCGGGTTGGCCGCCATATAACCGGCCGCCTTGCGATACCAAGCAGAAACAAAATCAAGATTGCCCGCGTTTTTGGTGCCGTCGAATACCCTGAGTAGGGCTGATTTCTGCTTGGTATCCATGTTGCTCTTGCCAACAAACGGCGGATTACCCACAATATAGCTCAGTTCTTGCGGCTTAACGACATCGGCCCAGTCGATAGTCAACGCATTGTCATGCACAATATGCGGGGCGGTTTTCAGCGGCAGGCGCACGGGGGCTTGGCCCAGAGCCTCGCCCACGCGCTGGTTCATCTGGTGGTCGGTCAGCCATAGCGCCACCTGGGCGATCTGGCTGGGGAATTCCTCAATCTCGATACCGTAAAACTGATCGACATTCACCCGCACCAGCGACGTTACGTCCAACGCGCGTGTTTCGCTGGTATAGGTACGTTTGAGAATTTCCAGCTCAAGCAGCCGCAGTTCGCGGTAAGCCACGACCAGAAAGTTGCCGCAGCCGCAGGCGGGATCAAGGATTTTGATGGTGGCCAGCTTAGTATGCAGCTCTTCCAGTTTTTTCCTGTTCTTGCCAGCGGCTTGCAGCTCGGCCTGCAATTTATCGAGAAAAAGAGGGTGCAGCGCCTTGAGGATGTTTTCTTCCGTGGTGTAGTGCTCACCGCCCTTGCGCCGCTCCTTGCGGTCTTTGATGCTCTGGAACAGCGAGCCGAAAATGGCGGGCGAAATACCCGCCCAGTCCAGCGCACAGGCTTCGAGCAGGGATTCTCGCATGGCCCCGGTGAAGCTGGGTGTGCCAAAGCGCTTGGCAAACAGCTGGCCGTTGACATAGCGAAAGGCCCCCACCTGCTCATCAAGGTTTTTGTTGCGCTTGTCCTCGGGGGTGTCGAGTACCTCAAACAGCTGGCCCAGCAACGGACCAAGGTCGGTGCCGTCTTCCTTGGTTTTCTGTTCGATAAAGTCCTGAAACTGTCGTGGCTCGAACGCGGCGGTATCCTCAGCGAACATGCAGAACAGCAGCCGCACCATGAGCACTTCAAGCGCTTCGCCAGTGTAACCGCTATCTTCCAGCAGGTCATGGAGCTGACCGAGCTGGTAAGCCGCTTTAATACTGACTTCGGCCTCTTTGCCGTAGGACTTGCTCTCATAACCTGCAATGAAGCCAAACAGTTTGATGTGCTTGGGCAGCTCGTGTAAGGCAAATTCGTGCGTAGCGTCATTATCAAGGTCATAGAGCCGGATGTGCTCAAAATTGGTGACCACGATATAGCGTGGCAGGTCGCGGTCTTTCAGGCCGGGGAAATAGTCACGCGCTTGTTGCGCCGCCTTATCAAGCGATTTGCCTTTCGACTTATGCTCGACCAGCAGTTTGCCTTTCCACAGCAGGTCGATATAGCCGTCATGGCCATCACTTTTCTTGACAGGTTGCTCGAAGGTGGCAACGCGGCGGCGATTGATGCCAAAAATCTCAAAGAACTTGTCCCAGAAACTTTTGGCTTCGGCGTCTTCGGAGGTTTCATCGGCCCAGTCGCGGGCGAACTGGGTGGCGCGGGCGCGGATTTCGTTCCAGCTGAGGACGGGCTGCACAGGCATGGGGCTATCCTAACGTAAATTTACGGCTGCGCCAGTGTTACCCGCGCGTGCACGCGCAGGTCGGTGAGTTTGCCCGCGCGGTCGAAACTAAGTGCGAAGATCCAGAACACGCGTTCCGCGGCCTTCTCTGTCGGTAGCAGTGGCGCAGGTAGAGGGTGGCTGTAGGTGCAGGTGACTGTGCGCGCCGAAAACGCTTTACCCACCACCATATTCAGACAGCGCTCTTTGGCCGACAGCGATGCGTCATCCGCACTGCCGCTGCGCGCCATGATCTCGCCAAAAAAGCGCATCAGCTGGTTGGCCGGGGTGCCCAGCGGAAACCATTTCAGAATGTAGGTTTCGGCAACATGACTAAGCAGGCGGAGCTTGCCCTGCACATCACGCTGGACAAAAAATTCAAAACGGAAATTGCTGGCTGTCAGTTCAACCGGCTTGGGTGGCTCCTGCGGAGCTGGGGGTGTCACGCGGCCATCGGGGAGTGCGACGATGGTATCCTGAATGCGGTCCTCCTCGGGGGCTTGTGCGTCAAACCCCGGCACGGGCGCGGCGACACTGTCGTCCACCACCAACGGCTCGGTACTCGGCGCTGGCGGCGTAGCAGGTGGTGGTAACAGATGCGCAAGGGCGATAAACAGGAGGAGCGGAACCAGAAACCCACCAAGCAGCCCGACTGCGGCAACCCGGCGGTCGCGGTTGGTCTTCAGGGCGCGCCACTGCCAGAGCAGATGGCCGTAACCCGTGGCTGCCCATTGGCCGAGTTGCTGTCCCACCGCACTCCAGAAGGCGGGTGTACGGATCAGGCGATAGAGCGCCACCAGACTGCGCAGGCCCGCCGCCAGAATCAGGATCAGGGCGTGCACGGCTTTGGGACGCAGCCAGCGGCCAAACAGGCGCGCCTGCCAGAGCAGTTCACCCCCCGCCGACTGCTGGGGGGCAGGTGGGGGCAGGCTCGCCATGTTGGCGGCAGGTGGCGGTGGCTCGGACATGGCTTCGCGTGTAACACAGCTTGCCGGTTCGTGCAGGGTAATATCCATCGAGTAACTAAAAGGATAGCGAGTGGTACACAATCATCTGGCACAAAAAATGTTTTATATCAGTGGCCGACTCGTATGGTTCGCTGTGAACAAAGCGGGAAGCACGGATGTCAAAATGCCTCTTGACGTTCTCTTTATGTTCTCATATAACCAGATCACCAGATGAGAACAAAAGGAGATCAAAATGATGCAGCTTCTATCCGATCGTTCATTTCTTCTCCAGCAGGTCCGTGAGGCCGCAGCCTTCAGTCTGTTGCTGCTTGCGGTGTGTGGCTGGGTGGCCGTGCTGTAATGCGGGGTTGCTTAGTGGCCACCAGCGGCTGGGGTTGGGCGCTGCTCTGTCCGGGCCCTCGGGTCCGTATTCAGTTTGGCGAGATCAAGCTCCAGTCCCCGGCCAATACCGCAACGGATGGCCGCATTGCTGGGGCTGTTCAGGATCATGCGCACAACCCGGGCCGGGTGTGTGCGACGATTGACTTCGCTCAAGATACCGGCGAGGCCAGCCTCCGTGCAGCAGGCGAGGGTTGATGAGTAGGATAGATCCATATGCCGCGCCAGAGTACGCCAGACGATAGCCGTTTGCTCAGGCACATGCAGTCGATAGGCCACCGTCGGCGGATAGTTCTCTCCGACAAGCACATAGGGAGGAGGGCGCATGTCGTGACGGGCGGCCTTGGCATTAAAGTTCGTGCGGGCACGCGCGAAAATCCAGTGGTTGAAACTTTGCGTCAGGCCTTGGTCAAGTCCATAGCGGAACAGATCAGCGCGGGATAGGGAGGGGAGCAGCCCCGGCGGGTCACAAAGGAGTTGCTCTAGCGTGTCAAACACGTCCGCATGGATTGTTTTGGGTAGACGGGTAAACTGGATCCGGAGGCTCATTCGGCTGGCTCACGTTCTGGTTGGTGTGGTGTGGCCATCGTCGGTGCTACCATTGGCATGGTTTCGATTTTCAGTTCAAGGCTGGCCAGCGCACGGCGCACGGCGTGCAGCGCTTCCTTCACCAGCTTTTTGCCGCTTTCGTTAGGTTCAGCTTCAAAACCAACATAGCTGACGATGGTATCCGAGGTGGCGTCAAACAGACGTTTGCAGGTTTCATTGGTGAGCATGGCATTGGCCTGCTGCGCCATCTGCTCCACCACCGACGGTTGGTCGTTCGCTAGCTCAGGCCGGACACGCGATGGCCGCGGCTCACTGGTGCCGCGCGCGGCTTGCATCACCTCGTCACTCGGCTTTTCAAGGCTTGGCTCAACGCCGCGGTCACGGGCTTGCTTGACGACATAAAAAACAGCACTGGGCGTGCTGTTGAACTCGTTACCAATATCTTCGTAGGTGCGCCCTGCCTGTTCGTATTGGCCGCGCACATAGCCCCACGCCGATTTGGGAATACGCCCCCTGATTTTTTCGCGCGCATCATCGGTTGTATGGTTTTCGGCAGATTCAGTCACGATCCGTCCCACAAGAAGTGTTGCCCCAATTCGCCCGTATTATTAGTTTTAATGAGCTTCTTTGGTCGAATTGGCCAGATTCCGAGCGCCAAGTAAATACAATTTTTCCTAATTTTAACCTATTTTCGGCGCAGGGCGGCGTGTTTCTGGCCGTACTAGTCTCAGTATCAACCCCAAGGAGGTTCTAATGCGTAATAAAATGACAATTCTGGCCCTAGGCAGCTTGCTTCTGGTGGCCGCGCCAGCCCTCGCGGAAGAGAAGGACGAGAGCGGCCAGGTGCGCGAGCGCATGATGTGTATGAAAGAGGGTGGCTGCGCGGACGGCGAGGGGATGATGAAGCATCGCCGCAGCGGTCGCCATGCCGAGATGATGAAGAAGATGGACAAAGATGGTAACGGCTCCGTCAGCAAGGCTGAATTTATCGCCAGCGCGGAAGAACGTTTTGCCAAGATGGACCGCAATGGTGATGGCAAGCTCGATCAGGATGACCGCCCTCAGCGTAAGGATGGTGGTCAGGAGGAGTTCGGTGATCTGCCGCCGCCGGATGCGCCGAAGGGCAACTAGTAATGGGCGGGGGCTGGTCATGAACGGCAAATTCCGTCACGATGGCGTCTCATTCGGGAATGTCACTGTTGATGCACCAGCCGCTCATGCACGAGCCGACCTGCGAGGAACTGGCAAGCCGTGTGGTTCAGCGCGACCGCACGGCTTACGCCCTGCTGGTGCAGCGTCATCTAGGCCGTGTGGTGACCATAGCGCAGCGCATTGTGCTACGTCGGGCCGAGGCCGAGGACGTCGCGCAGGACGTGTTCATCAAGCTCTGGCAACAGCCCCAGGCCTATCTGCCGCACAAGGCCAAGTTTACCACTTGGCTTTACCGGGTGACGGTCAACCGCGCACTCGATACGGTGCGCAAGGTCCGCACGACGGCACTCGATCCGGGGTTCGATATGCCCGATGGATTGCCCTCGGCGCAGGAAAAGATGGAATCACAGCAACGCCAGCAGGCGCTGGCGCGGGCCATGCAGGATTTGCCACCACGTCAACGCGCGGCGTTGGTGCTGTCGTATCAGGACGAACTGAGCGACGTACAGGCAGCCGAGAGTCTTGGAATTTCAGTCAAAGCCTACGAATCCCTGTTGGTGCGCGGACGCAAGGCGTTGCGGGAGGCACTTATCCATGACGGGCTCTGAGTTCGACCGCTGGCTTGATACGGTGATGCGCCCCCCGGCGGCGGCGCCATCGCGTGATCTGCTGGAGCGGGTGCTGGCTATCCCGCACACTCATGTTGATGACAGCCGCTTTGATTTTTTCTCGCTGTTCAACGGCTGGCAGACGGCGCTGGCGGGTGGGGCCATATGTGCTTCCTTGCTGGCGGGGCTGATCGTTGGAGGCGCTAGCCCCACAGGGATGGCAACCGACGACCCATTATGGGAAACCGACATACCCGGTTTGACATACTCTCCGGGTGAACTAGAGGACTGGTCATGACCGGACAGCAGAAAGCACTTGTGACTTTGGCGACGTTACTAGCACTATCTGTCTGCGCCAATGCTTTCCTTGGCGGTATCCTGATCGCACGGCCACCTTATCCGGGCACCATTCCGATGGAGCGCGAACTGGGCGCGCATCGGGAGGGGCTGCGGGGTGAAAGCCTACGGGGCGAGGGGATGCGTGCCGGACGAGAGGGCTTGCGCGACATGCTGCGTGAATTGCCGCCTGATGTACGAGAGCAAATTGGTCAGGCACTGCGTCAGAACAGCCGTGCGATGGCGCAAGGCATGCGCAGCGTGATGGAAGCACGCCAAGCCACGCAGGAAGTGCTCACGGCCAGCGAGTTTAAAGCCGATGCTTTGCGAGCAGCTTTGAAAGCCCAGCGTGATGAGCAACTCAAAGTGCAAGAGCGTGTACACGAGCAACTGGTCGGGGTAATTGAAACCCTGACCCCTGAGCAGCGGGCGCAACTGGGCCGTGAGGCCCGCAAGCTGTTCCGTTAAGCCTGAACGGGGACCGGCTGGCGGTCCGGGCCGATGGCGACGAAAACAAAACGGCCCTCGGTGACGTCTTCAATGGCGTTGCCGTCCTTGCGCTCGACTTGTACATTGATTTTGACAGCAATACTGGTCCGGCCGATGCGCTCTGTCTGGGCAAAGCACATCAGGCAGTCGCCCGCATACACGGGTTTGTGAAAAACGATATTATCAATCGCCACGGTGACAATACGTGCCTTGCTGAGTTTGCGGGCGTGCAGATAGGCCGCCAAGTCCATCTGGCTGAGTATCCAGCCACCGAACATATCCCCATCCGGATTCATATCCCGTGGCATGGCCACCACTTTGATGACCAGTTCGCGTTCGTTCATGCTCGCCCCATTTTTATCGATCTCAGTTTATCCTTCTACTTGGCAGGTGCCCCCAAATATGCCCCCACAAAGCGCGGATGCAGTCGGGCAGCGCCGGACGCTGTCGGACGAATTATAGCCGATTTGTCTAGGTTTTATAGCGTTTTTTGGATTTTACCGGACGATGCCGGAAGTTTACTTGGCGTCCCCAACGGGATTCGAACCCGTGTTACCTGCGTGAAAGGCGGGTGTCCTAGGCCTCTAGACGATGGGGACGCAAGTGGGCAGCCTTGTACGGGTTTTGGCGGGCAAAATCAAGCCCTGATGCGGGTACGCCGCCGTGCTCTCCGGATTTCGCAAATTTTGCGGTTAATCATGGCTTTGGGCAGGTTAACAGGACTAGCGGCAAGTGCCTGCGCGTGGCATATCTTGCCGCCATGACGACCTTGCCCCCGCCATGCCCTGCCTGCCAAAGTTCAGCCGTCGAACTGACGGGTAGCAAGAACAACTGCACCATTCATCACTGCACCAGTTGTGGCACTTACTACGCCAGTGAATGCGATCCGGCGGCAGTGGCGGCGCTGTATCAGGAGTACGCACGCACCCAGAATTACTCGGGCAAGTCCGACAAGAAGATGCGCCGCTCGCGCCGTCGGCTGGCGATGCTGCGCAAGCGCTTCGGTGGCAAGACCTTTCTCGATTACGGTTGCAATCTCGGCTATGCCGTTGAGGCCGCCCGCGAGCAGGGCTATGAGGCGCTCGGCTTTGACATTGATGCGCCTACGGTTGAGCGCGCGCGCGTGCTCTTTCCAGACTGCCACTTTCGGTATGACAATCTGGTCGCGCTGGAGGGCAAGATTGATCTGCTGTATTGCGCTGAAGTGATTGAGCATGTGCCGGATACCCGTGCCTTTGCCGCTCAGCTGGCACGCCTGCTCAGCCCCGGCGGGGTGCTGTTCCTGACCACTCCGGATGGCGGACACTGGTTGCGCACGCGCAACTTTCTCAACTGGAATATGGTCATTCCGCCCGAGCATCTGGTCTGGCTCAACCGCCGTTCAATTCGCTTGGTGCTCGAAAATGCTGGACTGAGCGATGTTCGCTTCCGCCTGAACCTCAAGCCGGGTCTGCGCGTTTTTGCCCGCAAGGCCGCCTGATTTTAATGCATTAAAAAGAGCTTGCCCTGCGGCGGTGAAATCTGTAGTTTCGGCCCGGGCAATTAGCTCAGCGGTAGAGCGGCTCGTTTACACCGAGTTGGCCGGCGGTTCGATCCCGTCATTGCCCACCATCAAGCTGAGAGTTTCGGGCGGAGCGAACCGCCTTTTTTATAGGTTGCCGCGGAGCGGCATGGGGTTCGATCCCGTCATTGCCCACCATCAAGCTGAGAGTTTGCGGTTGATCGAACCGCCTTTTCTTTTTTAAAGGCGTAGCTGCTTGGCGCGATCCCATTCGCCGCCGTTACAGCCAATTCCCTTTGGTGCCGCATGAACTTTTCGAGCAGGGGGAGTAGCCGGGGGTGGCAGCACGGGGCTGTGTCCGATGATAAGGGTGCCTTCTGTCAAGCCGCGATCAATCTGGCGGAGTACGTCGCGTACAGGCAGTCCGGAGTAAGGATTGTCGATGCTGTACATCAGTGCAGAACCGGGCCGGAGGGGACGGGTTTACGCTCACGCGCAGGTGGTGGGCTAATGCGCCCATGTGGTCGAGACGGGCCGATCTCGCGGACAATCTCCAAACGGGGGTCAGTCTCGCGGCGGCGCAACTCCTCCCGCTGTTCCGGCGTTAGCGGCTTCCACGTCGACGTGTTCTCGTCATCCGGGGTCCATCCCATGCCCAACCTCCTTATGCTGGAGTAACTGTCGTGAGCGTAAGTCAGCTTTTTCTCCAAAGCAAGTTCGCAATGGTTAAGGTACTGATTCTGTAATTAAATTACTCGAGCAGCATTCCTGCTTGGCAAGGCCTCAAATTCACAGATTTAGGGGCGTTGGCGGCTTTACAGTCCGCAAAAGCCGGATTATCTGCTTGATACCATTCTTGATTTTGGAGCATTTGCATGGCCCGCCCTAATCCGCAATCCTCATTCCTGTTCGGTCAGAATTCAACCTATCTGACGGGTCTGTATGAGCAGTTCAGCAAGAACCCCGGCTCGGTAGATCCCAGCTGGGCCCAGTTCTTCGCTGAGTTAAAGGATGATGCTGCCAATCTGGAGCGCCGTCCGAGCTGGGAGCCGAAACCTATTCCCGAAGCTCCTGCCAAGTCCGCCGCCACGAAGGGGGCAGCCCCAGCAGCGAATGCGGTTGAGGCACGGCAGGCCACACTCGATTCCATTCGGGCCCTGATGCTTATTCGGGCCTATCGCGTGCGCGGGCATACGGCGGCCAAGCTTGATCCGTTGGGCCTGCTTACCATCCCGCCGCACCCCGAGCTTGATCCGGCCACTTATGGCTTTGGTGAAGGCGACTGGGATCGCCCTATTTTCATTGACCATGTGCTGGGCCTTGAAACCGCCACGCTGCGCGAGATCATGCAGCTGCTCAATGATACCTATTGTGGTCATATTGGTGTCGAGTTCATGCATATTCAGGACCCGGCGCAGAAGGCGTGGATCCAAGAGCGTATTGAAGGTATCCATAACCACACCGAGTTTACCGCCAAGGGCAAGCGCGCCATTCTTGAGCGCCTCACAGCGGCGGAGGGGCTTGAAAAGTTCCTGCATGTCAAATTCCCCGGCACCAAGCGCTTTGGTCTTGATGGCGGTGAGGCCCTGATCCCGGCGATTGAGCAGGTGCTCAAGCGCGGTGGACAGCTTGGGGTAAAGGAAGTGGTGTTCGGCATGGCCCACCGTGGCCGTCTGAATGTGCTGACCAATGTAATGATGAAGCGTTTCGCGGCCTTGTTTGCCGAGTTTCAGGGCACGCCGGCCAATCCGGAAGATGTGCAAGGTTCCGGCGATGTGAAGTATCACCTTGGCGCCTCAGCCGATCGTGACTTTGATGGCAACCAGATTCATCTGTCACTCACCGCCAACCCCTCGCATCTTGAGTGCGTCAATCCGGTGGTACTAGGTAAGGTGCGCGCCAAGCAGGAACAACGCCGTGACAAAGCGCGCGGCGAGGCGCTGGGTATTCTTTTGCATGGTGATGCCGCCTTTGCCGGGCAGGGCTTGGTGCCGGAGAGTTTGCTGCTTAGCGAGCTGAAAGGCTATCGCACGGGTGGCACCATTCACTTTGTCATCAATAACCAGATCGGGTTCACGACGCGTCCGGCGCACTCCCGCGCCGGCCTGTACGCTACCGATGTGGCGCTGATGATCCATGCGCCGATCTTCCACGTGAATGGAGATGATCCGGAGGCGGTGGTGCATGTTGCACGCATTGCAGCCGAGTACCGGCAGGAGTTCAAGAAAGATGTCGTCATCGACATGTATTGCTATCGCCGCTACGGCCACAACGAGGGTGACGAGCCAGCGTTTACCCAGCCCCTGATGTATCGCACGATCAAGGACAAGGTGACCACGCGTGCGCTCTATGGCCAGCAGTTGGTGCGGGAAGGGGTGCTGACCGCACAGGATGTCGAGCAAATCGACAGCGACTTTGCCGCCTATCTGGAAAGTGAGTTCAAGGCGTCGGCTTCTTATAAGCCTAACAAGGCCGACTGGCTGGAAGGCAAATGGGCCGGGTTCGAAACGGCCACCAGCGCCGAGCGTAATCCCAAGACCGGTGTCGAGATGGCCAAGCTGCAGGAAGTCGGTAAGGCCTTAGTAACGGTGCCTGCAGGTTTTAATCTCAATCCCAAGATTGCCCGTCAGCTAGAGGCCAAGGCCGCCATGTTCAAGACCGGCGAGGGACTGGACTGGGCTACCGGTGAGGCGCTCGCCTTTGGCACGCTGATGATTGAAGGCAACCCGGTGCGTCTGTCCGGTCAGGACTGCGGCCGCGGTACGTTCAGCCAACGTCATGCCACCTTGCACGATCAGGAAAATGAGGCGCGCTACTATCCGCTCAGTAATATCCGCAAGGATGCGCAGGCCAGCTTTGAGGTGCTCGATAGTCCGCTCAGCGAAGCCGGTGTGCTTGGCTTTGAGTATGGCTATTCGCTAACCGAGCCGAATGCGCTGGTGCTGTGGGAAGGCCAGTTTGGTGACTTTGCCAATGGTGCGCAGGTTATCATCGACCAGTTCATCAGCAGCGCCGAGAGCAAGTGGCTGCGCCTATCCGGCCTCGTGATGTTGTTGCCGCATGGCTATGAAGGGCAGGGGCCGGAGCACAGTTCCGCGCGTCTGGAGCGTTACCTGCAACTGTCGGGTGAGGATAACTGGCAAGTCGTTAACGCCACCACGCCCGCTAACTACTTCCATGTACTGCGTCGTCAGTTGCGCCGCAAGTATCGCAAGCCGCTCATCATGATGACGCCCAAGAGTCTGCTACGCCACAAGCTGTGTGTGAGCAAACTCGAGGAGTTCGGCCCCAATACCGCCTTCCGTCCGGTGATTGGCGATGATCGTGGCGAAAAATCCACCAAGCGTGTCGTGTTGTGCTCTGGCAAAGTCTATTACGACCTGTGGCAGGCGCGTGAGGATAAGGGCGTGCAGGATGTGGCGCTGGTGCGTGTCGAGCAGCTTTATCCGTTCCCGGTCGAGGAGCTGAAGGCCGAACTTGCCAAATACCCCAGTGCCACTGAGGTGATTTGGTGTCAGGAAGAGCCACAGAACATGGGCAGCTGGACCTTTATCGATCGACGCCTCGAAGCGGTACTTGAGGCGGTGGGCGGCAAGGCCAAACGCCCGCTCTACAAGGGCCGCCCGGAAGCGGCCTCTCCAGCCACTGGTTCGCTCAAGCGCCACAATGTCGAGCAGGCGTTGCTGGTCGAGCAGGCGCTGGGGTTGAAATAGGTAGGCTCTATCGCAAGAAGTCTGTTCGAGTTAAGAACTATCAAGGAGAAGATCATGTCCGATATCGTTGTTCCCGCCCTTGGTGAATCCGTGTCCGAAGCAACCGTGGCCAAGTGGCTGAAAAAGCCGGGCGATGCCGTGGCGGCTGATGAAGCGCTGGTCGAGTTGGAGACTGACAAGGTGACCCTTGAAGTCAATGCGCCCTCAGCCGGTACTTTGGGCGAGATCGTGGCCGACAAAGGCGCAGCCGTAAAGGTTGGTCAGCTGCTCGGGCGTATTTCTGCTGATGGTAAAGCACCAGCCACTTCAACCGCCAAAGCGGCCGCTGCCGCAGCAGCTCCCGCTCCGGTGAAGGCGGCTCCTGCGTCAGCCGCAGCACTAACCCCCGGCCCGGCGGCTCGCAAAGCCCTTTCGGAAAGTGGACTGGATCCCAGTACGATTGCTGGAACCGGCAAAGATGGCCGTGTGACCAAGAGCGATGTGGCCGCGGCCGCGTCAGCTCCCGCAGCCCCCAAGGCACCGATGTTTGTGGCCGTCAGCAACCCCAATCGCCCGAATGCGGCGCGTGAAGAGCGGGTGAAGATGAGCCGCCTGCGCCAGCGCATTGCCGAGCGTTTGAAGGACGCCCAGAACACCGCTGCCATGCTCACCACCTTTAATGAGGTGGATATGACCAATATTCTGGCGCTGCGTAACGCCTATAAAGAAGGGTTTGAGAAGAAGCACGGCATCAAGCTGGGCTTCATGAGCTTCTTCACCAAAGCGTGTATTCAGGCGCTGCGCGAGATCCCGGCGGTGAATGCCGAGATCGAGGGTGATGAGATCGTCTACAAGAACTACTACGACATTGGCGTTGCCGTGGGCACGCCCAATGGTCTGGTGGTTCCGGTGGTGCGCGATGCCGACCAACTGAGCTTTGCCGGCCTTGAAAAGAAGATCGCCGAGTATGGCGTGAAGGCCCGTGATGGAAAGCTGAGTATGGCCGATATGACGGGCGGCACCTTCACCATCAGCAACGGCGGTGTCTATGGCTCTCTCATGAGCACACCCATCGTCAACCCGCCGCAAAGCGGTATCCTTGGTATGCACAAGACCATGGATCGCGCGGTGGTGATTAACGGCAAGATCGAAATTCGCCCGATGATGTATCTGGCGCTATCCTACGATCACCGCATCATCGATGGCAAGGAAGCGGTTACCTTCCTTGTTCGTGTGAAGGAATGTCTGGAAGACCCGCAGCGGTTGATGCTGGAAGTCTAAGTTAAAATTATAATTTCATGAACTAAACCAGAGGGTTAGCTCTCTGGTTTAGTCATTTTTAGCCATATGGTAACAGCTTTTGGCTATCCTGTTGGTATTGCAACAGGAATTTGTAACGTATGGCGCAATACACCAAGGGTCCACCCGCTGAGCAGAAGCCAGCCCCGCCCAAGCGCGAGTTTGACCCGACCGAGGGGATGTCCACCTATGAAAAATTCATGGCGGGCATGGGCAAGGCTTTTGCTGATACCGGGCGCTGGGTTGGTAATAAAGTGGGTCTGGTGAGCGATGCCGAGATTGCCGAGGCCAAGCGCCTTGATACCGCATTAATGGATACAACAGCGGGTAAGGTGGGTAATGCGCTCGGCGATCTCGCTGTTACGGCACCACTTGGCGGATTGGCCGTAAAGGCAGCTGTAAAAACAGCGCAAGCAGCGCGGGCAGCTGTGGCTGCTGGAACTATTGAAGCGGGGGCTACAGCTGTGGTCTCAGGAGTCAAAGTTACAGCGGGAGCGGTTGCTAAGGAAACTGCCAAGGCTGTAGCTAAGGACACGCTACGGGCTGCAGGCACAGCTGCAAAAGCAACGGCCAAGGTAACGGCTAAAACAGCGACAGTTGCGACAACAGGCTATTCGGCGGTAACTTCCTGGACAGCTCAGGATAAAGGAGCAAATGCTCGCCTGTCTGCTGAGGATCGCGCTAATTTTACAGAGCGGGGAATTGACGCAAGTGCCATTGAAAAGAATGAGCAGCTCAAGATTATTGATGGGCAGCAGCAGAAAGCACTTCTGACCGGCGGCGCTGCTATGGCAGGCTTGGCTGTCGCTGCTCGAATCTCTCCCCTTGGTCGTCTTTTGTCCTTAACCAAGGCCGTCGCCGGTATGGCGACGATCGGCGCAGGTGCCACAGTCGCCTCTACCTACGCGGCTGACAAAGTCGCTGACCTCGAGATAGCCCAAGGCCTAGATAAGAGCGACATCAAGACGGGTGTTTCCAGTGCCGCTGTTGTGAGTGCGGCCGGTGCAGCCGCGGTTCCGGCTGGACGAAACTGGATCAAGGAGGGATTAAACAGTTTCGGTGCCGCAGGGTGGGGCGGGCGGGCGCTAAAGGCGCTGGGCATAACTGGCGCGGTGGGCGGGATCGCACTTAGCGCTCTCGACTTTGAAGAGAATGTTGACACTATTAAAGCGGCCAAGCTTGAAGAGGCAAAAATAAATGCGCAGCATGCGGCGCGAGTGGCAGCTGAGCAACCATCTGTACTTGATAAGGGGACTATGCAGGAGATCGTTGCTAACGCGTCTCCCGCACCGCGGGTAATGGGTCCACGGGAGGGGTTTGTTCCGGGCGTGCCAGCCCAACCTAGTGAAGTGACCAAGGTTTATAATGAGCACGCTACGCGAGCGCCTAAGATGGCGAAGCCTGCGGTTGCGATCGCGGCAGTTCCTACAACCCCTACCGCCGGGGATGGCTTCCATGCGCCTGCGAGCACCTATGGTCAGTTGAGCGTCACGCCCGAGATGCAAGCCGCTCTGCATGTTGATTTCAGCCGTGTGCCGGAGGTTGCTGCTGCTGCGCCGCCGCCTGAGGCCATTGAGCCGGATGATGGCTCGGCACTGGCCCGAATGCTTGATGCCGGGGCCCAACTGATGGCCGATAATCAGCCCGCAGCGCCTGAGGCCGTTGAGCCGGAGGAGCGCCGAATGATTGCCCAAGCCTCCGTCAGGCCTCCTACGGCCTTCTAAGTCGCTGATTTTCCGCGACATATTAACCATTTAACAAAGAATTAATTGACTCCGCACCCCGAAACCCCTTACAAAGTAAGGGAGTTAGGAGATTTGGTTGTGCGTTCTGCCGTTTCCACCATTGCTGCCGCCATTGCCACCATTCCGGTGAGCGTGTGTGCCGCTGTCGGCTTTACGGGCACCACCACCCACCATGCCCAGCCGAGGGTGCACAAAATCAGCCCTGACGATATCGCCCATCGTGGTCCCTATATTGGCGCTCGTCATACCGGCTCGCTGGGCAAGGCCAATTCTACCATCTTCTTCAAGCCCAATGCGGCCACCGCCAACGGTGTGCTGGCCTTGCATGTGGTGGAGAGCCAAATGGTGCTGACCCAGCGTATTCAGGCCGCCAAGGCTCAGGCTGCCAGCAACCCGGAAGTGGCCGCCAAGCTGGCTGTTCAGGCTGCTGCTCCAGCACCCGCACCGGTTTTCAAGCCTAACAAATCAGGCATTTTCGCCTGAGCTTATCCCAATCAGCAAGTTGACCGTAGCCGCCACCTCATTATGATGCGCCGCATCATTCTGTGTGAGGACTAAATGGCTGACTATGACGTGATTGTAATTGGTGCTGGACCCGGTGGCTATGTTGCAGCGATCCGCGCGGCGCAACTGGGCCTCAAGACAGCGTGTGTCGAGAAACGCAGTACGCTCGGTGGCACCTGTCTTAATGTCGGCTGTATTCCGTCCAAGGCGCTGCTCACCAGCTCGCATAAATATGAAGAGGCGGCGGGGCATCTGGCCGCGCATGGTGTACTGGTGGGGAACCTCAAGCTCGACCTCAAGGCCATGATGGCGCACAAAAATAAAGTGGTGAGCGACAACACCAAAGGTATCGAATTCCTGTTCAAGAAGAACAAGGTAGACTGGCTCAAGGGTGAGGGTGTTATTAGCGCCCCCGGCAAAGTGAAAGTCGGTAGCGAGACACACAACGCCAAGCACATCATCATCGCCACTGGCTCGGAGAGTATGCCGCTTAAGGGTGTTGATGTCGATGAAAAGCAGATTGTGACATCGACAGGTGCGCTGGAGTTGGAGGCGGTGCCCAAGAGCATGGTCATCATCGGCGCGGGCGTGATTGGCCTTGAAATGGGCTCGGTATGGGCGCGGCTGGGCACCACGGTAACGGTGGTGGAGTATCTTGACCGCATCTTGCCCGGTATGGATGCCGAAGTGGCCAAGAGTTTCCAGCGCACGCTGGAGAAGCAGGGCTTTACCTTCAAGCTGGGTGCCAAGGTGACCGGTGCCAAGAAGGATGCCAATGGTGTGACCCTGGCGGTTGAACCGGCGGCCGGCGGTGCGGCTGAAAGCGTGCGCGCTAGTGTGGTGCTGCTGGCCATCGGCCGCCGCGCTTACACCGCCAATCTTGGCCTCGATAACGTGGGCGTGGCGATGGATGAGCGTGGCCGCGTGGTGGTGGACAGCCATTTCCAAAGCAATGTGCCCGGCATTTATGCCATTGGTGACGTGATCGCTGGCCCCATGCTGGCGCACAAAGCCGAAGATGAGGGCGTCGCCGTGGCTGAAATCATCGCCGGGCAGCATGGCCATGTAAATTACGAAGCGATTCCCGGCGTGGTCTACACCCACCCCGAGGTGGCAAACATCGGCGCATCCGAAGAGCAGTTGAAAGAGAGGGGCGTTACCTACAAGGTTGGCAAGTTCCCCTTTACCGCCAATGGGCGTGCCCGCGCCATGAACGAAACCGAGGGTTTTGTGAAAATCTTGGCTGATGCCGCGACTGACCGGGTGTTGGGTTGCCATATCATCGGCCCTGAGGCCGGTACGCTGATCGCCGAAGTGGCGGTGGCGATGGAATTTGGCGCGAGTGCCGAGGATGTGGCCCGCACTTGCCACGCCCACCCGACTCTCAGCGAAGTGGTGAAGGAGGCGGCCCTTGCTGTTGACGGTCGGCCGATTCATATCTGATGAGTCCTTATACCCGCGCCTATCTGGCCCGTGAATTCGCTGAGATTGCCCCGCTGTTCGAAGCGGGAGCGGTTGAGCGCATTTGTACGCATCTGGAGGAGCCGGGGCGGGCCTACCATAACGCATCACATGTCCGTAATTTGCTCTGGCTGCTAGGCAAGATGCGCGATCATGCCAAGGATCCGCTCGCGCTGAAGGTGGCAATCTTTTTCCATGATGCCATCTACCACATTCCAACCGACGCGCAGAAGCCGCCCGCACACGACAACGAAGTGCGCAGCGTTAGTCTGATGCAGGAACTGGCGATTGATGCCACTCACCCCGCGCTGGTAAAAGCCGGGGCGATGATTCTGTGCACGGCGGGCCACGCCCGGCAGGAGGATAGCGATATCGGCCTGATGCTGGATCTTGATTTATCGGTACTCGCAGCCTCCCCCGCGCGCTTTGCCCGGTTTGAGCAGGCCGTACGCCGGGAGTATGAGGTTTACCCGCTGCCGCTCTATTGCATGGCGCGGATGCGGATCATGCGCGGCTTTCTTGAGCCACATGAGCTTTTTAATACGCTGGTTCTATCGCGCCGCTGGCAACCGCGTGCCGAGCGTAATCTGCGTGCCGCAATTAACTCATTGGAACAAGGGAAAATTTTAGGCTATTGAATCCACTCGATCTTATAAGATTGCCCTGCTATAGTTACCTAATGCGCTCCATTTTTCTTGGCTTTATTTGCCAGCAGAAATTTGCTCTGCTATTTTTGGCAGCGGTGATGGGCTTTGTATATTTTAATTTCCAGCAAACACATCCTGCCAGCGTTACAATGACGATTGATGGCCAGCAAGTTGAGAGTAAAGTGTTGAGCTATGGTCCAACGTGTAAGGCCAGCGCTAAAATTTCCCCAATTCCAGACAATTGGGAATCGCCAATACGTGAATTCAAGCGTTAGTCAGCCTTTCGCGCGTGGATGGGCGGCGGCGTGGGCGGCGATCAGTTGTTCGGTATCGACCTTGGTATAGCGCTGCGTGGTGCTGAGCGAGCTGTGACCTAAAAGCTCCTGAATCACGCGCAGATCAGCGCCCGCCCCAAGTAACTGGGTGGCAAAGCTGTGGCGCAGCGCGTGCGGCGTGGTGTGAGCAGGTAGACCGAGTTGCGCGCGTATGACTCGCAAACTCTTTTGGGCCACGGCTGGATTGAGGGCATCACCGCGTACACCGATAAACAGATCGGAATCGCGCCCGGCATCGGGGCGCCATTTCAGCCAGCCCCTCAGTGCGCTGCGCACAGCGGGCAACAGCGGCACCAAGCGCTGCTTATTGCCTTTACCTGTCACCACAATCTGCTCGGCCTCAATAGCGCCAACCTTTAGGCTGAGTGCTTCGGCCAAACGTAAGCCGGCCCCATAGAGCAAGGTAAACAAGGCGAGATCACGCGCTTGCGTCCAAGCATGGGTGGGTTGACTGACCAGCAGTTGGGCCTGCTCGGAACTTAAAGCGCGGGGCAGGGGTGGGTTCACCTTGGGACGGGTCAGCAGGTGCGCCGCTTTATTCGCCGGATGGCCGTTGCGCTCCGCCCATTTGAAAAAACTTTTAAGAGCTGAAATGGCCCGGGCACGGGTACTGGCACTATTGCCCCGGCCGTGACGCTGGGCCAGCCAACTGCGAAGTTGGCTTAGGGTAATGGACAACAGGTCGCTCTGAGTGATTACCCGACCTTCATGCTCGTGCAGAAAAGATAACAGGTCAGCCAGATCGCGCTGATAGTTGCTAAGGGTATGCCGGGACGCCCGCCGCTGGGTTTTCAGTGCAGCGAGCCAACTTTCAACAAGCGGAGGGGCAGCTGTTGACATATGCCTCCCGATGCTGACTCGGCCTAGGGTAGTAATTGCGCCAGTCGGCGGCTGACGATGCCCGCCAAAAAGCTGATGAGATCGGTCGCCTGATCGGGTGTAAACCATTCAGGGTCATGGCTACCAAACGCCAGACAGGCAACGGGATGCTGGCTTCCCGGCTCGATACGCAAAATACCCAGCGAGCGGATGGTGTTCGCGTTTTTGGTAAAAAGTTCGGGCCATGGCTGGGCATTGGCCTTGAGCAAAATATCTGCCGGACCGAGCCAGCGCTCAAGATGGCCGGGCTGGAGGCGCGAAACGCTTTGCGGCAGGGCCAGATCATCGCTTTCAATCGCTAATGCAGCGGCATCGACCTGACACAGTACGGGTAGTTCATCATGAATGATGGCCGCCAGCTCTTCCAGCGAGCGGGCCTCGCTCAACCGCAGCGCCGCTCCGTGAATACGGGCCAGATTCATCTCATTCAGACGGCTGGCAACGATGAAGTCCTGCTGACGTTCCTTGAGTGCTTCAATCTGCCCTTTCAGACGTGCCACCAGAAAGCGCTGGAAGTCGGTAACGGCATCCCCCAGTTCACGCTGGGGGGGCAAAAGCTGGTCGAGCACATCGCTCCGGCGCAGGAGGAAATCAGGGTGCGCTAACAGATAGTCGGCAACATCGTGATCGGAGAGCGAAGGACTGGCACGTTTGGCGGTCGGCATGGTAGGAACACCTGTCAGAGAAAAGAAAGCCCTGCTACCCTGTCTAAGCATGTTTGACGCAACCGACAAGTCCGAACCCGCAACAGTGCAGGTGCTGGTACCAGCACCGGTGAACGAGGCATTTGATTATTGTGTGCCGGTCGGGATGAGAGTACAGCCGGGCGATTATGTGATTGTGCCGCTGGCTGGGCGAAAGATAACTGGTGTGGTGTGGAGCGTGAACCCGGCCAGTGTCGCCAAGGGCAAGATCAAACCGATCGCCCAGCGGCTGGAGGCGCCGCCCATGCCGGCAGACTTGCGCCGTTTTATCGATTGGGTTGCAGCTTACACCATTCAGCCGCTTGGTCTGGTGCTCAAGCTGGCGCTAACAACGGATAGTGCGCAGCAGTTTCAGCCGCAGCGACATTTTATTTCGTCAGGCCAGTGGCCGCCGCACCTGAAACGGACAACGGCTCGCCAGCGTGTGATGCGCGTTTTAGAAGACCATATCCCCCGTACGGTGCGCGATCTGGCCGAGGCCGCTGGCTGCAGTGCGGCCGTGGTCGTCTCCCTCTATAATGAAGGAGCCTTGATTCTGGCGCAAGCGCCGGAGTCGGCCCCACCAATGCCGGATCTTGACGAGCATGGGCCTACGCTTTCGCCTTCACAGCAGTTAGCAGCGGACGCATTGGTCAAGCAGGTGAAAGCGGGTAAGGGGGGCGTGACAGTTCTGGAAGGCGTGACCGGATCCGGCAAGACCGAGGTCTATGCCCATGCCATTCGCGCAGCATTGCAAGCTGGCCAACAGGTGTTGGTGCTTCTGCCCGAGATTGCTCTGTCGGTGCATATGATTGCCCGCTTTGTCGGCTTATTTGGGGCCGAGCCGGTGCAATGGCACTCCGAGCTGGCCCGTGCGGCGCGTCAGCGGGCGTGGCGTGCTGTGGCCAACGGAAAAGCGCGCTTGGTTATCGGTGCACGCTCCGCGCTTTTTCTACCGTTCACGAATTTGGGGCTTATCGTCGTCGATGAAGAGCATGAGGGGGCTTATAAACAGGAAGAGGGGGTGACGTATCATGCCCGCGATATGGCGGTGGCGCGGGCGCACCGTTTGGGGATCCCCTGTATTCTCAGCTCAGCCACACCCTCGATCGAAACGGTCGTCAATGTTGAGGAAGGGCGCTATGGCCATGTTCGGTTGCCGGACCGCCATGCCGGAGCTGAGCTGCCCAAAGTTGAACTGGTTGATCTGTTACGTGAGTCGCTGCCACGTCAGCGCTTCATTGCCCCGCGCAGTGTTGATGCGATTCGTGCTGCGCTGAGTCGCGGTGAGCAAACCTTACTTTTTCTTAACCGTCGTGGTTATGCTCCGTTAACCATCTGCCGAGGCTGTGGCCATCGTTTGACGTGTCCACACTGTACAGCTTGGCTAGTCGAGCATCGCAGTGGCCCAGCGTGCGGCAAGCTGGAATGTCACCATTGTGGTCACCGTGAGCCGCTTCCGGCGCAGTGTCCACATTGCCACAAGCCGGATAGCTTTGCCGCCTGCGGGCCCGGAGTGGAGCGCATAGAAGATGAAGTAAAATCGCTATTTCCTGATGCGCGCACGCTGGTTATCGCCAGCGATACGTTAGGTGGCTGGCGTCGTGTGCAGCAGTCGCTGGATGATGTGCGTGACGGAAAATATGACATCATCATCGGCACCCAGATCGTCGCCAAAGGTCATCACTTCCCGCTGCTGACACTTGTGGTTGTGCTGGATGCGGATCTTGGTTTGGATGGTGGCGATCTGCGCGCGAATGAACGCGCGTTCCAGTTACTGCAGCAGGTGAGTGGGCGCGCGGGTCGTGCGGAGCGCCCTGGAACTGTGTTGATGCAGACACACTGTGCGAACAATTTTTTGTTTCAAAATCTTGCACAGCATGATCGCGACAGCTTTCTTGCGCGTGAAATTGCGCTGCGTGAAGAGCATCACTGGCCGCCGTTTGCGCGTCTCGCAGCCATCATCATCAGCGGGCGTGATCTTCATCGCGTTGAAGTAGCTGCGCAAGAAATCCGCAAATCATCGCCACAAATTGATGGTGTCGATATCTTTGGTCCGGCACCGGCACCACTCGCCAAGTTGAAGGGGGAACATCGCATGCGTCTGCTCGTGCGTGCACCACGCACTTTCAAAATCCAATTCATGTTGGTCAGCTGGCTGCAGTCCGCACGTGTCCCCAAAGGTGTGGCTGTAAAAATTGTTATCGACCCCTTTACATTTTTATGAGATACATAATTGCAGATGTTCGGTGGTTCGGACATCGACCAGTCCCGCGAGGGGTTGGATAAAACAACGACTAGCTAGGAGCATGATTATGCCGGCGAAGAAAAAGACAGCTGCTAAGAAGACCGCTGCCAAGAAGACGACCAAGAAGAAGATCTAATCTCTTCATCGTCTTGCTGGTAGGCTAGTTCTTCCAGCAACATCAAGCCCCGCACCTCTTGGTCGCGGGGCTTATGTTTTTTAGTGAAATCGCCATAAGGCTAAAAATCATTACGAATCAGTGTGCTAGTTACCGGGTGCGCAGGATATTCAGCCCGTGCTGCTCTTGTCATCAGCCCAGCGCAGGGTCGGGCATTTGTTCAGATAGTGCATCAGCCTGTCCTTCAGGATGGGCTTGGCAAGGAAACCACGCGCCCCGCGCCGTAGTGCTTCCTGCACATTCTCGACTGTACTATCCGAGCTCATGACGATGATAAACGCTTCCGGATCAATCCGTAAAATCTGGTCGATTAGCTCAATACCGGTCAGAATCGGTAAGTGGATATCCAGAAAGACAATGTCGGGCCGTCGTTCCTTGTACGCCTTCAGGCAGTCGCCACCATCAGCCGTTTGCACGACCTCGGTCAGGCCGTCCAGATGTTTGGCCAGAACTTTACGAATAAAAAGATCATCATCGGCAATCAGGCAGATGTTATGCGGCTGGCCGTCCCTCATGTGTTCCATCCTCGTTGGGGTGTTTGTGTAAGTAGTAGGTACGAATCAGGCGCTGCTCAAGTTTGGCAAAGGCGAGCTGAATTTCGAGCAGCAGTCGGGGACGCTCGCTTTGCTCCGCAGGGGAGAGATTCTGCGCCCGGGCGCACAAGAGACGCAGTTGATTGGCTCCGATATTGGCCGCGCTACCTTTCAGAAGATGCGATTTTTCCCGCCACTGCACAGCGTCATCGCTTGCTTGTGCTGCTGCCAGAAGGCCGAGATGCTTACGAGTCTCGGTGATAAAGGTTTCCACCAGTTCCAACTCGGCTGAGGCATCGCCATCTGTGATGTTGAGCAGAACCGTAGGGTCAAGAATGTCTGTGTCCCCCGTAGAAGAGGTGGTCGCAGTAGTATTGCTCTCGGGAGAAGCAATCGTATCTTCAAAATTTACCCACTGCGCCAGAATTGCGCGTAGCTGGCGGTGAGTCACCGGCTTGCTGACATACTCATCCATTCCACAGGCAAGACATTTCTCCCGCTCGCCGGTCATGGCATTGGCGGTCATCGCAACGATGGGGATCCGGTGGCGTCCGGCTTCAAGTCGGCGTATTTTGGCGGTTGCCTCATACCCACTCAGGGTGGGCATATGGCAGTCCATCAGGATCAGATCGTAGGCCCCGGTCTGCCACTGCGCCACTGCCTGCGCTCCGTCATCTACAATGGCAAAATTCTCAAAACCCAGCTTGCTCATCAGGCGCCGGACATAAATCTGGTTCAGCTTATGGTCTTCGGCGATCAGCAGCCGCGCCGTACGACGTGACAGGGTCGGCGTCCCATCCATCGGTCGGGTCATGTCTTGCGACAACTCGGGGAATGATTCGCTCCCTTCCGGTAGTCGGATCTTGACTGTAAAACAGCTGCCCAAACCCAAGGTGCTCTTGACCGAGATGGTGCCACCCATAAGTTCGACCAGTTGTCGCGTAATACTCAGCCCAAGACCACTGCCACCATATTTGCGGGTAATCGAACTATCGGCTTGGGCAAACTTGTCAAAAATATGATCGATCTTATCCGCCGGAATGCCGATTCCGGTATCGTGTACCTCAAACATCAGGAGATGCTCACCGGGTGCGGTGCATTGGGCCGCAGCGATGACTTCGATTCGTCCAACCTCCGTATATTTTATGGCATTGCCGATCAGGTTGGTCATGATCCGGGCCAGACGAGTGGGGTCGCCCGACAGGCAGAGTGAATCCGGTATGTTCAGTAGCAGATTGAAACCGATATTCCGGCTTAGAGCGAGAGGCTGCAGCATCTTGCAGGTGCGTCGTACCAGACCGGCCGGGGAGAAGTCGATACGCTCCAGCTCAAGGCTGTTGGCTTCAATTTTGGCAATATCGAGAATGTCATTCACAATCTCTAGCAGATTGTTGGATGAAATTTCGATGTTGGACAGCATTTCGCGCTGCTCGTTTTTAAGATCTTCATCCAGCATCAGTTGTGTCAGTCCGATAATGCTGTTGAGCGGTGTACGCAGTTCGTGGCTCATATTGGCGAGAAAATCGCTCTTGGCCTCATTCGCACTTTCTGCCAGCTGCTTTGCTGCCTGCAGCGCCCGGGTCTGCTCGGCGACACGCGCTTCCAGACTCCGCTGCCCTTCCAGCAGTTCCTGCTGCATGGTGTGCAGGTGGGTTACGTCAGTATTAATGCCGGTCATGCGGATCGGAGCCCCATCCGCTGTGCGGCGGATAATGGCATGGGCCTTGATATACCGGATTGTTCCATTCTGGTGCCGAATACGAAAGTCACTCTCGAACCGGGACTGCGTTACGTCATTGAGGGCGTTTTGAATTATTGCTTCGGCCTGAGCGACATCCTCTTTGACAACACAGTTCCGCCAGGTTGCAAAGGTATGAGCTGACTCCTGAGGAGCGACATCATAGATGATGTACATCATGTCGTCCCAGGTCAGGCGGTCCGTCCTGAGGTCCCAGTCCCACACGCCGATCCCGCCGGCTTGCTTGGCGAGCAGGAACCGGTCGCGCAGAACTGTTATATCGGTAATATCGACGAGACTACCAAGTAGTAGGCGGCGTTTGTTCGGATCAATAAAGGCGGTCTTGTGTACAATAATGTGGCGAACGCCATGGCCGAGCGTTTGTATCGCCTCCTGACTCTCGTCCCGTCCTAAGGATTTGAGCAAAACCTTCTCGTTGGCGTGGATGCGCTGGGCCTGCTCGGCCGGTAGAAAATCGAGTAAGGTTTTGCCAATTATGTCAGGTGTCAGGATACGTGTATGCTCAAGATAGGCGCTGTTGCCGTATATGACGCGGTGTTGTGCGTCCTTGATAAAGACCGGGGTCGGGATGTTTTCCAGAACGGTCTTAAGCAGAGTTTCGGTACTGGCGAGCTTGCGATCCCCCCGGCAATTGAGCAGACTGACAAGAATAAGGGCGACGACGCTGGCATTAATCAAGAGATCGCTGGGGGTGCTTTCCCATAATCCTTGGCGAATCACATGAACAGTTAGTGCAACGCTTGCCGAAAAAATTGCGCCGCCCATAAGGGCCTGCCGCACCGGGCGGCTGATCTGTAAGCCAAACAAGCGGCAACACAGGCTCTTCTCTTTTGCGCTCGCGTACAGTTCAAACATAGGTCGCTACTCCCAGCGGCCAGAATGGCATGCGGAAGTTGATAACTATTGAATATCATTGAGTGATTTAGTTTATAGAACGAACATTACACAAATTCAGCCAGCTAGGATGCATTCTGCTGAGACCAGCCGCTTTCTGTTTGTTTCCAGTATGTTAGCTGCAGGCCGCTTGTGCTCAGAGATTTCCACATCGCTCTGCTGGTTTCGAGGGCGGACGGATCATTACCGTCAAAAATAACACAGGTCAGCTCAAAAGTGTGGGCGGGTGGGGGCTGTGCACCATCTACCAGCATAAGCACGCTGGCCGAGTTCGGGTTTTCATCAGCGGCTGTTAACCATATAGGCTGACGCGCACCATCACCATCCCTACTGCTACCATGCGGCAGGAAGCTGCTTTCGGTATAGGTCCACAGATGGGTGTTGAGCTGCTCGACCCGCTCGTCAGAGCCAGCCTTGACCACCGCTCGCCAGCCCTTGGCCAACGTACGTTCCAGCAACTGCGGCAGAGCCTCCTCCAGCCGCGCACGCTGCAAATGGTAAAAGCGAACCTCGCCGGGCATTACTTCTCGTGATGCTCGGCAATGAAGCGGTCGAGCAGTTTCACACCAAAGGCTGAGGCGCCCTTCGGGCAGGTGGGTTGATCCTTGTAGGCCCACGCCGTGCCCGCGATGTCTAGGTGCACCCATGGCGTATCATTCTCGACAAAGCGTTCAAGGAATACAGCGCCGATGATGGTGCCCGCTTCGCGGGCGCTGCCGATGTTCTTCATATCCGCCACCGGGCTGTCGATATCCCGGTGATAGGCCTCACCGAGCGGGAGCTGCCACAGCTTTTCGCCCGTCGCTTTACCGGCGGCGACCAACTGGTCGATCAGCTTCTGGTTGTTGCCAAGCGCACCCGCATGTTCGTGGCCAAGAGCCACGATGACAGCACCGGTGAGCGTAGCCAGATCAACCATCGCTTTGGGCTTATAGGTGCGCTGGGCATAGGTCATGACATCGCACAGCACGAGGCGGCCTTCGGCATCGGTGTTCAGTACTTCAATGGTTTGACCGCTCATCGAGGTGACAATATCACCGGGGCGCTGCGCGTTGCCGTCCGGCATATTCTCAACCAGACCAACGATACCCACCACATTGGCTTTTGCCTTGCGCCCGGCCAGCGCCATCATGGCACCCACCACTGCGGCACTGCCGGCCATATCCCACTTCATTTCTTCCATGCCGCCTGATGGCTTGATGGAAATGCCACCAGTATCAAAGCACACGCCCTTGCCGAGCAGGGCAACCGGGGCGTCCTTCTTGTTACGGGCACCGTTCCACTCCATCACCACGACACGCGGGTCGCGAATGCTGCCTTGGTTCACGCCATAGAGCGCGCCCATTTTCAGCTTCTTGATCGCGCTGCCATCAAGAACGGTCACTTTCACACCGAGTTTCTTGAGCTTCTCGATCTCCTTGGCATAGCTCTCGGGATAGAGCACGTTTGGCGGCTCACTCACCAGATCGCGGGTAAAGGAAATGGCATTGGCCAGCGCCTCATGGCGGGCAAAGCTCTTACGCGCGGCGGCGGCGTCCTTGCCATGGAAGGTGAGGGCGGCCAGCTTTGGTTTATCGTCGTCCTTCAGTTTGGTGCGGTATTTATCAAAACGGTAGGAGCGCAGGACTGCGCCATACGCCACTTCAGCGGCCGCACTCAGCTTGCGGTTGCGCGGCGAAAAATCGACGACCACGGCGGCTGATTTGGCTTTGCTGCGGGCTAATTCGCTATAAACATAGCCACCGCAGGCTTGCAGAACCAACTCGTCAGCTTTGTCTGCCGGACCGGCGCTGAGCAGAAGGATGCGGTCATAGCTGTCGTTTGGCGCAACCACGCGGATGGCGTGACCAAGCTTACCCTTCAGTTCGGCTACTTTCAGGGCACGGCTTAGTGCGCCGCCGGTGGCTTTATCCAGCTCTTGCCCGGCCGGGCCAAGCTTGTCGCCCGCCAGAACAAGGGCAATCGAGCCAGACTTGGGCAGGGTAGGGGCGGCGAATGAAACGGACAGCATGGGCACTCCTGAGGGGTAAGCGTAAAAACTGGAGCAATGCTAACGGTTTAGCGTCCAAGGTCAAGAAAGCAAATTTGCTTTTCTCCCTAGAACGACTAGGATGCGCTCATGCCAAGGCTGTCTGCCTATCTTTTGCGTGCCCTTTTACTGGCGCTTGTGTTTGTAACACTCGCGGTCACGGCGGCGATCTGGCTGACCCAGTCATTGCGATACATTGATATCGTGGTCGAAAATGGCGCCCCTTTACATATGTTTGTTTGGTTGGCGCTGCTGACCCTTCCGGCTTTTCTGGGGCTGACCCTGCCCATTACCCTGTTTGTGGCAGTTCTGTTTACGTATTATCGGTTCATTCAGGATTCCGAGTTGGTGGCCATGCGGGCCTGTGGCCTTAGTCCGCGAGCATTGGCTATGCCCGCACTGCGGCTGGCAAGCTGGTGCCTGCTCGTCGGTTATCTGCTCACGCTCTGGTTGCAGCCGCTAGCCAACCAGGAGCTGGCGCAGATGAAATATGCCGTTCAGTCCCAGTTCAGTGCGGCCTTACTGAAGGAAGGCACATTTAACGATCTGGGTAATAAGATGACTGTTTATGTCGCTCGCCGTGAGCAAAATGCAGAGCTGCAGGGGCTTCTGATTCACGATGCACGGGACCCGGCAAAATTGATGACGATTCGGGCCGCCCGTGGCCAGTTGGTGCAAAGTTCCAGCGGCCCGAAAGTGATTGTCTATGAAGGTATCCAGCAAGAATATAACCCTGCCACCCGTAAAATGGCAGAGCTGACCTTTGACAGCTATGCGGTCAGTCTGGACACTCTAACGCCCGATATCGCGAACCGGGTGATTGTTCCACGTGAAATGAGCACCTACAGCTTGCTTGCCGCCGTGTTGGCCAGCGGGCCATCGGCCTTACGGGCGCGACACCTCTCCGAGCTGCATCAACGGATGGTCACGCCGCTACTCACCCTCGGGTTTACCATGATTGCCTGTGCCAGCTTGTTGTTTGGTGAATTCAACCGTCGCGGCCATGTACCGCGCGTCCTGCTGGCTATCGGGTTGGCCGCTACCTTACAGGCGGTCGTACTCGGCCTTGGTCAGTTGGTCAGTCGCAGTGCTTGGGTGGCCTTGCCACTTTATATAGCGGCGCTGCTTCCGATCCTACTGATCGGCACGTCGCTTGGGCGCCAACCTGAACCCCGGTGGGCGCGATGAGACTGCCGCTAACGCTTTCGCTTTATCTGTCGCGACAATTTCTTCTGTCGTTTTTGGCTATTCTGGCTGGTCTGCTGGCAATCGTTTTTGTGGGCGAGGTGCTGGAGTTGCTGCGCCGCTCGGCAGCACGTCCGGAAATAAGTTTCGGCCTGATCCTCAGTATGGCGGGGCTAAAGCTGCCGGGAACGGCTCAGGTTATCTTGCCGTCTGTCACTTTGTTCGCAGCGCTGTTCTTCTTCTGGAAGATGACCCGTACCCATGAGCTGGAAGTGGTTCGCGCCTCGGGAATTTCGGTATGGAACTTTTTGGCCCCGGTCGCTCTGGCTGCGCTACTGTTCGGCGCAGTGGAGGTCACGGTTATGAATCCGCTCAGCGCGGCTATGGTCGGGCGCTATGAGCGGTTGGAAGACAAGTATTTTCGCGGACGCCCGACCACGCTGAATGTATCATCCGGCGGAATCTGGATCAGTCAGGCCGATGCCAAGGCGCAGGCCTTTATTCATGCCGCCAGCTTGAATCCGGCACGTTTTGAGCTGACTGATGTGATGGTATTCGAAAATCCGGCTAATTTGCCTGAGAGCCGCCGAATCGATGCCCGTTCGGCGATGCTGTTGCCCGGTGTTTGGGAGCTGCGCGATGTTGTCATTCAAACCGAGGATGGGCGAGGGCAGCGGCAGGCCATTTACCGGCTGCCAACCGAGCTGACCCAAAGCCGGATTGAAGAGAGTTTCGCCTCACCCAGGTCGCTGTCATTCTGGCAATTGCCGGAGTTCATTCACACCCTCAACGCCGCCGGGCTTTCCAGTTTGCGCCACCAGCTCTACTTTCAGGCCTTGCTGGCCAAACCGGTCCTACTGGCGGCGATGGTGATTCTGGCAGCCGTTTTCGGACTCCGGCAGAGTCGTCGGGGGGGTATTTTTACGACGATTTCGGTTGGATTGGCGGCTGGACTGCTGCTGTTTATCCTGAATGACGTCATTCAGACGCTCGCCCAGTCCGGCGCGTTGCCGGTAGTGCTCGGGGCATGGGGGCCACCGCTGGCCGGACTGCTGGCTGGAGCCGCGGCGCTGTTTCACTTTGAAGATGGCTAGGAATAGGCTAGGAAGACTTCCCATGACAAAACTTCTTTTTCTGCTTGCTCTTCTGTTCATGCCCGCCGTCGCTCATGCGGACATGGCGATCGTCGCTACCGTCAATGATGAGGCGATTTCCAGCAGTGATCTGGAGGGACGCGTACGTCTGGCGCTGCTGGGCTCCGGCATCAAGCCGAACGAGGAAACGCTGGGTCGCCTGCGCGAGCAGGTGTTGCGGAGCCTGATCGACGAGCGGCTGCAGACGCAGGAAGCCAAGCGGCTGGGTATCGACGTCGATGAAAAAATGGTTGATGAGGAAGTCAGCAAACTGGCACAACAGAACCGCCAGACCCTGCAGACGTTGCCGGCTTTTTTTGCCCGCAATGGTGTACCTATTAGTGCACTACGTGAGCAGATTCGTGCCAGTATCGCTTGGGCCATGGTTGTGCAGCGCAAGTTGCGTCCGCAGGTCAACATTACGGACTCCGACGTTGATGCCGAGTTCTCGCGCCGCGCCGCAGCAGCCGGGCAGCAGGAATATCTGGCGGCTGAAATTTTTCTGCCCGTGCAAGGCAGCGCGCAGGACGCAGCGGTACGGCAGGCGGCCTTGCGCCTGATTGATCAGATGGCGCGCGGTATCCGTTTTTCGGCGGTGGCTCGTCAGTTTTCACAGGCTCCAAGCGCCGCGCGCGGCGGTGATCTGGGCTGGGTTCGTGCGGGCCAGCTCGAACCTGAACTGGATGACGCTTTGCGCAGCATTAGCCCTGGCGCTTTGACGCCACCGGTGCGCACAGCGAATGGGTATTACATTCTGATGTTGCGCGAACAGCGCGTTATCACGGCCTCGCGCGCGGGGCCAAGCGGTCCTGCGACACTCGACCTGCGGCAGGTTTTGTTGCCCGTAGCCAAGTCGGCGGCTGCCACCGAGGTAACAGCGGCCAGTGTCCGTCTGAAAGACTATGCCGCGCAATCAAAATCCTGCACCGATATGGAGCGGATTGCGCAGGACTTGGGGGATCGCCGCAAGGGCAATCTTGGGCGCGTGAAGCTGGCCGACCTTCCGTCAGCTGTACAGGCCTTGCTGGTTAACCTTCCGGACAGTACGCCAAGCGCACCCTTAAGGAATGATCGCGGTGTTCTGTACCTCATGATCTGTGGTCGTGAGGCTGCCCAAACAGCCACCAACGAGGATCGCAAGGAGATATCGACCCGTCTGGGGACGGAGCGTCTCGACCTGTTAGCCCGCCGTTATCTGCGCGATTTGCGTCAGGATGCGTTCGTTGACATTCGCCGCTGACGATCCAGTTGCGCACCAGCCTCCGTTGCGCGATGTGATCGCGGCGGCTGGTCTGGCCGCAACCAAAGCACTTGGCCAGCATTTTCTGCTCGATCTCAATCTTACCGGCAAAATTGCCCGGCAGGTGCCAGATATCGCGTCGACCACCATTATTGAGGTCGGTCCCGGCCCCGGCGGGCTGACCCGTGCACTACTGCTTGCTGGCGCCCGCAAGGTAATTGCGATTGAGCGCGATGCGCGCGCCGTGCTGGCCTTACAGCCGCTGGTACAGGCCGCCGGCGGGCGGCTTGAGGTAATTGAGGGCGATGCGCTGAGGTTTGATTATGCTGCCGTGACCGGTCCGCGCCAGATTGTCTCCAATCTGCCGTATAATGTGGGCACGCCTCTGCTCATCGGTTGGCTGGAGCAGATTGAGCAGTTTCGTGCGCTGACGCTAATGTTTCAAAAGGAAGTTGCACAGCGACTGATCGCGAAGCCGCGTACGCCAGACTATGGTCGCCTTTCGGTGATGAGCCAGTGGCGCTGCACCGTGAAGAAGCTGTCTGACCTTCCAGCGCGCGCCTTTACCCCACCGCCCAAGATTGACTCATCAGTCGTGCAGCTTATACCTCATTCCGCGCAGGGTGGTCGGACATGGAAAGATATGGAACGCGTCGTCGCTGCAGCCTTCTCACAGCGCCGCAAGATGTTGCGCGGAACGCTGAAATCATTGGGTGATGCCGAAGCGCTATGCGTCGCGGCGGGCATTCCCCCCACCGCGCGGGCGGAAGAGCTGAGCGTGGCTGACTTCGTGCGCCTGACTCAGGTGGTTTGCAAAAATGCCGGATAATTCTGGAATTTGAAATCGTGACCGCTTTCCCAAGCGTGCACACCTTCAGGTGTCAGCAGGTCCTCGATCACCGAGCGTGCGGTTTTGCCCGCGGCGTAAGTTTCGTCATCCTGCGCGATCAGCTTGACGCGCAGCAGTGTATCGCCACGTTTGACGGACTCACTCACAATATTATGGCCACTTACTACGGCCCAGATGCGATGGGCGCAGATCACCTTCACACGGGGCTGGGCCATATCGTCGGGCGAGGCGGGCAGGGGAAAGAGCGCCCGCGGTGCGGCCAGCATCAGGTGGCCGCTGCCGTTGCGCTTGAAGCCATCCAGTACCGCCTGCGTGACTTGCTCGGGATTGGCCTGTGAGGTATCAATCACGCAGTCATAATTGCGGTAATGACCTTGCTTGGCGTCATAGGTTTTCAGAAAGCGCAGCCGCTCGCTGGTTTGTCGCTCCATTAACTGACGGGTAGCGTGCTCCGCACTCTCGTAAGTCTCGCTCACACGCTCTTGGCTTATGATACGCTGGGCAGCGATATTTGGGGGGCAGACCAAAAACACCTTAAAGGAAGCAGGTAAGAACCGCCAAGCCAAGCGACTGTCGATGATAAAACTCTTGCCGCTTTGGCCGAGCGCCTTGGTGCGACCGTCAATTTCTTCGTCAATGCTGGGGTCGGTATCGGCACGGTGATTCAGCTCCAACGTGGTAATACCCAGCTTTGCCGCCATTTCGCGTTGAAATCCCCCCGTGGAGAAAAATTCTATATTCATCGCCGCGACCAAGGCCTTAGCTACAGTGGATTTACCAGATCCAAGTTCGCCGGTGATACTGATACGCACGGGATCATTATTCGACATTCTGCACCTGCTCGCGGAATTGCTCGATGACAACTTTAAGATCAACGCCCACGTTAGTGAGGGCAAGGGATTCCGACTTGGAGCACAGTGTATTCGCTTCGCGGTTCAGCTCCTGACACAAAAAATCGAGTTTACGGCCAATCGGTCCGCCGGTAGCCAGCAGATCCCGCACGGCTTTAACATGACCCTCAAGGCGGTTCAGCTCTTCGGAAATATCAGCGCGGGTGGCCAGCAGGGCGGCTTCCTGTGCAATACGCTCGGGCGTCAGGGCGGTATGGCCCAGCTCCGTGAGGCGGGCGGTGAGCTTATCGCGCAGACTAGTTGGCTGGGCAGCGGCTAAAGTGCGCGCCTGCGCGGTGAGCGTAGCAATATGGCCGAGATGCTCGCTCAGTACTTTGGCCAGATGTGCCCCTTCGGTGATACGGGCCTTGACCAGCCTAGCTAACGTATCGGCCAAGGCCTGCTCCAGTAGCTTGTGCAATTCAGGCGTTAGCTCGGTCGTGGTGTCCTCGGTTTCAATCACGCCGCGCACCGCTAGCACATGCTCGAGTTTTATCCCATCCGGGCTTAGCTCTTTGGCCAAGGCGAGAACATCGTCAAGCAGCGCCCGGTTGATACGCGCGCCTTGGGCTTGTGCCGCAGTATCAACCGTCAGGCTTAAATTTACCGCGCCACGTTTCACCGCCCCCGCCACCATCGCACGGGCCGGGCCATCAAACGCCTCAAAGCCGAAGGGCAGGCGCAGGCGTAGGTCAAAGCCTTTGCTGTTTACGCTTTTCAGCTCAAGCCGCCAGCTCAGGGCGTCGTGCTGGCCCTCGCTTTGGGCATAGCCGGTCATGCTGGTTACGGGTTGGGGCGTACTCATGAACATGGTATAGACCGGGGCATGAAGATTGTCATTACCGGAGCCTCAAGTGGGCTGGGGGCCGCCTTGGCGCAGGTCTATGCGGCGCCGGGGGTAACTTTATACCTGACCGGGCGTGATGCCACTCGGCTGGAGGCAGTCGCGCAAATCTGCCGTGCCAGAGGCTCGCAAGCCGAGCTTGCCGTGCTCGATGTGACGGATCGCGCGGCCATGGCGGCGTGGCTTGCTGGCCTTGGGCGGGTTGATCTCCTCATCGCCAATGCCGGGATTTCAGCCGGAACAGGCGGAGCGGGTGAAAGTGAGGCCCAGGCCCGGCAGATTTTTGACGTTAACTTGTACGGCGTTCTTAACAGTATTCATCCGCTTTTGCCTGATCGGGTGAAGCAGATTGCCATTATTTCCTCATTGGCGGGTCTGCGCGGCCAGCCCGGCGCCCCGGCCTACAGCGCCAGCAAAGGAGCCGTGCGCATGTATGGCGAGAGCTTGCGGCTCGAACTGGCCCCGAAGGGCCTGGGGGTTACGGTGGTGTGCCCCGGCTTTATCCGCACCCCTATGACCGCTGTTAATAAATTTCCCATGCCATGGCTGATGGAGGTGGAAGATGCCGCCACCCTGATTAAGCGCCGTTTGGCCAAAAACCCGGCCCGGATTGCCTTCCCCTGGCCACTTTATGCGCTGGTCTGGCTGCTATCGGTTTTGCCCATCCGTTGGGCCGATGCGGTTTTGTCGCGCTTGCCCAAAAAGGGTGCAGTTGCAAAAGAACGCTAATTCGGCTAGAAGCGCGGCCAGAAACAGTCAATTAACCCAAGCAAGGACCCAACTCAAATGGCTCTCGAACGTACATTTTCCATTCTCAAGCCCGATGCCACCGCGAACAACATCACCGGTGCCGTAAACGCTATGATCGAAAAGGCGGGTCTGCGTATCGTGGCGCAAAAGCGCATTCACATGAGCAAGGCGCAGGCCGAGCGTTTCTATGACATTCACAAAGCCCGCCCGTTCTTTGGCGAGCTGGTTGGCTTCATGACCTCGGGCCCGGTGGTGGTGCAGGTGCTGGAAGGCGAGAACGCCGTAGCCAAGTACCGCGATGTCATGGGCGCCACCAACCCCGCTAGCGCGGCTGAAGGCACTATCCGTAAGACCTTCTCCAAGTCGATCGACGCCAACACCGTCCACGGTTCGGACAGCCTCGACAATGCCAAGATCGAGATCGCCCAGTTCTTCTCGGAATCCGAGATCACCGGCTAATCTGTTCGTTTGTTGATTTAAGAAGAGGGGCCTCACAAGGCTCCTCCTTTTTTATCCCAGCGGCACCGTCTTTGCACCCTTAAGCATGGCTTCCAGTGCGAGGGCTTTGCCGATATTGGGGTCGAGGACGCGGCGGGCTTGGGCCACCAGCAGGGCGGTAGCTTGTGCGCAGGCATAGGCGCGCTCGAGCGCGTCGGGCAGATCGCTCAGCAGCTTATTCATCTCACCGCGCAGGCGGGCGGCCACTTGCAGCGGGTCGAACATCACCTGATTTTCTTCCGGGATGTTTTCCGGCCAGGTTTCCTTACCCACTTCAATGCCCTGACTAAACAGGGCATTGAAGAAATAGTCAGAAATGGTCATCTGCTGGTCGCTTTCAAACAGCAGCTCGTTGACCTTATCGCTGAGAATCATGCTGCCCGGCTCAATCCCGGCAAAGTCGAGATTGGCGGCTTGCTGCACGTATTCGCCCGTCAGCACGGCGGCGGCGGCAATGGCAGATTCCGCATGCACGCCTTTCTCGTTCTTGAGGGTGGCAACAAGCAGGCCCACAATCTGGCTGGCCGAAGCCTGCGCCGAAGGGGAGGTGGCGCCGGGGTGCGTCGCCGTGGTCATGGCTTAAACCAGCGTTACGGCCATCAGCGCCAGCAGCACCGAAATGGCAATGATGCTGCGGGTACACCAGCGCGTGAAGGACAGCCAGCCTTGGTAATAAGTCCCGGCAGTCTGGATGGCGTCGGGAGCAGAAGAGTGATGATCCATCGGTTTACCCCTGTAGCTGATTGATTCCGCTTAGGTTATGCCCTAGAACAACAGTAATTTCAAGCTGGGGGCGTAAGGCCATGACTGCTGCATTGACTTTTACCTCGCGCAACGCCTTGTTCTGGGGTGGTTTCCTGCTGGTACTCTGTACCAGTCTCTGGCTGCTGGGCGATGTTCTGTTGCCATTTGTCCTTGGTATTGCCATTGCCTACCTGTTTAACCCATGGTGCGAGGCGCTGTGCCGCCGTGGCGTGCCGCGCACTCTGGCCAGCTTGCTGATGCTGACGCTGTGTGTGCTGGCACTCGCGGTCATTCTCGTACTCGTGGTGCCGGTAGTCGCTCGCCAGCTCACCGAGTTTGCGGCAGCCGTACCCGGTTATGTCGACCATCTGCGCAACACCCTTCAGCCGCGTCTGCATGATTTTCTCAATACTCTGGGGGAAGAGGATTATGCCCGTCTGCGTGACACCGTCGGCCAGTATGCGGGCAAAGCCGCGCAAACGCTGCTGAATATCGCGGGTGGCCTGTGGCAGGGCGGGGCCGCGATTGTCAATTTCTTTGCCTTGTTGCTAATTACACCGGTGGTGGCGTTCTATCTGCTGCGAGATTGGACCGCACTGGTAGCGCGGGTTGATAGCTGGTTACCGCGTCGCTATGCTCCGGTTATTCGTGAGCAGCTCAGCGCGATTGACCGCACCTTGGCGGGCTATCTGCGTGGGCAGCTCAGTGTCTGCCTGATTCTCTCGGTGGCGTACTGTGTGGCGCTGACGCTGGTTGGCCTTAACTTCGGGATTGTCATCGGCCTGCTGTCTGGCTTGCTCAGTTTTATTCCGTTTGTCGGCTCGACCTTCGGGCTGGTGGCTGCGGCCATCGTGGCGTTGGTGCAGTTTGATGGCTATACTCAAGTAGGCGTCGTGATTGGCATCTTTATGTTTGCCCAGTTTCTGGAGGGGAATTTCATTTCGCCCAAGCTGATTGGTGAAAGCGTGGGGCTGCACCCGGTCTGGATCATCTTTGCCTTGATGGCAGGTGGAAGCCTGTTCGGGTTTGTCGGCATGCTGATCGCCATTCCGGTCGCCGCGGTCTTGGGCGTACTGATGCGTTTTGGCCTGCGGGAATATCTTGCCAGTCCCTACTTCACGGCTGCAAGCCGCCCGACCAAACGGCCGATCCGCCCGCTATGAGCGATCCGCGCCAGCAAATCCCCCTCGGCTTTGCCTCGGCTGCGGCCATGGGCGAGGCTGATTTTGTAGTCACAAGCGGTAATCAGGAAGCATTGGCGTGGCTGCAAAAATGGCCGGATTGGCCGAGCCATGGCTTGGTGTTGTATGGCCCGCAGGGGAGTGGTAAGACCCACCTCGCGCATATCTGGGCGCAACGGGCCGGAGCCGAGTGGCTGACGGCACCCGATCATGACCGTGGCGCACGGGTCGTCCTGGAGGATGCCGAACGCTTGATCGGCCATCCACAGTACGAAGAGGCGCTGTTCCATCTTCTCAACAGTCTGGTCAGTCGCAACGGGCACATTCTGCTAACTGCAACTCAGGCTCCGGTGCTCTGGCCGATCAAGCTGCCGGATCTGCGCTCACGTCTACTGGCGTTACCCACGGCACATATCGCCCCCCCGGATGATGAGGCCCTGCGGGCGGTGATGCTCAAGCTGTTTTCGGATCGTCAGCTGCGGGTGCCCGGTGAGGTGATTGATTATCTGGTCCGCCGGATCGAGCGCTCGTATGGTGTGGCACATAAGGTTGTTGCTGCGATTGATGCCGCAGCACTTGCAAGCGGGCGGGCCATTACCTTGCCGTTCGTACGTGATGTACTGGCGCAGACGGATTCGCTCCCGCGCCTGAGCGATCACGGCTAAGGACGTGACGCGGTTCACGAATCATGGTTCGCTCCTGTCATGAGCGCTAGCATCACGATTGAGGTTGAAGGAACCGACGCCGAGGGGCGGCTCAAGCTTGGTGATCTCTCGTCTCTTGTTATTGAAGGCAAATTGCCACCGCGCATGAAGCCGGAAAACTGCGTGATCTATCTTACAGTCGGGAGTGCAGCCGCTCGCAAACCCAATGAAATCAATGAGGCCAGCATGGCCCTTGAAGTGGCTGACTTCATGAGTGGGCCGGGGCCGTTTCTGTGCCAGATCGATTTTGAGGCTGAGGCCGTGGGCGGCATGACCTTCAAGGTGGACCTTGCCAATGGTACCCGGCTGCTCGCACAGGCCGCGACCAGCATTCAGGTCATCAATCCACTGCGCGACAGTTCGGGTAAGGCCCGCCGCTCGGGGGCTGGCGCGCTCAAGGTCAAGAAGTAGCGATTAGCTCTTCTTCTCTTCTTCCAGTGCAATCAAGCGTACTTTACCTTTTTTGGTGGCCGCTAGGGCCAGACGTCCCTGCTTGAGGGCGAGGGCCTGCTCGCCAAACAGCTCGCGCCGCCAGCCCACCAGAGCGGGGGTGTCGGCCTTGTCGCTTGCCGCAATCATCTCCAGATCGCCGATGGTGGCAATCAGGCGCGGGGCCACATTCGCTTCATCACAGACATGGCGGAGCAGGACCTTGAGCAGTTCCACCAGCGCGTGGCTGTAATTGCCCAGTTGCGGCTTGGGCGGCAGCTTGGGCGCATCTTCTGGTGCGGTGGCAAGGCCCTTGGCCACGGCTTTCAGCAGGCTCTGGCCCATTTTGCCATCGGCCCAGCCTTTGGACAGGCTGCGGATACGCGAGAGCTCTTCCACGTTGGTGGGCGGATGTGCGGCAATCTCCTCCATCGCCTCATCACGGATGACGCGGCCACGCGGCAGGTCGCGGCTTTGTGCTTCCTTCTCGCGCCATGCCGCCACTTCCTTGAGGATCGCGAGAAACTTCGGCTTGGTGGTGCGCGGCTTGATGCGCAGCCACGCATCATTGGGGTTCACGCGATAGGTTTTGGTATCGTTGAGCACGGCCATTTCCTCGGCCAGCCAGGCAGCGCGGCCGTTCTCGGCCAGCATGGCGCGCAGCTTGGTGTAGGCCACGCGCAGATGCGTGACGTCGGCCAGCGCATATTCCACCTGCTTTTCCGTGAGCGGGCGGCGTGACCAGTCGGTAAAGCGGCTCGATTTATCGATCAGTACTCCGGTCATCTGGTTGATGAGGTTGTCATAGCCCACGCTGTCGCCATAGCCGCACACCATGGCTGCCACCTGTGTGTCGAAAATCGGCTCTGGCAGTTTTCCCATCATCTTGTCAAAAATCTCAAGGTCCTGTCGTGCGGCGTGGAATACCTTCACAATCGCCGGGTTGAGCAGCAGGTCAAAAAAAGGCTTGAGGTCCATCTCCGGGGCGAGGGGGTCGATGCAGGCCGCTTCCTCCGGCCCGGCCACCTGAATCAGACACAGCTGCGGCCAATAGGTGCTTTCGCGCAGAAACTCGGTATCTACCGTAATGAACTCGGCCGTGCCCAGCCGTTGGCACAGCGCTTTGACGTCCTTGGAGTTGGTTAAAATGGTCATGCCGGGGTGATAGCGGATTGGCGGGCATTCGGCCAGAGTCATTCTTGCCACAGCCTTGACAAAATTGGCTTTTTCTGGGCATTTACGGGCATCAAACTCGGAGAAATTGCCATGCACCCCTATCGCACCCATACCTGCGGTCAGCTCCGCAAGGACCATGTTGGCCAGACGGTTCGCCTGTCCGGCTGGGTGATGCGCAAGCGCGACCATGGCAATTTGCTGTTTATTGACCTGCGCGATCACTATGGTGTGACGCAGGTGGTCATCACCACCAGCCACGCCCAGTTCTCGGCGGTGGAAGCCACCCGCCTTGAGAGTGTGATTACCGTAACCGGTAAAGTGGTAGAGCGTGAACCGGGCACGGTGAACGACAAGCTGCCCACGGGCGCAATTGAAATTGCCATTGAAGATTACAAGGTGGAGAACCCGGCTGCCGTATTGCCCTTCCAGGTGAATGTTGATGATGATGGCAGCGAAGAACATCGTCTGCGCTATCGCTACCTCGACCTGCGCCGCGAGAAGATGCAGCGCAACATTATCCTGCGCTCGGATTTTATCTCATCAATCCGCAAGCGCATGATCGCTGCGGGCTTCCATGAGTTCCAGACACCCATTCTCACCGCGTCCAGCCCGGAAGGCGCACGCGACTTTCTGGTGCCGTCGCGCCTTCACCCCGGCAAGTTCTACGCGCTACCGCAGGCCCCGCAGCAGTTCAAGCAGCTGCTCATGGTGTCGGGCTTTGACCGCTACTTCCAGATTGCGCCGTGCTTTCGCGATGAGGACAGCCGTGCCGACCGCTCGCCGGGCGAGTTCTACCAGCTCGATTTCGAGATGAGCTTTGTCACCCAGCAGGATGTGTTCGATACCATCGGCCCCATCTTGAGTGGTATTTTTGAGGAATTCTCCAGCTTTACCGGGGTGAAGCGTACGGTGGATCCCTATCCCTTCAAGCAGATCAGTTATGCTGAATCCATGCTGAAGTATGGCAACGACAAACCGGACCTGCGTAACCCGCTGGTGATTGTGGATGTCACGTCCGTGTTCAAGCGCGAGGATGTCGAGTTCCGCGCCTTCAAGGAAACCATTACCAAGGGGGGTGTGGTGCGCTGCATCCGTGCCCCCAAAGTGAGCGACAAGCCGCGCAGCTTCTTTGACAAGCTCAACGACTGGGCCAAGGAGCAGGGCGCCCCCGGCCTTGGTTATATTACGTTTGAGGCCGAGGGCGGCAAAGGCCCGATTGCCAAGTTTGTGCCGCCCGCCGCGCAGGACGAGCTGAAGAAGCTCACGGGCGCGGAGGCAGGGGACGCCGTGTTCTTTGTGTGCGATTTGCCCGCTCCAGCCGCCAAGCTGGCAGGCTATGCGCGTACCCGCATCGGCACCGAGCTTGATCTCATTGAGAAAAACGCCTTCCGCTTCTGCTGGATCGTCGATTTCCCGATGTATGAATATAACGAAGAGCTCAAGAAGATCGACTTCGTGCACAACCCGTTCAGTATGCCCCAAGGCGGCATGAAAGCGCTGCAAGAGCAGGACCCGCTCACCATCAACGCGTTTCAGTACGATATTGTGTGCAATGGTATCGAGCTGTCCTCCGGCTCGATCCGCAACCACGACCCCGAGACGATGGTGAAAGCGTTCGAGATTGCCGGCTACAGCCGTGAAGAGGTGGAAACCCGCTTTGCCGGTATGTTCAACGCCTTCCGCTTTGGCGCACCGCCACACGGCGGCTCGGCCCCCGGTATCGACCGCATGGTGATGCTGCTGGCCGACGAGCCGAACATCCGTGGTGTCATCGCCTTCCCGATGAACCAGCAGGCGCAGGACCTGATGATGAACGCGCCCAATACCCCACGCCCCGAGCAGCTGCGCGAGCTTCACCTCAAACTCGACTTGCCGAAGCCGAAGGTGGCGAGTAACGGATAAGCATACTGTGCCCAATTACCCTCCCCCGACTTGCTCGGGGGAGGTGGTGCGCGTGAGCGCATCGGTGGGGGCAGGGGATTTTATAGTGTGGGTAATGCCCGCCCCCATCCCAACCTTCCCCCAAGCGAGTTGGGGGAAAGAGGTTCATATAGTTACCCTACCAACCCCTCCAGTGTAATCGCTACGTCGCCCAGCTCATGTTTTAGTGCGGCATACTGCGCGGCGGATTCCTTGTGGAATTTGCCGCGGCGGGTGCACACTAATAATCGGTTCTTAGGCGTATGGGCTGAGGGGACGAATTCGGTTGCCGTCACCTCATAGCCCTTTGAGCGCACCAGCAGCAGGCGCAGGGCATCGGTCAGGCTGGCGGCAATGTCGCGCCGTAGGTTGGGCGACTGAAAGATAGGCATTAAGGGATTGTCACAGACAGGCAGCTTGCTCCATTGCGCCGCGAGTTCGGCCTGACAGCAGGGAGCCACCGCCATATGGTCGGCCTGCACAGCAACGCCCAGCGCCAATGCATGATCGGTAGCGGTATCGCAAGCATGCAGTGCGCAGAGTAGATGCGGGCGCGGCGGCTTCTCGGCGGCAGCCAGTGCGGGGAATTGCTCAGTCAGCGCCTTTTGCCATGCGCCAGCCTCAACTTTACCCGCCACAAAGCGTACGCTCTCGCCCCAGCCCAGCTGGTTGGCACGCTCGCGGCTCTTGGCAATCACGGCCTCGTTGAGGTCAATGCCCAGCACGCAGCAGGGCTTCTTCCACTTCTCGATCAGCAGCCACGCTACCGCTAACGCGATGAAGGACGAGCCGCAGCAGGCATCGAGCACAAAGACCCGCTCATGCCGCTTGGCGATATCCTCCAGCGCGGGCAGCAGCAGCGTGAGCATATGGTTGATCTGCTGGAATTTACGCACGTTGTCGGCCGACATGCTGGCATCGGCATTGAGCAGGCCCATCACGCGCAGCAATTCCGGCGCGTCGGCGGGCAAGAGCGGATATTTTTTATCACCGATCAGCTTGGCAGTTTGCTCCTTGGTCCAATGGGCTTTGGCGCGGGCAGCAAAATCCGGGGCAGGGGCAGCGGTCTTGGTCATGCCGCTTTATAGCGGCTAGGCACTGCGTTTGCCACCCTTTCGCGTGCCTTTATTGCTGTAGAGGCGGGCATCGGCGCGGGCGAGGGTTGATTTCAGATCATCCTCCGGGCCAAAGGCGGCCGCACCGAAGCTGGCGCGTAGCGGCAGGGACATGCCCTGCCATGTGCAGCAGGCGGCATTGAGGGCTGCCTGCAAGGTCGCCGCGCGGCGCTGCCCCGCACTGGTGCGGCAGCGGGGCAGGAGTATGGCAAACTCATCACCGCCCATGCGGGCGACAAAGTCGCCTTCGCGTAGCAGACTACGCAGTGTGCTGGCCACCGCCTGTAAATAGACATCGCCTGCCATATGGCCAAAACGGTCATTGATCTGCTTGAAGCCATCGAGGTCAATCATGATGACGGTGCCTGCGCTGTCCGGATCGCGCTTGGTGCTGGCCAGCTCGCGCCCCAGCGCCATTTCAAAACCCCGGCGATTCATGATCCCGGTCAGCTCGTCATGAAAGCTTAATTGCTCGAGTGTGCGGATGCGGTTGCGCTGTTCGCCAATCAGCCGCTCGGCCTCAGCCACCATGGCGTAGGCGCGGGTGAGTAACCGCTCGTTTAGCTCCTGCGTGGCTTGATCGGCTGAAAAGCCAACCGGGGCTGCGGGTAAATTGTGAAAGTCGATCATATGGGTCATGGCCGGGTTTCTCCTTTTGAAGGTTGAAACCTGAGCAGCAAGGCCCGTGCCAGCGGGGCTTTTTATGGGTTTTGAAAAACTTATATGGTTAGCAGATATTTACTATTTCGAACCAAGCTGCGGGGGCGTGTCAAAATTGCCGATAGCCCGGCGGGAAAAGACGTGTCACCATACAAAAAGGGAGTCTAGTTATGCCTTTTTCGATGTTCCGTCTATCTGCCCTTGTTACGAGTGCCGTGTTACTGACCGCCGCGGCGACGCCCGCACCTCAGCCAGTGCCCGCACAGAGCCAGCCCGTGCTGGCAACGGAGCTGCTCTCGCATCGCGCTTTTTACAAAATTTCGCTGGACTCCGCCAAGAATGACAGCGATGTCAAAGCTGCGCAGGGCCTGATGATGGTCGAGTGGCAAGATGCTTGTGACGGCTGGATCGTGCAGCAGAAGATGGACATCCAGTTCACCCATGAAGAAGGTGAGGGCGCACATCTGCTCACCAATTACACAACATGGGAAAGCAAGGACGGCTTGCGCTACAGCTTCAACTACCGCAGTACGGTTAACGACAATCCGCATGAGAGCTTCCGCGGGTCGGCCAGCTTGCCCGCGCTGGGCGAAGAGGGAATGGCTTATTATACCGTGCCTGAGAAGACTGAAGTCAAGCTGCCTGCCGGAACCTTGTTCCCAGCGATGCACACGATTACCACCCTCAAAGCCGCGCAAGACAAACAGCCCATGTTTGTGGCGACCGTTTTTGATGGTACCGATAAGCTGGGTCTGAGCGAGATCAACACCGTGATTGGCGCTCAGCAGGCAGTTAAGCTTGATGTCGCTAAGGAAGGGCTGGCCGGCCCCGCCATGACCTGGCCCTTGCGCATGGCCTTCTTTGACTACGGTGAGAACAAGCCCGAGCCGGAATATGAAATGGATACCAATCTGCTGCCCAACGGCGTGTCTGAATTCATGCTGATCGATTACAGCAAGTTCCGTCTGCGCGGCGAGTTGGAGAAAATTGAAATTCTGCCCAAGTCCGGCTGCTAGGAGGCTCCATGCGTCAGCTCTTCGCCTTTTTCCTAGTTCTTGCTGTGATAATGAGTGCCGAGGCTTTGGCTCAAACGCCTGCCACAGTTACCGCCGAGTGGGTACCTAGCCGGACTGTTTACAAGATCAGTATGTTGAAGGCTCCCAACAGTCAGCTTGCTGCTATTGATGGCGAGATGACCGATAGCAGTGCTATCACCTGTGATGGCTCAACCGTTGAGCAGGTGATGACGTTGCGCTTTCTTCCTTCTGATGGCGGCGCCGAGGCGGTCATCAAGACCAGTCTGACCCAATGGGAAGCAAGCGATGGGCTGAGCTTCCGCTATATCAACCGCACTTGGGCCAATGGCCAACTGGTCGAAACCAATCAGGGTGAGGCCAAATTGGCTGGGCCGGGGCAGGGCGGTTCGGCTACCTCCAGCTTGCGTAAGGAGCCGATTGCGTTGCCACCCGGCACTCTGTTTCCAACCGGGCTTTGGCATGCGGTGCTACGCTCGGCCAGCGCTGGCAAGAGCCAACTTGAAACCAGTTTTTTTGATGGTGCCAGTACGCCCAGCGGTGGGCTGAGCGTTGTTGTCGCCACCATCGGCGCGATGCGACCACTCGGCAAAACCAAAGGGCTGGTCCAGCCCAGTGGCGCGGCGGTCAGCTGGCCGGTGCAGATGGCACATTACGCGCCCGGAAGCAGCGATGGCATTCCCTATGGGCAGTCGGGCTTCAGTTTAATGGCGAATGGCGCGGCGGAGGCTATTTTGCTCGATATTCAGCAGGCCAAGCTGCGCATGGACCTCACCGACTACAAGGTTATCCCCAAACCCAAGTGTTAACCACTGGCTCCGTGTGCCTGTGAGTCCGCTCTTGCCGGGGCTGGTTAATTCTGCCATCATCAAAGAGTAATTTAATTACAACTTCGCGGCTAATCATGCGGCGAACATAACGGGGTAAAGCTTCATGAGCCTTTCGGCGGGAGCGAATGACCAAAGTGGCGCACGGTTGCGCCGTATCCTTGTGGTGGAGGATAATGACCTCAACCTCAAGCTGTTCCGCGATCTACTGATTGCGCAGGGCTATAGCGTGATTCACACCCGCGATGGTGTAGAGGCTTTTCGTCTGGCCCGCACCCACAAGCCGGATCTTGTGCTGATGGATATCCAGTTGCCGGAAGTCTCCGGCTTTGAAGTTACCCGCTGGCTTAAGGATGATCCGGGCCTGCGCGATATTCCGGTGGTGGCGGTAACGGCCTTTGCCATGGCTGGTGATGAAGAAAAAGCCAAAGTTGCGGGATGCGCGGCCTACGTGACCAAGCCGATTTCGGTGAAGTCGTTTCTTGAGACTGTCGCGACGTGTTTGGGTGAGCCGCTGCGCCAGATTGAACCGGCCTAGAGTTTTAGCGGCGCTATATATTCACGCATTTTTTGCTCGGTATAGGCGTTGCCTTCGCGGTCGGCCATGCCGATGTAGTGACTTAAGGCAATATGTCGCCGTAGCGCACGGGGCGTACTGCGGGCCGCCAGCGATGCAAAAATGAGCGTCACTGTGCCGGGGAGCGTGGTGTCTCTTGACGCGGTCTTGGCGCTGTAGAGCCAGAAGGCAGCAGCTGCGGCCAGACATATAATTGACGAATAGACAGCGCAATTAACTACATAGCCAATTCGTAGTCCTGTCGCAAAATTCGCGCTAGGGTTCTTCTGCCGTGTGACATCCCAGACTGATAGTGCGCCTCTTACAGCTTCATGATAGGGCCGCTTAGGGGATGATGTCTGCGTACGGCTCATCTCGTTTACTTCCAGTGAGGGGTTACAGCCTGTTGATGATAGCGATAGGTGCGCTCAATTAGTCGTTGGGCCACCTGATAGCCATGTTTGCTGTTGATCCGGTTCAGCAGGTAGTCGGCCTGAAGTATGCGAACAGCGTGTCGCCCAAAGTAAATCATACCACTCGAGATGATAACTGGCAGGATACTGCCGAGATACTGACCATTCGCAATATCCTGACCGGCGGTCACCAATCCATAGATACCACCGCCAACAAATGTCAGCCCGTTAATGCAGTTCCCCCATAGCCTAGAGCGGGAGAGCTTGGTGAAATCCTGCTGGATCATGCTACTGCGATTGAGTTGGCTGTTCCATGCTTGGGCCAGTCCAAAAATCTGGCTATTGGGTGGGGCGTGCACGTCAAAGGCGGGGCGTAAAGTCATGGCGCAAGCTAGCAAAGTCAGGGCAGTGAAGGCAAATAAAAACGGCCGCCCTCGGGCAGCCGTTTTGAAAATCCTGAGCGGACAGCTTATTTCTTCTTGCCGCTGTCCATCTTCTCTTCCTTGTATTCCACATGCTTGCGGACCTTGGGATCAAACTTCATGGTCTTCAGCTTTTCCGTCGTCTTGCGCGGATTCTTGCTGTGCACATAGAAATGGCCGGTATCAGCGGTGCTGACGAGCTTGATGCGGACACGGGTTGGCTTGGCCATAACTTACCTCTTGCTGTTAATTCAGGCCGCGAAAATAGCGATTTTATGGCCTAAGTCAAGCTTCTTAACCGCTGTAGCCAAAACCACCGAGAATCAGCGATTTTCCGCCAATTTTAGCGCGACCGGGAGGGCCAGGTTGTCCAGATTACTGGCGCGCGGACAGTGCGCAAGGAGCCGTTTTATCACTGTTTCGTCGGCATCAGCCTGCCGTTGCAGATCAAGAATGGGCAATCGGGCACTGCCTGCCGTGGCATTAAGAATTGCTGCTTCAAAGGTTAATTCGGGCTGCGAGAGGCAAACATCCGGCTGTACGCCCTGCCGCATATAGCTATAGCCGCTGGGCGCGACCAGCCGGGCCCATGTTACCGCCAGTTCGCCACCATGCGGCAAAGGGCCAACCGTCTGCACACTGCCTTTGCCAAAACTGGTACTGCCGATGAGCATGGCTCGACCGCGATCTTGCAGTGCGGCGCTGAGAGTCTCGGCGGCTGAAGCCGTCTGGGCATCAATCAGGACGTACAGCGGCAGTCTGGCCAACACATCGCTGCCACTCGAGCGGAAATCACTGGCCGCACGCGGGTGGCGACCTGTGGTCTGGGCCACGACCCCCTTGGGCACCAGCATGGCGGCAATCGTTGTTGCTGTCTCGAGAATACCACCGGGGTTGTGGCGCAAATCCAGAATAACGGCCTTTGCCTTGCTCCATACGACTTGCCGCGCGGCACGGCGGAACTCGTTGACTGTGCCCGGCATAAAGCGGCTGATGCGGATAATGGCGACCTCACCCTCGCGGGTGAGGGCGATGGTTGTGGGCTGAACACGCGCGCGTTTGAGCGAGATGTCACGCACCTGGCCCTGTGCATCACTAAGACTGAGAGTGAGGACAGAGCCGATCGGGCCGCGTACTTTATTGGCAAATTCCTTGGCTGTTAGCGGTAGTACGGGCTGGCCATCAAGGGCGATGATTTTCTCGCCAGCTTTTATGCCGGCTTTATCGGCGGGGCTGCCCACAAACACATCAACTACCACCACCTCGTCCTTGCGCCGCTCAAAAGTGACGCCAATGCCGCCATAGCCGTCCTTCCACTCCTGCATGGCCTGTGCTTCTTCGGGCGGCAGATAATGCGAGAAGCCATCCATATCGGTGAAGAAACCGGCAAAGAAGGCTTGATAGATTGGCTCAGGGGGCGAACCGGCAAGGGTGGGCGATTGCTTGATGGTGCGGTAGGTGAGGCTGCTCCATGCCTTCCAGTCCTCAGCCGCTGGCGGATTTTCAATCTTGCTGTTGATGTTCGGATCGAGGGTCTTGAGCGCGTCCAACCCATCCTTCACCGCATAACGATAGCTCACCGGTTCCAGCGCATACTCATTAATCCTGCGATAGGCCTCGCGGAAGACTTCTTCATGCAGGGTTTTATTATCAACCGTGCCAGGAAACCAGCCCAGCGAGGGCAGGCCAATGCCCCCCGCGCAGGAGGTTAGCATCACAAGAAAAAGCAGGGGCAGCAACCGCATGGCGCGATGATAAAGCAGCCCGGCAGAATTGCCAGTACGCTTTACCAGTGCGGTTTAGAGAGTCAGGACCGCGCGCTGGCGCTTGGCGAGATAGGCCGTCAGCCCGGCGGCAAGCTCGGGTGCAAGGGGAATGTCCTGCGAAGCCGAGCTGTCTTGCTCTAGCAGATAGCGCCCGATTTCGCTTGGCAGCAGGCCAATTGTGCCCAGATCACTCCCCGGCGCTGTCAGTTTAGACCAGATTTTTTTGATCCGCTGGGCCCGGCAGGCGGTGGCGTCATCCGGATCAAAACGGGTAACCGCCTCAATGTCCGCAAGGGAGAACTGAAGAGTCTGCCCAGCGGGCAAGCGCAGCTCGGGCCCGGCAGAAAGCGCACGCGCATCCTCAAGCAGATTCCACGCCAGCTTGGGGCTCAATTCCGTTTGCGCGAAATAGGGCGCATTCAAGTCATCCCGATTATCAAAGACCATGACAGCATTGCCGCGTGCGCGCAAAAAGACTTTGCGAAACTTCATGAAAAACCCCGGATTTTGTAATCCGGGGCAGTGTAGCAAAAGATGGAAGGCGAATACAAGCCTATGTTGGCATAGCCCTCTGGCGCGCCGCCGTATCCATCTGGTCAGATGCTCGCATGGCATGAGTGAGATAGATCTGTGCTTCCTGCGCGGCTTTAAAAAACATCGAACGCTTATTATCCTCTGATATTGGGAAGCAATACTGTCCGGTTGTCAGAGCGAGTTGCCCAAGCTTATAAAAAGCGCCATTTACAGTTACAAGACTATAATCACCGAGAGTTCTATGCGTTGGTGCACAAAGTAACTGCTGTTGTAAGTCGACAGGAGCATCAAAGAGAACAGCCATACGCGCAACTTGCTCACGCGCAAAGGTAAGTGCTGGCGATAGGTTGAGTTTATTCATTTCCTGAGCGAGGTCGTTAAATGAGCCACTTACTAGAGAGTTGTGATGGTTATGTGCGGCTCTATGTTCGTGCCAATTGAACATTTTGCGAAACTCCTTAAGTTGATTATTGAGGAGTTATCGCAAAAACGACCGGGCCTCTTCAAGCAAAATCGCCGCCAATCCTGTTAACTAGTCTTAACGGCGGCGGGGTTTCTTGAAGCTTTTGCTACGCTGGTTGGCGGGTGGCCACTGTTCCTCCGGCTCTTCAATGCTTACCGGGGTAAAAGTGGTGCTGCCTTGCAGCGCATCGGCCTCCAGCAGTTTGACCTTGCAGCGGGCACCAAGGCGGTAGACATGCCCCCAGCGCTTGCCAATCAGGCAGTGGTGCTTTTCGTCATGCTCATAGCGGTCATCGCCCAGCAGGTTCATGGGGATCAGGCCATCGGCACCAGTTTCATCCAGTGTAATGAACAGGCCAAAGCGGGTGACGCCGCTGACCTTGCCCTCAAACACCGCGCCCACATGCTCGGCCAAGTAAAGCGCGGTATAGCGATCGACTGCCGAGCGCTCAGCCTCGGCACTGCGGCGCTCGGTGCTGCTGATATGCTCGGCAATATCCTGCATTTCGGCTATCTCATCGCTGCTCAGGCCACCGTCACCAAAGCCATAGGCGCTGATCAGCCCGCGATGGACGATGAGATCAGCATAGCGACGGATGGGGGAGGTGAAATGCGCATAGCGCTCCAGCGCCAGACCAAAATGCCCCATATTCTCCGGGTCATACCGCGCTTGCGACTGGCTGCGCAGTACCACGGTGCTAATCAGCTGGCTGAGCGGATTGGCCTCAGCTTCTTCCAGCACTTTGCGGAACAGCTTTGGCTCAATCTGCTTGGCTTGCGGAATGCTGTACCCAAGCGGCTTGAGAAAGTCGCGCAACGCTTCCAGCTTGGCAGGGCTGGGCGGCTCGTGCACGCGGTACATGCAGGCCATGCTCTTGTCTTCTAGCGCGCGGGCAGCCGCCACATTGGCCAAAATCATGAATTCTTCGATCAATCTGTGACTATCCAGACGGGCGCGGGGAAAAATGCCGGCTACTTTGCCATCAGCGGTAATCTCCACCTTGCGCTCGGGCAAGTCCAGCTCAAGCGTGCCACGGCGATTGCGTGCTGCCAGCAGGCAGCGATACGCGCCATAAAGCGGCTTGATGACGGGATCAAGTAGAGGCGTGGTCAGCTCATCGAGTGCGCCATCGTAAGCCATCTGCACTTGTTCGTAGATCAGGCGGGCGCGTGATTTCATCAGGCCGCGCACAAACTCGTGCTTGTACATCCGGCCTTCTTTATCAATCCACATCCACACGGCCAGACAGGCGCGATCTTCATTCGGGCGCAGTGAGCACAGATCGTTACTCAGTGCCTCAGGCAACATCGGCACCACGCGGTCGGGGAAGTAAGTGGAGTTGCCGCGCTCAAACGCGCTGCGATCCAGCGCACTGCCGGGGCGCACATATTCGGCCACATCGGCAATGGCTACCAGCAGCTTCCAGCCCTCGCCATCCGGCTCGGCGTAGACGGCATCGTCAAAGTCGCGAGCGTCTTTGCCGTCAATCGTCACCAACGGCACATCGCGTAGGTCGGTGCGCTGGCCCAGCGTGGGGCGCTTGCACTTGTTCGCTTCGGCTTCGGCCTCCGGCGGGAATTTATTGGGAATTTCATGCGTGTGGATGGCAATCAGCGAAATAGCCTTGGGCGCATCGGCAAAACCAAGGCGCTCGAGCACCTTGCCATGGGGAAGGCCCGCGCGGGTGCCGGGCATAATCTCGGCCAGCACCAGCTCGCCATGTACCGCGCCGCCGTTTTCCTTACGATTGATAATCACTTCATCCCGCTGGCGCCGGTCGGTAGGCACCAGCCGTCCGCCATGTTCATTTTCCTGATACAGACCCACCATCCGCGCGGTGGTGCCCTCAATGCGCTTCAGTACCGTGCCGGCATAAACGCGTGAGCCCATGCGCTTGACGCGCAGCAATGCCCGCTCGCCCACACCCAGCGCCGAATGGCCGGTGGAGGGTTGCAGGAAAATCTTGGGTGGTTTGTTTTCGGTATCTGTCCAGTCCACCGGGTGGGCGAGGGCCTCACCATCGGGGTCAATGGCGATAACTTCGCACACCACAACTTCGGGCAAGGCCTCAGGCCCGTCAAACGAGCTGCGCCGCCCGCCGCCTTTAAAGCCGCCGGGCTTACCACCACCCGGCTTACCACCACCAAACTTGCGCTTGGGCGGGCCTTTGCCACGGTTCTTGAAGTCTTTTTTAGGAGGTTTTTTGGTCATTTTCTTGTGGTTTCTTTCGCTATTCCTTCCACCGAGCCAGTCGAGGGAAGGGGAGTTATCGTTGTAAATACTTCTCTATCTCACGTATCACGCCATCTAGGTTATCTCTTACCTCAAGATTAGTAAACCGCAGAACGTGCCAGTTTTTGCTCATTAATAGAGTGTCACGCTTGGAATCTTGCTCTGGGTTATGATGTTGCCCGTCCAATTCAATAACTAGTTTAGATGGTAAATGCGCAAAGTCGGCAATGAAAGGTATGATCGGATGTTGGCGGCGAAAATGCAAATCAGGCCACTGTTGTTTTAGCTTATTCCATAGGATGCGCTCATATTCGGTCGCCGCTTTCCGCAGATTGCGCGAAAACTTAACAAGCTTTTGTGGTTGTTTCATTGTGTTGCTTCTTGCACTCCCGTTTTATTCCCTCCCCCAACTAGCTTGGGGGAGGGGTAGGGTGGGGGCTGGGAGTGTTGCTCATTATGGGCCGACCCCGCCCCCATCCCGACCTTCCCCCGAGCCAGTCGGGGGAAGGGGGTTAGCTCGCTTTCTTTGCACGCGTTGTTTTCTTTGCAGTCGCTTTCTTCTTCGCAGGCTTTTCCTCGGCATCGCCGTCAACTGCTTCGGCTTTCTTCGCCTTTGCCTTGGTGGGCTTCTTGCCCTTTTCAGCCTTAGCGTTAATCAGTTCAATCGCTTGCGCGAGGGTCAGGTCTTCCGGCTTGCTGCCCTTTGGCAGGTTGGCCATGGTCTTGCCGTGCTTGAGGTAGGGGCCGTAGCGCCCGCTCATCACCACAATGGCCTTATCATCATCGGGATGCACGCCCATGTCGCGCAGTTCCTTCGGGCCTTTGGCCTTGGCTTCGGCCATCAGCGCCACGGCGCGGTTCATGCCGATGCTCAGCACATCATCATCCTTGGGGATGCTCTTGAAGGTGCTGCCCATTTTAAGGTAGGGGCCAAAGCGGCCAATACCGGCATAAATCGTCTCGCCAGATTCCGGATGCGGGCCGATAGCACGCGGCAGCTCAAGCAGCTTGAGCGCCACAGTCAGGTCGATCTCATTCGGGTTCATGCCGCGCGGAATGGAGGTTCGCTTGGGTTTATCCTCAGGGTTGGCGGCCTTCTTGCGCTTTTTCTTCGGCTTGCCGTTTTTATCCAGCTCTACCGGCTCTTCCTCTTTCGGCTTGATCTCAATCGGGCCAACCTTGGGGCCAAGCTGCACATAAAGCCCATAGGGGCCGCGCTTGAGGCTGACGGGCAGCAGCGTCACCGGATCAACCCCCAGCTCCTTATCGCCCTCCACCAGCGCATCGCCCTCGGCGGTACCAGCGAGGGAGAGTTTGCGGGTGTGCTTGCACTCTGGGTAGTTCGAGCAGCCAATAAAAGCGCCAAACTTGCCCAGCTTCAGGCCCAGACGGCCGCTCTGGCAGCTTGGGCAACCGCGCTCACCACTGGGGAAGAAGTGGGGCGATAGCTCGGCGTCCAGCGCGTCGATCACCTGTGTGATGGTCAGGTTTTTGGCGCCGTCAATTGCGCTAGAAAAATCGGTCCAGAAGGCGCGCAGCACGTTCTTCCAGTTGATCTTGCCGCCGGAGATATCATCGAGCTGGCCTTCCAGATCGGCGGTGAAGTCATACTCGACATATTTATGAAAGAAATTCTCAAGAAAGGACGTGACAATGCGGCCCCGATCCTCCGGGATAAAGGCTTTGCCTTCAAGCCGCACATAATTGCGGTTTTGCAGCACTTCGATGATGCTGGCGTAGGTGGAGGGACGGCCAATGCCCAGCTCTTCCAGCTTTTTCACCAGTGAGGCCTCGGAATAGCGTGGCGGCGGCTGGGTAAAATGCTGGCTGGGTTGCGGGTTGAGCTTATCGCCTTCAGCCTTATCGAGCTTCAGTGCTTCGCCTTCTTTCACGGGCGGCAGACGGGCGTCATCCTTATCGGCGGTCAGGTCATCGGTATCTTCAAAATAGAGCTTAAGGAAGCCATCAAACAACACGATGGAGCCGGTGGCGCGCAGCTGGGTCTTGCCATCGGCGCTGGTGACATCCACCGCGGCTTGATCAAACTCGGCGCTTTCCATCTGGCTGGCTACAGTGCGCTTCCAGATCATCTCGTAGAGGCGTTTTTCATCGGCATCCAGATAAGCCGCGACGTCTTCCGGGCGGCGGCGCAGATCGGTGGGGCGAATGGCCTCATGCGCTTCCTGCGCGTTTTTGGCTTTGGCTTTATACAGGCGCGGCGCATCGGGCAGATATTTGGTACCATACAAATCACGGATCAAGCCACGGGCGCTGTCAATCGCATCTGCCGAGAGCGACACACCATCGGTACGCATATAAGTAATGAGACCCACGGTTTCACCACCGAGGCTGATACCCTCATACAGTTTTTGCGCGCAGCGCATAGTGCGGGATGCGCCCATACCCAGTTTGCGGCTGGCTTCCTGCTGAAGCGTTGAGGTGGTGAACGGCGCGGCCGGATGGCGCTTAACGTTCTTGTGCTCAATACTGGCAATCTTGAAACTGCCGGAGGTGATGGCGGCTACTGCGCTTTGCGCGTCGCTTGCTGACTTCAGATCAAGCTTATCAAGCTTTTTACCATTATGATGAGTCAGGCGGGTGGAGAGGATGTGTCCTTGCGGCGTCTGAAAATCAGCCTCGACGCTCCAATACTCAACGGGCACAAACTTTTCGATCTCACTCTCACGCTCGCAGATGAGGCGCAGAGCGACCGACTGCACGCGCCCGGCTGAACGGGAACCGGGCAGCTTGCGCCACAGGATTGGCGAAAGGGTAAAGCCGACCAGATAGTCCAGCGCGCGGCGGGCCATATAGGCGTCAATCAACTCCTGATCCAGTTCACGCGGGGCCTTGATGGCGTCGAGCACCGCGCTCTTGGTAATCTCGTTGAAGGTAATACGACCCACGGTGGCATGGCCCAGCGCTTTCTTTTCCTTCAGCGCTTGCAGGACATGCCAGGCGATGGCTTCCCCCTCGCGGTCAGGGTCGCTGGCCAGCAGGACATGATCGGCAGCTTTAACGGCCTTGCTGATCTCGGCCACGCGGGCGCTGCCGCGCTCGGCATATTCCCAGTCCATGGCGAAATCTTCATCCGGGCGTACCGAGCCGTCTTTCGGTGGCAAGTCGCGGATATGACCAAAACTGGCAATGACAGTGTAGTCTTTACCCAGATACTTGTTGATGGTCTTGGCCTTGGCGGGCGACTCGACGATGACAACGGTATGTCCAGCCACAGAAAATCCTATTCGTTAACGGCGCGAACGTCGTCCAGCAGCAGGGCAACCTGATTGCCGGGTAGCCGATTTAGCCGACCTGCGAGCTCGAGTTCAAGCAGGATCGCTAGCACAGCTGAGGCAGGGCTTTGACACAGCCTTATAATGTCGTCAACCGGGCAGGGGGTGGGGGACAGAGCGTCCAGCACCCGTGGACGCAAGGTGTCTATGGTATTTTTATCTGCATTATCAGTTGGTTGCGTACTAAATGCGTTGCCTTTTGGCTCAGCCGCGCCGGGTTGGCGCAGTAAGGCAATCACGTCCGCCGCCCCTTCAATCAGGCTGGCGCCGTCCTTAATCAGTTTGTTGGTGCCCGTGCAGCGCGGGTCGAGCGGACTGCCCGGAACGGCCATGACTTCGCGGCCCTGCTCGGCTGCCAAGCGGGCGGTAATGAGCGAGCCGGACTGCGTCGCTGCCTCAATGACGACGATACCAAGTGACAACCCGGAGACAATACGATTACGCCGCGGGAACAACTTGGCGTTGATGGGGGTGCCCAAGGGCATCTCGGCCACAATCAGCCCAGTGTGCGTCATCTGCCTGTGCAGCTGCTCATTCTCGGGTGGGTAAATCTGGTCAATGCCACCAGCCACCACACCTACTGTACCATAGGGCAGTGCGCCTTGATGCGCAGCGGCGTCAATGCCGGCTGCAAGGCCGGAGATGACCGTAAAACCAGCCTCGCCCAGCTCCCGCGCCATGCGCTCGGCAAAGCGGCGGCCATTGAGGGAGGCGTTACGTGCCCCCACTAAAGCGACAGTTGGCTTTTTGAGGAGATGCGGTTGGCCTTGCACCGTAATAGCGGGCGGCGGATCACTGATATGACGCAGTAGAGTCGGGTAGCCCTCATCACAACTGCACAAGAGCTGTGCGCCCATACGCTCTAGCTTGTGTAATTCCTCATCGACTGACGCCGGTGACGGAATGGTGAGTTTGCGCTTAAGCCCGCCCTGCGCTGCTAAGTCTGGGATGGCTGCCAGCGCATTAGCAGCATTGCCATAACGCTGGATGAGCTGGTTGAAGGTGACTGGTCCCACATTCTCGGTGCGGGCCAGACGCAGCCAGTCGCGCCGCTCCAGCGGGGTCATGACTTTTTCCCGATCTTGGGTTCAGTGCCTGCCAAAAGACGTTTGATGTTTTCTTTATGGCGCCAGAATACAATGAGAGCAATGAGCAGAAATGCAGGTGCGTATATGCTCGCGTATGTGTTCCACCCCATTGCTATTGCTAATATCGGCATAGCTACGAGAGTTACTAGCGAAGCCAGCGATGACCAGCGTAGCGTGATCGCCAGCAGCAGCCAGCTCCCCAGTGCACACACGCCAATCAGAGGGTCTAGCCCGAATGCAGCGCCGATTGCCGTGGCAACACCCTTGCCACCATTAAACCGTAACCAGACTGGGAAACAGTGGCCTGCTACGGCAGCTAGAGCAGCTCCCGCCGAGGCCAATTCAAAAGCAAAAGTAAAGTGTGCATCGTCGAGTATTTCATGTGGATAATTCGGGAGCATAAACTTTATAACAAAATAGACTGCGAGCAGAACGGCGGCGAACCCTTTTAACCCATCTAGCACAAGCGTCAGCGCTGCCAGCTTCTTATTTCCGGTACGCAGCACGTTGGTGGCGCCGATGTTGCCCGAGCCGATGGCGCGGATATCGCCAAGGCCAGCCATACGCGTGAGCAACAGGCCAAAGGGAATGGAACCAATGAGATAAGCGGCAAGGCCAACGAGAATAAGTTCGACAATCATCCGAGCAGGATGCGTCAGGTGTGCGGCTTGTTCAAGAGGCTATCGCAGTAAACCCTCAGGAATATAGCGGCGCACCTCGCCCCGGCAGGAGCGGCTGATACGGGTGTATTCTGCGGTCGTATCAATCAGGCTTTGGTCAGCGTCACGCGCGGCCATCAGGGCGTTGACGGTGCGTTGTAGATACGGCTCAAGATAACTCCCAATATACTTGGTGGCTTCATCGGCTGTACTGGCTGATGTCACTACGGCACTGCGCGCTGCATCTTCAGCCTGCCTTTGCAGCTCGGGTTTCCATCGCTCTAAAAGGGCACGGTCAGCCGCCACATGCTTGTGTTCATGGGCCAAAACTTCATCATAGATGCAGCTGTCGCGTGGCAGGTTGGTTGCTATATAGACGGTCGTGTTATCGAACAGCACCGTCAGCCACAGGGTTTTGAGATATGCGCAGTGGGTACCATCGGGTAGTCGCAGCACCTCGGTTTCCAGCTTGGAGGTGTAACGCGTCTTGACCCGTGTCAGCCCTAGAGGGACGTGACGCCCACCGCTGGTAAAGGCATGCCCATGCTCTTGGGCCATAGCGATCAGATCGTGAATGGTTTTGCTGTTGTCCTGCATGACAGCGGATTGGCTGACCGTCAGGATAACTTGTGGCTCCAGACGTGCCGCCGGACAGGTTGCGGCCACGGCTGGAAGTGTCATGAGCGTCAAGACGATTGCAAGAATAAGGCGCATTCTATGAGTTTATCCCCAGTGCGTAAAAAAGCGTTAAACAGCGCGATGGCCAAGCCAATCTTGCAAAACGTCAGCGGTGTGCTGGCCCAGCGTTGGCGGTGCGTGGCGGTAGCTCACAGGCGTAGCCGAGAATTTGAGGGGCGAGGCGATCAGCTCGATCGGCTGTGCGCTGAGCGGATGTGGTAAGGTTGTGGTCATGCCGCGCGCCTTGACCTGTGGGTCAGCAAAGACGGCGTCCAAATTGTTGATGGGGCCACAGGGTACGCCAAGCGGCTCCAGCCCGCTCAGCCACTCGGCTTTTGATTTTGTCAGCATCACAGGGCGCAGAAGGGGCAGTAATGTCTCGCGATGGGTCACCCGAGCGGGGTTGGTGGCAAAACGCACATCCACGGCCCAGTCCGCCCGACCAGCAAAATGACAGAACTTGGCAAATTGACTGTCGTTGCCAATCGCGAGGATGATATGCCCGTCCGCAACGGCAAAAACCTCATAGGGCACAATAGTCGGGTGCGCGTTGCCAACGCGGTCCGGGAGTTGGCCCGAGGTCAGGTAGTATTGTCCCATATTTCCGAGCCACGCTACCTGTGTATCAAGCAATGCCAGGTCGATATGCTGGCCGGTTCCACTGGTGTGACGGGCCTGTAGCGCAGCCAGAATACCGGTTACCGCGTAGAGCCCAGCCATCATGTCGGCCACAGCGACGCCAACTTTCATGGGAGCACCATCGGGCTCACCTGTTAGGCTCATAATGCCGCCCATGCCCTGAATCATGAAGTCGTAACCGGCGCGGTGGGCATAAGGACCCGTTTGGCCAAAGCCCGTGAGTGAGCAATAAACCAGCCGGGGGTTTATGTGGCTCAGGCTGACATAATCCAGCCCATAGCGGGCAAGGGTGCCAACTTTATAATTTTCGATCAGCACATCGGCCTGAGCGGCAAGTTTCTGTACAAGCTTCTGACCATCCGGAGTGGTGAAATCAAGTGCGACTGATCGCTTATTACGATTGCAGGACAGGTAGTAGGCGCTCTCCGCGCTCTGCTCCAGATAGGGTGGCCCCCAGCGACGTGTGTCATCACCTTCGCCGGGTTTCTCCAGCTTGACGACATCTGCGCCCAAATCCCCCAGAATCTGGGTTGCGCTCGGTCCAGCCAGAATGCGTGACAGATCAAGGACCTTGATCCCGTGCAGGGGTGAGTTGCTCATGGGGGAGAATCCTGCTGTAGTTCGCGCAGAAGAACAAGAACAGCTTTTTTGGGCAGGATGGATGGGATGGCTAGTAAGAGCACACAACCGATTCCCTTGCGCCCAAACGGCAAGGTAGCGCTGGCCTTCCAAGGTGGTGGACTGCACACCGCGTTGCAGCTTGGCGAAGTTGCCGTTCTGGCCCCCTATCTTGAGCAGAATGGTTTTGCGGTCACCGTCGCTGTAGGAACCAGTGGCGGCGGGTTTAATGCCGTTTATTTTGCAAACGGTTGGGAGTCGGCGGCACGTGGCGCTAAAGCCACTGCTGCCAGTACCAAAGTCGAACAGCTCTGGTTGGAGATCGCCCGTCTGGCCCCCAAACATCTTGCTGAGGTTCCCGTTGATGCCTTTAACTATCTGATCGACCAAGCTCAACAGGGCAAGATTCATCCCTATTCGCTAACTGGTCCAGTGCAGATGCTGAACGCATTGGCGACCTATGCCACCCAACACCATCCGGCCGTTGTGGCTCTGGGGCACCTGAACGATCACGTCAACAAAGTCCACCCGCTGGAAGCTTTGGTCGCCAAGGATATTGATTTTGCAAAATTCAATCAGCCCGGCAAGATGCAGGTTTTTATCAATACGGTCGATGCCCTGTCCGGTCGGCAGATTGTCTATGGCGGTCGCAATGATGGAAAACTGGGCCCTCACCATACGCTGACTGCCCGCGCCATGGCCGCGGCCGGCAGCCTGCCCGAGCTGTTTGGCGGCGGCGTGATGATTGATGATCTACATAATTGGGATGGGGGCTTTCTTGGTAATCCACCCCTCCAGGTGATCTACGATCACTGCCCGGAGGTGACGGATATCATTGTCCTGCGCGTCTCTCCCTTGGAGCAGGCCGATGTTCCGCCGCCCGGTGATCGGGACGCGGCGTATGACCGGCGGGAGCAGCTGCGCTGGAACGCCGCACTGGAAGCCGAGCTACAGCTTTTGCCCCGGTTGGCGAAGGCAGAGGGGCGGGTGTTGAATATCCATGTTGTGGCTCCACCACGTCATTGGCCCTATTCGCAAAAGAGCAAAGTCGATCCGCTGGGAGTTCGGTTGCCGTTTATCCGTGAGCTGGAAGGCGTCGGTGCGCGCACCATGAAGCTGTGGCTGCATAATCATGGCGCGCAGTTGGGGCGTGAGAGCAGTTATCACGCCAGCTATGTTATGGCATCGGATCGCCGACACCATCTTGTGCGGGCAGCCAGCCCGAACGTTGCCTAAAGGTACAGCTTGCGCACATTGAGCGAGCTGGCTTTACCTAGTTTGGTCTTATGCGTCTTGAGCCAGTGGGCGGCGGCGGCACGTCCCCAATCTCGCATCTGGCATAAAAAGCTCCACTCGGCATTAACTTTGCTGGACGGGTCTAGTGTGTCCATTTTTGCTTCGCTATGGATACGGTGCATCAGCATTTTTTTATAGCGTTTGGGATCCAATGCCCCCTCGTCAAGCTGCTTGGCGACAAAGGCAATCGCCCTCATTTCGCTCATCAGAGAGGCATTAAAACTGATCTCACTGATACGATTACTGATTTCCATCGCTGTACGGGGGACCTTGGCCCGTGTGACTGGCGTAGTCTGAACCAGAATGACATCCCGGCTGGTACAGTGGTAAATCAGTGGCCAGATCACCGGATTACCCATAAAGCCGCCATCCCAGTAGTACTCACCGCCGATGCGCACGGCTTGATACAGGGTCGGCAGACAGGCTGAAGCCGCAAGGACGTCGGCCGTAATGTCATTATGCTCAAACACTTTGGCGCGTCCGGTACGCACATTGGTGGCCGAGATGAACAGCTTGACATCCTGACAGGCTTTCACAGCCTTGAAATCAATCATACTTTTAAGCATCGCGCGGAGCGGATTAATACCCAGAGGGTTAATCTGGTATGGCGAGGCAATTCGACTGAGCAGGTCCTGCGCCACGTAGCTGGGCGAGTCATTCAGGCTCCAGTTCCCCATCATCACATCAAGGGGAGAGCGCTGCACGGGCGAGAAGATATGCATTTCGCTGACTTTGCGCCACAACCGCTCTAATGTTTCGCGTGCACCCTCAGGGCCGCCAGTGACCAGACCCTGCGCCAGTGCAACCGCGTTCATAGCCCCGGCCGAAGCACCGCTAATTCCCTCAATCTGCAGATCATCCTCTTCCAGCAGGCGGTCGAGCACCCCCCAGCTATAGGCGCCGTGAGAGCCGCCGCCCTGGAGGGCAAGGTTTAGAGGACGGGCCTTTTTCATTGTGCCAGCTTTAGCGCAGCGGCCAGCACGGCCAGACCGGATGTCAGGAGCAGGACAGCAAAGGTAAGGAGGGTTCCCAAAAAGCGTGGTCGTGAGGCGTTGGCTGTACGGGAGAGGCCGTAGGCATGCAGCCCGCGCGCGACCAGCAGCAGAAGACCCATACAGTGCACAAACCAGGGGCTGTATCCCTCAAGCTCGACCAGCCAGAGCAGCAGCAGGCACAGCGGTACATATTCGGCAAAATTGGCTTGTACGCGGATAGCCCGGGCCAATTCCGGATGGCCACCATCACCAATTCCAACCCGCAGCCGCAGGCGTAACATGGGAATACGAAAGGACAGCGCCAGAAACAGGAAGCCTAACAGCCCGGCATAGAGGGGGGTAATTGCGGGAATCATGAGGGCAGTGTGACGGGCACAAGCGCCCGGGTCAACCCTAGACGCGGCGTCAAGCCGGTGGCATAGTACAGCCATGTCTGACCGAATCACGTTTATTTCCTGGATGGCCAATTTACAGGTGCGCTGGTTTACCTTCCGGCGCGGTACATTGGTGGGTGCCGATGCCAACGGCAATCGCTACTTTGAGGATAAGAAGCGTCCGCTGCATGGGCGTGCCCGTCGCTGGGTTCTGTTCAAGGGCGAGCCAGAGGCCAGCAAAGTACCGCCGGAGTGGCATGGCTGGCTGCACCATAATATGGAAGCCCCGCTGCCTGCGCAGAGCGCGTATCATCAGCCGTGGGTTAAGCCGCATCAGGCCAATCTGACGGGAACGGCGGCAGCCTATCACCCGCCGGGACATCAGCTTGCGGGTGGGCAGCGCGAAAAAGCAACCGGTGATTACGAGGCATGGACGCCATGAATCATAACATTATTGAAACAGCCATGGGAGCTGTAGTGCTGGCTGTGGCTGGGTTTTTCCTGACCTTTGCTTTGCGTACGGCGGATGTCGATACCTCTACTGGCTACCCGGTACAGGCCGCCTTTACCAACGCGCAGGGAGTCATGGTGGGGACCGACGTCAAGTTGGGCGGTGTCAAAGTGGGGACCGTATCAAAGCTGGAGCTTGATCCGGTCAGCTATATGGCGGTGGCAACGCTGACGATTGATGACAAGGTCAAGCTTCCGCTCGATAGCTCGGCAACGATCCGCTCAGAGAGCCTGATGGGTGGCAAGTTTCTGGCCCTTGAGCCGGGCGGTGATGAGGCTACTATCCCGGCAGGCGGCAAACTGGAGCATACCCAGTCAACGGCTGATCTTGAGCAGCTGCTTGGTCAGGCCATTTATAGCATGAGCCAGAAGCCTGCAGCGTCTGAGGGCACCACACCTGCTGCACAGCCGTGATCCGGGGCTTTATCTATTTTCTGCTCTGTCTGCTGGCGCTTCCAGCGCAAGCGCAATTGCTTGCGGCACAGTCGCCTTCAGCCGTACCTGAGCCTGTGCGGCAGCCAACCACACCGGATGGCCCACCCGGCCGACCAATGGAGGACCGGGCGGTTGCCGTCTTGCAGGTGCTCGACAAAGTATCGGCCCGCACCACAAAACTACGCGTGCCGGTGGGGACCTCCGCCGCCTTTGGCTTGATGTTTGTGACGGTTCGCAGCTGCCGGATTGCACCACCCAGCGAGCCGCCGGAAGCCTCTGCCTTCGTCGAGATCAATGAAGTCAGTCTTGGTCGCAGTGTGCCCGCTCATGGCCAGTCCTCAGTGACTCAAACCCAGCCGGAGCGCTTGCTGTTCAGCGGCTGGATGTTCGCGTCCAGCCCCGCCCTGTCGGCACTGGAGCACCCAACCTACGATGTGATCGTGATTGGCTGCGAGGCGCGGGCCCCAACCGTGGCTGAGCGCGCGGCCGGCGGTGAGGAGGGGCCACGCGTGATGACAACACCGACAGCCCCCACTACAGGAACTGCGGCAGCAGTAGCTGTGGATGAGCCAGCCCCGCTAGACTAGAATTTTGCGGGCTGTGCCAGTGCCTGTTGCAATTGCTGCAGATAGCTGTGACGCGAGATAAGCTTCACGCCAAACTGGGTTAGATGATCATTCGGGTATTGCACATCGCACAAACTAAAACCACGCCCGCGAAGATGCGCCATCAGATGCACCAGACAAGCCTTACTTGAGCCGCTTCGGCTGCTGAACATGCTCTCGGCAAAAAACGCCCCACCGAGTGCAAGGCCATACAGGCCACCGACGATCTTGCCGTTCTGCCACGCTTCGATTGAATGGGCATAGCCAAGCTGGTGCAGTTCAGTAAACAGTTCAAGAATTGGCTGATTAATCCATGTTGCAGGCCGGTTGGCACAGCCCGTCATGACACCCACAAAATCCCGGTCATGGGTAATCTCAAACGGTTGTTGGCGCAAAAATTTGGCCAGCGAGCGGGGGATGTGAAAGGTACCATCAAGTGGCAGAATGGCCCGCGGGTCAGGGCTATACCAGTATAGCTCAGGCGACTGCGCATTCTCAGCCATCGGGAAATAGCCGCTGGCGTAGGCGTTGATCAGACTAGTCGCTGTTAAGCGCAGTTGATGTAGTCCCACAGTTTTTTAACATCACTAACCGAGATTAGCCTAATCGTCCATTCTTCGTTGGAATTAGCGGGAGCTTTCACAGAAAAGCCAAGCCCTTCTATGTCCGTAACAGAATAGACGTTACGGGTGAGAGCTGGTTTGCGAAAATAGAAATTCAGAAAAGTTTGATTGGCACACAGCGAAAATGACTGTTCTTTGGCATTCATTAAATCGTGAATTTTAATATCACGATATGTTCCATGTAGGACGGGAGTGCATATATAGCGGACTGACACGGAGAGTAAGCCAATAAAATAAGTAAAAGCTTCCTGTGTGGCCTTATCCTGAATGTAGTCACTATACTGGGCATATAGCTGGGCGTTTTCAGCGGCACTCTGCATGGCTACATCTCCTCTCGGTCACTTCGCCAGCAGGTTGCGCTCCAGCCAGTGGATATTGTAGTTACCGTCGATGAAGTCCGGCTGGGCGAGAATTTTCTTGTGCAGCGGGATATTGGTTTTAATGCCACCGATCACAAACTCGTCAAGGCAACGGCGCAGCTTCATCAGGCATTCATTGCGGCTCGAACCATGCACAATCAGCTTGGCGATCATGCTGTCATAGTACTGCGGCACCCGGTAGCCATCGAACAGGGCGCTATCGACACGAATGCCTAGCCCGCCGGGAGCGTGGTAGCCCACGATCTTGCCCGGTGAGGGGGCAAAGGTATCCGGATCTTCGGCATTGATACGGCATTCGATCGAATGACCCGAGAATTTGATGTCCGACTGTTTGAACGGCAACGGCGCTCCTGTGGCTACGCGGATCTGCTCACGCACGAGGTCGATCCCCGTCACCATCTCGGAAATGGTGTGCTCAATCTGCAAGCGGGTGTTCATCTCGATGAAGTAGAACTTGCCGTCCTCGAACAGAAATTCCATGGTGCCGACGCCGCGATAGCCCAGCTTGCGGACGCAGTCAGCCGCCAGCTCGCCAATATACGCCCGCTGGTCGGCATTGAGGGCTGGGGAGAGGGCTTCTTCCACGACCTTTTGATGGCGGCGCTGGATCGAGCAATCGCGCTCGCCGAAATACACCGCATTGCCGTGAGTGTCGCCAAGCAACTGAATCTCAATATGGCGAGGGTGGGTGAGGTATTTCTCCATATACACCGTATCATCGCCAAAGGCGGCCTTGGCCTCGGCGCGGGCCATTGTATAGGCTTCTTCCACTTCGGCCTCGGTCTTGGCGACTTTCATGCCTTTGCCGCCACCGCCAGACGCGGCTTTGATGAGGACCGGACAGCCAATACGCTTCGCCTCACTTTTTGCATCTTCCAGCGATTTGACAGCGCCATTTGAGCCGGGCACCAGAGGCAATCCAAATTTCTTGGCGGTATCTTTGGCGGTCACTTTATCGCCCATCAGGCGAATATGCTCGGGCGTGGGGCCAATCCAGACAAAGCCATGCTCTTCCACCATCTCGGCGAACTGCTCGTTTTCAGCCATGAACCCGATGCCAGGATGAATCGCATCCGCTCCGGTAATGGAGGCTGCTTCCAGAATGGCGGGAATGTTCAGATAGCTGTCGCGCGATGGGGCCGGGCCAATACACACGCTTTCATCGGCCAAGCGCACATGCATCGCCTCGGCATCGGCGGTGGAATGTACCGCGACGGTGGCAATGCCCATTTCCTTGCACGCGCGGATGAGGCGCAGCGCAATCTCGCCGCGGTTGGCAATAAGGATTTTGTCGAACATCATGCGTTAGCCGATAATCACAAGGACTTCACCAAACTCGACCGGCTGGGCATCGCTGACCATGATGCGCACAATCTTGCCGCCCTTGGGGGCCTTGATCGGGTTCATCACCTTCATGGCTTCTACGATCAGCAGGGTGTCACCTTCCTTGACTGTATCGCCGACCTTGACGAAGGGTGCTGCCCCCGGCGAGGCGCTCAGGTAGGTGGTACCTACCATGGGGGAGGTAACTTGCGTTCCGGCAGGCAGATCGCTATTCGCGGCTGGCATCGCCGTCGGCGCCCCGGCCGTCGCTTGGGCCTGTACCGCTACCGGGGCAGCCGCGGCCTGGACAACGGTGCCAGCCTTGCTGACACGCAGGACGTTCTCGCCCGACTTCACCTCGACCTCAACCAGGCCGGTATCATTCAGGATGGTTGCCAGCTTGCGGATGGCCTCTTCGTCGATCTTGAACGCACTCATGATTAATCCTTCCAGACATCAAGCCACCTGCGGAATGACAGTCGGTCAGACCTGAAGGCCTGCGCAGCGGCGTAGGGTGTTTTAGCCAAGTTTTGCTCTTGGCTCAACTATCAATTTTTGAGGTTAAGCCATTAAATATAATGGCTTATTTATCACTGCGGCTCTCGCGGTACTGCTGGATGACCTGTTTGAGCTCATCAAGCCCTAATGCACCCGGAAATAGACGATCGCCAAGGATAAAGGCCGGAGTGCCGTGGATATTGAGCGTTTGCGCCAATTGCAGATTATCGTTGATCTCGGTGGCAATCTCGCGGCTTTCGATATCGGCCTTAACCTTGTCCAGATCCAAGCCGATAGCTTTGGCCATTTCGGGCAGAGCGCTCAACTCGAGCGGGGTGTCGGGATCGTACAGCTTCTCGCGCATCTCAAGATATTTGCCTTGGTTGCGGGCCGCCAGCGCATACCGCGCAGCTTGGAGAGAGACCGGGCCGAGGATCGGGAATTCCTTGTAGATGATGCGCAGGTTTTTATCGTCTTCAAGTAACTGCTGGATAACCGGATGCGAAGAGCGGCAATAGCCGCAGCGGTAGTCAAAGAATTCGACCAGTGTGACGTCGCCTTTGGGGTTACCGGCAACGGTGTTGCTCTTGGTGTCGTGCAGCTTATCCTTATTTGCGATAATGGCCGCTTTCTGCTCTTCCATGGCTTTCTTCTGCATCTCCAGCTGTGCCTGTTGCAAGCTGTCCGTCAGAACGGATGGATTTTTCAGCAGATAATCTTTGATGATGGATTCAATTTCGGTCTTCTGTGCCTCATTGAACAGCGGCGCTGTGCTCGCGTGAGCAAGGGGGGCGAACAGTAGCGACAGGGCCACAACAATCAACGCGCGCATGGATACTCCTTCAGTTGGCACCAGAATGGTCGATTCAGATAAAAACAGCAACTACTATATCCGGCATAAGTCTTACCAAGGCTTAAACATTTGATGCTTATTTGTCCTTTTTACTTACGCGCTCGAGCACATCACCAGCGCGAACCCAGCCGGGTGAGCCATTGGGCAGAATTGTCTGCGCACGCTTGGCTTGCGCCTGAGCGGTCGCCTTATCACCGCGTAGCTCGGCTTCCTGAGCCAGTGCGGCGGCGGCAAGTCCAAGATTCCCCTGCCGCCCATAGCCGGTTGCGAGCAGGCGCCACAGCTGAGGTGATTGCCGTTCTTTATGCAGCGCCGCTTCCAGCTCCCGGATGGCTGGCTCCAGATCACTAGCTGTGCCTGTGTCGAGCAAGGCCTGCGCCAGCCCGATGCGTAGAAGTGGCTGGCCGTGCGAGAGCTCAACAGCCCGCCGATAAGGTGACAGGGCGGCAACGGCCTGCCCGGTTTCGTAGAGAATCTGCCCTTTTAGCTCGTACAAATATGGATCATCGGGGTGCTCTTGAATAAGGACATCAAGTATTGAGAGCGCCGCGCTTGTGTCCCCGGTTTGGTGCAAGGCCAGTGCACGGGCATAGCGCCCGGCAAAGCTGGTCTCAGTCGCGGGGTATTTCTGTAGGGCCGTCCGAGGTTCATAATAGCCGGTGAGTTTGGCAATAATGCGCTCATACCGGGCTTGAGCGGTGGGGCCAAGCGAGGGACTATGGCGGCTTGACTCGACATGCGTGGCGACGGCCTCAACCCGATCACGGGTGAGGGGGTGCGTACGCACAAATTCGCTCTGCTGCTCGGTTGGCAGCAACTCTTCATCTTGAAGTCGCGCCAGAAAATCTTCCATACCCTTAGCTGATAATCCGGCACCATCCAGATAGCGCAAGGCCGCTGCATCGGCGGCGGATTCCTGTGTCCGGCTGTACTTAAGCAGATTACGCTCCGCTACCTGCTGCCCAAGGCTGACGGCGGCGGCACCCGCGGCACCATTTTGGCTGGCTGCTGCCCCCGCTATACCCGCCAAGGTTGCCAGTATTGCGGCGGTAGAGGCATTTTTTAATTCTTCCTGCCCGCGCAGGAGATGACCGCCCGCTATGTGGCCGGTTTCATGAGCGATCACGCCAAGTATTTCCTCAGGCGAGCGGCTGAATTTCAACAGGCCAGTGTAAAGGAAGATATTCATGCCTCCAGCGACGAAGGCGTTAATGGCGTTGTTTTCGACCAGAACTAGGTTAATGCTGTCGGCGGGGATACCGGCCTCCTTCCAGACTGGTGCCGCAAGTTCACGCAGCCAGCTTTCGGTTTCGGCATCGCGAATAATTGTCATCGCGCCGCGTTCACGCGCCTGTACAGGCAGAGCGAAGAGAAGAAGCAGGGCAAGGCAGCGCAAAAACATGCTCAAGCCTAACACAGCTCCCAAGGAGAAGGGTGTGACAAATGAAAGCGCTTGGCCGACTTAATTACCGGTGCCAATCAGCCGCTTCCACCAGCCACTCTTGGGCTTGTCACCAGCAGGGGGTGGCGAAGGTGGTGTTTGGGTTGCGGCTGGCGCGGGCGCGGGGGCGCTGGCTTGTGGCTCACGCGCCTTGAATTCGCTCACAATCTTGATGCCGCTTTCGCCGTTGGGGCGTGGTGGCTCGGCCGAATAGCCATCCCGCGGCGGGCGCTGATCGCGATGGCCGCGCAAGGGGCGGCGATCTCCACGGCGATCACCTCGCGGTGGGCGTTGGTCGCGGGGCTCAGTCGGGGCTGTGGCTATATCGTTCGGTATATCAGCACCCACGGGTGCTGCGCCTTCGGGCAGGTCGGGCTGTGGCTGACCATCATAGGCGCTGGCATCGCGCGGTCCACGGTCACGGAAGCGGCCGCGGCCACCGCGGCGGCCACGCCGACGCGGACGCTGACCGCCTTCACGGTTGGGTTGGCCATTCTGGTCAATGGCAGCAAGCTGCTCCTCTGTGGTGGGCAGATCGGCAGGCTGCATATCTGTCGTATCCAGCGGCACATCTGGCTGGGGGGCACCCGGTTGGGCTACATTGGCGTCCGTAGAGGCACGGTCACGGAACCGGCCACGCCCACCGCGACCGCGACGACGCTGGCCACGGCGGCCATAGCGATCCTCACTATCGTCTACGGTATCCGACACTGCGTCACTCTCATCACGTCCGCCAAGGATGCTGTCCTCGGCCGGAGTATCTTCATCCGTCTCCGGCACATCCGGCTCATCCTCAACAATAGGCGGCGGCGGTTCAGGGAACTGGAATTCACCAGGCTGACGTGCCTTCAGCCGTTCAATCTTGTGCTCGGCATTTTTGACAATTTCGGTGCTGGAATGGATAAAGACCTTGATGCCATAGCGGCGCTCAATATCCGATAGCGCGGCGCGCTTATGGTTCAGCAGGTACAAAGCGACAGGTTCGGCCACTGTGACGGCCAGCTCACTGGCTTTTTGCTGCAACCCTTCTTCTTCAACCGAGCGCAGCACGTGCAAGGCCGCGCTTTCGATACTGCGGACATGGCCGATGCCACCACAGGCGGTGCAGACACTAAAATTGGTTTCGATCAGAGACGGGCGTAGGCGCTGACGCGACAGTTCCAGCAGCCCGAACATGCTGATGCGATTCATCTGCACACGGGCGCGGTCGTTTTTCATCGCTTCCCGCATACGGCGTTCCACCTGCGCGTTATGGCGGGAATCTTCCATATCAATAAAATCAATAACGATCAAACCGGCAAGATCACGCAGGCGAACCTGACGGGCGACTTCCTCTGCGGCCTCAAGGTTGGTGCGCAGAGCCGTCTCCTCAATGTTGCGCTCGCGGGTGGAGCGACCGGAGTTGACGTCAATCGCCACTAGCGCTTCGGTCTGGTTGATAACAATATATCCCCCCGAGCGCAAAGTGACGGTCGTACTGTAAAGTGATTCAATCTGGCTTTCCACACGGTGGCGCACAAACAGCGGCACGGCCGGGTCGCGGTAATGATGCACACGGCGGGCGGCGGAGGGCACCATCATGCGCATGAAGTCCTTGGCGGTGCGATAGCCATTATCGCCTTCCACCTGAACCTCGGTCACTTCGCGGCTGTAAAGATCACGAATGGCACGGCGGATGAGGTTGGCCTCTTCATGGATGAGGGACGGAGCGTTGGATGTTACCGTCTTTTCGCGGATGCTATCCCACAGGCGCACCAGATAATCGAGATCGCGCTTGATGTCGGTGCGGCTGCGCTCCAGTCCGGCCGTGCGCAGGATGATCGACATACCCTCGGGCAGGTCAAGCTCGGCGAGCAGCGACTTCATGCGGCGGCGCTCTTCAATGCTGTTGATCTTGCGCGAGACACCGCCACCACGATTGGTGTTGGGCATCAAAACGCAGTAGCGACCGGCAAGGGAAAGATAGGTGGTAACGGCAGCGCCCTTATTGCCGCGCTCTTCCTTCACCACCTGGATCAGCATGATCTGGTTTTTCTTGATGACTTCCTGAATTTTGTACTGCCGCAGGATGTGGGCGCGGCGACGGGAGCGACGGCGACGGTCTGCGTCATCCTCACCTTCTTCGGCGTGTGCGGGAGGTGGGGGGACAATCTCGTCGTTATCATCGCTGGTTGCCACCGGGAGGCCGGCCTCCTCCGGGGGAAGATCGACCGCCGTAAACGGCTCGGCTTCAACTACGGGAGCGGAGATGTCGCTTGGCAAGGCCATCGTAGCCGATGGGGTCGACAGGCCAATATCCTCAGCGGGGGTAATCGGGGTCGGCAGGGCATCAGTAACCGGGGTGCTTGCCTCCGGCGCACTGTCTGGGGGCAGGGCCGCAGTATCAAGTGGATCAAACTCGGCCATTGCCTGTGCAGCGAGTTCGGCTTCTTCCTCGGCCGCTTCACGCTCGGCCTCCTCGCGCTCAAGGGCGATCAGCTTCTCGCGGTCCGCAACCGGAATCTTGTAATAGTCAGGGTGGATTTCGGCAAAAGCAAGGAAGCCCTGACGGTTACCGCCATATTCGACAAAGGCTGCCTGCAGCGACGGCTCCACGCGCGTCACTTTGGCGAGATAGATATTTCCCTTGAGTTGCTGGCGGGACAGAATCTCAAAATCGAGCTCGTCCAGACGGTTACCATCGATAACCGCGACCCGTGTCTCCTCCGACTGGGTCGCATCAATCAACATTTTCTTGGCCATACTGGCCCTTACCTTTCATCGCGCCTGTGGCGCTGCGCCGTCCGTGCGATCGGCGGAGGGCGCGCCCGGCGCGCCGCTAACGAAGGCAGGGACAGAGCAGGGAAACGGGTCAGAAGCAGCGCCATGAATGAGGCAGCCAGGACCGTTTATGTCCACTGTCCCGATCGGACCCCATGCCCGACCGGCCTTCAAAATGAATATGCGCTCTCATAGAGAGCGGATCGCCGTGGCACCATAGACGCTTGCTCGGCAAGTTACAAGTCAAAGTTTTATCGAGTCTTTCTGAAGATAGAAAATCATGATACGATTGCAAAGTGTTGAGGTTATTAGTCTTTTTCTTTTCTGCCCTTCTGAGCATGCCTGTCTTAGCGGCGGCGCTGGTGCAGGACGTGCGCCTTGGGATTCAGGAAGGTGGGGCGACCCGCTTTGTCATGGAACTCGATCAAGCAGTCCAGCCGGATTTTTTTCTTCTTAATGATCCGCCACGTGCTGTCCTTGATCTACCGCCGCTGACGTTACGGGAGGAGCTGCCGCCGGCCAGCAAGGGTATCGTCAAAGGGTGGCGTTCGGGTCAGTTCGGTGAGGGGACCCGCATTGTCCTCGACCTGACCGGTCCCGCCAAAGCCCAATCCGTTAACATGTTGCCAGCCCGGGATGGCAAGGGGCCGCGTCTCGTTGTGGATCTGCTAGCCGTTGATCCGGGTGATTTCACGTCTTTGGTGCGGCAGTCCAAGCCCGTAGCTCCCAAACTGACGCAGGTACAGATGGTTAGGCCCCCGGCATTGCCAAAAAGCCGCCAACCCCAAGACAAGCGCCCGTTAATTGTCATTGATCCCGGTCATGGCGGCGTAGACCCCGGTGCAATCGCTGTCACAGGCTTGCGCGAGAAAGACCTGACCTTGATGATGGCTAAGCGGCTACAGACCCAACTGGAAAGTTCAGGGCACTATCGCGTGAAACTAACCCGTAGTCGTGACCGGTTTATTTCCCTTCCAGGGCGCGTTAAAATCGCCCGCAACGCTGGTGCTGACCTGTTTCTCTCGTTGCATGCCGACAGCATTCGCAGTGGCGATGTGCGGGGGGCGACTATTTACACATTATCGGACACGGCCTCTGACAGAGAAGCTGCGGAGCTGGCGGATAATGAAAACCGTGCCGACCAGTTGGCTGGTCTTGAACAGGTCGAGGGGAATGATACCGCCGCCAGTATTCTGATTTCCATGAGTCATCGAGCTGCACTGAATGATGGCCGCAGTTTTGCAGATCGGTTGGTGAAGTCCTTTCACACTCACAGCCTAAGCATGACCGCCAATCCCCACCGCTCGGCCGGGTTTGCAGTGCTCAAGGCACCGGATATTCCCTCTGTGCTGGTGGAGATGGGGTATTTGTCGAGCCGAACGGAAGCCCGCCGTTTGATGCAAGCCGATCATCAGCAGAAAATTGTGCTAGCGATTGAGCAGGCGGTGGGGGAATTTTTCCGTATTCCGCCGGGCCAGTCGTCTGCCCGGACCCTAGCGTCAAGCCGATAGAGCGTTTATAGTCGCGGCCAGTGGTGTGGTGCGAAGGAGCCGGGTGTGCGTTTTTTTGCGTGGATGGTGTCGATCGGGTTGATGCTGGGCATGGTCGGTGCTGTGCTCGGCATGCTCCTGATCGTGGGCTACAGTCAGGGTCTTCCCGATGTTAATCAGCTCCAGAACTATAATCCGCCGGTGGTAAGCCGAGTGCACGCAGGTGATGGTCGCCTGATGGCCGAATTTGCAAGTGAGCGCCGTGTTTTTGTGCCAATCGGGCGGTTTCCGCAGCGCGTACTCGATGCATTTCTGTCCGCCGAGGATAAGAATTTCTACGAGCATCCCGGTGTTGATTTTATGGGGTTGGCCCGTGCTGTCCTGATTAATGTCCAGAATATGGGAAGTAACCGCCGCCCTGTCGGAGCCTCGACCATTACGCAGCAGGTGGCCAAGAATTTCTTGATCGGCAACGAGGTCTCCATCGCCCGTAAGGTGCGCGAAGCCATTCTGGCCTTCCGGATTGAACGTGCCTTTACTAAGGATGAAATTCTGGAGCTGTATCTCAATGAGATTTTCCTAGGGCAGCGCGCCTACGGCGTTCCGGCGGCCGCACTGACATACTTTAATAAAACTCTGGATGAGTTGAGCATTGCCGAAGCCGCTTATCTTGCCGTTCTGCCTAAGGCACCAAACAATTATCACCCCGTGCGTAACAAGGACGCGGCGCTGGAGCGCCGCAATTATGTGCTCGACCGCATGCTTGATGATGGCAAGATCACCCTCGCGCAGCGTGATCAGGCCAAGGCTGAACCCATAGAAATCAAGCCGCGCTCTGAAGGAGAGTTTTATCGCGGCGGCGATTACTTTACGGAAGAAGTCCGGCGCGAGCTGGTTGAGCTCTATGGAGAAGATCAGGTGTTGAGCGGTGGGCTGCTGGTGCGAGCGACCGTTGATCCCCGTTTGCAGGACATTGCGACACGGGTGTTGCGTGCAGGACTTGTCAAATATGATCGCCGCCACGGCTGGCGCGGGCCGGTGGCCAAAGTTGCGCGTGGGCAGGATATCCGCAGCGTACTCGCGGCAACGCCTATACCCGCGGGCGGCGAGATGTGGCAGTTGGCAGCGGTGACATCGCTTAGCAGCAGTCTGGCTGAAGTTCTGCTCAGAGATGGTTCACGTGGCACGATTGCTCTCGAGCAGTTAAAATGGGCACGGGCATGGCAGCCGGGGCAAAAGCTGGGACCGGAGATCAAGCTTCCTGCGGATGTGCTTGCGGTGGGTGATCTGGTGCTGGTCGACAAGCTTGGTGGAGGCGCTGATTACAGCTTGCAGCAGGTGCCTGCGGTGCAGGGGGCATTGGTAGCGATGGACCCCAACACCGGGCGGGTACTGGCGATGGTGGGAGGATTTTCGCCGCGCATGAGTGTGTTTAACCGCGCCTCACAGGCGTTGCGCCAGCCGGGATCCTCCTTTAAACCCCTAGCGTATCTGGCAGCGCTTGAAAGTGGATTTACCCCTTCCACACTGATTTTGGATGCACCGGTCAGTTTGCCTCAGGGGCCGGGCTTGCCGGAGTGGCGGCCGGGCAATTTCTCTGATGATTTTCTGGGTCCGACCACTATGCGCGTCGGAATGGAAAAATCCCGCAATGTCATGACGGTGCGCATGGCAGCGCAGGTCGGGCTGGAGAAAATCGCGCGTATTGCTGAATCGTTCGGTGTTGTTGATAAAATGCCGCCGAATTTATCCGTGGTGCTCGGCGCCGTCGAAACGACTGTACTACGCATGGTGACCGCCTATGCCCAGATTGTGAATGGCGGGCGCAAGATTACTCCGACCCTGATCGACAGTATTCAGGATAAGGAGGGCAAAATCCTGTTCCGGCATGACCAGCGCGCCTGCGCGGGCTGTGCGGATGTTATGTGGAAGCCCGGCTTACCAACCCCCGCTATTGCGGACGAGCGCCCGCAGTTGATTGATCCCCGCAGCGCCTATCAGATGACGCATATATTGGAAGGAGTCATCCAGCGCGGTACAGGCACGCGGGCGAAGGGGCTGCCCTGGCCGCTTGCTGGCAAGACCGGTACCACAAACGACTATAAAGATAACTGGTTTGTCGGGTTCTCCTCGGACCTTGCGGTTGGTCTTTATATCGGCTTCGATCAGCCGCGCGATCTCGGCGGCAAGAGCGAAACCGGTGGTGCCAATGCTGCGCCAATCTTCCGCGATTTCATGGCTGAGGCCTTGGCTGGGACACCACCCGTTGCGTTCCGTGTACCCTCCGGGTTGCGTCTGGTCCGGGTTAATCCGGCTACTGGTCGCTTGGCCGGACCGGGTGACAGCAATAGCCTGTGGGAAGCATTCAAACCGGGAACCGAGCCACGAGCAGGCATAATTGAGAACCCGATTGATATGCTCAATACAGATGCCTTGCCGGGTGTTATCCGGATGCCTGATCAGCCGGGTGGCGCAATCACCAGTACTGTCACGCCGTTACCGCCGTCTGATAGCCAGACGGGGATTCCCAGCTATCTGCCTCCGCAGCAGCCCGCAGGTGCAGACGATTTGGGGGGAATCTACTAGACGCTAGCTGTTACGCGGGGCAAAGCGAGCGGGTAGGCGCATCACCTTGGCGGGCAGGCGACTGTCAAAGCTAAACACCTCGCGCGGTGCATTAGTGAGGACTAGGAAGGCATCGCTTGGGCCGGTGGCTTGACGTACGGTAGGGGTCATCATGGTGGTCCTCCTTATGGCCAAGGCGTAGCACAAGGAAGATTAATGCAGTGTGAAGCTTTTGTGACAGAAACTTGCAATTGCATTTATTGCCAGAAGTTAATATGTTCCCCCTGAAATTACAGGAGTTTTCCCCATGCGTGCCGAAATCGAACAAGCGGTTGCCGATATCCGCAAGTCCCTCTCGTTGCTACGGAGGCATCTTTGACTGGGATAATGCTACCCGCCGCCTTGAGGAACTGAACGCCCTCTCCGAAGATCCGAACCTGTGGAATGATAGCCGAACGGCGCAAAAACTGATGCGCGAGCGTACGCATCTGGATAAAGCGATTGGCGGTTATCGCAAGCTGGAAACAGAGCTGAAGGACGGACTTGATCTTCTTGAGCTGGCGGAAGGCGAAAAAGACGCTGCCATGATCCGCGAAGCCGAAACTGCCATTCTGGCACTCAAGACAGACGCCGCCCAGCGTGAATTGGAAAGCCTATTGAGCGGTGAGGTTGATGGCAACGACTGTTACCTTGAAGTTAATGCGGGGGCGGGCGGCACTGAGGCGCAGGACTGGGCACAGATGCTGCTCCGCATGTATCTGCGCTGGGCTGAAAAGCGGGGCTATAAAATCAGCTGGCTGGACGAAAGCGCAGGTGACGAGGCCGGTCTGAAAAGTGCTGTAGTGCAAATCAGTGGCGAAAATGCTTATGGCTGGCTGAAAACCGAGAGTGGCGTGCATCGTTTGGTGCGCATCAGCCCGTTTGACAGCAATGCGCGCCGTCACACCAGCTTTTCCGCTATTAGTGTGAGCCCGGTGATTGATGACGAAATCGAGATTGAAATCCTCGACAAGGATCTGAAAGTTGATACCTACCGCGCCTCAGGTGCGGGCGGGCAGCACGTGAACAAGACCGATAGTGCAGTCCGCATTACGCATATTCCGACCAATACCATCGTGGCCTGTCAGCAGGAGCGCAGCCAGCACGCCAACCGCGACAAGGCCATGAAGATGCTGAAAGCTAAGCTTTATGAGCTGGAGATGCGCAAGCGCGAGGAGAAAGCCAACGCTATTGAAGCCGCCAAGACTGATATTGGCTGGGGGCACCAGATCCGCTCGTACGTGCTACAGCCCTATCAGCTGGTTAAAGACCTGCGAACCGAGGTCGAAACCAGCAATACCGGGGGGGTGCTGGACGGCGATATCGATATGTTCCTCGCCGCTGCGTTGGCTCACCGCATTCAGGGCGAGGATAGTGCCGGAGATGCGGGCTAATACTTCGCTTGCCAGCGTACCAGTGTTTGTACTTCAGCATCGGCCGACGCGATATGATCCGGCTGATGACGGTACATGATACTGGCATTGAGCTGGCTCCGCTGGCTGAGCGGGGCGCTGTAGAACGCTTCGATATCCAGTTCGCGCCCGGTTGGAGACAGCGCCGCACTGACATTGTTATAGCTGACCTGATGCGCCCGATCGACACCATTGGGCAGCCGCAGGTTGGCCGTGCCGGAATTAACCCGGAGCGGCTGATTAAGCATCAGCCCTGCGCGGTCGCCAGTCACGGCCAGATTACGCCGGACTGCGCCGAGGCTGAAGGCACTGGAGCCAACCGGGCTGAATCCGGAAATGAGAGATTGGCTGGTGCTATCAAGCTGACTCTGGCCAACAAAATAGCTGCCAACCAGATCGGTCTGGCCGTCTAGCGGAAGCTTGGCGGACACGCCGACGTAGCTGGTGCTTGTTTCGCCAAAGGCCATGGCCCCCTCGCTCTCGCTGCCAAGGAAACTGTGGGATTCCTGCACAAAGCCGCTTTGTAGGGCAATGGCACTGCCTTGATATGGCGCAAAGACCAACTCGGCCGCGGCACCATAGGCACTGGCCGAGGTGCTAGCCTCAGCGCTGCCACTAAAGGACGCCGCGCGTAGCGTCATACCACCGACACGGGTCTGCGCCATCATATTGACGCCATCCTGCGCTAACCCGAGATAGGGGGAGAGGAACGCACCGTGCGAACGGCTTTCATTCTGGGTTACAGTGCCATCCCCCATGAGGCCGAAGCCCAGTGCCGGGTCGTTCATATAGCCAACTGAAACGCTACTGCCGGGTGTGAAGTGAGTGGTGACCAGAGCTTCGGTCTGGGCGGCCGCCTGATCGGTCGCACGTACCTGTTGCCAGTTGACAACCGTGGTGCCGCTTCGATCAAGCGTCAGCGTCTGATGAGTTTGCCCAAAACGCCGCAACCCATCTGTCTGGCTATTGCTCCGACTTTGCTCTTTGAGCAGGTCAGCGCCGCTGGTCTCAATCGCGGCACCATCAAAGCTGTCCACGGGTTTGAATGTCATGTTGCTAAGCGAACGAGACAAGCCATCGCCAAACGCCGCACTGAGCTGAAGCTGGCTTGCGCTCAGTGGAACAAGCGGTCCGGAGAGCGAGGCTCCCAGCGGTACAATTGGCATCGCAACGAAAGAGGTGGCACTGGTCATGTTGAGCAGGCCCTGACCATATGTAGCTGTTGTGGCATAAATACCGGTTTTGGTTGCTGTCGTCAGCAACCGCGCGACAACCTGCGCCGGGGTTAGGGATGGATATTTATCCAGCAACAGCGCGGCCGCACCGGCCACATGGGGGGCCGCGAACGAGGTGCCGCTGCCGGTTGCGTAGCCGCCACCTACATCTGTCGAGACAATAGCGCCGCCGGGGGCGGCGAGGCACCAGGCTGCGGCAACGCCACAGCGATTACTGAACGACGAAATGGTGCCGGATTCATCAACCGAAGCAACCGCCAGAAGCTGGGAGGCTGTCGCGGAATAGTTCTTGGCATTGGTGTTGGTGGTGTAGAGACCTGACCCATCATTCGCTGGCTGAATATAGGGCATCGCGGCGGGGAAAAACGGGTCAGGGTCGCCGTCGTTCCCGGTCGAAAACACCATAATCATGCCGCTACTGATTGCGGCCTCGTAGGCGTCCAGCTCCGCCTCGATTGCAACAATGCTCGGGGGCGTTGTATAGCCATAGCTGCCATTCCAGATATCTGCATTGGCGGATACGGCATAGCTGACACCCGCTGCTGTCTCAGCGGGTGTAGCTGAGGTGGAGTTATCAAACATCTTGATCGGGAGCAGGTCCGCATTGTAAGCCACCCCATGCACACCAGTTCCGTTGCGTCGCGCCGCAATAATACCCGCCACAAAAGTGCCATGGCCGGTCCCGGTCGGATCATCTTCGATGGCTGAAATTCCGGAAGTGGCGTTTAGCGCATTGTAGCCATCACTGAATTGCCCACTAAATTCGGGGTGGTCAGTATCCAAGCCCGTGTCGCCATAGGCAACAAGTACACCCGCGCCGGTGGCGGTGCGATTATAGGCGCTCGCAGCATCCATCGAGTCCAGTCCCCAGTTCGCCTGGTATTCCGCGAAAAAGGGAGTGGGGGAACTCCCCCCGCTGCCGCTTCCTGCCCCAAAGGCTGCGACGGCGCCAAGAGCACCTGCACCAAGGCCCGTGGCGATCCAACCACCAGCGGATAAGCCAGACGTAGCTGTAGCGGACGGGGCCGAAGCAGCGCGGCTTGTCTTGATTGTTTGTGTAGAAGGGATTGCCTGTGACCGGCTTTGTAGTGCACGCTTTTCCGTTGCCAGTTCAGTCAGGGCCCGATTGGCCAAAGCGGCCATAGACTGCCCCATGGCCGGCTGATAGCGGGCGGCTTCGTTCACAATAGCTTGGGCAGCCTGTGGGGTTTGGCGAACCAAATTGTAAATCGTAGACAGTAATTGGTTGGGGCCTTGAGTGGCCGCTGTGCGCAGACTTTGCTGCTGTGCCGCCGTGAGCAGGGCTATAGATTGCGCTAATCCTGCGCCGGGGATGATACCCAGTAGGCACAGTGTCAAAACACCAGTCATCAGCTTCTGATTACGCATGTTCATATTCATACTTGTCTCCTGATCCTTAGCAATTCAATCGTCCACGAGCGATAAAGTTGGGTATATCGCAGCCAGGTGCGGTGTAATCAATTGGCTGGCCTGTGGCTGTTGTCAGGCGGCCGCCAGCAGCCAGAATGATGGCATGGCCAGCGGCCACGTCCCAGCCCATGACGCGGCCAAAGCGGGGATATAAATCGGCTTCACCAGCGGCGATCAGCCCGAATTTCAGGGCACTGCTCATGCGCTTGTGTGTGGCCACTTTAACCTCGCCGAGGTATTTCTTCAGCTCAAGATCATCGCCATGGCGACGGCTGGATACAACGGTGACACCATTAGGCGGCGGGCAACGGGACGATATTTGAACCGCCCGCTCCTGGCGAACGCGCGTGGCCTCACCGCCGGGGATACCAATATAAGTTTCTTCGAGGGCGGGTGCGTGCAGCACGCCCAGCGCGGGCTGGTTATTTACGATAAGGGCGAGATTGATCGTGAATTCAGACTCGCCAGCTATGTAGTCTTTGGTGCCATCAAGCGGATCAATCAACCAGAAGGATGCGTTGGCCTGCCGGGCTAGGCTTGGTGAGGATTCTTCAGCGACAATTGGAATATCCGGGGTAAGCCGGCCTAGAGCAGCAATAATATGCTCCTCGGAGGCGATATCAGCAGCGGTCGCGGGTGATCCGTCCTTCTTGGCTTGTATCCGTAAGCTGGCATTGCGCTTTTTTAACACGATCTGACCGGCCTCGCGCGCAATCTCAAAAGCACGGGCGGCAAGGGCAATGCGGTCAAGCGGGGCCGAAGTCATACGCGGCACAGTAACTGAGTCTGTCTCGGCTGCGAAGGGAATCTGTGCTAACAGCCTAACAATGTTTCGACTTCTGGTTTGGCTTGTTTTGTTTCCTTTTTGCTTGCAGGCCGCTGAGCCGCCGTTTCCGACCGTGGTCGGGTCTGGTACGGCCGTCGAGGGGGATGTTCTGTCCCTTAATGGGCAGGTGGTTAAATTGTGGGGCGTTGATGCGCCCGATCTTGGCCAGACCTGCCGGGACAAAAGGGGGCAGGATTACGATTGTGCGACACAAGCTAAAAACATGCTCCAGCAACTCGTCGGGCAAAATCAAATTATTTGTTACATTCGGGGCAAGGACAGCCACGGCCAGCAAGTGGGGACATGCGGTATCAATGATCTAGATCTGGCGGCCTTGCAGGTTCGCAGTGGTTGGGCCATGGCCTACCAGGATTTAAGTCCGCAGTATGTCGAGCTTGAGGCCTTGGCGCAGTCTCGTTTCCGCGGCCTGTGGTCTGGCACTGCCGAAGCGCCGTGGCAATGGCGTAGTCGTCAGCTCAAAAAGCCATAGTGCAAAAGGCTGTAACATCATGTGAGCGGATGCAACGCCCTGTCGCAGCGCAATCTTCTTGAAATACGGCTACAGATTAGGGGAGAGGTGGTGGGCGGTACTGGGATCGAACCAGTGACCCCGGCCGTGTGAAGGCAGTGCTCTACCGCTGAGCTAACCGCCCTCCCGAAAAG